>NZ_JBLUPS010000001.1:0-676886 GCF_048068035.1 Pseudomonas sp. NY11955
GCGCCGCCCGCGCGGCGCATCGCGAGCTTTGCTCGCTCCTACGTTTATTTCGGGCCAATTATTCCTGGGGGATTTTCGCGCGTACGCCTTGGCGCCTGTCGTGATACCGCGTTGTACCAACAAGGCGGTCGCGCGCAAATGGCACAGGCAACACTGGCCCGAAACAAACGTAGGAGCGAGCAAAGCTCGCGATGCGCCGCGCGGGCGGCGCTCGATCTCATAGGCGCCAAAGAACCCAAGGCAAGCATTCACTCACACCGCCCTCCCCGACCGCCTGACAACCCTGGGAAGAACCCGTGAAACAACAGGTATCCGCAACACCATCAGCACAGCACCAATAAATGCATAGATCGCCCACTCCCGTAGATCCGAACGCACGATCCACAGGAAATGCAGCAGCCCCAAGCCAAGCACCCCATACACCAACCGGTGCAGCTTCTTCCATCGCGCGCCCAATCGGCGCTGACTATAACGATTCGAAGTCACCGCCAAGGCCAACAACCCGAGGAACCCCAGCGCCCCCACAATAATGTAAGGCCGCTTGCGCAGCTCCACCGCCAACTGCCCCCAGTCCAGCCCCAGGATAAAGAACAGGTAGGCCAGGATGTGCAGCACTATATAGGCAAACACCCACAGCCCTAGCTGCCGGCGCACCACGACCCAGCCCGACCAGCCCGTCAGCTTCTGAAGCGGCGTCATGCTCAAGGTCACCAACAGGAAGGTGAGCGCCCCAAGCCCCAGGCGATCCATCATTATCTTGCCGGGGTCTGGCCCCAGCAGGTTCGTCGCCGCCTCATACAGCCACCACGCCGGGAGCAAGCTTCCCACAACGAAGATGGCCAGGCGCAACCAGGGATAGCGCATCAATAGTTCTTCCGCAGATCAAGCCCGGTATACAGTGACGCCACTTCATCGGCGTAGCCATTGAACATCTGCGTCTCCCGCACATTGGGGCTGAATAGCCCACTGGGTAGCCGCCGCTCGCGCGCCTGGCTCCAGCGCGGGTGATCGACCGTCGGGTTCACATTGGCATAGAAACCATACTCATCCGGCGCCAGCCCTTCCCAGGTAGTGCCGGGCTGTTCGGCCACCAGGCTGATACGCACGATCGACTTGATGCTCTTGAAACCATACTTCCATGGCACCACCAGCCGCAGCGGCGCGCCGTTCTGGTTGGGCAACTCCCGTCCATACATGCCCACCGCCAGGATAGCCAATGGGTGCATAGCTTCATCCAGACGCAAGCCTTCTCTGTAGGGCCAGTCGATCAGGGCAAACCCTGAACGCTGCCCCGGCATGTGCTCGGGATCCTGCAACGTCTCAAAGCGTACATAACGCGCCTTGGAGGTCGGCTCGACCTGCTTGAGCACTTGCGCCAGGGGAAACCCCAGCCACGGAATGACCATCGACCACGCCTCAACGCACCGCAGCCGATAGATCCGCTCTTCAAGCTGATAGGGCTTGACGAAATCTTCCAGCGCGTAGCGCCCGGGCTTGCCGACCTCGCCATCCACCACAATCGACCACGGCTCGGTCTTCAGGCTGTCGCCGTTGGCTGCCGGGTCGCCTTTATCGGGCCCGAACTCGTAAAAATTGTTGTAGTGGGTGGCGTCCTTGAACGGCGTGATCGCCTCGCCCTTTACCGTCACGGCCTGCCAATGCGTGGCGGCGAGCTTGCCAGCGAACCAGGCCGGTGCGGCGCCGGCCTGCACGTCGGCATAACGCGAAACTTCCGCGGCCCCCACTCCGCTCGGCAAGGCGCCCAGCGCCAGGCCAGCCAATGAGCCACCCAGCAGGGTGCGACGAGAAAGGTAGATGCCTTCGGGAGTGATCTCCGATGACTTGCACTCGGACGACCGGGGAAGCTTGATGAGCATGGGCGGCTCCACAGCACTGGATAACGGGTATACCAGTAAGACTATGGAGCCGGAGGGTTATTCCAGCATTAAGCGTTTTTTACGCTTTGCGCCGACGCGCCTTCAACAGGAACTGGATCGGCCCGGACGCCGCATAGGCAAGGAAGATCAGCAGCAGGATGCGCGGTGGGTCGCTGAACACCACGGCAAACACCAGCACCACGGCCAGGATCGCCACGAACGGCACGCGCCCTTTGAGGTCCAGCTCCTTGAAGCTGTTGTACTTGATATTGCTGACCATCAGCATGCCAGCAGCAGCCACCAGCAGCGCCACCAGGAACGACAGCTTGGAGCCCTGGATACCGTAGTCGCTGAACGCCCATACGGTCCCCGCCACCACGCCGGCGGCAGCCGGGCTGGCCAGGCCGATGAAGTAGCGCTTGTCGGCGGTACCGACCTGGGTATTGAAACGGGCCAGACGCAGTGCGGCACCGGCCACATAGATGAAGGCGACCATCCAGCCGACCTTGCCCATGTCACCCAGCGCCCAGCCAAAGGCGAGCAAGGCCGGAGCCACGCCGAAGGCGACCATGTCCGACAGCGAGTCGTACTCGGCACCGAAGGCACTCTGGGTATTGGTCATGCGCGCAACGCGGCCGTCCAGGCCGTCGAGCACCATGGCCACGAAGATGGCAATGGCGGCAAAGGCGAAGTATTTGCTCGCCTCACGCGGGTCACCGGCGCTCAGGGCGCTCTGTGCGCTCATCGAGCTGATGATGGAATAGAACCCGGCAAACAGGTTGGCGGTGGTAAACAGGTTGGGCAGCAAGTAGATGCCACGGTGGCGCACCTTGCGGCCTTCGGCGTCATGCCCTTCTTCAACGTGCTCATCGACAGGTAGCAGGCTTTCGGCGTCGGAGGGCTTGTTCGGCTCTTCGGGACGTTCGCTCATGGAGGGTACCTTGCAACAGGATGGAAAATGTTCGACACGGGCCCGCGAAACAGGTTCTGACAGCAGGCCACTGGTCTGCTTTATACCAGAAGCGGGCTGCCAGAACGAAAAAACGCGGCCGAAGCCGCGTTTTTCATCTTTCGATAAGACTTAGTTCTTGGTCTTGTCGACGATTTTGTTAGCCGAGATCCACGGCATCATCGAGCGCAGCTGCTCGCCGATGATTTCGATGCCGTGAGCGGCGTTGTTGCGACGCTTGGCGGTCATCGATGGGTAGTTGGTAGCACCTTCGGAGATGAACATCTTCGCGTACTCGCCGTCCTGGATGCGCTTCAGAGCGTTGCGCATGGCCTTGCGGGATTCTTCGTTGATGACTTCCGGGCCAGTGACGTACTCACCGTATTCGGCGTTGTTGGAGATCGAGTAGTTCATGTTGGCGATGCCGCCTTCGTACATGAGGTCAACGATCAGCTTCAGTTCGTGCAGGCACTCGAAGTAGGCCATTTCCGGCGCGTAGCCAGCTTCGACCAGGGTTTCGAAACCGGCTTTGACCAGCTCGACGGTACCGCCGCACAGAACGGCTTGCTCACCGAACAGGTCGGTTTCGGTCTCGTCCTTGAAGGTGGTTTCGATGATGCCGGTACGGCCGCCGCCTACGCCCGAAGCGTAGGACAGTGCAACGTTCTTGGCGTTGCCCGAAGCGTCCTGGTAGATAGCGATCAGGTCAGGGATGCCGCCGCCTTTGACGAACTCGGAGCGAACGGTGTGGCCCGGAGCTTTCGGCGCGATCATGATCACGTCGAGGTCGGCACGCGGAACAACCTGGTTGTAGTGGATCGAGAAGCCGTGGGAGAAGGCCAGGGTGGCGCCCTTCTTGATGTTCGGCTCGATTTCGTTCTTGTACAGAGCGCCCTGGAACTCGTCCGGGGTCAGGATCATGACCAGGTCAGCCGCAGCGACAGCGGTAGCAACGTCAGCAACTTTCAGGCCGTGGGCTTCAGCCTTGGCAACGGTAGCCGAACCTTTACGCAGACCGACGGTAACGTCTACACCGGAGTCCTTCAGGTTGCACGCCTGAGCGTGGCCCTGGGAGCCGTAACCGATGATTGCGACTTTCTTGCCCTGGATGATGGAAAGGTCGCAGTCTTTATCGTAGAAAACTTTCATGAAAATACCCCTGGTTATATCTCGGCCCCTGCGGAGCCATCGCTAATTTTTGAATTTAGATGCTGAGCACTTTGTCGCCACGGGCAATGCCGGTAACGCCGCTGCGCACGGTTTCGAGAATCGATGCAGTGCCGATCGCCTGGATGAAGCTGTCCAGTTTGTCGCTGGTACCACTGAGCTGCACGGTGTACACGCTGGCGGTCACGTCGACGATCTGGCCACGGAAGATATCCGTGGTGCGCTTGATCTCGGCGCGCTGGGCACCGGTGGCCTTGACCTTGACCAGCATCAGTTCACGCTCGATGTGAGCGCTTTCCGACAGGTCGACAAGCTTGACCACTTCGACCAGCTTGTTCAGGTTCTTGGTGATCTGTTCGATCACTTCGTCATGGCCAACGGTGGTCAGCGTCAGACGCGACAGGGTCGGGTCTTCGGTCGGCGCCACGGTCAGGCTTTCAATGTTGTAGTTGCGCTGGGAGAACAGGCCGACCACACGGGACAACGCACCTGGTTCGTTTTCCAGCAGCAGGGAAATGATGTGCCGCATATCAGGTACGCTCCGTCTTGCTCAGCCACATGTCACGCATCGAGCCATCCTTGATCTGCATCGGATAGACGTGCTCGCTGCGGTCAACCGCGATGTCGATGAACACCAGGCGGTCCTTCATCGCAAACGCTTCTTCCAGCTTCGGCTTGAGGTCCTTCAGGCTGGTGATGCGGATGCCCACATGGCCATAGGCCTCGGCCAGCTTGATGAAATCAGGCAGCGACTCGACGTACGAGTGCGAGTGACGACCGTTGTAAGCCATGTCCTGCCACTGGCGGACCATGCCCAACACACCGTTGTTCAGGTTGACGATTTTCACCGGCAAGCCGTACTGCATGCAGGTGGACAGCTCCTGGATATTCATCTGGATGCTGCCTTCGCCAGTCACGCAGGCCACGTCCTGGTCCGGGAAGTTGAGCTTGACGCCCATCGCCGCCGGGAAGCCGAAGCCCATGGTGCCCAGGCCACCGGAGTTGATCCAGCGGTTTGGCTTGTTGAAGCGGTAGTACTGCGCCGCGAACATCTGGTGCTGACCAACGTCGGAGGTGACGAAAGCATCACCATTAGTCACTTCGCACAGCGTCTCGATGACTTTCTGCGGCTTGATGACATTGCCGTCGCCCTTGTCGTAAGGGAACAACTCACCATTGCCACGCCACTCGTCGATCTGCTTCCACCAGGCACCCAGTGCCGCCTTGTCAGGCTGCTCGCCGATTTCCTTGAGGATGCCGAGCATTTCGCTGAGCACGCTGTCGACCGGGCCAACGATTGGTACGTCGGCCTTGATCATCTTCGAGATCGACGCCGGGTCGATATCGACATGAATGATCTTGGCATTCGGGCAGAACTTGGCCGGGCCGTTGACCACACGGTCGTCGAAACGAGCACCAACGGCGAAGATCACGTCGGCATTGTGCATGGCCATGTTGGCGGTGTAGCTGCCGTGCATGCCGAGCATGCCGAGGAACTGGCGGTCGGTACCTGGGAAGCCGCCCAACCCCATCAGGGTGTTGGTGACTGGCAGGTTCAGCGATTTGGCGATCTCGGTCAGGGCTTCGGAGCCACCACCGAGGATCACGCCACCACCGGCGTAGACAATCGGGCGCTTGGCAGCCAGGAGCATCTCGGCAGCCTTGCGGATCTGGCCAGAGTGGCCGCGGACCGCCGGGCTGTAGGAGCGCAGCTTGACCTTTTTGGGGTAGACGTATTCGAACTTCTCAGCCGGGTTGGTCATATCTTTTGGAATGTCGACCACGACTGGACCTGGGCGGCCGGATTGCGCCAGGTAGAAAGCTTTTTTCAGAACTTCAGGGATCTCGGTCGGGTTCTTGATCATGAAGCTGTGCTTCACGATCGGCCGCGAGATACCGATCATGTCGGTTTCCTGGAAGGCATCGGTGCCCACCATGGTGCTAGGCACCTGGCCGGACAGGATGACCATTGGAATCGAGTCCATGTAGGCGGTGGCAATACCGGTAATGGCATTGGTCGCGCCCGGGCCGGAGGTTACCAGCACCACACCGGCCTTGCCGGTGGCGCGGGCGTAGCCGTCCGCCATATGGGTTGCCGCCTGCTCGTGGCGAACCAGGATGTGTTCCACTTCCGGTTCTTTGAACAGTGCGTCGTAAACATGCAGGAGAGCACCACCAGGGTACCCGTAGATGTGCTTAACGCCTTCGTCACGCAAGAAGCGGACGACCATCTCAGCGCCAGATAAAAGCTCCACGTTGTTCACCTCTAAAACGCCAGAATACCGCCCTCACTGGACGGGTCTTAATAGGTTTACTGCCAAGCAGAGCATGAGCGAACGTCAGCACTGACTGAGCAAGTATTGGGAGCTCCCCAGAGTGTTGCGGGGGTTTCCCACCCAGCGCGAGGTAACGCGTTGCGGGGTGTAACAGGTCGGCGCGGGTGTGCACCTCATGATCTGCTTAGCGGGTCTGCTTCTGGCAGTCCCTCTACAGCGGAAGTTGGATTCTTGTGATTCGGCGCCAACAAGTCAAGAAAAATTATTGCCAATTTTCCCCCAAGATGAATTCCTGCCACCACTAAAAATCGCTTCAGCAGCAGATTTAAGAAGATTTCCAAAAAAAAGGGCCACAATCTGCGGCCCTTGACGAAAAAACTGAAGAAATCAGGCGGAAGCAGCGATCAATTGGTCAAAAGCTGCCAACAGGCGCCGCAGCTCGCGACTTTGCTCCGGCCGGTCGGTAAACACGGTTTCGGCCATGACCAGGATGCCCGAGGCATTGGGCAGCGGGTGGCCCAGCTCGACAATGATCTTCATGCGCGGCAGGAAGATCCATTGCAACCATTGCTCGAAACTGAGGGTATCGACGGCGAACGGCACGGTACTGGCCAGCGCCTCGTCACTTGGCGGCTCGTCATCCCACCAGCCTTGCACCTGCAGTTCACGTTCGATCAGCAGCAGGTGGTCGGCAATATCCAGAATGCGTTGCTCGATCATCACGAATTGACCCGCGCCTTCTGCCGGGCCAGTGCAGCGCCAGCGCTGTCGCCCTGCTTTTCGCGCGCCTGGGCGATGGTGTTCCATAGCTCCGCCTGCAGGCTTGGGCGGCCGTTGGCGTAGGTCAGGGCACGGCGCGCCAGTTGTTCGGCCTGCGCGGCATCACCTTGCGAAAGGCGCACTTGGGCCAGGCGGTACAGCACCTGCGGCTCACGCGGAGCAATGCGCTGGGCACGTTCCAGGCTCGAGGCGGCACCGTTGAAGTCGCCACTGCCCTGCTGAGTCTTGGCGGTGGTCAGCAGTGCCAGCACCGGGCCGTCCAACTGCTCGTCGGCCGAAAGGCCACCGGCGGCGCTGCTACGCGGGATGCCGGTAGGCGCGCTGGTGCTTTGCGGGGCACTGTTCATTGCGGCGATGTCGAACGGTTCGTCGGCAATCGGGTTGGGATTAGTGGTGATCGGTGCCGAATTGACAGGGCCAGTAGTGATCGGCCCCGGGGTAATCGGCGAAGTCGTGATCGGCGCCGCACCATTCGCTGCCGGGAACGTCTGGATGCCCGCAGCGCCTGCGCCTTGCGGGATCATCACGGTGACGCCGGAATCTTCCGGTAGCGTCTGCGCCTGGGCAGTGCCCGTGTTATAGCCACCCGCCGAACGGTTGGCCGTCACGCGTTCGCTGTTGGACACGCGGGTGCTCGAATCGACCACCGGAATATTGCCGCGCGGGACGCTGGAGCACCCCTGGAGCACAGCCAACGCCGTCACGGCAGGAAACAGCCACTTGTTCACGTCACACCTCATCAATGCAGCCTGTGCTTAATTCATCCAGCCTTTGACCCAGTCCATGACCGAATCAACTGGATTCTCCTCGCCGCCACAGGTCGCGCCGGCGGGCGGTTCACTGCCGCGAATATACGGCATCTGCACCGCTCCCGGACAGCTGCCGTCGGACCCATGGCCAGTGTAAGGGTCGATCCAGGCCTGCACCACGTTATCCGGTTGCGGCATATCCAGCGGCAGCGGGTCGGCCTTCTTCATGAAGCTGGTCCACACCTGCAGGGCACCCGTGGCGCCGGTAAATGGCGTTTTGCCGTTATCGTCACGGCCCATCCACACCACAGCCAGCAAGTCCTGGCTGAAGCCGGAGAACCAACTGTCACGCGAGTCGTTACTGGTACCGGTCTTGCCCGCCAGGGTCAGCGAACGCGGCAGGGTGTTGTACACCGAACGCCCAGTACCTTCGCGCATTACCCGCTGCATGGCGTTCTGCACCAGGTAGATGGCACCCGGGTCGAAGGTTTGTTGAATCTGGAACGGGTAGCGCTTGAGCGGCTCGCCCTCGGCGGTGAGCACGCTGCGGATTCCGCGCATCGGCGTGTTGAAACCGCCGTTGGCGATGGTCTGGTACATGGTCGCAACCTGCATCGGCGACATGCCGCCGGCCCCCAGCAGCATGGCCGGGAACGCAGGCCAGTCGACATTCACCCCGAGCCGGCCAATGGTCTTGATCACATTGGGCACACCCACTTCCAGGCCAAGCTTGGCGGTGGACAGGTTGTACGAGTTGGCCAGCCCCTGGTACAGGTAGATGGTGCCATGCGGGCGCCGATCATAGTTTTGCGGGCGCCAGACCTGGCCGTCGGCCCCCTTGACCGAAAATGGCTCATCCTGCACCCAGCTGGTGAGGGTGTATTTGCTCGGTTGCTCCAATGCAGTCAGGTACACCGACGGTTTGACCAGCGAGCCAATCGGCCGCACAGCATCGATAGCCCGGTTGAAGCCGGCGAAACCTGCCTGCCGGCTGCCGATGAGCGCCTGCACTTCACCGGTTTCCGGGTTGGTCACCACCATTGCCGACTCCACCTCGTCAGCGCCCTTGCGGCCAGCCAGGCGCTTGAAGGTTTCGCTCATCGAGGTTTCGGCCTTCATCTGCAGGATCGGGTCGAAGCTGGTGAAGATGCGCAGGCCTTCTTCGGTCAAGTCTTCGTCGCGATAGTCCTGGCGCAACTGACGCTTGACCAGGTCGAGGAAGGCCGGGAACGAGCTGTCGGCCAGGCTGCCACGCTTGGTCACGCCCAACGGCATTTTCTTCGCCGCATCGACCTCCGCCTGGCTGGCCACGCCCTGCTCGGCCACCAGGTCGAGCACCAGGTTGCGGCGGGCCAGGGCACGGTCAGGATAACGCCGCGGGTTGTAGTAGGACGGGCCTTTGACCATGCCCACCAGCAAGGCGATCTGGTGCAGTTTCAGCTCCGACAGCGGCTGGCTGAAGAAGAACTGGCTGGCCAGGCCAAAGCCGTGCACGGCGCGTTGACCGTCTTGGCCAACGAACACCTCGTTGAGGTAAGCCTCAAGGATTTCACGCTTGTCGTAGTGCAACTCGAGCAGCATCGCCATCATCGCCTCGGTCAGCTTGCGGCTGAGGCTGCGTTCGCTGCTGAGGTAGAAGTTCTTCACCAACTGCTGGGTCAAGGTACTGCCACCCTGGCGCATCGAGCCGGACGAGGTGTTGACCCACATGGCACGGGCGATGGACTTGGGCGATACGCCGAAGTGGTTGTAGAACTCGCGGTCCTCGGTCGCCACCAAGGTTTCGAGCAGGTACGGCGGCACCTGGTCGATCTTGATCAGGATGCGGTCTTCGAGGTTTTTCGGGTAGATACCGCCGATCATCAGCGGCTCCAGCCGCACCACGTCGAGCGCCTTGCCGTTGGCAGCCGAAAGGCCTGCCACGTAATCGCCAGAGAAGCGTACCCGCACGAACTGCGCCGGCTCCATACCCTCGTAGAACTGGAAACCACGGGTATTGAGGTCGACGGTATTGCCGTTGACAGCCGCCGCCCCCGGGCCGTTGGCCGCGCTTTCACGGCGATAGCCGAGCGCATCGAGCTCGGTGAGGAAGTCGTTCTTGCTCAGTTTTTGGCCGGTGAACAGCTCCAGCGGCCGGGCATACACCTTGGCCGGGATCGTCCAGCGCTTGCCGGAGAACTTCTCCTGGACGACGGCATCGAGGTAAACCGCGAAGCCGGCGACGATCACCAAGCCTACCAGGCTGAGCTTCAAAGCCCAGCCCAGCCAGGCGCGGGAGCGGCCGGTCGGGCGTTTCTGAGGGGTGCGGGGATTTCGAGTTCGGGTCATGGCGGCGGATTATACGCACTTTACAAGGGCTGGACAGACGGCCCGGCGGTAGGCAGGGACGGCACCATTGACCATAATGGCGCATTCGAATTCCCTTGCCCCGGAAGGATTTGCCGTGAGCCAAGCTCTTATCACTGCGTTGCAGAACCCAGCCCTGTACCCTCACCCCGTGGATGGGTTCCAGCTCATCGAGACGCATATCTCCTGGGTCCTGCTCACCGGCGAGTACGCCTACAAGGTCAAGAAACCGATGAACTTCGGCTTTCTCGACTTTACCGGCCTGGACCAGCGCCAGCATTTCTGTAACGAAGAATTGCGCCTGAACCAGCGCCTGACCGAAGGCCTGTACCTGGAAGTGCTGCCGATCACCGGTAGCGTCGACGCCCCCCAGATCGGTGGCGAAGGCGAAGCCATCGAGTACGCGCTGAAGATGCGCCAGTTCCCCCAAGGGCAGATGCTCAGCACCCTGCAGGCCAATGGCGAGCTGAACGCCACGCACATCGACCAGATGGCCCGGCAGATCGCCGAGTTCCACCTGCAGGCCCCACGCGTGCCGGTGGAGCACCCGCTGGGCACGCCAGACAGCGTGATGGCGCCGGTGGAGCAGAACTTCGAGCAAATTCGCCCATTCCTCAGCGACAAGGCCGACCTGTTGCAACTCGACGCCCTGCAGGCCTGGGCCCGCAGCAGCTTCGAGCGCCTGCATGGCCTGCTGGAAAAGCGCAAGGCCAACGGTTTCATCCGTGAGTGCCACGGTGACATCCACCTGGGCAACGCCACGTTGATCGATGGCAAGGTGGTGATCTTCGATTGCATCGAATTCAACGAGCCGTTCCGCCTGACCGACGTCTATGCCGACACCGGCTTCCTGGCCATGGACCTGGAAGACCGCGGCCTGAAATGCCTGGCCCGGCGCTTCATCAGCCAATACCTGGAGCTGACCGGCGACTACGAAGGCCTTGAACTGCTCAATTTCTACAAAGCCTACCGCGCGCTGGTGCGCGCCAAGGTTGCCCTGTTCAGCATGCCGGCCGACGCCGATGGCGTGCAGCGTGCCACCACCCTGCGCACCTACCGCAACTACGCCAACCTGGCCGAAAGCTACAGCGCCATTCCGTCGCGCCTGCTGGCCATCACCCACGGCGTTTCGGCGGTGGGCAAAAGCCACGTGGCCATGCGCATGGTCGAGGCCCTGGGTGCGGTGCGCGTGCGCTCGGACGTAGAGCGCAAACGCCTGTTCGGCGAGCAGCAACAAGCCAACGCCGGCCAGCTTAGCGCCGGAATCTATGACCAGCAGGCCAATGCAGCGACTTACCAGCGCCTGCACGACGTGGCGGCAACCGTGCTGCATGCTGGCTTCCCGGTGGTGCTGGATGCCACCTACCTCAAGCGTGAGCAGCGCCAGGCTGCGGCGGACGTTGCCAGCCAGACGGGGGTGCCGTTCCTGATCCTTGACTGCCATGCACCGGATGCGGTCATTGCCAGCTGGCTGGAACAGCGTCAGGCAGAAAACAGCGACCCGTCGGATGCCACCCTGGAAGTGGTCAAGGCCCAACAGGCCAGCCGTGAGCCGCTTGATGCACAGGAGCTGGTACAGAGCACCCAGGTCGATACCCAGACCGCCGGCAGTATGGACCAAGTGATCGAGCAGATTCGCCAGCGCTTGCCTGGGCTGTAAGTTCAGCGCGTCCCTGCACCGGCCTCTTCGCGGGCTTGCCCGCTCCCACAGGTACAACACAGTCCTGGAAAGCTGTGCTGTACCTGTGGGAGCGGGCAAGCCCGCGAAAAGGCCGGTTCAGGTCATCTCGTCGCCCCCGATGGCAAAAGGCCGCGTATTTCTTAACCCCCGCTACACTCCTCTCTGACCTGCTCGCGATTTATCCCCACTCCCCGTTCAGCCATCGCAAGGAGGCTCGATGAACGATGAATTGCAGCACCTGAAGAACCTTGGCAAGACCTCTGCGCAGTGGCTGCATGCAGCCGGCATCCACAGTGCATCGGATCTGCGCCGCCTGGGCGCGGTGGGTGCCTACCAGGCCGTGAAGACACGAGGGTTCCGCGCATCGAAGGTGCTGTTGTACGCCATTGAAGGCGCCCTGCTGGACATGCACTGGAACGATTTGCCGCTAGAACGCAAGGAAGCACTGAACCAACAACTGGACGCGAAAAGCCCTACGCAAAAAAATCCAAAATAATCGTGATAAGGGGATTGACGGCTAAATGAGAATTGTTATGATTATCACAACTGGTCGCGAGACTGGTTGGATAAGCTAAGAGCCCCTGGTTCGGACTCTCAGATTATCTCCTCATCAGGCTAATCACGGTTATTGACCCGGCAATTTGCCGGGTCTTTTTTTGCCTGTGATTTCTATAGGGCTACCGCCGTAGCTGCGCGCAATAATCCTGCTCCGGCATCGCCGCCGTGTACCACACATAATCGGCCTCGCTTGGCTCGACCTGCTCGCCCACCTCGGCCAGCAGCAATACCTTGCTCTCCCCCGACGCCCCCAGGTCTGCCAGGTGCAAGGGTATGCCCAGGTCCTTGCGCACGTGATAGGCCCCGGCAAACAGTAGCGCCGGCTGCGGCGCCGCCAGCACACGCTCGGCCATTCGGCGGTCGCGCTGCTGCTGCACGGCCAGCATCGCTGGCAACTGGCTTTCCGGCAGCATCCCGCAATGCCCGGCGCGCACCTGTTCCAACAAGGCGGCTTTTACCGCCGGTGCATTGGACTTTTCGCCTGGCAACGAAGCCGGCTGTCGATAGGCCTGACGCATTTCGCCGGGCGAAATATTGGCTGCCAGCAACGGCACCCGCTGCTGCAAGGCTTCGGTGACGATTGGCCCATACATCTGCCAATCCCAGCCCTCCTGCCAGGCCAGCGCCTTGGGCAGATCTGCCGGCAAAGGCAGCCCCTGAACCTTGTCGACCAAAGGCTGCTGCTCCGGCTGCAGCATTTCCAGCAACAGGCTGCCTTGGGCACGCTGAGCTTGTAATGCTTGCAGCAACCAAAGCTGCAGCGCGTGATGGTCAGGGTTGTCGTGTTTCTCGCCCACCAGCACGCGGGGGGCGCCCGCCAGGCGCTGCACCAGTTGCTCGGCGCTGATCGCCTGACCACTGGCAAGCTCGATGATATGCCCCAACTGGGCATGCGTGCGCCCTTCGCTGCTCTGCCAAGCGGGCAATGGCGGCAAGCTGGCCTGGCAGCCACCCAATGACAACATCAGGCAAAACGATAAGCCGGACAGCAGCACATGACGCATCGGCAATGCCTCCTAGCGGGCGATGATCAGCGGATGCCCACGCTCCGGGTGCGCCTGCACCAGCACATCGATTCCGTAAACCGCTTTCAACGCCGCTGGCGTCAGCACGTCTTCGGGCGCGGCAAACGCATGACAGCGCCCCTGCTCCAGCAACAGAATACGGTCACAGTAACGCGCCGCCAGGTTCAGGTCATGCAGGATCACCAGCACTGCGGCGCCACAGTCGGCGAAACGGCGCACAGCTTCCAAGGTGGTGTGCTGATGCAGCGGGTCGAGCATCGAGGTTGGCTCGTCGAGCAGCAACGTACTGCCCTCTTCCCCCGGCCACAGCTGCGCCAGCACACGGGCCAGGTGCACCCGTTGCCGCTCGCCGCCGGACAACGCCAGGTAACTGCGTTCTACCAGGTGCCAGGCATCTGCCGCCTGCAAGGCTGCCTCGACAATTTCGGCATCGCGCCGCTGCCCGGTGCCATGGGGCATGCGCCCCATGCCCACCACTTCCTCGACCCGGAACGAAAAGCCAAGGCTGGACACTTGCGGCAGCACCGCCAGGCGCCTGGCCCGCTCCTGCCCGGCCCAGTCGGCCAGAGGCCGGCCCTGCAGCGTGACCTGCCCACGGTCGGGCGCCAGTTCACCGCACAGCACACCCAGCAGGCTGCTCTTGCCGGCACCGTTGGGGCCAAGCACACCCACCACCTGGCCCGGATGCAACTGCAGGTGAATGTCGTGCAGCACCTCATTGCTGCCCCTGCGCAGATACAGGCTCTGAACTTGCAACATCAACTGCGCCCTCGCACCAGCAGGAACAGGAAGAACGGCGCACCGATAAAGGCCGTGACGATACCGATTGGCAGCTCGGCAGGCGCCAGCAGCAGGCGTGCCGCCAGGTCGGCGAACAACATCAGCACACCGCCAGCCAAAAGCGAGGCTGGCAGCACCACGCGGTGATCGGGCCCGGCCAGCAAGCGTACCAGGTGTGGCACGACCAAACCGATGAAACCGATCAGCCCGGCAGCAGCCACTGCCGCTCCCACACCCAACGCCGTGCAGAACACCAGTTCACGCTTGAGCCGCTCCACGTCAACGCCCAGGTGACGCGCCTCCGACTCCCCCAACAGCAGGGCATTCAGCGCCTTGGCCCGCCGTGGCAGCCACACCGCCACGCCTGCCGCCACCAGCAGCAGTGGCCACAATCGTTCGTAACTGGCGCCATTGAGGCTGCCCAGGTTCCAGAAGGTCAGCGTGCGCAGGGTGGCGTCGTCGGCCAGGTAGGAAAACAGCCCCACGGCCGCGCCGCCCAATGCAGTCATGGCCACACCGGCCAACAGCATCGTGGCGACGTTGGTCTGGCCATCGCGGCGCCCCAGGCGGTAGACCAGCGCAGTCACCCCAAGCCCCCCGACAAACGCGCAGAACGACAGCAAATAGGGCGCGAAAACATCCGGCATGCCACCAAACCATGCGCCGCCAACGATGGCGACCGCTGCACCCATCGCGGCTCCGGCAGCGACCCCTACCAGCCCAGGGTCGGCCAAGGGGTTGCGGAACAGCCCCTGCATGGCCACCCCGGACAGCGCCAGTACCGCACCCACCGCCAACCCCAGCAAGGTGCGCGGCAGGCGGATCTGACCAAGGATCATCTCGGCCTGCTGCAAGCCATCTGCGGCGATGGGCAGCCCCAACAGGCGCAGGCCAGCGCGCAAGGTGTCGAACAGCGGCAGGCTGACAGGCCCCAGCGCCAGCGACAGCCAGACCGCCAACAGGCACAGCAAGCTCAGGCTGATGAACAGCGTACGTGGCTGGACCCGCTGCTTCATTGTGCGAAGCTGGCTTGGGCTGCTGGATAGAAGGTGGCTGCCAGCGACTGCAAAGTCGCCGGCAGGCGTGGCCCAAGGCCGCCAACCAGTAGTGTCGGGTCGAGTGATACCAGGCGCTTTTCACGCACCGCGCGCGAAGCCGCCAGCGTGGGGTTTTCTTTCAACAACGCCTGCAAGGCCTGCTCATCGGCCAGCGCCCGATCAGAAAACACGATCACGTCCGGGTCCAGCGCCGCCAAGGCTTCGTTGGAGAAATTCTTGTAGCCCTGGTGCTCTGCCAGGTTGTGCCCACCTGCCTGGCCCAGCAGCCAGTCACCCGCCGTGCCTTGCCCGGCGATCAGCGGCTTGGCCCCCGCATGGCCGACCAACAGCAACACCCCAGGTGCCTTTTGCCCGGCCTGGGCCTGCTTGACCTTGGCCTGCAAAGCCTCGATTTGCTGGCGGTAACCCGCCGCCAACACTGACGCTTGCTGCTCTGCACCCAGCAACTGCCCCAAGTGCTTGAGGTTTTCGTCCACGGCCGGCAACTCGGCCTTGCTGGAGAACAACTCGACCCGCACACCCGCCTTGCGGATTTGCGCCAGTACCGGCGGTGGCCCCATTTCCTCAGTGCCCACCAGCACATCCGGGCGCAGGCTAAGAATGCCTTCTGCCGACAACTGCCGCTGGTAACCCACGCTGGGCAGCGATTTCAACGAAGCCGGGTGCTGGCTGGTCGTGTCCACACCGACGAGCCGCGCCTCACCACCCAGTGCGGTTATCCATTCGCTCAGGGCGCCACCTGCGCTGACCCAACGTTGCGGCAGCTCGGCCGCCAAGGCCTGGGTAGAGAGCACAAGGCTTGCACACAGGGCGAGCAAAGCGGCTGGACGGCGCATCATCGGGTTCCTTCTGAAGGCGGGCCGCACGCCTTGTGGCGAGCGGCGGAACTGCGCACCATAGACAGCCGGGCGCAGCGAATGCGGGCAATTTGATAATTATTCGCATTGAAGCGTCAAGCCATCACGTGTTTCACGAGTCATCCTTGCCATGCATTTCCTTTGTACCTCCCACGGCCTGGCCGAAGGCCAAAGCCGCGCCTTCAGCGTAGACGGCCTCGAACTGTTCGGCGTGCGTCGCCAGGGCCAGGTATACCTGTACCGCAACCGCTGCCCACACCGAGGCATCCCGCTGAACTGGGCAGAAGACGCGTTCCTGGATGACAGCGCCAGCCTCATCCACTGCGCCCATCACGGCGCGCTGTTTCTGATAGAAAGCGGTGAGTGCGTGGCCGGCCCCTGCGAGGGTGAGCAACTTCAGCCCTTGGGCTGCCATGAAGACAGCCAGGGCATCTGGTTCAAGGGTTGAGCAGCACTGGCAAGCGGCGGTCGACAACGATGCCTTCGGCGTCCAGGCGGGTGCCGTAGGCCAGCACTTCCACTCCGTCCGCAACTGCGGCACGCAGCGCCTGGGCATAGGCCGCATCGATCTCCTCGGCCGGGCGCACGGCGTCGACACCGGTCAGGTTCACGCAATACAGCTGCACCGCCCGCACGCCCTGCCGGGCCAAATTCGCCAGCTCACGCAGGTGCTTGGCACCGCGCTGCGTCACCGCATCGGGGAAAGCCGCAACCGAGTTGTCGGAGTAACCCAAGGTCACGCTCTTGACCTCGACATAGGCCGGTGCGCCATCGAACTCCAGGCGAAAGTCGATACGGCTGCCTTCCTCGCCGTAGGGCACTTCACGCTTGAGTGCGGTAAAGCCGGCCAGTTCGGCAATGGTGCCGGCCCGCAGCGCTTCTTCGACCAGCGCATTGGCCCGCCCGGTGTTCACGCAGGCCAGCCGACCTTGTGGGGTTTCGCTGATTTCCCAGGTACCCGGCAGCTTGCGCTTGGGGTCGTTGGAGCGGCTGAACCACACACGCCCGCCTTCAGCCATGCAATTGAGCATGGAGCCGGTGTTCGGGCAGTGGATCGTCATCTGCTCGCCGCTGGCCAGTTCGATATCGGCCAGAAAGCGCTTGTAGCGGCGCAGCAGGCGGCCCTGTTCAAGTGCAGGAGAGAAACGCATCAGCCTTGCCAGCTCCGCAGGCCACGGGCAATGCGCTGTACCGCTTCTTCCAGGCGCGGCAGGCTCTGGGTGTAGGCAAAGCGCACATGGTGCCCAGCCAGGTGGCGACCGAAGTCCAGGCCCGGCGTGAAGGCCAGGTGCTCGGTCTCCAGGAAATGCCGACAGAAGGCGAATGCGTCACCGCCAAAGGCGCTGATGTCGGCATACAGGTAGAACGCGCCTTGCGGTTCGACGGCAATGCGAAAGCCCAGTTCACGCAGGGCAGGCAACAAATAGTCGCGCCGGCGGGCGAACTCGGCGCGACGCGCTTCGAAAATGGCCAAGGTTTCGGGCTGGAAACAGGCCAGCGCGGCATGCTGGGCCATGCTCGGCGCGCTGATGTACAGATTCTGCGCCAGCTTCTCCAGGTCGGCCACTGCGCCGGGTGGGGCCACCAACCAGCCAAGGCGCCAGCCGGTCATGCCGAAATACTTGGAAAAACTATTCAGGACGAACGCCGAGTCGTCCACTTCCAGCACGCTTGGCGCGTCCATGCCATAAGTGAGGCCATGGTAGATTTCGTCCACCACCAGGTGGCCGTGCCGCTCATGGGTGGCTTTGGCAAGGCTGGCCAGCGCTTCGCGCCCCAGCACCGTACCGGTCGGGTTAGCCGGCGAAGCGACCAGGGCACCGACGGTGTCCTTGTCCCAGTAACGCTCGACCAGGTCGGCGGTCAGCTGGTAGTTCACGTCCGGGCCCACCGGCACCAGTTGCGCCCCGCCCTCGACCAGGCGCAGGAAGTGGCGATTGCACGGGTAACCTGGGTCGGCCAGCAGCCAGTGCTTGCCCGGGTCGACCAGCAGGCTGCTGGCCAGCAGTAGCGCGCCAGAGCCACCCGGTGTAATGAGGATGCGCTCCGGGTCGATATTCAAGCCATAGCGCTGTCCATAAAAGCCGGCGATCGCTTCGCGCAGTGCCGGCAGGCCGCGTGCGGCGGTGTAGCGGGTATGCCCGGCGGCCAGCGCAGCCTGGCCGGCCGCGACGATAGGTGCGGCCGTGGTGAAGTCCGGCTCGCCGATTTCCAGGTGGATCACGTCGTGCCCGGCCGCCTGCAGCTCGTTGGCCCGGGCCAGCAGCGCCATGACGTGGAAGGGTTCGATGGCGCGGCTGCGCGCACTGTAGGGGTGGGCCATGACCTTCTCTCAATTGGGTCTAAACTGGAGATTCTACCTCTGCACACCACCGAACGTGTGGCTCGCGCCGCTGTCAATTGCCAGTAACAGGCGGGGTAGCGCACCCCCGATCTATCTGGTAAGTTCGGCGGCTCGCAGTCGCAGGGCCGGCGGGTGCCGGAGATGGAGCAGCCTGCGCATTGGATCAGATGAGTGAGAGGCGGTCTATTCATGTCCACCGTAGAAAAGCAAAAAGCCCAGACCATGTACGGTGTCGAGCCCTACGTAGAAACCAAGGGTGAAGAGTACATGGGCGAGCCCATGAAAAAGCACTTCACCAAGCTTCTTGGTGCCTGGAAGCAAGAGCTGATGACCAGTGTGGACCGCACTGTGGACCACATGAAGGATGAAGCAGCCAACTTCCCCGACCCGGCCGACCGCGCCAGCCAGGAAGAAGAATTCGCCCTGGAGCTGCGTAACCGCGATCGCGAGCGCAAGCTGATCAAGAAAATCGACAAGACCCTCGACAAGATCAAGGCCGATGAATACGGCTGGTGCGAATCGTGCGGCATCGAAATCGGCCTGCGCCGCCTGGAAGCCCGCCCTACCGCCGACCTGTGCTTCGACTGCAAGGAAATCGCCGAGAAAAAGGAAAAAACGGTCGGCAAAGGCTGATCTTTCTTCCACCTGAACGGGGCGCATCATGCGCCCCGTTTCATTTATATGCCCAGCCTGAACATGACCGACTCCAGCTACATCGGGCGTTTCGCCCCCACCCCAAGCGGCTTCCTGCATTTTGGCTCGCTGGTCGCCGCCCTCGCCTCCTGGCTCGATGCCCGCGCCGTCGACGGCCGCTGGCTGCTGCGCATGGAAGACACCGATCCCCCCCGGGAAATGCCCGGTGCCCGTGATGCCATCCTCCAGACCCTGGAGCGTTACGGCCTGGAGTGGGATGGCGAAGTGGTGTTCCAGAGCCAGCGGCACGATGCCTATGCCGCCGTGGTAGACCGCCTGTTCAACATGGGCCTGGCCTATGCCTGCACCTGCTCGCGCAAGCAGTTGGAAGGCTGCAACGGCATCTACCCGGGCTTGTGCCGCAATGCCGGGCATCCCCGTGAAGGCGCAGCAATCCGCTTGCGAGTGCCGGAACTGATCTACCGCTTCACCGATCGGGTGCAGGGTGAGTACCAGCAGCATCTGGGCCGTGAGGTGGGCGATTTCGTCATCCAGCGCCGTGACGGGCTGTATGCGTACCAGTTGGCAGTGGTGCTGGACGATGCCTGGCAGGGCGTTACCGACATCGTGCGCGGCGCCGACCTGCTCGACAACACCCCGCGCCAGCTGTACTTGCAGGAACTGCTGGGCTTCTCGGAGCCGCGTTACCTGCATATTCCGCTGATCGTGCAGCCCGATGGGCACAAGCTGGGCAAGTCCTACCGTTCGCCGCCGCTGCAGGCGGAGCATGCTACGCCGTTGTTGCTGCGGGCGTTGCGGGCGCTGGGGCAAGAGACCGACCCGGAGCTGCTGGTGGCAACGCCGGCTGAAGTGCTGGCGATAGCCCGCAAGCAGTGGCGGCCGGAGGCAATTGCGCAGCGGACCACGGTGCCAGAGGCCGATTTGCGCTGAGGCTTTGCCGGCCCTTTCGCGGGCTCGCCCGCTCCCACAGGTAAACCACAAGCCTTGAAGGTGGCGTAGTTCCTGTGGGAGCGGGCAAGCCCGCGAAGGGGCCGGCAAAGACAACCTTATGCAGAAATCAAAAGCCCAATAAATTCAAACTCTTGGCTAACCCCACCGATTCCCGCTAGCATCCCCCCAGCCATTTGCGCCAATAATAAGTCCAAGCCCGCAGCGCCCAACCATCGAGGCCAGCATGTACATCTATCGTTTGGTCCTGCTTCTGGTCGTGGGGATCTACCTGTTCTCCCCGGCCATCATGGACTGGTGGATCGAACCGACCGGAGCCTGGTACCGCCCCTACCTGCTCTGGCTGATCCTGATCGTCGTCACCTTCATCCTGCAGAGCCAACGAGATGCCGATGAGCTTTAGCCTGACCCAGATGATCCTGATCAGCGCCGGGTACCTCATGGTGCTGTTCGGCGTGGCCTGGATCAGCGAGCGCGGGTTGATCCCGCGTTCGATCATTCGCCACCCGCTCACCTACACCCTGTCGCTGGGCGTGTACGCCAGTGCCTGGGCCTTCTATGGCTCGGTGGGCCTGGCCTACCAGTATGGCTACGGCTTCCTTGCCTGTTACCTGGGGGTATCCGGCGCGTTCCTGCTGGCACCGGTGCTGCTTTACCCGATCCTCAAGATCACCCGCACCTACCAACTGTCATCCCTGGCCGACCTGCTGGCGTTTCGCTTTCGCAGCACCTGGGCCGGAGCGCTGACCACCATCATCATGCTGATTGGCGTGCTGCCTTTGCTGGCCCTGCAGATCCAGGCAGTGGCCGACTCGATCAGCATCCTCACCGGTGAACCGGTCAAGGCCCGGGTGGCATTCGCCTTCTGTACGCTGATCATCCTGTTCACCATCTTCTTCGGCTCGCGGCACATCGCCACGCGCGAAAAGCACGAGGGGCTGGTGTTCGCCATCGCCTTCGAGTCGGTGATCAAGCTGTTGGCCCTCGGCGGTATCGGCCTCTATGCCCTGTACGGCGTATTCGGCGGCCCCCACGAGCTGGAAGTCTGGCTGCTGCAGAACCAGACTGCCCTGGCCGCGCTGCACACCCCGCTGCAGGAAGGGCCATGGCGCACCCTGCTGCTGGTGTTCTTCGCCTCGGCCATCGTCATGCCGCACATGTACCACATGGCCTTTACCGAAAACCTCAACCCGCGCTCGCTGGTCAGCGCCAGCTGGGGCCTGCCGCTGTTCCTGCTGCTGATGAGCCTGGCCGTGCCACTGGTTCTGTGGGCCGGACTGCGCCTGGGCGCCAGCACCAACCCCGAATATTTCACCCTGGGTCTGGGGATCGCCGCCAACAACCAGGCATTGGCCCTGCTGGCCTACATTGGCGGCCTGTCGGCAGCCAGCGGCCTGATCATCGTCACCACCCTGGCGCTGTCGGGCATGGCCCTGAACCACCTGGTGCTGCCGCTTTATCAACCGCCGGCCGAGGGCAACATCTACCGTTGGTTGAAGTGGACTCGCCGGGCGCTGATCGTCGCCATCATCACCGCCGGCTTCATGTTCTACCTGACCCAGAACAACCACCAGAGCCTGGCCAACCTGGGCATCGTCGCCTTCGTCGCCACCTTGCAGTTCCTGCCTGGCGTGCTGTCGGTGCTGTACTGGCCAACCGCCAACCGCCGTGGCTTCATCGCCGGGCTGCTGGCCGGCACCCTGGTGTGGATGGTGACCATGCTGTTGCCGCTGCTGGGCAACTTGCAGGGTTTCTACATCCCGCTGCTGGACATGATCTATGTGTTGGACGATACCAGCTGGCACATGGCAGCCATCGCCTCGCTGGCGGCCAACGTGCTGTTGTTCACCCTGATCTCGCTGTTCACCAACGCCAGCACCGAAGAAGTCAGCGCAGCCGAAGCCTGTGCGGTAGACAACGTACGCCGCCCACAGCGCCGCGAACTGCACGCTGCCTCGCCGCAGGAGTTCGCCACCCAGCTGGCCAAGCCACTGGGCGCCAAGGCCGCACAAAAGGAAGTGGAGCAAGCCCTGCGTGACCTCTACCTGCCGTTTGACGAGCGCCGCCCCTATGCCCTGCGCCGCCTGCGCGACCGCATCGAGGCCAACTTGTCCGGCCTGATGGGGCCGAGCGTGGCCCAGGACATGGTCGAGACGTTCCTGCCGTACAAGTCCGGCAACGAAAACTACGTGACCGAAGACATCCACTTCATCGAAAGCCGCCTGGAAGACTACCACTCACGCCTGACCGGCCTGGCCGCCGAACTCGATGCCCTGCGCCGCTACCACCGGCAGACCTTGCAGGAGCTGCCCATGGGCGTCTGCTCGCTGGCCAAGGACCAGGAAATCCTGATGTGGAACAAGGCCATGGAAGAGCTCACCGGCATCGCCGCCAAACACGTGGTCGGCTCGCGCCTGGTCACCATCGACGAGCCCTGGCGCGGCTTGCTGCAAGGCTTCATCAACGTCCCCGACGAGCACCTGCACAAGCAGCGCCTGGCGCTGGACGGCCAGCCGCGCTGGCTTAACCTGCACAAGGCGGCCATCGACGAGCCACTGGCCCCCGGTAACAGCGGCCTGGTGCTGCTGGTGGAAGACCTTACCGAAACCCAGGCACTGGAAGACAAGCTGGTGCACTCCGAGCGCCTGGCCAGCATTGGTCGCCTGGCCGCCGGCGTGGCCCACGAAATCGGCAACCCGATCACCGGCATCGCCTGCCTGGCGCAGAACCTGCGCGAAGAGCGCGAAGGCGATGGCGAAATCATCGAGCTGTCCAGCCAGATCCTCGACCAGACCAAACGGGTGTCGCGCATCGTCCAGTCGTTGATGAGCTTCGCCCATGCCGGCGGCAGCCACCAGAACAGCGAGGAGCCGGTGTGCCTGGCCGAAGTGGCACAAGACGCCATCGGTCTGCTGGCGTTGAACCGGCGCAATTTCGAAGTACAGTTCTTCAACCTCTGCGACCCTGACCACTGGGCCGAAGGGGACCCGCAGCGCCTGGCCCAGGTGCTGATCAACCTGCTCTCCAACGCCCGCGACGCCTCGCCCCCCGGCAGTGCCGTGCGTGTGCGCAGCGAGACCAGCGAACACACCGTCGACCTG
This sequence comes from Pseudomonas sp. NY11955, assembly GCF_048068035.1. Lineage (NCBI taxonomy): Bacteria > Pseudomonadati > Pseudomonadota > Gammaproteobacteria > Pseudomonadales > Pseudomonadaceae > Pseudomonas > Pseudomonas sp. NY11955. The sequence continues at coordinate 23,151 of NZ_JBLUPS010000001.1, forward strand.
ATCGTCGAAGACGAAGGCAGCGGGATACCGAAGAACATCCAGGACCGCCTGTTCGAACCCTTCTTCACCACCAAGGACCCGGGCGAAGGAACCGGACTGGGGCTCGCTCTGGTCTATTCCATCGTGGAAGAGCATTATGGGCAAATCACCATCGACAGCCCGGCCGATATCGAACGGCAACGTGGCACCCGGATCCGCGTGACCCTGCCCCGGCATGTCGTAGCGACGTCCCCTGAAATTCGAGACCGTCGAGAGAATTGAATCAATGCCGCACATTCTGATCGTCGAAGACGAAACCATCATCCGCTCGGCCCTGCGTCGTCTGCTTGAGCGGAACCAGTACCAGGTCAGCGAAGCCGGCTCGGTGCAGGAAGCCCAGGAACGCTTCAGCATTGCCACCTTCGACCTCATCGTCAGCGACCTGCGCCTACCCGGCGCGCCCGGTACCGAGCTGATCAAGCTCGGCCAGGGCACCCCGGTGCTGATCATGACCAGCTACGCCAGCCTGCGCTCGGCGGTGGACTCGATGAAAATGGGCGCGGTGGACTACATCGCCAAGCCCTTCGACCATGACGAGATGCTGCAGGCGGTGGCGCGTATCCTGCGCGACCGGCAAAACGCCCCCGCCGCTGCACCGGCCGCCGAGCCACGCGCCAGCAATGGCAAGGCCGCCCCGGCCGATAAAAGCAGCGCGGCGGCAGCCAACGGCGAAATCGGCATCATCGGCTCGTGCCCGCCCATGCAGGACATGTACAGCAAGATCCGCAAGGTCGCCCCTACCGACTCCAACGTGCTGATCCAGGGCGAGTCGGGGACCGGTAAAGAGCTGGTGGCCCGCGCCCTGCACAACCTGTCGCGCCGGGCCAAGGCACCGATGATTTCGGTGAACTGCGCGGCCATCCCCGAGACCCTGATCGAGTCCGAACTGTTCGGCCATGAAAAAGGCGCGTTCACCGGCGCCAGCGCCGGGCGTGCCGGCTTGGTCGAAGCCGCCGATGGCGGCACGCTGTTCCTCGACGAAATCGGCGAGCTGCCGCTGGAAGCCCAGGCTCGCCTGCTGCGCGTGCTGCAGGAAGGCGAGATTCGCCGGGTGGGTTCGGTGCAGTCGCAAAAAGTCGATGTGCGCCTGATCGCCGCGACCCACCGCGACCTGAAGAACCTGGCCAAGGCTGGCCAGTTCCGTGAAGACCTGTATTACCGCCTGCACGTGATCGCCCTGAAGCTGCCGGCCCTGCGCGAGCGCGGCAGCGACGTCAACGAGATCGCCAGCGCCTTCCTCGCCCGCCAGAGTGCGCGCATCGGCCGCGACGACCTGCACTTTTCGGCCGAGGCCGAGCAGGCCATTCGGCACTACAGCTGGCCGGGGAACGTGCGCGAACTGGAAAACGCCGTGGAGCGCGCGGTAATTCTCAGCGAGAGCGCGGAAATTTCCGCCGACCTGCTGGGTATCGACATCGAGCTGAGCGACCTGGAAGAGGACGACATCCTCGACAACGCCCTGGTGGTGGCCAGTGCGGCCAGTGCCAGCCACGAGCCGACCGAGGACCTGTCGCTGGAAGACTACTTCCAGCACTTCGTGCTCGAACACCAGGACCACATGACCGAGACCGAACTGGCTCGCAAGCTTGGCGTCAGCCGCAAGTGCCTGTGGGAACGCCGCCAGCGCCTGGGCATTCCACGGCGTAAAAGCAACGCTACCAGCGAATAACCAACCTGCGCAGGGTACGCCGCAGCAATTGCGGCGCTCGATCTCACAGGCGACAAACCTGTCACGGCGAGGCTCCTGGTAACACATCAGTCCCCGCAAAAATCTGTTACCCATCCTTTGAGCCGTAACAATTCCGAGGCGTACGGTAACGAAATTCCGGCATTTTCAGCCCCTAGAAAATCGCTCAAAGGCCACAACACCTTGATTTTACTGGGTTTTCAAAAGTTGGCACGGCACCTGCTATATGCTTAGTACAAAAACAATAACAAGCACTGAAACCTACAATAAGAACAAGACGAAACGGCTCACGCACAATAAAAACAAGACGGCGGAGGCGCAGCTAACTGATTCTTTTGGAGAGGATGCGTGTTTGGGGCTTGCCCCACAACCAGGCAGAGAACAACAAAAACTGCACTAAAAAGCAGCGCCTGAACTGGTTGGATCGACAGATCAACGTGACATCAGCGGCCAAAGCAATCCGTTTGCTCTTTACCCCTGGTTTAGGGGTCGTCCACAAGCTTCGAGATTTGTGGACAGGGCGCTCAACAAAAACAAGAAGCCCAGCAAAAAAAACAATAAGAGCACGCAACGACTTCTTGGGGAGCTTAGGCTCCCCTTGTCGTTTCTACCCTTCTGGCAGGCATCCTGCCACCCGCCTACACCATTCCTCGAGTAAATGCTAGAATCCCCGCCCATCATGCGGCCATTCTCCTATTCTTGGCCGAACATTCCTTCACACAGTGCATCCCATGCTGAAGAAGCTGTTCCAGTCTTTCCGCCCGCCCGTACCGGGCCCGCACCACAGGCGCACCACGCCTGAGGTGATCAACAAGAGCCAGCACTCGCTGCAGCGCCACCAATTCAGCCGCCACGCGGTGAACATCGTGGAGCGCCTGCAAAGCGCCGGCTACCAGGCTTACCTGGTCGGTGGCTGTGTCCGCGACCTGATGCTGGGCATCACGCCGAAGGACTTCGACGTCGCCACCAGCGCCACCCCCGAACAGGTCCGTGCCGAGTTCCGCAACGCGCGCATCATTGGTCGACGCTTCAAGCTGGTCCACGTGCATTTCGGCCGTGAGATCATTGAAGTCGCCACCTTCCGCGCCCACCACTCGGAAGACGACCAAGGCGACGCCCACCGCTCGTCGCACAACGCCAGTGGTCGCATCCTGCGAGACAACGTCTACGGCACCCTGGAAGAGGACGCGCAACGCCGCGACTTCACCATCAACGCCCTGTACTACGACCCGGTCAGCGAGCGCATTCTCGATTACGCCAACGGTGTGCACGACGTGCGCAATCGCCTGCTGCGGCTGATCGGCGACCCGACTCATCGCTACCAGGAAGACCCGGTGCGCATGCTGCGCGCGGTGCGCTTTGCCGCCAAGCTCGACTTTGGCATCGAAAAGCACACCTACCAGCCAATTCGCGGCCTGGCCCCGATGCTGCGCGAGATCCCACCCGCGCGCCTGTTCGAAGAATGCCTCAAGCTGTTCCTCAGCGGCCAAGGTGCCATTGCCTTCGAAATGCTGGTTGACCTGGAGCTGTTCGAGCCCCTGTTCCCGGCCAGCGCCCATGCCCTGGACGAGCGCCCGACCTACACCCACACGCTGATCAGCCAGGCGCTGAATAACACCGACCTGCGCGTGAAGCAGGGCAAGCCGGTGACGCCCGCCTTCCTGTTTGCCGCACTGCTGTGGCCAGCGCTGCCGGCCCGTGTGCTGCACCTGCAGAACCAGGGCGTGCCGCCGATCCCGGCCATGAACGGTGCGGCTCACGACCTGATCGCCGAGCAATGCGCACGCATCGCCATCCCCAAACGCTTCACCCTGCCGATCCGCGAGATCTGGGACATGCAGGAGCGCCTGCCACGCCGCAGCGGCAAGCGTGCCGACATGCTGCTGGACAACCCGCGCTTCCGCGCCGGTTACGACTTCCTGCTGCTGCGTGAAAGCGCCGGGGAAGAAACCGACGACCTCGGCCAGTGGTGGACCGATTACCAGGATGCCAACGACAGCGAGCGCCGCGAGATGATCCGCGAGTTGGGCAGCCGTGACGAAGGCACCGGCGCCGGCCCGCGCAAACGCAAGCGCAGCGGCGGCAAACGCAAGCGCAGTGGCGACGAGGCGTTCGAGTGACCACCCGCGCCTACATCGGCCTGGGCAGCAACCTGGACGCACCTGTCGAGCAGCTGCGCAGCGCCATGCAAGCGCTCGACCAGGTCGAGGCCACGCGCCTTGTGGCGGCCTCAGCGCTGTACACCAGTGACTCGCTACTGCCCGGCCAGCCGCGCTACACCAACGCCGTCGCCGCCTTGGACACCGCCCTGGCGCCACTGGCCCTGCTCGATGCACTGCAGGCCATCGAGAACGACCAGGGCCGCGTACGCAAGGAACGCTGGGGCCCGCGCACGCTGGACCTGGACATCCTGCTGTTCGGCGACCAGGTGCTCGACGAGCCACGCCTGAAAGTGCCGCATTACCATATGCATGCCCGCCCCTTCGTGCTGTACCCGCTGGCAGAACTGGTACCGGGCGATTTCCGCCTGGCCGATGGCCGCGCCCTCGCACAACTGCTCGACGGCTGCCCGTTCGTCGGCCTGGAACGCCTGTAATCCGGGCGTTCCAGCCTGCCGCAGCACAACGGTAACGCCAGTAACACCCTGATCGTAACAATGCGGTAACAGGGTGATTGACTTCCCCCACCTCGCTCACGACTATAGGCGTCCCGTGTGGCACCAAAGTGCCGCATACCCGTATTTAGGCCCGGACGGACCTGTGCCCGAACATCACGCGCGATGATGTGCCGCTCCGGAAGATGACTACACGCGTTGATTGCAGTCGTTTTTTACAGCGCCTGAACGAGGAATTTCCTACATGCCTGAAGTAACCCTTACCACCCTCAATGGCCTCAAGGCCAAGGGTGAAAAAATCACCATGCTGACCTGCTACGACGCGACCTTCGCCAAGACCGCCAGCCAGGCCGGCGTTGAAGTGTTGCTGGTGGGCGACTCGCTGGGGATGGTCCTGCAGGGCCACGACAGCACCTTGCCGGTCACTACGGCAGACATGGCCTACCACACCGCCAGCGTCAAACGCGGCAACGACGGCGCGCTGATCCTCGCCGACCTGCCGTTCATGGCGCACGCTACCCCGGAGCAGGCCTTTGCCAACAGCGCCACGCTGATGCAGGCCGGCGCCCATATGGTCAAGATCGAAGGCGCAGCCTGGCTGGCCGAAACCATTCGCCTGCTGGCCGAACGTGGCGTGCCGGTGTGCGCGCACATGGGCCTGACCCCGCAAACCGTCAATGTGCTGGGCGGCTACAAAGTGCAGGGCCGCCAGGAAGCCCAGGCTCGGCAGATGCGCGCCGACGCGATCGCCCTGGAGCAAGCCGGGGCGGCCATGCTGCTGCTCGAATGCGTACCCAGCGAACTGGCGGCGGAAATCACCAATGCTGTAGGCATCCCGGTCATCGGCATTGGCGCCGGCAGCGCCACCGATGGCCAGGTACTGGTGCTGCACGACATGCTCGGCCTGTCGCTAAGCGGCCGGGTACCGAAGTTCGTGAAGAACTTCATGCAAGGCCAGCCGGATATCCAAAGCGCCCTCGTCGCATACGTCGAGGCCGTCAAGCAAGTCAGCTTCCCAGGCAGCGAACACGGGTTCAGTGCATGAATACAGTCAAGACCGTCCGCGAACTGCGCGCGGCAGTAGCCCGCGCCCGCGGTGAAGGTAAACGTATCGGCTTCGTGCCGACCATGGGCAACCTGCACAGCGGCCACGCGGCATTGGTGACCAAGGCCGCGCAGCGCGCCGATTTCGTGGTCGCCAGCATCTTCGTCAACCCGCTGCAGTTCGGCGCCAACGAAGACCTCGACAAATACCCGCGCACCTTGGCCGCCGACCAGGAGCGCCTGCTACAGGCAGGCTGCAACCTGCTGTTCGCGCCCACCGTGGAAGAAATGTACCCCGATGGCATGAGCGTGCAAACCCGCGTCAGCGTGCCCCAGCTTTCCGAAGGCCTGTGCGGCGCCAGCCGGCCTGGGCATTTCGAAGGCGTGGCCACGGTAGTCAGCAAGCTGTTCAATATGGTCCAGCCAGACCTTGCCGTGTTTGGCGAGAAGGACTTCCAGCAGCTGGCGGTGATCCGCGCCATGGTGCGCGACCTGAACATGCCGATCCAGATCATCGGTGAGCCCACCGTGCGTGCCGAGGATGGCCTGGCGCTGTCGTCGCGCAATGGTTACCTCACGCCGGAGCAGCGTATGGCCGCGCCAGCGCTGTACCGTACACTGCAGCACATCGCAGCCGCCATCGGCCGAGGCCAGCGGGACTTCACCGCCCTGGTCGCAGAAGGTCAGGCGCAACTGAGCGCTGCGGGCTTCCGGCCGGACTACCTGGAAGTACGCCATGCCGTAAGCCTGCGCCCGGCAGTGATCGACGATCGAGACCTGGTAGTGATCGCGGCGGCTTACCTGGGTAACACGCGGTTGATCGACAACCTTTACCTGCATGTGGAAGAAAAGACCGCATAACGGCCCGGGGCTGCTATGCAGCCCATTCGCGGGACAAGCCCGCTCCCACAGGTGTGCATTTTCCCCAGGAAACATACATCCCGTGTAGGAGCGGGCTTGCCCCGCGAATGGGGCGCAAAGCGCCCCCCAAATTCCCCAGCTCTTCCCCCATTCCCAGCGCGTGGCCTTTGCCTATAATGATGCCAGCCTGAACCCGGCAATAACTGCCGTGTCCAAGGCCTCACCACGCACCAAGGGAACCCCGCGCAATGGCGTATTACCGTACACCCCACGATGTGACGGCCCTGCCCGCCTGGCAGGCGCTTCAGCAACACCGCGACGCCATGCAAGGCTTCAGCATGCGCGAAGCTTTCGCCGCCGATGCCAAACGCTTCGATCAGTTCTCCCTGAGCTGCTGCGGCCTGTTCCTCGACTACTCGAAAAACCTGATCACCGAACAAAGCCGCGACCTGCTGGTGAACCTGGCCAACGAAGTAGGCCTGCAAGACGCCATCAAGTCGATGTTCGCCGGTGAAATCATCAACGCCTCCGAAGGCCGCCCGGTGCTGCACACCGCACTGCGCCGCCCGGTGGGTGACAAGCTCAGCGTCAACGGCGTGAACGTCATGCCGGAAGTGCACAAGGTGCTCAACCAGATCACCGAGCTGGTCGGCCGCATTCACGACGGCCTGTGGCGCGGCTACAGCGAAAAACCGATCACCGACGTGGTCAACATTGGCATCGGCGGCTCGTTCCTCGGCCCCGAGCTGGTTTCCGAAGCGCTGCTGCCCTACGCCCAGCGCGGCGTACGCTGCCACTACCTGGCCAATATCGACGGCAGTGAATTCCACGAGCTGTCGGCCAACCTGCGCGCCGAAACCACCCTGTTCATCGTCTCGTCGAAGTCGTTCAATACCCTCGAGACCCTGAAAAACGCCATGGCGGCGCGTACCTGGTACCTGGCCCAGGGCGGCTCGGAAGCCGAGCTGTACCGCCACTTCATCGCGGTTTCCAGCAACAAGGCCGCCGCCGTGGCCTTCGGTATCCGCGAAGAGAACATCTTCCCGATGTGGGACTGGGTAGGCGGGCGTTACTCGCTGTGGTCGGCCATCGGCCTGCCGATCGCCCTGGCCATCGGCACGGCCAACTTCAAGGAACTGCTGTCCGGCGCCTACACCATGGACCAGCACTTCCAGACCGCACCGTTCGACAAGAACATGCCGGTGCTGCTGGCCCTGCTGGGCGTGTGGTACGGCAACTTCTGGGGCGCGAACAGCCACGCGATCCTGCCGTACGACCACTACCTGCGCAACATCACCAAGCACCTGCAGCAGCTGGACATGGAGTCCAACGGCAAGAGCGTGCTGCAGGACGGCACCCCGGTGAAAACCGACACCGGCCCGGTTATCTGGGGGGGCGTGGGCTGTAACGGCCAGCACGCCTACCACCAGTTGCTGCACCAGGGCACCCAGTTGATTCCGGCCGATTTCATCGTGCCAGTGGTCAGCTTCAACCCGGTGGCCGACCATCACCAGTGGTTGTATGCCAACTGCCTGTCGCAAAGCCAAGCGCTGATGCTGGGCAAAACCCGTGAGGAAGCTGAAACCGAGCTGCGCGGCAAAGGCCTGAACGAAGCGGATATCGAAAAGCTTGCCCCGCACAAGGTGATCCCGGGTAACCGCCCGAGCAACACCCTGGTGGTCGAACGTATCAGCCCGCGCCGTCTGGGCGCGCTGGTGGCGATGTACGAACACAAGGTGTTCGTGCAGAGCGTGATCTGGGGTATCAACGCCTTCGACCAATGGGGCGTGGAGCTGGGCAAGGAGCTGGGCAAAGGCGTTTACCAGCGGCTGGTCGGCAGCTTGGAAGACAGCGCCGAAGATGGCTCCACCCAAGGCCTGATCAACTACTTCCGCGGCCGTCACCGCGGTTGATCTGAAACCTGCACCGGCCTCATCGCGGGCAAGCCCGCTCCTACAGACCACGCTTTACCCTGTAGGAGCGGGCTTGCCCGCGATGAAGCCGGCACAGGTTGAACACCTCTCCCAGCTACACTGTCCTATCGAATAGCCGTTGCAGTCCATCGCCCCTTACAAGAGCAGGACCACCCGCCATGTTCGATATCCGCAATTATCCCCAGGCCTTGGCCGTCAGCCAGTCCGCCACCCTCACCCCCGACGAATACCGCCGCCTCTACCGCCAGTCGGTCGACGACCCTGACGGTTTCTGGGCCGAGCAAGCCAAACGCCTGGACTGGGTCAAGCCCTGGTCGAGCGTGCAGCAATGCGACCTGAACACCGGCATGGCCCGTTGGTTCGACGGCGCCCAGCTCAACGTCAGCTACAACTGCATCGACCGCCACCTGGCCCAGCGCGGCGAGCAGACCGCCCTGCTGTGGGAAGGCGACGACCCGCAAGACGCCAAAGCCATCAGTTATCGCGAACTGCACCGCCAGGTCTGCCGCCTGGCCAATGCAATGAAGGCACGCGGCGTGAAGAAAGGTGACCGGGTGTGCATCTACATGCCGATGATCCCCGAGGCGGCCTTCGCCATGCTCGCCTGCACCCGCATCGGCGCCATCCACTCGGTAGTGTTCGGCGGTTTCTCCCCCGACGCCCTGCGCGACCGTATTCTCGATGCCGACTGCCGCACCGTGATCACCGCCGATGAGGGCGTGCGTGGCGGCAAACGCATTCCGTTGAAACAGAACGTCGACAAGGCCCTAGCCAGTTGCCCAGCGGTCAGCAGTGTGTTGGTGGTGCGCCGCACCGGTGGCGATGTTGCCTGGGCCGAAGGGCGCGACCTCTGGTACCACGAGGTAACGGAAAAGGCCGGCGACGACTGCCCTCCCGAGCCAATGCAGGCCGAAGACCCGCTGTTCATCCTCTACACCTCCGGCAGCACCGGCAAACCCAAAGGCGTGCTGCACACCACCGGCGGCTACCTGCTGCAAGCGACGATGACCTTCAAGGTCGTGTTCGACTACCGTGACGGCGAGGTGTTCTGGTGCACCGCCGATGTCGGCTGGGTTACCGGCCACAGCTATATCGTCTATGGCCCGCTGGCCAATGGCGCGATCTCGCTGATGTTCGAAGGCGTGCCCAACTACCCGGACACCTCACGCTTCTGGCAGGTAGTGGACAAGCACCAGGTGAATATCTTCTACACCGCCCCGACCGCACTGCGTGCGCTGATGCGCGAGGGCTCCGCGCCGCTGCAGGGCACCTCGCGCAAAAGCCTGCGCCTGCTGGGCAGCGTCGGCGAGCCGATCAACCCTGAAGCCTGGGAATGGTATTTCGAGGAAGTCGGGCAGCAGCGCTGCCCCATTGTCGATACCTGGTGGCAGACCGAAACCGGCGGCATCATGCTCACCCCGCTGCCCGGCTCGCAGGCACTCAAACCCGGTTGCGCCACGCAGCCCATGTTCGGCGTGCAACCGGCGCTACTGGACGAAAAAGGCAAATTGATCGAAGGCCCCGGTGCGGGCCTGTTGGTCATCAAGGCCAGCTGGCCTGGGCAAATCCGTAGCGTCTATGGCGACCACCAGCGCATGGTCGACACTTACTTCAAACCCATGCCCGGCTACTACTTCACCGGCGACGGTGCCCGCCGCGATGCCGATGGCGACTACTGGATCACTGGGCGCATCGACGATGTGATCAACGTGTCCGGGCACCGCATCGGCACCGCCGAAGTGGAAAGCGCACTGGTGCTGCATGACAGCGTCGCCGAGGCCGCCGTGGTCGGTTACCCCCACGACCTCAAGGGCCAGGGTGTCTACGCGTTCGTCACGCCCATGAATGGCGTGACGCCCGACGACGCACTGAAAGCCGAGCTGCTGGCACTGGTCAGCAAGGAAATCGGCAGCTTCGCCAAACCCGAGCTGATTCAGTGGGCGCCGGCGCTTCCCAAGACGCGCTCAGGCAAGATCATGCGGCGTATACTGCGCAAAATCGCCTGCAACGAGCTGGACAACCTGGGCGATACCTCGACCCTGGCCGACCCCAGCGTGGTACAGGGCCTGATCGACAAACGCCTCAACCAGTAACCGGCGGCCTCTGTTCATGGCCGCCCTGCACCGCAGGTCGCCATGGAAGCCCTTCGCCGCCGTATCGAAACCCAGGTCATGAGCCTCACCGGGCTGGCCCTCGGCCAGCTCGACCTGGAATCGCCCAAGGGCGACCCTGGCCTGTTCGGCCCGCACAGCATCAGCTGGCGGGTGCATGGCGACTTCCCGAGCATGCTGGTCGGCGGCATCAGCGCGCTCATGCTGCAGTTGCTGCATCCGTTGGCCCTGGCCGGCGTGTGGGACCACTCCAATTTCCGCGAAGACCTGCTCGGCCGCCTGCGCCGCACCAGCCAATTCATTTCCGGCACCACATTCGGCGCCACGGGCGACGCCGAATGGCTGATCGACAAGGTGCGCACCATTCACCTGCAGGTTACCGGCACCGCGCCGGACGGCCGCCCCTATGCGGCCAGCGACCCCGACCTGCTGACCTGGGTGCATGTGGCGGAGGTCAGCAGCTTCCTCGCCGCCCACCTGCGTTACCGCAACCCACAGCTGCCGCGCACCGAGCAGGACGCCTATTACAACGAAATCGCCCTGATCGCCGAGCGCCTTGGCGCCCGTGACGTGCCGCGTTCGTGCCAGCAGGTCGAAGATTACCTGCAACGCATGCGCCCGCAACTACACTGCGATGCGCGCAGCCATGAGGTGATGCGGATCCTGCTCGACGCCCCAGCCCCCAGCCGCCTGGCTCAGCCGGTGGGCAAGCTGATGCTGCATGCCGGTATCGACCTGCTGCCGGGCTGGGCGCAGGCCATGCTCGGCCTGCGGCACGGCCCCTTGCAGCAGCGCCTGATCCGCCTGGGCCTGCAACGCACCGCGCCGGTACTGCGCTGGGCGATGCGCGACGGCTCGGCACACCGGGCCAAGCGGCGCATGGGCATTGAGTGAGGTCAATTGGTCGCCCCTGCGGAACTGATTTAACGTGCCATACTCCAAGCACTCCTGCTTAGACAGACGAAGCGACACATGTACAAAGGATTGACTCGCGCCGCCGGCGCAATCGTGGCCCTGGTAGCCCTCTACAGCCTGCTTGGCTTTCTCATTCTTCCCGGTGTCGCGCTGCGCATCGCCAATCAGCAATTGGCCCAGTATGCGACCGTGCCGGCCCACCTCGAACGGATCGAACTCAACCCCTTCAGCCTCGAACTGACGTTGTGGGGCTTGCAGATCGGCGAGCCAGGCAAGGAGCAGGTCGCGTTCGAGCGGTTGTATGCCAACCTCTCGCTCGACAGCCTGTGGAGCAAAGCCCTGCACCTGGAAGCGGTCGAACTCGACAAACCACGCAACGAAGTGCTGTTCGCCAAGGACGGTACCCTCAACCTGACCGGGTTGTTCAAGCTGCCCGCCAGCGAAGCCAAACCTGACGAGCCGCCCAGCGACCCGTTCCCGTTGCGTATTGGCAGCATCAAGCTGGTCGACGGCTACCTGCACTTCGAGGACCAGCGCCCCAGCGAGCCAATCGAGTTCCTCTACGACAACATGAACCTGGAGCTGAAAAACCTCAGCACCCTGCCCAACGACAATGCCGACATGTCCCTGGTGGCCATCGGCCCCAACGGCGGGCGTATCGACTGGAAAGGTACCCTCAGCCTGGCGCCGATCGCCTCCGAAGGCACGCTGAAGGTCACCGAAGGCAAGATGAAGGCGTTCTGGCCGTATGTACGCGATGCCGTGCCGCTGGTGCTGGAAGACGGCGTATTCAGCCTTGACACCCATTACAAGCTCAACCTCGCCAAACAAACCGAACTGCTGCTGGACAACGCCTCCGTGCGCATCGCGCCGTTCGCCATCAAGGCACCGGATGGCCGCCCACTGGCGCGCCTGGCCAGCCTGGAGGTGAGCGAAACGTCGGTCGATCTGGTCAAGCAACTGGTCACCGTGGGCAAGATCCGCAGCGAAAAACTGGAAACCTGGGCGGCGCTGGAAAAAGACGGCCAGCTCGACTGGCAGAAACTGTTCGCCAGCCAACCCGCCAAGGCCACGCCGAAGGAAAAGGCCGAACCTGCCGCCGCCGAGCCTACGCCTGAAGAGAACGCCGCCAAGGAGCCGAGCAAGCCTTGGCAGGTGCTGCTCAAGGACGTACAACTGCGCAACTACCTGGTGCACCTGGCGGACCGCAGCCAGAAAGAACCGGTGGCCTTGGACATTGGCCCGCTCAACGCCGACCTGCAAGGTTTCGACAGCCTCAACCAGTCACCCTTCACGCTCAAGCTCGATACCGGCGTAGGCAAGCAAGGCAAGCTGCAGGCGGCTGGCCAGGTCAACCTGGCGCCGATATGGGCCAAGCTGGACGTGAGCACCCGCGACATCGACCTGCGCGTGGCCCAGGCCTACATCAGCCCGTTCATCCTGCTGGAACTGCGCAGCGGCATGCTCTCCAGCGACCTCAAGGTCGACCTGAAGAACACCGCACCGCTGGCCTTCAATGTCGCTGGCAAGGCGCAGGTCAGCCAATTGCATACCCTCGACACCATCAAGAGCCGCGACTTCGTCAAATGGCAGCAGGTGAACGTCGACGGCCTGTCCTACGTGCATGGTGATGCACTGTCGATCGACAAGGTGACCCTGCTGCAGCCCTATGCGCGCTTCATCATCAACGAAGACCGCACCACCAACGTCAATGACCTGCTGATCCCGCAACCGGCCGGTGCCCCGGCCAGCAGCCAGGCCAAGCCGGCCTCGGCCAACAGCAGCAAACCGCTGGGCATCCACATCGGCCAGATCGACATCAAGGACGGCTCGGCCAACTTCGCTGACCTGTCGCTCACGCCCAACTTCGCCACAGCTATCCAGCAGCTCAACGGCCAGATCGGCACCATCGACAACCGCAAGCCACAGCCGGCCAAAGTTGACGTCAAGGGCAAGGTCGACCGCTACGCGCCCGTTACCATCAAAGGCGCACTCAACCCGTTCAACCCATTGGCCAGCCTGGACATCGCCACCAGCTTCAAGCGCGTCGAACTGACCACGCTGACGCCGTACTCCGGCAAGTTCGCCGGTTTCCGCATCCGCAAGGGCCGGCTCAACCTCGACCTGCACTACCTGATCACCAACGGCCAGCTCAAGGCCGAAAACAAGGTAGTGGTGGAGCAGTTGCAGTTGGGCGAGAAAGTCGACAGCCCAGACGCGGTCGACCTGCCGATCCGCCTGGCGGTGGCATTGCTGAAGGATACCGAGGGCAAGATTTCGATCGAACTGCCGGTGACTGGCGACCTCAACAACCCGCAATTCAGTGTGATGCCGATTGTCTGGCAAACCCTGCGCAACCTGGTACTGCGTGCGGCGCAGGCGCCATTCAAGTTCATTGGCGGGCTGATTAGCGGCGGCGGCGCGGAGGACCTCGGCAACGTGGCGTTCGCCCCGGGCTCCAGCGAACTCAGCGGCGATGCCCAGTCGTCCCTGGACAAACTGGCATCCGCGCTGAAAGAGCGCCCGGAACTGCGCCTGGAAATCGAAGGCACCAGCGCCCAGGCCAGCGATGGCCCGCTGATCGCCCAACAGCGCCTGGAGCGCGAGTACCAGGCCACCTGGTACAAGATCCTGCAGCGCCGTGGTGACAAGGTGCCGGCCAATGCCTCGATGCTGGTGGTCGACGATAGCGACAAGCCGGCGATGCTCGAGGGCATCTACCGCACCCGCCTGAAGCAGCAGCCGCCTGCCGAATGGGAGCAACTGGGCCGTGACGAGCGTACCGCCAAGCTGCGCGAGGCGGTGATCAAGTCCTGGGCCGAGAGTACCGCCTTGCTGCGTACACTGGGCCAGGAGCGGGCCAGCAGCATCAAGGACTACCTGGTGGACAAGGGCAAGCTGGAAGATGACCGGGTGTATTTCATCGACACCAGCCTGGGGCAGCCTGAAAGCGATGGCCGAGTGGTAACACCGATGCACCTGGATGCCGAGTGATCCCTCAGCCTGACGCTTGACCCTGTAGGAGCAGCCTTGAGCTGCGAAGAGGCCGGAGCTGGTAGCATTTGTCGCTCCCTGTTCCGGCCTCTTCGCAGCACAACGCTGCTCCTACAATGGAATAGGGTTGCCTGCCTAGACCAACCGCTGCCCCGACACAGCCGGGTGATACAGCGGCTGTACCTTGTTCCCAGCCGGGTCCAGCAGGTGGAAGCTGCGCGCGCCATCACCATGGTTGAAAGGCCGGTCGAGCAAGGTCACACCGTGGGCCTTGAAGTACTGGTACCAGGCCTCCAGCTCCTCCACGCTGTCCACGATGAACCCGTAATGGTCCAGGGTCTGCAGCCCGTTGGCCGCCCCTGCCCCACGCCCCAGCGACAGGTTGTCGTTACCGCACGTGAGATACACCAAATCTTCATTGGCGCGGTTCAGCACTTCCATCCCCAGCACATCGACATAGAAGCGCTCACACTCTTCCAGGTTGGGTACCAGCAAGGCGATGTGGCGCAGGCCATTTAGGCGGCCAGGGCGTGCAGGCAATTCGGACATTGGCGAGGCTCCATTTTTGTATACAATTCATAATTGAATTTAAAACAAAAGGAGCGCTTTGTGTATAGCCTGTTCATCAAGACCCGGGTAAAGCCCGGCTGCGCCGACGCTTTCCTGAGCGCGATCAAAGTCAATGCGGCGGCTTCCGTCGCCAGCGAGCCAGGCTGCCTGGTGTTCGATGTAACCCAGGACCGGACCGATCCAGAGGTGATCTACCTCTACGAAATCTACCGCGACGATGCGGCGTATGACGCCCATACCCAAACCGCGCACTTTCGCGACAGCCGGCCACTGGTGGAGCCGCTGATTGCCGAACAGGAATGCTTCGAAAGCGATGTGATCGCCCGTAACCCGGTTTACTGAGCACAAAAGCAAAGCCCCGGCATAGGCCGGGGCTTCGATAGGGGTGGCCAAATCCGTTTGGCCGACGGGACATCCCTTACTCGGACTTCAGGCCATCAGCCGAAACGGCCTGAACGCCTTTGATCTTCTTGGCGATGGCGACTGCCATCTCTTTCTGTGCATCGGTAATGGCCACATCGGACGACAGCGACACGACGCCTTTATTGGTCTCCACTTTGATATCGCTGCCAGGCACGCCTTTCTCGGTCATCAGGTCAGCTTTGACCTTGGTGGTGATCCAGGTATCAGAGGTAGCTTCCTTGGCTTTGGTCACCTCACCGGCCGCCAGCGTCATCGGGGCCTGGGTGGACTGTTGGGCGAATGCCGCGTTAGCCATGGTCAGGGTCAGAGCGGTAGCAGTAGCGGCAGCAATGGCGAACTTCTTCATGTGGGTCACTCCTGTTTTTCGAAAGGTCTGCGCCGTATGTCCTGGCGTCAGGTATGAAGGTAGTTGCATGTGCTGTGCCAGCTTTACTCATTAAATTAAAACCTTATAAATCAATAAGTTAACCAAAATCCGCCATTTCAGCATTCGTGCATTTTGCAATCAGCGCGGTAAACCTGCATGCAAGATGCAAGTCCGCAAAAGGTTCCCGCCACCCATGAAAAAAGGGCCCCGAAGGGCCCTTTTTCGTAGCGTCAAAGTCGCTTACACGCCCGAGGCCTTGGCCGCGGCAACGTCCTTGATCGACAGCTTGATACGGCCGCGGTTGTCCACGTCCAGTACCAGCACTTCGACTTCCTGGCCTTCTTTGAGGATGTCGGTCACTTTCTCGACGCGAGCATCGCTCAGCATGGAGATGTGCACCAGGCCATCCTTGCCAGGCAGGATGTTGACGAAGGCGCCGAAGTCGACGATGCGCTCGACCTTGCCGACGTAGATCTTGCCGATCTCGGCCTCGGCGGTGATGCCCAGGATGCGCTGCTTGGCAGCTTCTGCCGCTTCCTTGGTTTCGCCGAAGATCTTGATCGAGCCGTCGTCTTCGATGTCGATCGAAGCCTTGGTCTCTTCGCAGATGGCGCGAATGGTGGCGCCGCCTTTGCCGATGACGTCACGGATCTTGTCGGTGTCGATCTTCATCGCGATCATGGTCGGGGCGTTGGCCGACAGTTCGGTACGCGACTGGCCAATGATCTGGTTCATCTGGCCGAGGATGTTCAGGCGCGCTTCCAGGGCCTGGCCCAGGGCGATTTCCATGATTTCTTCGGTGATGCCGTTGATCTTGATGTCCATCTGCAGCGCGGTGACGCCTTTGGCGGTACCGGCTACCTTGAAGTCCATGTCGCCCAGGTGGTCTTCGTCACCCAGGATGTCGGTCAGGACCGCGAACTTCTCGCCTTCCTTGACCAGGCCCATGGCGATACCGGCAACCGGTGCCTTCATCGGCACACCGGCGTCCATCAGGGCCAGGGAAGCACCGCAGACCGAAGCCATGGAGCTGGAGCCGTTGGATTCGGTGATTTCCGAAACCACGCGGATGGTGTACGGGAACACGTCGGCGGCAGGCAGCATGGCCTGAACCGAACGACGGGCCAGACGGCCGTGGCCGATTTCGCGACGGCCAGCACCGCCCATGCGGCCACACTCGCCTACCGAGAACGGTGGGAAGTTGTAGTGCAGCATGAAGGGGTCTTTCTTCTCGCCTTCGAGGGTGTCCAGCAGCTGGGCGTCACGGGCAGTACCCAGGGTCGCAACGACCAGGGCCTGGGTTTCGCCACGGGTGAACAGCGCCGAACCGTGGGTCTTCGGCAGCACGCCGACTTCGATGTTCAGCGGGCGAACGGTCTTGGTGTCGCGACCGTCGATACGTGGCTTGCCGTTGACGATGTTTTCGCGAACGGTGCGGTATTCGATTTCGCCGAAGATTTCTTTGACTTCGGAGGCCGAAGGCTGGCCTTCTTCACCGGAGAACTTGGCGACCGCCTGATCGCGCAGCTCGCCCAGGCGCGCATAGCGGTCGGCCTTGACGGTGATGGTGTAGCCCTGCGAAACCGCTTCGCCGAACTCGGCGCGGATGGCGTTGAACAGCTCGGTGTTGGCAACGGCAGGTTTCCAGTCCCAGGTCGGCTTGCCAGCTTCGGCAGCCAGCTCTTTGACAGCCTGGATAACAGCCTGGAATTCGTCGTGGGCGAACAGTACGGCGCCCAGCATCTGGTCTTCGGTCAGCTCTTGAGCTTCCGATTCAACCATCAGTACGGCATCGGAGGTACCGGCGACGACCATGTCGAGGCTCGAGGCAGCCAGTTGCTCGTAGGTCGGGTTCAGCAGGTAGCCGGTGCTCTCGTGGAAGGCAACGCGCGCGGCGCCGATCGGGCCTTCGAACGGAATGCCGGAAATGGCCAAGGCAGCCGAGGTACCGATCATCGCCGCGATGTCCGGGTCGGTCTTCTTGCTGGTGGAAACCACGGTGCAGACGACCTGCACTTCGTTCATGAAACCTTCCGGGAACAGCGGACGGATCGGACGGTCGATCAGGCGCGAGGTCAGCGTCTCTTTCTCGGAAGGACGGCCTTCACGCTTGAAGAAGCCACCCGGGATCTTGCCGGCGGCGTAGGTCTTTTCCTGGTAGTGAACCGACAGCGGGAAGAAGCCCTTGCCTGGATCAGCCTGTTTGGCGCCTACCACGGTCACCAGCACGGTGACATCGTTGTCGACGGTAACCAGCACGGCGCCGGTTGCCTGACGGGCAATACGGCCCGTTTCGAGAGTAACGGTCGATTGACCGAACTGGAAAGTCTTGATTACCGGGTTCACGGTTTCCTACCTTTTTCAGTGGCTCTTGGGGGAACTGGTTTCTTGCGAATTCTTGGGCAGAACGGGGAATCGGCCCCATTGACCGTCCAGATACAACACGAGGTTGGGAGCCTGGCTGAAGAGCGGAAAACCGCTCGACTTCACCAGGCTGCCAACCTCGGAGATACGCATGGCATGCTCAAAGACAACACTGCCAGGCAGCGTTGCCAATGCATGAGACACGCCATGCACACCACTGACCAGGCCGCTATTAGCGACGCAGGCCCAGGCGACCGATCAGGGCGCTGTAACGAGTGGTGTCTTTGCCCTTCAGGTAGTCCAGCAGCTTACGACGCTGGTTAACCATACGGATCAGGCCACGACGCGAGTGGTGGTCTTTACCGTTGGCCTTGAAGTGGCCTTGCAGCTTGTTGATGTTCGCGGTCAGCAGAGCAACCTGAACTTCCGGGCTACCAGTGTCGCCAGCGGCTTGCTGGAAGTCGGTAACGATTTGAGCTTTTTCTTCAACGCTGAGGGCCATTTGGCTTCTCCTGATAACGGATCCCGCATGCGGGGTCCAATAGGCCAGGGACAAATCCCTGTATTAATAAAAAAGGTGTGACCGTGCCTACTGACAGCCACCCTTGATTCCGTGACGCCCGGCAACGCCAAGCCCCGCGGTTTCGGTCATTCCGACCGAATCAGCCGACGTGGCGCAATGCGCCCGTCTTCGCTCACTTCACCGATACCGATGAAGCGCGCATTATGATCCTGTACCCGGACCATGCCAAATTGTGGCGCGTCCGGTGCGCGTACCGCCTGCCCATGCAGCCAGTAGAACGCGCTGTGTTCCGACAGGCTGACCATTGGCCAGTCCTGCAAGCCGCTGTCCGAAGGCATCAGGAAGCGGTCGAGCGCTTCGTTGCCACCGTCGGCATGGGCCTGTTCGAGTTCCTCGAGGGTGACCGTTTGTGCCAGCGCGAAAGGCCCGGCCTGGGTCCTGCGCAGCTCGGCGACATAGGCGCCGCAGCCAAGGGCCTCGCCGATATCCTCCACCAGGGTGCGGATATAGGTGCCTTTGCTGCATCCTACGCTCAACCGTGCACGGGTGCCTTCGCACTCGAGCAACTCCAAGCGGTTAATAGTAACAGAACGCGCCTCGCGCTCCACTACCTCTCCTGCACGCGCCAGTTTGTACAGCGGCTGGCCGTCACGCTTGAGCGCCGAGTACATTGGCGGTATCTGGCTGATCTGGCCACGAAAACGTGGCAGCAGCGCCTCGATGTCGGCGCGACCAACGGTCACGTCGCGGGTCTTCAGCACTTCACCTTCGGCATCGCCGGTGTTGGTAGTCTGCCCCATCTGCATGACGGTTTCGTAGCCCTTGTCGGAATCGAGCAAGTACTGCGAAAACTTGGTGGCTTCACCGAAGCACAACGGCAGCACGCCGGTTGCCAGCGGGTCGAGGCTACCGGTATGGCCAGCCTTTTCCGCGTTCAGCAGCCAGCGTACCTTTTGCAGCGCGGCATTGGACGTGAAGCCCAGCGGCTTGTCGAGCAGGATGATGCCGCTGACATTGCGGCGGATACGTTTGACCTGGGCCACCGCTTACTCCTTGGTGTCCGACTCGTCGGCATCCTTGTGCAGGCGGTCTTCGGCCACTGCACGCTCGATCAGCGCCGACAGGTGCACACCACGGCTGACACTTTCATCGAAGTGGAAGTGCAACTGCGGCACGCTGCGCAGTTGCATCGAGCGCCCCAGGTGCAAACGCAGGAAGCTGGCAGCGCTGTTCAATGCCTTGAGCGACTGCTGCACAGCGTCCGGGGTTTCCTCGCCCATGACGGTGATGAACACCTTGGCATGGCCCAGGTCACGGCTGACGTCCACGGCGGTGATGGTCACCAGACCGACGCGTGGGTCCTTGACTTCGCGACGGATCAGCTCGGCCAGCTCACGCTGCATCTGATCGCCAATACGTTGGGTACGGCTATATTCTTTGGCCATTCTTGCTACCTGTAACTTAAAGCGGCAAACGCCCGGACAGACCAATGCCTGACCGGGCGCTACCTGAAGAGGTACCGCAAGCCGCCCTGTAGCGGGCGCTTGCGGCTCGCTCGCCCTTAAAGGGTACGAGCCACCTGGACTTTCTCGAAGACTTCGATCTTGTCGCCGACCTTGACGTCGTTGTAGCTCTTGACGCCAATACCGCACTCCATGCCCGAACGCACTTCGGATGCGTCGTCCTTGAAGCGACGTAGCGATTCCAGCTCGCCTTCGAAGATCACAACGTCGTCGCGCAGTACGCGGATCGGACGGTTGCGGTACACGGTACCCTCGATGACCATACAGCCAGCGATGGCGCCGAACTTCGGCGAACGGAACACGTCACGCACTTCGGCGACACCCAGGATGTTCTCGCGAACATCGCTGCCGAGCATGCCGGTCAGGGCTTTCTTGACGTCTTCGATGATGTCGTAGATCACGTTGTAGTAACGCATATCCAGACCTTCCTGCTCGACGATCTTGCGCGCACCGGCATCGGCACGCACGTTGAAGCCGAACAGTACTGCATTCGAAGCCAGCGCCAGGTTGGCGTCGCTCTCGGTGATACCACCGACGCCACCACCAATCACGCGCACCTGCACTTCGTCGTTGCCCAGGCCGCCGAGCGAGCCCTGCAGCGCTTCCAGAGAACCACGCACATCGGTCTTGAGCACGATGTTGAGGGTTTTCTTCTCTTCCTGACCCATGGTCTCGAAGATGTTTTCCAGCTTGCCGGCGTGAGCACGGGCCAGCTTGACCTCGCGGTACTTGCCTTGACGGAACAGGGCAACTTCACGGGCTTTCTTCTCGTCGGCAACCACGGACAGCTCGTCACCGGCTTCCGGGGTACCGTCCAGGCCGAGGATTTCGACCGGGATCGACGGGCCGGCTTCCTTCACAGGCTTGCCGTTCTCGTCGAGCATGGCACGCACGCGGCCATAGTTGGAGCCGCACAGGACCATGTCGCCCTGACGCAGGGTACCGTCCTGAACCAGAATGGTCGCCACCGGGCCACGGCCCTTGTCCAGGCGCGATTCGACGACCACGCCACGACCTGGAGCGGTCGGGGTAGCGGTCAGTTCGAGGATCTCGGCCTGCAGCAGGACGGCTTCGAGCAGTTCGTCGACACCGGTACCCATCTTCGCCGAAACCTTGACGAACGGCGTGTCACCACCCCAGTCCTCGGAGGTAACGCCTTCGACGGCCAGCTCGTTACGGATGCGATCGAGGTCAGCACCTGGCTTGTCGATCTTGTTCACTGCAACCACCAGCGGAACGCCAGCTGCCTTGGCATGCTGAACGGCCTCGCGGGTTTGTGGCATCACGCCGTCGTCCGCCGCCACCACCAGGATGACGATGTCGGTCGCCTTGGCACCACGGGCACGCATCTGGGTGAACGCAGCGTGGCCTGGGGTGTCGAGGAAGGTGACCATGCCGCGGTCGGTTTCCACGTGGTAGGCACCGATGTGCTGGGTGATACCACCGGCTTCGCCAGCGGCAACCTTGGCACGACGGATGTAGTCGAGCAGCGAGGTCTTGCCATGGTCAACGTGACCCATGACGGTAACCACCGGTGCACGCGACTCGGTCTGGCCTTCGAACTTCAGCGATTCGGCCAGGGAGTCTTCCAGGGCGGTATCGCTGACCAGGGTGACCTTGTGGCCCAGCTCTTCTGCGATCAGCTGAGCGGTTTCCTGGTCAAGCACCTGGTTGATGGTGACCGGAGTGCCCATCTTGAACATGAACTTGACCACTTCGGCGCCCTTGACGGACATCTGGTTGGCCAGTTCGGAGACTGTGATGGTCTCGCCGATGGTCACGTCACGGATGACGGGGCCAGTCGGGTTCTGGAAGCCGTGCTGATTACGCTTTTTCAGCTTGCTCTTGCCACCACGGCCACGACGAGCGCCATCGCTCTCTTCGTCGGTGGTACGTGGAGCGGCACGTGGAGTCGGCGCCTTTTCCTTCTCCTTGACCTTGACCTTGATCGACACACGAGGCGCCTCGCCACGACGACGGTCGTCATCGCGGGTACGGCTTTCGTTGCGACGGGTCTCGTCCTTCTTGCGCTCGGCAGCGCGGGCTGCGGCGTCTTCGGAGGCCGGGGCGTCGGCGACTACCGGGGCCGGGGCAGCGGCAGGAGCCGGCTCTGGCTTGGCGGCAGGCGCAGGGGCTGCGGCAGCGGCGTCGGCTGCCTGACGGCGAGCCTGCTCTTCATTGCGCTGGCGAACTTCGGCCTCGACCTTGTCGCGAGCGGCATTTTCAGCCGCGCGGCGCTCTTCCAGCTCACGCTTCTGCTCAGCCTGGATTTCTTCCGGGCTGCGCTGCACGAAAACTTTCTTCTTGCGTACTTCTACGCTGATGCTCTTGCTACCGGCGACACGCAGGGTGCTGGTGGTTTTGCGCTGCAAGGTAATCTTGCGCGGCTCTTCCGCCTTGCTCTTGTGGCTGCTTTTCAAATGAGTCAGCAGGGTCTGCTTCTCATTGTCGGTCACTACCTGACCGGCGTCGGTGTGCGGCAGACCTGCCTCACGCATCTGCTGCAGCAGGCGCTCTACCGGTGCCTCGACCTCTTGGGCCAGTTCTTTCACCGTGACTTGCGTCATGCACTTCTCTCCTCAGGCCGCGCCTAATTACTCGAACCAGTGGGCTCGGGCGGCCATGATCAACTTGCCGGCACGCTCTTCGTCGATGCCGTCGATGTCGAGCAGATCGTCGATCGACTGCTCGGCCAGGTCTTCGCGGTTAACCACGCCGCGCACCGCCAGTTCAGCCGCCAGGTCCTTGTCCATGCCCTCGAGGGAGAGCAGGTCTTCGGCCGGGTGGGCGTCTGCCAGTTTTTCTTCGGTAGCGATGGCCTTGGTCAACAAACGGTCCTTGGCTCGAGCGCGGAGCTCATTGACGATATCTTCGTCAAAGCCATCGATGTTGAGCATTTCTTCCAACGGTACGTAGGCAATTTCTTCGAGGCTGGTGAAGCCTTCGTCGACCAGCACTTGGGCCAGTTCTTCGTCGACTTCCAGTTCGTCGATGAAATTGCGCAGGATGTCACCGGTTTCGGCCTGTTGCTTGGCCTGGATGTCCTTCTCGGTCATCACGTTCAGGGTCCAGCCGGTCAGCTGACTGGCCAGGCGAACGTTCTGACCGCCACGGCCAATGGCCTGGGCCAGGTTGTCCTCGGCGACGGCGATGTCCATGGCATGGGCATCTTCATCAACGATGATCGCCGCGACTTCGGCCGGCGACATGGCATTGATGACGAACTGCGCCGGGTTATCGTCCCACAGGACGATATCCACACGCTCACCACCCAGCTCCCCGGATACGGCCTGGACGCGCGAACCACGCATGCCGATGCAGGCACCTTGCGGGTCGATACGCTTGTCCTTGGAGCGGACGGCGATCTTGGCTCGCGAACCCGGATCACGGGAAGCAGCCATGACTTCGATCAGGCCCTCGGCAATTTCCGGCACTTCAATGCGGAAAAGCTCGATCAGCATCTGCGGCGCGGTGCGCGACAGGATCAGCTGTGGGCCACGGTTTTCAGTACGAATTTCCTTGAGCAGCGCACGCAGGCGCACGCCAACGCGGAAGGTTTCGCGCGCAATGATGTCTTCCCGGGCCAGCAGGGCCTCGGCATTGTTGCCCAGGTCAACGATGACGTTGTCGCGGGTAACCTTTTTAACGGTACCGGAGATGATCTCGCCCACGCGCTCGCGGTAGGCATCGACCACCTGGGCACGCTCGGCCTCACGGACCTTCTGCACGATGACCTGCTTGGCGGTCTGGGCGGCGATACGACCGAACTCGATGGACTCGATCTTTTCCTCGATCACGTCACCGATTTTGGCTTCAGGATGGGTGTCCTTGATCTTGTCCAGCCAGGTTTCGATCGCCGGATCATCAAGATCGGCTTCGTCGACCACGGTCCAGCGACGGAAAGTCTCATAGCTACCGGTGTGGCGATTGATTTCCACACGCAGGTCGACTTCGTCTTCAAAACGTTTTTTGGTTGCAGTGGCCAGGGCCACTTCCAGCGCTTCGAAAATGACGCCGGGCGGTACACCTTTTTCGTTGGATACCGATTCAACAACCAGCAGTACTTCTTTGCTCATCGTACGCCTCGCCTTGCGCAAGCCATTGGGCCCGGATAGTCCGCCGGGCCCGGCACGTCTCAGTCAAAACTGGGAATAATATTGGCCTTGTCGATCGAGTCGATCGGCAACAGGAACTCCTGGTTGTCCACCTGGACCACCACATCCTGCTCCTCCACACCGCGGAGAAGGCCCTGGAAGTTACGACGACCCTCGAAGGGTGAGCGCAGCTTGATCTTCACTTGTTCGCCGGCATGCGAGGCAAACTGTTCCAGAGTGAACAGTGGGCGATCCATGCCTGGAGAAGACACCTCGAGGGTGTACTCACTGCTGATTGGATCTTCCACATCGAGGATTGCGCTGGCCTGACGGCTGACCGCTTCGCAGTCTTCCACCAGAATGCCGCCTTCCTTGTCGATGTAGATGCGCAGTACCGAATGCTTACCCTGGGAAACGTATTCGATCCCCCAGCACTGATAGCCCAGACCCTCGACAACCGGGGCCAACAAGGCCTGCAACTGTTCTAGCTTGCTCGACACCTGAACCCCCTCGTGCATGCTGTGCAAATAAAAAATGGGCGAAGCGCCCATCCCTGAAAGCGCCGTTGGACAACGACGCCGAAAACTGTTCGGTTAGCAAAAAGCCCCTGAAAAGGGGCTCCGCTGAAGCTGGTTGCGGGGGCTGGATTTGAACCAACGACCTTCGGGTTATGAGCCCGACGAGCTACCAAGCTGCTCCACCCCGCGACAAAGCTGGGGCAAAAGTATAAGACCGAACCCTGTCGAGGGTCAAATCCGAACCTTCACCTGCAAGAAAGCCCGCTAAAGCGGGCTCTCAAGCTTTAATTGGTACCGAGAAGGGGACTCGAACCCCTACACCCTATGGGCACAACCACCTCAAGGTTGCGTGTCTACCAATTCCACCACCTCGGCAATACTACTACTTGAAACCCGTTACTTCTGCTCTTGTGCGGGAGGAGGTACATCACCAGTGTTAGTGGTGGTTTCGCTCTTCTGCTGCTGGAGCACCGGTACATCATCATTAACTGCCGGTTTTTGCGGCTCTTTCACTTCTAGCACGGCTGGATCTGGAAGACCTGCTTGGCTAAGCTGGTGAGCTTGTTGCTTCGCGAAGTATCCTAACCCAAGTGCTGTCAAAAAGAAAGTGGCAGCGAGTACAGCAGTTAATTTACTTAGGAACGTTGCAGAGCCTTGGCTCCCGAACACGGTGTTTGAAGCACCCGCGCCGAAAGATGCACCTGCTTCAGCACCTTTACCCTGTTGCAACAGAACCAGCACTACAAGCGACAGCGCTGCCAACAGATGAAAAACAACGATGACTGTTTCCAGCATTTGTTCAGTTTCCTGCGGCGCGACAAATTGCACCGAATTCGTCTGCGTTCAGGGAAGCCCCACCAATGAGACCCCCATCGATATCCGGCATGCCGAACAGTTCGGCCGCATTGGCCGCCTTCACGCTGCCGCCGTAGAGCAACTGCACCTTCGCAGCCACTTCAGCATCTTCTGCCGCCAGCTGGCCGCGGATGGCGGCGTGCACATCCTGGGCCTGCTGTGGCGTGGCCGTAAGGCCAGTGCCGATGGCCCATACAGGCTCATAGGCAATTACTGCATTGGCAAAAGCCTTAACACCGAATGCTTCGATGATACTGCTTAGTTGACGCCCGACAACTTCGAGCGTTTTGCCGGCCTCGCGCTCCTCAAGGGTTTCCCCTATGCAAAGCACTGGCTTCAAACCTTTGGCCTGGGCCGCTGCAAACTTGCGATTGAGCACTTCGTCAGTTTCACCAATGATCTGGCGACGCTCCGAGTGACCAATCAACACCAACTTGCAACCTGCCTCGACCAGCTGCTCGGGAGCAACTTCCCCGGTCAGCGCACCCTGTTCGGGTTGTACAGCAGAATTCTGTGCGCCGACAGTTATTTCTTTTCCTGCCAAGCCATCGATCACTTGATTGATGAACAGGGCCGGTGGAAATACCGCGACTTCCACTCCGCTCGGCAAGGCGAGATTGCTCAAGCCTTCGGTCAGCTCAGCGACGCTAGCGCGGGTACCGTGCATCTTCCAGTTACCAGCTACCATAGGGCGACGCATGCTTTACCTCGTCGGTCAAAGTGGGCGCAGATCTTACCCAACCAGATCTGCGCTGGCAAGCGCCATCAGACACAAACTTCGCCGACCAGTTTGGCCAGCGCTTCCGCATGGCCACGTACCTGGGTTTCGTCTTCGCCCTCGACCATCACCCGCACCAACGGCTCGGTACCGGACTTGCGCAACAACACGCGACCGCGACCGGCCAGTGCTTCGGTGACCTTGGCGCTGGCCTCCTTCACGGCCGGATGCTCCAGCGGGTCGACCTTGCTGGCGCCGAAGCGCACATTGATCAGCACTTGCGGGCACTTGCGCAGGGCCTGACGGGCCTGGGCCAGGGTTTCGCCACGGCGTTTGAGTGCCATCAGCACCTGCAACGCGGCAATGATCGCATCACCGGTTGTGGTGTGGTTGCAGCACACGACGTGGCCGGAGTTTTCGCCACCGACCAGCCACTCACGCTCCAGCAGTTCGGCCATGACGTAACGGTCGCCGACCTTGGCCCGCACGAACGGGATTTCCAGGTCCTTGAGTGCAAGCTCCAGGCCCAGGTTGCTCATCAACGTGCCGACCACCCCGCCTTGCAGCTTGCCCCGATCGTGCAGGTCGCGGGCAATGATGAACAGCAGCTCGTCACCGTCGACGATGGCGCCGGTATGGTCGACCATCAGTACGCGGTCGCCGTCGCCGTCGAAGGCAATGCCCAGGTCGGCATGACCCACCAGCACGGCAGCCTGCAGCGATTCGATATGGGTCGAGCCGCAGCCTTCGTTGATGTTCAGGCCGTCTGGCTGCGCATGCAGCACGCTCACGTCAGCACCCAGCTCACGGAATACGCTTGGCGCGACCTTGTAGGTGGCACCGTGGGCGCAATCGACCACCAGCTTGAGGCCGTCGAAGCTAGTGCTGCTCGGCACGCTGCTCTTGCAGAACTCGATGTAGCGGCCGGCGGCATCGTTGATGCGCGAAACCTTGCCCAGCTTGCTCGAATCGACAACCGTCATCGGCTGGTCGAGCAACTCCTCGATCATCAGCTCGACTTCGTCCGGCAGCTTGGTGCCCTGCCCCGAGAAAAACTTGATGCCGTTGTCTTCGTGCGGGTTGTGCGAGGCACTGATGACAATACCCGCCTGGGCATGGAAGGTACGCGTCAGGTAGGCGATGGCCGGCGTAGGCATTGGCCCCAGCAGCATCACGTCGGCACCTGCCGCGGCCAGACCGGCTTCGAGCGCAGACTCGAACATGTAGCCGGAGATACGCGTGTCCTTGCCCACCAGCACCCGGCAATGGCCTTGCTTGCGGAAGGCCATGCCGGCCGCCCAGCCAAGCTTCAGCATGAAGTCAGGCGTGATCGGGTATTCGCCGACGCGGCCACGAATGCCGTCGGTACCAAAGTATTTTCTGCTCATAGGGACTCCAATGTTCTTATTCGGCGTTTTGCACCGCAGCAATCATGCGCACTACATCGACAGTTTCGGCCACATCATGGACACGAAGTATGCTCGCCCCCTTGGTCATGGCCAACGCCGCCAGCGCAAGGCTGCCGTACAAGCGCTCGCCGACCGGACGTTCCAGCGTCAGGCCGATCATGCTCTTTCGTGAAACACCCACCAACAGTGGGCGCCCAAGGCGATAGAGCGCTTCCATGTGCTTGAACAGGCTCAGGTTGTGCGCCAGCGTCTTGGCGAAACCAAAGCCCGGGTCAAGAATGATTCTGTTTGCATCGATGCCCGCCGCCGCACAGGCGGCCATACGCTGCTCAAGATAACGCGCAACGTCGGCGGTCACATCGTCGTACTGCGGGTCATCCTGCATGTTACCGGGCTCACCCCGCATGTGCATGAGGCACACCGGCAGTCCGGTATCGGCGGCGGCATCCAAGGCGCCATCGCGTTCCAGGGCCCGCACGTCATTGATCAGGCCGGCGCCGAGGCGCGCCGACTCACGGATGACGGCAGGTGTGGAGGTATCAACCGAAATGACCACGTCGAGGCGGCTATTGATCGCCTCGACCATCGGTGCCACACGCTCCAGCTCTTCGGTCACCGAGACTGCGCGTGCGCCTGGCCGGGTGGACTCGCCACCGATGTCGATCAGCGTGGCGCCGGCGGCAGCCATCGCTTCGGCATGGCGCAGGGCTTCGTCGCGCCGACTGAAGCGACCGCCATCGGAGAAGGAATCGGGGGTGATATTGAGAATACCCATGACATGGGTACGCGACAAATCAAGAACCCGGTTGCCGCAAGGCAACCGGGTCGGGTACTGCACTGAGCTCATAGATGCCCTTAGTGTTGAGCTGCTGGGCCGCCGATCGGCGATTCCGGGCGATCATTCTGGGCCGCAGGCGTGCCCGAATCCTTGTCATCGTCCCAATCACGCGGTTCGCGTGGCGTACGCCCGGCCATGATGTCGTCAATCTGATCGGCATCGATGGTCTCATACTTCATCAGCGCTTCGGTCATCGCTTCGAGCTTGTCGCGATTGTCGATCAGCAGTTGCTTGGCAGTGGCATAGCACTGATCGATGATACTGCGCACCTCGGAGTCGATCAGCTTGGCGGTCTCACCGGACACACTGGCGTGCTGGCTGCCGGCACTGCGGCCGAGGAACACCTCGCCCTCTTCTTCTGCATACATCAGCGGGCCGAGCTTCTCGGACAGGCCCCACTTGGTGACCATGTTACGTGCGATCTGGCTGGCACGCATGATGTCGTTGGACGCGCCAGTCGTCACGCCATCGAAGCCCAAGGTCATCTCTTCGGCGATACGGCCACCGTACAGCGAACAGATCTGGCTGATCAGCGCACGCTTGGACAGGCTGTAGCGGTCCTCTTCCGGCAGGAACATGGTCACACCCAAGGCGCGGCCACGCGGGATGATCGATACCTTGTAGACCGGGTCGTGCTCAGGGACCAGGCGACCGACAATGGCGTGGCCGGCCTCGTGATAGGCGGTGTTGCGCTTTTCCTTCTCGGACATGACCATGGTCTTGCGCTCGGCGCCCATCATGATCTTGTCCTTGGCCAGCTCGAACTCTTTCATTTCGACCAGGCGCTTGTTGGAACGCGCGGCAAACAGCGAAGCCTCGTTGACCAGGTTGGCCAGGTCGGCACCGGAGAAGCCAGGGGTGCCACGGGCGATGACTGCCGGGTTGACGTTTTCGCCAACGGGCACTTTGCGCATGTGTACCTTGAGAATCTGTTCGCGACCACGGATGTCTGGCAGGCCGACCACCACCTGGCGGTCGAAGCGGCCAGGACGCAGCAGCGCCGGGTCGAGTACGTCCGGGCGGTTGGTGGCAGCGATGACGATGATGCCATCGTTCATTTCGAAGCCGTCCATCTCCACCAGCAACTGGTTGAGGGTTTGCTCACGCTCGTCGTGACCGCCGCCCATGCCGGCGCCACGGTGGCGACCAACGGCGTCGATCTCGTCGATGAAGATGATGCACGGCGCGTGCTTCTTGGCCTGTTCGAACATGTCGCGCACACGGCTGGCACCGACACCGACGAACATTTCCACGAAGTCCGAACCGGAAATGGTGAAGAACGGCACTTTCGCTTCGCCGGCAATGGCCTTGGCCAGCAGAGTCTTACCGGTACCGGGCGGGCCAACCATCAGCACGCCGCGCGGGATGCGGCCACCCAGGCGCTGGAACTTGCCCGGGTCACGCAGGAACTCGACCAGCTCGCCAACCTCTTCCTTGGCTTCGTCGCAGCCGGCCACGTCGGCCAGCGTGGTCTTGACCTGGTCTTCGGACAACAGGCGCGCCTTGCTCTTGCCAAAGCTCATCGGCCCACCCTTGCCGCCTGCGCCGCCTTGCATCTGACGCATGAAGAACATGAACACGGCGATGATCACCAGGATCGGGAAGCTCGCCACCAACAGCTGCGTCCAGATGCTCTGCTGCTCAGGCTGCTTGCCTTCGACAACGACATGGTTGTCGACCAGGTCACCGATCAGGCCATTGTCGGTAATGGCCGGGCGCACGGTCTTGAAATTGTCGCCGTCGGCGCGCTTGCCGGTAATGATGTAGCCGTCGACGGTCACACGCTCGACCTTGCCATCCTTGACCTGCTGGATGAAGTCGGAGTAGTTGAGGGTCTGCGGCTCGTTAGGGCTGGAGAAGTTGTTCATCACTGTCACCAGGACAGCTGCGATGATCAACCACAGGATCAGATTCTTTGCCATGTCGTTCAATTCGCTACCCTCTGAGGCCGGCGCACGACGCAGCCGTGCCTCGCATGATATTCATCGCCCTAACTTACTACATTACCTACGCAGCCGCAGGCACCGTCTGTAACCCTTTGTGAAAGCTAGACTACACGAAGTTCGGACGATCCTGACGGAGTGGCCGATTGGAATTAACTATCGGACACCCCGCTTCACACCTTTCATGCCCCTTTGAAGCCCCTGCCCAACAGGTACTGCTCACGGGAACGGTCCCGCGACGACGATGGCTTGCGCATTTGCACCTTGTCGAACTTGCTGCGCACGTCCTTGAGGTACACGTCAAACCCTTCGCCCTGGAAAATCTTGATCAGGAAGTCGCCGCCGGGCTTGAGCACGCGGGTCGCCAGATCGAGGGCCAGCTCGCAGAGGAACATGGCACGCGGTATGTCCACCGCGGGCGTACCACTCATATTGGGGGCCATGTCGGAAATCACAAGGTCTACGTGCGAATCACCGACCGCTTCGAGAATGCGCTGCAGCACGTCGTCGTGGGTGAAGTCGCCCTGAATGAAGGTCACGTCAGCGATCGAGTCCATTTCCAGGATGTCGGAAGCGATCAGGCGACCCTGGCCACCAATCAGACGACTGGTCACCTGGGACCAGCCACCAGGGGCCGCACCCAGGTCG
The DNA here is from genome assembly GCF_048068035.1 of Pseudomonas sp. NY11955. NCBI lineage: Bacteria > Pseudomonadati > Pseudomonadota > Gammaproteobacteria > Pseudomonadales > Pseudomonadaceae > Pseudomonas > Pseudomonas sp. NY11955. Next base: position 54,143 of record NZ_JBLUPS010000001.1, read on the forward strand.
ATTACACTCATGCCAGGGCGGATCAGGCGATCCTTCTCCTGGATCTCCAGCAGTTTGTAGCTCGCACGCGAACGGTAGCCGTCCTTCTGCGCCTGCTTCACAAAAGGGTCGTTAAAATGCTCTCGCAGCCAGTTGGCGCTGCTTTTGGAACGTTGTACCACGGGGCACCTCGATGATATGCGTCGTGATTGACTGGGCGGAGCCGGTGGCCCTCGGGTAAAATGCCGGTCAATTTTACAGAATCAGACGGAAAGGGTCAGATTATGCCGCTCAATAACGAGCAGAAGAAGCAATACAAGTCCATTGGTCATGACCTGAAGCCGGTCCTGATCGTTGCTGGCAACGGTTTGAATGAAGGCGTCATCGCTGAACTGGAGCGCGCGCTGGTCGACCACGAACTGATCAAGGTCGAGATTCGCTCGGAAGACCGCGAAGAGCGTGCCGAAACCATTGCAGAACTGTGCAAGGCCGGCCGTGCCGAGCTGGTGCAGACCATTGGCAAGAAAGCCCTGATCTACCGCAAGAACCCACAGCCGAACAAGCAGCTGTCCAACATCCACCGTTACAAGTAACGGTAGCTCCGATCAGTGGCGCGGTGAACGCGCCCTGACCGGGACCGGCTGGGCCACCAGCACGATGCCGGAAAAGCCCAGCACCAGGAAGCAGAACATCTGCCAGCGCTCGCCAACGGAAATACCGTAGCGCAAGGTGTAATACCCCACACAGGCACCGAAGCCGAGCAACAGCATCTGGCCGCGGAACTGCCGCCACCAGGCCGCCAGGCCGTCTACCCTCGCCAGCACCGCCAGCTGGGTCAACAAGCCAAGCAACGCCACGCCGATCAACCAGCGGTCGATCTGCCCGGCAATGTCCTGCACCAGCAGCGGCGCCAGGCCACTGACCTTGAGCGCAGGCACCAACCCCACGTGAAACACCCACAGGCCACCCACCCAGAAAACCTGGGCGAGCTGCCAGAGGATCCCCTCGAGGGATGGCGCCCGCAGGCGCCGGTCAGATGTGCTTGACTTCGACAATCTCGTACTCGACCGTGCCGCTAGGCGTCTTGACGACGACAGTATCACCTTCTTCCTTGCCGATGATGGCACGGGCAATCGGCGCACCGCTCGAGAGCTTGCCCTGTTTCACGTCGGCTTCATCCTCGCCGACGATCTGGTAGGTCACCTCTTCATCGGTTTCGGTGTTGGCCAGTACCACGGTGGTACCGAAAATCACCTTGCCGGTGTGAGGGATAGTGGTCACGTCGATCACTACCGAGTTCTGCAGACGGCCCTCGATATCACGGATACGCGCCTCGACCATGCCCTGCTCCTCACGGGCGGCATGGTATTCGGCGTTTTCCTTGAGGTCGCCCAGCTCACGCGCTTCACCGATGGCCTGGCTCAGGCGCGGGCGCTCGGTCTTGCTCAGGAACAGGTGCTCCTCTTCCAGGGCGCGAGCGCCCTGGACGGTCATCGGGTACTTGGTAATGCTCATGCTTTGAGTCCTGCATGCAGATCTTGCAAGCGACGAACGGTCTTTTCCGGACCAAACTTCAGCGCTTCGCAGATGGCTTCACCGGCCGCAATGGTCGTGGTGCAGTAAATCTTGTGCTGCAGCGCATTGCGACGAATCGAGTAGGAATCAGCGATCGACTGGCGGCCTTCGGTGGTGTTGATGATCAGCGACACTTCGTCGTTCTTGATCATGTCGACCACGTGCGGGCGACCTTCGGTCACTTTGTTCACACGGCGTACTTTCAGGCCGGCCGCTTCGATAACCTTGGCGGTGCCGGCAGTGGCAACCACTTCGAAGCCCAGGGCGATCAGGTCGCGGGCAACGCCAGCCACTTGTGGCTTGTCGTCGTCACGCACGCTGATGAATGCGGTACCGCCGGTCGGCAGCACTTCACTGGCACCCATCTGGGCCTTGGCGAAGGCTTCACCGAAGCTGTCACCGACACCCATGACTTCACCGGTGGATTTCATCTCAGGGCCGAGGATCGGGTCAACCCCTGGGAACTTGGCGAACGGGAAGACGGCTTCCTTGACGCTGTAGAAGTTCGGGATGATTTCCTGAGTGAAGCCCAGCTCTTTCAGGGTTTTGCCTGCCATGACGCGGGCCGCGATCATGGCCAGGGAAGTGCCGATGCACTTGGACACGAACGGCACGGTACGCGAAGCACGTGGGTTGACTTCGATCACGTAGATCTTGTCGCCCTGCAGGGCCAGCTGCACGTTCATCAGGCCGACCACGCCCAGCTCCAGGGCCATTTTCTTAACCTGTACGCGGACTTCGTCCTGCACTTCCTTGCTCAGCGAGTAAGGCGGCAGCGAGCACGCCGAGTCACCGGAGTGTACGCCGGCCTGCTCGATGTGCTGCATGATTGCGCCGATGACCACGTCGGTACCGTCGCACACCGCATCCACGTCCATCTCGATGGCGCAGTTGAGGAAGTGGTCCAGCAGCACCGGGCTGTCGTTCGACACTTGTACCGCTTCACGCAGGTAGCGCTTGAGCTCGTCCAGTTCGTAGACGATTTCCATGGCACGGCCGCCCAGTACGTAGGACGGGCGCACCACCAGCGGGTAACCGATGCCGCCCGCGGCGCGGATGGCTTCTTCTTCGCTGCGCACGGTAGCGTTTGGCGGCTGCAGCAGGCTCAGGCGCTGAACCATCTGCTGGAAGCGCTCACGGTCTTCGGCGCGGTCGATGGCGTCAGGGCTGGTACCGATGATCGGCACGCCAGCTTCTTCCAGGGCACGAGCCAGTTTCAGCGGAGTCTGGCCACCGTAGTGAACGATCACGCCTTTAGGCTTCTCGACGCGGCACACTTCCAGCACGTCTTCCAGGGTCAACGGCTCGAAGTACAGGCGGTCGGAGGTGTCGTAGTCGGTGGAGACGGTTTCCGGGTTGCAGTTGACCATGATGGTCTCGTAACCGTCTTCACGCAGCGCCAGGGCGGCGTGTACGCAGCAGTAGTCGAACTCGATACCCTGGCCGATACGGTTAGGGCCGCCACCCAGGATCATGATCTTGTCGCGGGTCGACGGGTTGGCCTCGCACTCTTCCTCGTAGGTGGAGTACAGGTAGGCGGTGTCGGTGGCGAACTCGGCGGCGCAGGTGTCGACGCGCTTGTACACCGGGAACACTTCCAGCTTGTGGCGGTGGCGGCGCAGGTTCTTGTCGGTGATACCCAGCAGCACGGCCAGGCGCTGGTCCGAGAAGCCCTTGCGCTTGAGGCGCAGCATGTAGTCCTTGTCGATCGCCGACAGGGCCAGGGTCTTGACCTTTTCTTCTTCCTTGATCAGATCTTCCATCTGCACCAGGAACCACATGTCGATGCCGGTCAGGGCGAAGATCTCTTCGCAGGTCATGCCCGAACGCATGGCGTCAGCCACGTACCAGATACGCTCGGCACCCGGCACGGTCAGTTCGCGCTTGAGGATGCTGGCGGCTTCCGGGCTGGCCAGGTCGACTTTCGGGTCCAGGCCGCAAGCACCAACTTCCAGGCCGCGCAGGGCTTTCTGCAGGGACTCCTGGAAGGTACGGCCGATGGCCATGACTTCACCCACGGATTTCATCTGGGTGGTCAGGCGGGCGTCGGCTTTCGGGAATTTCTCGAAGGCGAAGCGCGGCAGCTTGGTGACGACGTAGTCGATCGACGGTTCGAAGGACGCCGGGGTGCGACCGCCGGTGATGTCGTTCTGCAGCTCGTCGAGGGTGTAGCCAATGGCCAGCTTGGCGGCAATCTTGGCGATCGGGAAGCCGGTGGCCTTGGAGGCCAGAGCCGACGAACGCGAAACGCGCGGGTTCATCTCGATCACGACCATGCGGCCAGTGTTCGGGCAAATGCCGAACTGCACGTTGGAACCGCCGGTTTCCACACCGATTTCACGCAGCACCGCCAGCGAGGCGTTGCGCATGATCTGGTATTCCTTGTCGGTCAGGGTCTGTGCCGGGGCAACCGTAATCGAGTCACCGGTGTGCACGCCCATCGGGTCGAAGTTTTCGATCGAGCAGACGATGATGCAGTTGTCCTTCTTGTCGCGGACCACCTCCATCTCGTATTCCTTCCAGCCGATCAGCGATTCGTCGATCAGCAGCTCTTTGGTCGGCGACAGGTCCAGACCACGGGTGCAGATTTCTTCGAACTCTTCACGGTTGTAAGCGATACCACCGCCAGTGCCGCCCATGGTGAACGATGGGCGAATGATGCATGGGAAGCCGAGCTTCTCGAGTACCGCGTTGGCCTCTTCCATGCTGTGGGCGATACCGGAGCGCGGGCATTCCAGGCCGATGTCTTTCATGGCCTTGTCGAAGCGCGAACGGTCTTCGGCCTTGTCGATGGTGTCGGCATTGGCGCCGATCATCTCTACGCCGAACTTCTCCAGAACGCCATGGCGCTCCAGGTCCAGGGCGCAGTTCAGTGCGGTCTGGCCACCCATGGTCGGCAATACGGCGTCTGGGCGCTCTTTTTCGATGATCTTGGCCACCGATTGCCACTTGATCGGCTCGATGTAGGTGGCGTCGGCCATGGCCGGGTCGGTCATGATGGTGGCTGGGTTGGAGTTCACCAGGATGACGCGGAAACCTTCCTCGCGCAGGGCTTTACAAGCCTGGGCGCCGGAGTAGTCGAATTCGCAGGCCTGGCCGATCACGATCGGGCCAGCGCCGAGAATCAGGATGCTTTTGATGTCTGTACGTTTTGGCATGGTGGTCACTCAAATCCGGGGTCAGTCGGCAAGCCGCTTGGAACAATCTGGGTCAGGCGCTGCCGGGCGCGGCTTTCGCCGGCCCGGGGCCTTGAAGCAGGATGCTCAGCGGCGCTTGGCCATGGCATCGGTGAAACGATCGAACAGTGGCGCGACGTCGGTCGGGCCCGGGCTCGCTTCAGGGTGGCCCTGGAAGCTGAACGCGCTCTTGTCGGTACGCTCGATACCCTGCAGGGTGCCGTCGAACAGCGACTTGTGGATGGCGCGCACGTTACCCGGCAGGGTGGCCTCGTCAACCGCAAAACCGTGGTTCTGGCTGGTGATCATGACCACGCCGGTGTCCAGGTCCTGAACCGGGTGGTTGGCACCGTGGTGGCCGTGGCCCATTTTCACGGTCTTGGCGCCGGAAGCCAGGGCCAGCAGTTGGTGGCCGAGGCAGATGCCGAATACCGGGATCTCGGTTTCGAGGATTTCCTTGATCGCCTGAATCGCGTAGTCGCACGGCTCGGGGTCACCAGGGCCGTTGGACAGGAACACGCCGTCCGGGTTGAGTGCCAGCACTTCGCTGGCTGGGGTCTGGGCCGGCACCACGGTCACGCGGCAGCCACGGGCCACCAGCATGCGCAGGATGTTCAGCTTGACGCCGTAGTCGAAGGCCACCACGTGGTACGGCAGGTCGGCAGCTTCGATGGTCGGGTGGCTGTCGGTTTTCAGCTCCCACACACTGGAGCGCCACTCGTAGCGTTCCTTGGTGGAAACCACCTTGGCCAGGTCCATGCCCTTCAGGCCTGGGAAGCCACGGGCAGCGGCGATGGCGGCTTCTTCGCTGATGTTGTCACCGGCGAGGATGCAACCGTTCTGGGCGCCCTTTTCACGCAGGATACGGGTCAGGCGACGGGTGTCGATGCCGGCGATGGCAACGACATTGTTGGCCTTGAGGTACTCAGGCAGCGACTGGGTGTTGCGCCAGTTACTGGCCAGCAGCGGCAGGTCACGGATGACCAGGCCAGCGGACCAGACGCGGTTCGACTCGGCATCTTCCGGCGTGGTGCCGGTGTTGCCGATGTGCGGGTAGGTCAGGGTAACGATTTGCTGCGCATAGGAAGGGTCTGTAAGGATTTCCTGGTAGCCGGTCATAGCGGTGTTGAATACCACCTCACCAACGGTCTGACCGTCGGCACCGATGGCTTCACCGCGAAAAATACTGCCGTCGGCAAGGGCGAGTATGGCTGGCTTTGTCAAGAAGACCTCCCGTAAATCAAGCATGAAAGGGCGATCGCAGGTTGCAAAAAAGCGGAGTGACGTATGGACACGTCACCCCGCTTTTATGTGCTGAATTCAATTCGCTGCGCGCTTTTAGTGGACACACTAAAGCTGTAGCTTACAGAAAAGTGCGTTTTGGGTCTACCGCATATGTGCCTCTAAAACACATCAATGCGACAGACTGACATCTGCATCGGTCTCTTCGCGGGCTCGCCCGCCCCCACACCCTGGGCTGTGGGGGCGGGCAAGCCCGCGAAGAAGCCAACACCGCTCCAACGGCTTAACGCAGTTCGAGCACATCCTGCATGTCGTACAGCGCAGGCTCACGCCCATCCAGCCACAGCGCCGCACGCACGGCACCCTTGGCGAAGGTCATGCGGCTGGAGGCCTTGTGGGTGATTTCCACGCGCTCGCCTTCGGCGGCAAACAGCACGGTATGGTCGCCCACCACATCGCCGGCACGCACCGTGGCAAAGCCGATGGTCTGGCGATCACGCGCACCGGTCTGCCCTTCGCGGCCATACACGGCCACTTCCTGCAGATCACGGCCCAGCGCTTGGGCAACCACCTCACCCATGCGCAGCGCAGTGCCCGAAGGGGCATCGACCTTATGCCGGTGGTGCGCTTCGAGAATCTCGATATCCACGTCATCACCCAGCACCCGCGCCGCAGTGTCCAACAGCTTCAGGCACAGGTTGACGCCCACGCTGAAGTTGGCCGCGAACACGATTGGGATTTCCTTGCCCGCCTCCACCAGCAGCGCTTTTTCCTCTGCGGTGAACCCGGTAGTACCGATCACCATGGCCTTGCCTGCCTTGCGGCAGAACGCCAGGTTCTTCAGGGTTACCGAAGGGTGGGTGAAATCGATCAGCACGTCGAACTCATCGACCACCTTGGCCAGGTCATCGGAGATCGGCACACCGATCCGCCCCAGGCCTGCCAGCTCACCCGCATCGGCACCTACCAGGGTGCTGTCCGGGCGATGAATGGCCGCCGTCAGGCCCGCTTTCGGCGCCTGCTGCTGCACGGCCTCGATCAGCACCTTGCCCATACGGCCTGCCGCGCCCATTACCGCAATACGTCGCATAACCTGTTCCTTTTCAGAGATCGCCGAAGAAGCGCTTCACGCCATCGAACCAGCCACTGGCCTTGGGCGAATGGGAGCTGTCGCCATCCAGCGAGTCACGCAGCTCTTCGAGCAGCTCGCGCTGGCGACGGCTGAGGTTGACCGGGGTTTCCACCGCCACACGGCACAGCAGGTCACCGGCACCGCCACCACGCACTGGGGCAACGCCCTTGCCGCGCAAACGGAACTGCTTGCCGGTCTGCGTGCCTTCCGGAATCTTCAGCTTCACGCGGCCATCCAGGGTCGGCACTTCCAGCTCACCGCCCAAGGCAGCATCGGTGTAGCTGATTGGCACTTCGCAGTACAGGTGCTTGCCATCGCGCTGGAAGATTTCGTGCTCGCGCACGCTGATCACCACGTACAGGTCGCCAGTCGGGCCACCATGGGTACCGGCCTCGCCCTCACCCGACAGGCGAATGCGGTCACCGGTATCGACACCCGCCGGCACCTTGACCGACAGCGTCTTGTATTCCTCGACACGACCTTCGCCGTGGCAGGAGGTGCACGGGTCGGTAATGATCTTGCCCTGGCCATGGCAGCGCGGGCAGGTCTGCTGCACCGAGAAGAAACCTTGCTGCATGCGCACTTGGCCGATGCCGCCGCAGGTTGGGCAAGTCGACGGGGTCGAGCCCTTCTTGGCGCCGGAGCCGTCGCAAGGCTGGCAGTTGACCAGGGTAGGCACACGGATGCTGACCGTGGTGCCACGCACCGCTTCTTCCAGGTTCAACTCCAGGGTGTAGCGCAGGTCGCTGCCACGCTGGGCACCGCCACGTCCGCCACCACGGCCGCCACCGAAGAAATCGCTGAACACATCGCCGAAGATGTCGGAGAAGTTGGCGCCACCGAAGCCGGCACCGCCGCCGCCCATGCTTGGGTCGACACCGGCATGACCATACTGGTCGAAGGCCGCGCGCTTGCTCGCGTCAGACAGCACTTCGTAGGCCTCGTTGGCCTCTTTGAACTTGTCTTCCGACTCTTTATCGCCCGGGTTGCGGTCCGGGTGGTACTTCATCGCCAGACGGCGATAAGCCTTCTTGAGGTCAGCTTCACTGGCGCCGCGCTCGACACCCAGGACCTCATAATAATCACGCTTGGACATAGGTCATTTGCACCTTGTTGGGCGTCTGGCATCTGCGCCACGCCATCAGCACCTGCATACCGCCCATGAAGGCCGCTGGCAGATGCTGTAAAAATTCTCGAATTCCAGATACGCCAACGCGGGAGCAAGCCCCCGCGCGGCGACATCCTACCAGTTCACCGGCAAACGACGGTGAACTGGCCGACAACATGCAACGATTACTTCTTGTCGTCGCCTTTCACTTCTTCGAACTCGGCGTCAACCACGTCATCGTGCTTGGCTTCCGGCTCGGCCTGCTGCGCGCCACCCTGAGGCTGTTCAGCCGACTGCTCGGCGTACATCTTCTGGGCAACCGGGGCAGAGACCTTGGACAGCTCCTCGACCTTGGCGTCGATTGCAGCCTTGTCGTCGCCTTTGACAGCGGCTTCCAGGGCAACAACAGCAGCCTCGATGGCGGTCTTCTCTTCGGCGGTAACCTTGTCACCGGCGTCAGCGACCATCTTGCGGGTCGAGTGAACCAGCGCGTCACCCTGGTTACGGGCAGCGGCCAGCTCTTCGAACTTGCGGTCTTCCTCGGCGTTGGCCTCGGCGTCACGCACCATGCGCTCGATTTCTTCGTCCGACAGGCCGGAGTTGGCCTTGATCACGATCGACTGCGACTTGCCGGTGGCCTTGTCTTTGGCGCTGACGTGCAGAATGCCGTTGGCGTCGATGTCGAAGGTAACTTCGATCTGCGGCACGCCACGCGGAGCCGGCGGAATGTCAGCCAGGTCGAACTTGCCCAGCGACTTGTTCTGCGCAGCCTGCTTACGCTCGCCCTGCAGCACGTGGATGGTCACCGCGCCCTGGTTGTCGTCGGCAGTGGAGAACACCTGCGACTTCTTGGTCGGAATGGTGGTGTTCTTCTCGATCAGCGCGGTCATCACGCCACCCATGGTTTCGATACCCAGGGTCAGCGGGCTGACGTCCAGCAGCAGTACGTCCTTCACGTCACCGGCCAGTACAGCGCCCTGGATGGCAGCACCCATGGCCACGGCTTCGTCCGGGTTGACGTCCTTGCGGGCTTCTTTACCGAAGAAGTCAGCAACGGTCTTTTGCACCAGCGGCATACGGGTCTGGCCGCCGACCAGGATCACGTCGTCGATCTTGCTGGCGTCAATGCCGGCATCTTTCAGGGCGATGCGGCAAGGCTCGATGGTGCGCTGCACCAGCTCTTCAACCAGCGACTCCAGCTTGGCGCGGGAGATCTTCACGTTCAGGTGCTTAGGACCGGTGGCATCTGCGGTGATGTACGGCAGGTTGACGTCGGTCGACTGAGCGGACGACAGCTCGATCTTGGCCTTTTCGGCAGCTTCCTTCAGGCGCTGCATGGCCAGCGGGTCGCCTTTGAGGTTCATGCCGGTTTCTTTCTTGAACTCTTCGACCAGGTAGTCGATCAGCAGCATGTCGAAGTCTTCGCCACCCAGGAAGGTGTCGCCGTTGGTAGCCAGTACTTCGAACTGGTGCTCACCATCGACTTCGGCGATTTCGATGACCGAAACGTCGAAGGTACCGCCACCCAGGTCATAAACGATGACAGTGTGGTCGCCCTTGGCCTTGTCCATGCCATAGGCCAGTGCGGCGGCGGTCGGTTCGTTGATGATGCGTTTTACGTCCAGGCCCGCGATGCGGCCGGCGTCCTTAGTTGCCTGACGCTGGCTGTCGTTGAAGTAGGCCGGTACGGTGATGACCGCTTCGGTCACTGGCTCGCCGAGGTAGTCTTCGGCGGTTTTCTTCATCTTTTTCAGCACTTCGGCGCTGATTTGCGGCGGTGCCATTTTCTGGCCGTTGACTTCGACCCAGGCGTCACCGTTGTCGGCCTTGGCGATTTTGTACGGAACCAGCTGGATGTCTTTCTGCACGACCTGCTCTTCGAAGCGGCGGCCGATCAGGCGCTTTACCGCGAACAGGGTGTTGTGCGGGTTGGTCACAGCCTGGCGCTTGGCCGACTGACCGACCAGGATTTCGCCGTCGTTGGCGTAGGCCACGATCGAAGGGGTAGTACGCGCACCTTCGGCGTTTTCGATGACCTTGACGTTACCGTTTTCCAGAATGGAGACGCACGAGTTGGTGGTCCCCAGGTCGATACCGATAATTTTACCCATGTTAACTCTCCCGAAACTTGAATTTGGTAGCAGCGACTACTTTGGCCAACTGCGGTAATACTTGAAGGCTTGACACCTAGATGGGGATGCCCCGACGGATTTCAAGCCTTTTCATTGATCGAGGGTTGCGCCGCGCTCGGCGCCTTGCTGACCACCACCATGGCGGGGCGCAGCAGGCGGCCGTTCAGCAGGTAACCCTTCTGGAACACGTTCAGCACGCTGTTCGGCTCGACCTCGGCGCTTTCCTGCATGGCCATGGCCTGGTGGTGCTCAGGGTTGAACGGCTCGCCATGCGGGTCGACAGCTTCGAGGTTGTAGCGCTTGAGGGTGTCCTGGAACATCTTCAGGGTCAGCTTGACGCCTTCGCGGATGGCCTTGACCTGCTCATCTTCGTCATTGGAGTGAGCCAGGGCCAGTTCCAGGCTGTCGATGACCGGCAGCAGGTCATTGGAGAACTTCTCCAGGGCAAACTTGTGGGCTTTCTCCACATCCTGCTCGGCGCGACGGCGTACGTTCTGCACGTCGGCAACGGCGCGCAGCGCCTGGTCCTTGGCTGCGGCCAGCTGCTCCTCGAGCTCAAGAACACGGGCGTCGGCAGCATTGCCTGCACCGGTTTCTTCCACGTTAAGGTCTTTCTCGTTCAGCTGTTCGTCAGCCATGGGGTCTCTCCTGCGCAATTTTGTGGACTGCGAGCCAGGCTCGCCTTGGATGTCGGCTATATGGGGCCGGAAAAACCAGCTTCAAGGGGCGAGGTGGTTTTCCGGGCGGCAACAGAATCTGCCAAGGGGCATTGGCAGGCCTGAAAAAAGTACTGTATAAATAACCAGACCTGACTTTCGGGAGCCGCCCCATGCTGGTGCACCTGTCCATTCACAACTACGCCATCGTCGAACACCTCGACCTCGAAATCGCCCGTGGGATGTCCGTCATCACCGGCGAAACCGGCGCCGGCAAATCGATCATGCTCGACGCCCTCGGCCTTGCCCTGGGCGATCGGGCCGACAGCGGCGTGGTGCGCCCCGGCACCGACAAGGCAGATATCCTCGCCACCTTCGACCTGGTGGACATTCCCGAGGCCCATGCCTGGCTGGCCGAACGCGACCTGGACAACGACGGCCTGTGCATCCTGCGCCGGGTGATCACCGCCGAAGGCCGTAGCCGTGGCTACATCAACGGTACGCCCTGCCCGCTTGGCGACCTCAAGGCGCTGGGCGAATTGCTGATCGACATCCACAGCCAGCACGAGCACCTGTCACTGCTCAAGACCGACACTCACCGCCGCTTGCTCGATGAATATGCGGGCGCCGTCGACCTGGCCCGCCAGGTACAGCTTGCGGCCAAGCGCTGGGACCAGACCCGCCTGGAGCTGGAGCGCCTGTCCAACTCCGGCGACGAGCAGCGCGCCCGCCACCAGCTGCTCAGCTACCAGCTGGAAGAACTGGACAACCTCGGCCTGGGCGAACATGAACTGGAACAACTGGAACAGGAACACAAGAACCTGACCAGCGCCGAAGCCCTGTTCGGCATCTGCCGCCAGGTCATCGACCAGTGCAGCGAGAGCGACTCGGGCAACGTGCTCAGCGCGCTCACCTCCAGCCTCAACCGCCTGGGCGCCGCCACCCACACGCCCAAGGCACTGGGCGAAGCGGCCAACCTGATCGCCAGCGCGCAGATTCAGGTCGAAGAAGCGGTGGGCGAGCTCAACCGCTTCCTAGACAACTTCGATGCCGACCCAATGCGCCTGCAAGCGCTGGAGGAGCGCCTCGACACCATCTATACGCTGGCGCGCAAACACCGCGTGCACCCCACCGAACTGCCCCACCTGCAGCAGCAGTTGATGGAAGAGATCGAAGGCCTGAACGCCAGCGACGAGTCCATCGAGCGGCTGGGCGAGGAGCTTGCCGCCTTCGCCCTGCACTATAAAGAGAAGGCCCGCGAACTCAGCGGCCTGCGCCAGCAGGCAGCCCAGCAACTGGCCGGTGCCGTTGAACAGGAAATCCAGCGCCTGGGCATGCCGGGCGGGCGCTTCAGCATCGAGCTGACAGCCAACGAAGGCACTGACCTGTCACCCCATGGGCTGGAGCAGATCGAACTGCTGGTCAGCGCCAACCCCGGCCAACCGCTCAAGGGCCTGGCGAAGGTGGCCTCGGGCGGCGAACTGTCGCGTATCAGCCTGGCGATTCAGGTGATTACTGCACAAACGTCGCGCATTCCTACCCTGGTATTCGACGAAGTCGACGTAGGCATCGGCGGCCCTACCGCCGAAATCGTCGGCCAGTTGCTGCGTCGCCTGGGCGAGCGCGGCCAGGTATTGACCGTGACCCATCTGCCACAGGTAGCGGCACAAGGGCATCATCACCTGTTCGTGCACAAGGTGCGCAACAGTGATACCACCCACACCGCCGTGGCCAGCCTGGGCAAGCGTGAGCGTGTCGAGGAAGTGGCGCGGATGTTGGGCGGTATCGACCTGACCAAGGAATCGCTGGCCCATGCCCGCAAGATGGTCGTGAGCGGCAAGGCCTAGAGCCAATGGCGCCGACGCGTAGGAGCAGCCTTGTGCTGCGAAGAGGCCGGCAAGGCCAAAGACCCTCTTCGGCCGAATGCCCCCTTCGCAGCACAAGGCTGCTCCTACCGGACGATGTTGTAGCCCGGGCGCAATGCCCGCGAAGAGGCCGGTACCAACAACACACCTTTCACCCCTTCAGAAAGCACAAAGGCGACCCGAAGGTCGCCTTTGCCATCCATAACGAGAAAATCGTTACTTCTTCTTACGCACGTACAGGACCAGATTGTGGTCCACCAGCTCGTAGCCATGCTCGGCCACGATTTCGCGCTGGCGCTTCTCGATTTCGGCGTCCATGAACTCGATGACTTCACTGGTATCCACGTTCACCATATGGTCGTGGTGACCGCCATCGGCCAGTTCGAACACCGCGTGGCCGCCGTCGAAGTTGTGGCGAACCACCAGACCCGCCGCTTCGAACTGGGTCAGTACGCGATAGACGGTGGCCAGGCCTACATCCTCGCCAGCCTCCATCAGCGCCTTGTACACATCCTCCGCACTCATGTGACGCTGCTCGGTAGAGTCGAGCATCTGAAGGATCTTTACTCGAGGCAGGGTCACCTTGAGACCGGCTTTGCGCAATTCGCTATTTTCAACCATGGTCAGCTTTCTCGCCGATGCTGCTTCGCAGCTTCTCTTAATACGGGTATGATCGGGGTTTACGTTGTCCAGCCAAGATAGTGGAAGTCGCCCACCGATGCAAAACACCAAGCTCTTGCTAACCAGCCTCACCCTAGTGGGACTGCTCGCACTCGCCGGTTGCTCGTTTCCCGGGGTTTACAAAATCGACATCCAGCAGGGCAATGTCGTCACGCAAGACATGATAGACCAATTACGCCCCGGAATGACCCGTCGGCAAGTAAGGTTTATCATGGGCAACCCGCTGATTCAGGACACCTTCAACACCAATCGCTGGGATTACCTGTACAGCCTGCAGCCTGGTGGCGGTAAACGCCAGCAAGAGCGCATGAGTGTATTCTTCAACGAAAGCGACCAACTGGTCAGCCTGTCTGGCGACTTCATGCCAGGCGTTAGCCGCGACCAGGAAATCCTCGGTGGCAGCAGCGACACCACCGTCAGCCCGGCCACCGAGCCAGGCCAGACCGAACAGCCGGCCGTGCAGCCTGAGGAAAAGCCAGCCAAGCCTGGTTCGACCGAAGAGTCCATCCAGCGCGAAATCGATACCATCGAGACCACCCCGGTCCCGACCCCCGCTCCGCTGGAAACCCGGTAATCGGGAAGCAGCCACAAAAAAGCCCGGACTTGGTCCGGGCTTTTTGTTTGCGCCGTATCCGTCAGGCATGCAATTGCTTGGCACGCTGGCAGAAGGCATCGACCAGGGTATTGGCCGCCTGGTTGAACAGCGGGCCCAAGGTGGCACGTACAATCGGCCCGGCATAATCGAAGGACAGGTCCAGGCTGATCTTGCAGGCTTTGTCACCCAGCGGCTTGAACACCCACACACCGTGCAACTGGGTGAACGGCCCCTCTTCCAGGTTCATCTCGATGGACTGCCCCGGCACCAGCACGTTACGCGTGACAAAGTGCTGGCTCATGCCCCCCTTGGCCACTTCGAGCTTGGCGCGCATGTGCGTGTCGCTGGCTTCGATCACCGTCGAGGCCGAGCACCACGGCAGGAACTCAGGGTAGCTGGCCACATCGTTGACCAGATCGTAGAGCGCCTGGGCGGGGTATGGCAGCAGGGCGGAGCGTTGAATATGGGTAGTCATCCAGGCGTCACTTCCAAGGCTGGGTGGCGGCGCTTCGCAGCGTGCCGAAAACAGGTTCTGTGCATAAGACAGGCTGTGTATTGTCCGGTATTCATTCCAGTGGCTCAAGCACACCGAAATCCCATAGCGGACGACGCGCGGACTTGCCTATAATGCCGCCCCTATGGCTAAGCAAAAAAAACATCCGACCGGGACCATCGCGCAAAACAAGAAAGCGCGACACGATTACTTCATCGAACACAAGTTCGAGGCCGGGCTGGTCCTGTCCGGCTGGGAAGTAAAAAGCCTGCGAGCTGGCAAGGCGCACCTGACTGACAGCTACGTGCTGCTCAAGGACGGTGAAGCCTGGCTGTTCGGCAGCCACATCACCCCGCTGACCACCGCCAGCACCCACGTCATCGCCGACCCCATCCGCACCCGCAAGCTGCTGCTGAACAAGCGCGAGCTCGAGCGCCTGGAAGCGGCCGTGGCGCAAAAAGGCTACACCTGCGTGGCGTTGGCGCTGTACTGGAGCAAGCACCTGATCAAGTGCGAAATCGCACTGGGCAAGGGCAAGAAGGAATTCGACAAGCGCGACACCATGCGCGAGCGCGACTCCAACCGCGAGCTGCAGCGGGCCGTGCGGAACAAGGGCAAGGAAGAGTGATTACTCTTTAGGCCTGTTCTGGCCTCTTCGCGGGCACGCCCGCTCCCACAGGGGCCGCGACCCGGCGCATAGCCTGTGGGAGCGGGCGTGCCCGCGAAGAACCCAGCACCGATCTCACCGCCCGCTACGCCGCTCCGCCCGCGCCACCCGCTGCGCCTCTTCGTACGCCTCCTCCAGCACCTCCTGCACATACAGAATGTGCCGGCTGGACACCTCGCGCGCATCCTCGGCCCTGCCCTCGACAATCGCCAGGTACAGCTCCCGGTGCTGGCTGATCAGCATGTCCCGGGTTTCGGTACGCTGCTGATACATGCCACCAATGTTGGTCACCACGTTGCGCTTGAGCAGGTCGAACAAACCCCGAATGGTATGCAGCAACACCGCGTTATGGCTGGCCTCGGCAATCGCCAGGTGGAAGCGCGCATCCGCCGCCCCCTCCTCCGCCCGGGTTACTTCGTCAACCCTGGCATAGCAGTCCTGCAACACATCGAAAGCCGCCTTCAACCGCGCTCGGTCTGGCTCGGTGGCACGCTGGGCGGCGTAATAGGCGCAGGACGCCTCCAGGGTATGGCGGAACTCGAGCAGGTCACGCTGCGCTTCGGGACTGTGCTCGAGCAACTGCAGCAGCGGGTCGCTGAAGGTGGACCCCAGCGACTCGGCCACGAAATTGCCCCCGCCCTGACGACTCACCAGCAGCCCTTTGGCCACCAACTTCTGGATCGCCTCACGCAGTGACGGACGGGACACACCAAACTGCTCGGCAAGGACGCGCTCGGCCGGCAGCCGCTGCCCCGAGGTCAGCGTGCCTTCCAGAATCATCCCTTCCAACCGATCGACAATGTCGTCGGACAGGCGCCGTTGGCGGACCTGATCAAAAACCATCACATGCTCTCCACAAACCCCCGGCAATTTTCCGGGGGCGCCTATTTTCGCCGATCCAGGCCGCGCAAACACCCATCAAGCCGTGATTTTCCCCGCGCATCAGGCGCCCGCTCATCGGCACGCGACCAAAGTTTTGCACAGGACAAATTGACACACCCACGACAGCGCTTTTAACCTAGCGACCAGTCATTGTAAATTGGTCTTACCAATTATCCAATGCCAGTGCTGACCAACAACAATTAGGGGTCACCCCATATGCAAACCTGGCAACAACTCTATAGCCCGCTTGGTAGTCTTGGCCTGTCCGCACTGGCGGCGGTCATCCCCATCGTGTTCTTCTTCCTGGCCCTCGCCGTGTTCCGCCTCAAAGGCCACGTAGCGGGCAGCATCACCCTCGCGCTGTCGATCCTGGTGGCGATCTTCGCCTTCCAGATGCCTGTCGACATGGCCTTCGCCGCCGCGGGTTACGGCTTCCTCTACGGCCTCTGGCCGATTGCCTGGATCATCGTTGCCGCGGTGTTCCTGTACAAACTCACGGTCAAGAGCGGCCAGTTCGAAGTGATCCGCAGCTCGGTGCTGTCGATTACCGACGACCAACGCCTGCAAGTGCTGCTGATCGGCTTCTGCTTCGGTGCCTTCCTCGAAGGCGCGGCGGGCTTTGGCGCACCGGTGGCAATCACTGCCGCGCTGCTGGTAGGCCTGGGCTTCAACCCGCTGTACGCCGCCGGCCTGTGCCTGATCGCCAACACCGCGCCAGTGGCCTTCGGCGCCCTGGGCATCCCGATCATCGTGGCCGGCCAGGTCACCGGCATCGACGCCTTCCACATCGGCGCCATGACCGGCCGCCAACTGCCGCTGCTGTCGCTGTTCGTGCCGTTCTGGCTGGTGTTCATGATGGACGGCCTGCGTGGCGTGAAAGAAACCTGGCCTGCCGCCCTGGTCGCCGGCCTGAGCTTCGCCGTCACCCAGTACTTCACCTCGAACTTCATCGGCCCGGAACTGCCCGACATCACCTCGGCCCTGGCCAGCCTGATCGCCCTGACCCTGTTCCTGAAAGTCTGGCAGCCCAAGCGCTCGTTCAGCGAAGCCAAAGGCAGCGTCGGCGCCGCCGTGGTGCAGCCAAGCGGCAGCCAGCCTAGCCCTTACAGCTTTGGCGAAATCTTCAAGGCCTGGTCACCGTTCCTGATCCTCACCGTGCTGGTCACCATCTGGACCCTGAAGCCGTTCAAGGCGGCCTTCGCCCCAGGCGGCGCGATGTACAACTTCGTGTTCAACTTCGCCATCCCGCACCTCGACCAATTGGTGATCAAGACCGCACCGATCGTGGCCGCGCCGACCGCCATGCCCGCGGTGTTCAAGCTCGACCCGATTTCCGCCACCGGTACCGCGATCTTCCTTTCGGCACTGATCTCCATGGCGGTGCTTAAGATCAACTTCAAAACTGGTCTGACCACTTTCAAGGAAACCTTCTGGGAACTGCGCTGGCCGATTCTGTCGATCGGCATGGTGCTGGCCTTCGCCTTCGTCACCAACTACTCCGGCATGTCCTCGACCATGGCCCTGGTGCTGGCCGGTACCGGCGCGGCATTCCCGTTCTTCTCGCCGTTCCTCGGCTGGCTGGGCGTGTTCCTGACCGGCTCGGACACCTCGTCCAACGCCCTGTTCAGCTCGCTGCAGGCCACCACCGCGCACCAGATCGGCGTCAACGACACCTTGCTGGTAGCGGCCAACACCAGCGGCGGCGTGACCGGCAAGATGATCTCGCCGCAGTCGATCGCCGTGGCCTGCGCCGCCACCGGCCTGGTCGGCAAGGAATCCGACCTGTTCCGCTTCACCGTCAAGCACAGCCTGTTCTTCGCCACCATCGTCGGCCTGATCACCCTGATCCAGGCTTACTGGCTGACCGGCATGCTGGTTCATCACTAAAGTGAAAGGGGCCGGGCGCCTAGGCGCGCCCGGCACTCCCCACAAGCAACGCTGCGAGAATCCATGATCATTTCTGCCTCTACCGACTATCGCGCCGCGGCCCAACGCAAGCTGCCTCCCTTCCTGTTCCACTACGCCGACGGCGGCGCCTACGCCGAGCACACCCTGCGCCACAACGTCTCGGACCTGGCCAGCATCGCCCTGCGCCAGCGCGTGCTGAACAACATGTCCGAGCTCAGCCTGCAAACCAAGCTGTTCGACGAAACCCTGAGCATGCCGGTGGCCCTGGCCCCGGTCGGCCTCACCGGCATGTACGCCCGCCGTGGCGAAGTGCAGGCGGCCCGCGCAGCGGCGGCCCATGGCATCCCGTTCACCATGTCCACGGTGTCGGTGTGCCCGATCGAAGAAGTGGCGCCCGCCATCGACCGGCCGATGTGGTTCCAGCTGTATGTGCTCAAGGACCGCGGCTTCATGCGCAACGCCCTGGAGCGGGCCAAGGCCGCCGGGGTCAAGACCCTGGTGTTCACCGTGGACATGCCCGTACCCGGTGCCCGCTACCGCGACGCCCACTCCGGCATGAGCGGCAAGAACGGCCCGCTGCGCCGTGTGCTGCAGGCCATGACCCACCCAGAGTGGGCCTGGGATGTGGGGGTGATGGGCCGCCCGCATGACCTGGGCAATATTTCCAAATACCGTGGCAACCCTACTGGCCTTGCCGACTACATCGGCTGGCTGGGCAACAACTTCGACCCGTCCATTTCCTGGAAAGACCTGGAATGGATTCGTGAGTACTGGGACGGCCCGATGATCATCAAAGGCATCCTCGATGCCGATGACGCCCGCGATGCAGTCAAGTTCGGCGCCGACGGTATCGTGGTGTCCAACCACGGCGGCCGCCAGCTCGACGGCGTGCTGTCCAGCGCCCGCGCCCTGCCGGCGATTGCCGATGCGGTCAAAGGCGACCTGAAGATCCTCGCCGACTCCGGCATCCGCAGCGGCCTCGACGTGGTGCGCATGATCGCCCTGGGCGCCGACACCGTGTTGATCGGCCGCGCCTTCCTCTACGCCCTTGCCGTGCATGGCCAGGCGGGCGTGAAGAACCTGCTGGAGCTGTTCGAGAAGGAAATGCGCGTGGCCATGGTATTGACCGGTGCCAAGTCGATCAGCGAGATCACCCGCGACTCGCTGGTACGCGAACTGGGCGCCTGACCGCCTGCAAGTACGACCGCCTGATTGACCCGGGGCATGTGGCGCACAGACGTCACAGCCCCGCGAGGAGACTGCATGAGCCTGCCCGCCGCGTTCCTGCGTGATGCCGAGCGCCTGATCCCCGCCGAACGCCGTTTCGACGACCCCACCTCCACCCTGGCCTTCGGCACCGACGCCAGCTTCTACCGACTGATCCCCAAGCTGGTGGTGCGCGTCGAGTCCGAGGACGAAGTGGTCGGCCTGATCAAACTGGCCCAGCGCGAGCGGGTGCCGGTCACCTTCCGCGCCGCGGGCACCAGCCTGTCCGGCCAGGCCATCAGCGACTCGGTGCTGATCGTGCTCGGCGACAACTGGAACGGCCGCGAAATTCGTGGCCAGGGCGAGCAGATTCGCCTGCAACCCGGCGTGATCGGCGCCCAGGCCAACGCCTGGCTGGCCCCCTTCGGCCGCAAGATCGGCCCCGACCCTGCCTCGATCAACGCCTGCAAAATCGGCGGCATCGTTGCCAACAACGCCAGTGGC
The DNA here is from genome assembly GCF_048068035.1 of Pseudomonas sp. NY11955. Lineage (NCBI taxonomy): Bacteria > Pseudomonadati > Pseudomonadota > Gammaproteobacteria > Pseudomonadales > Pseudomonadaceae > Pseudomonas > Pseudomonas sp. NY11955. The sequence goes on from NZ_JBLUPS010000001.1 coordinate 73,944, forward strand.
ATGTGCTGCGGCACCGCGCAGAACACCTACCACACCCTGGCCGGCCTGCGCCTGGTGCTGGCCGACGGCACCCGCCTGGACAGCGAAGACCCGGCCAGCGTGGCGGCCTTCGAAACCAGCCATGCCGAGCTGCTGGAGGCGCTGGCCCGCCTGGGCCGCGAAACCCGCGCCAACACCGCGCTGGCCGAGCGCATCCGGCACAAGTACCGGCTGAAGAACACTACCGGCCTGTCGCTGAACGCACTGGTGGACTACGACCAGCCGCTGGATATCCTGCAACACCTGCTGGTCGGCTCCGAAGGCACCCTGGGCTTCATCAGCGCCGTCACCTACGACACCGTGCCCGACCACCCGCACAAGGCCAGCGCCCTGCTGGTGTTCCCCAGCGTCGAAAGCTGCTGCCGCGCGGTCACCGTGCTCAAGCGCCAACCGGTTTCGGCCGTGGAACTGCTCGACCGCCGCAGCCTGCGCTCGGTGCAGAACATGCCCGGCATGCCGCTGTGGGTAAAAGGCCTGTCGGACAACGCCTGCGCCCTGTTGATCGAGTCCCGCGCCGCCAGCCAGAGCCTGCTGCACGAGCAACTGCAACAGGTGATGGCCTCGATCGCCGACTTCCCGCTGGAACAGCAGGTGGACTTCAGCGAAGACCCGGCCGTGTACAACCAGCTGTGGAAAATCCGCAAAGACACCTTCCCCGCCGTCGGCGCCGTGCGCCAGACCGGCACCACGGTGATCATCGAAGACGTCACCTTCCCCGTCGAACAACTGGCCGAAGGCGTCAACCGCCTGCTCCAGCTGTTCGACAAGCACCGCTATGACGAAGCGATCATTTTCGGCCACGCGCTGGAAGGCAACCTGCACTTCGTCTTCACCCAGGGCTTCAACAGTGCCGAGGAAGTCGCTCGTTACCAGGCGTTCATGGACGACGTGGCGCAACTGGTGGCGGTGGAGTTCGGCGGCTCGCTCAAGGCCGAACACGGCACCGGGCGCAACATGGCGCCGTTCGTGGAGCTGGAATGGGGCCATGACGCCTACCAGCTGATGTGGCAGCTCAAGCGCCTGCTCGACCCCAACGGCATTCTCAACCCCGACGTGGTGCTGAGCAACGACCCGGACATCCACCTGAAAAACCTCAAGCCGCTGCCTGCCGCCGACGAGATCGTCGACAAGTGCATCGAGTGCGGCTTCTGCGAACCGGTGTGCCCCTCCAAAGGCCTGACCCTCAGCCCACGCCAGCGCATCGTCATGTGGCGCGACATCCAGGCCAAGCAGCGCGCCGGCATCGACACCCGCGAACTGATGCAGACCTACCAGTACCAGGGCATCGACACCTGCGCCGCCACCGGCCTGTGCGCCCAACGCTGCCCGGTCGGCATCAACACCGGCGAGCTGGTGAAGAAACTGCGCAACCAGGCCGCCGACCACGCAAACACCGCCGACTGGCTGGCCGAGCATTTCCCTACCGCCCTGAGCGGTGCGCGCCTGACCCTGACCGCCGCCAACACCGCCCGCAAACTGCTTGGCGCCCCACGCCTGGGCCGCCTGAGCGCCGCCCTGAGCAAAGCCAGCAAAGGCCGCCTGCCCCAGTGGACCCCGGCCATGCCGCAACCGCTGCGCCCGATCAGCTTCGGCCCGGCCAGCAACGACGCCCGCCCCCGCGTGGTGTACCTGGCCGCCTGCGTCTCGCGGGTGATGGGCCCGGCCTATGCCGACCGCGAGCAAAGCTCGCTCTTGGACAAAACCCGCGCCCTACTGGAAAAGGCCGGCTACCAGGTGGTGTTCCCCGACAACGCCGACAGCCTGTGCTGCGGCCAGCCGTTCGCCTCCAAGGGCTACCCCGAGCAGGCCGAGCACAAGCGCCAGGAACTGATCAACGCCCTGCTGCACGCCAGCCGCGGCGGCCTGGACCCGATCTATTGCGACACCAGCCCCTGCACCCTGCGCCTGGTGCAGGACCTGGGCGACACCCGGCTGGACCTGTACGACCCGGTGCGCTTCATCCGCACCCACCTGCTCGACCGCCTGGAGTTCACCCCGCAGGATGAGCCGGTGGCCGTGCACGTGACCTGCAGCACCCAGCACCTGGGTGAAAGCCAGGCCTTGATCGACCTGGCGCGGCGTTGCAGCAAGCAGGTGGTGATACCGGAGGGTATTCATTGCTGTGGGTTTGCCGGCGACAAGGGTTTCACCACCCCCGAGCTGAACGCCCATTCGCTGCGCAGCCTGAAGGACGCGGTGCAGTATTGCAGCGAAGGTATTTCCACCAGCCGCACCTGCGAGATTGGGCTGTCGAGCCACAGCGGCATTGACTATCACGGACTGGTTTACCTGGTAGACCGCGTGACCAGGCCGCGTAGCATTTAGGCGGGAGGGGTTCGCCTTTAGGTTTGCGGCGCCTGTGAGATCGAGCGCCGCCCGCGCGGCGCATCGCGAGCGAAGCTCGCTCCTACATCTGTTTCGGGCCAGTATCACCTGTGGCAGGCGCGCGCGACCGCCTTGTTTGTACGACGCGATATCGAGCCATGCGCCAAAGGGCGGCGCGCCCTCGCCACAGGCATAATTGGCCCGAAACAGATGTAGGAGCGAGCTTCGCTCGCGATGCGCCGCGCGGGCGGCGCTCGATCTCACAGGCGCTAAAAAACCAAAGCCGAACACCCCCACCCCACCACACGATCCCCCACCATCCCAATTGAACCCCCACCAATCCCCCACAGTCCACCCTACAGGCCCACCTTCCAGAGGCCCCTGAGGAGACACCCATGAAAGGTACCGCGCTTTCGGCCCTGTTCGCGGCCGCCACCCTGCTGGCTTCGCCGGTGTTCGCCGCCGATGACCTCTGCACCACCAACCTGCAAAAGATCGACGACAGCATGGCCACCGCCGGCGCCACCTCCGAGGGCCTGGACAAAGCCATCACCGAGCACGTCGACAAAGCCAAGGCCGCCCAGGCCTCGGGCGACACCAAGGAATGCATCGCCATCACCAGCAAAGTGCTGGAGCGCCTGGAAAAAACCGAGAAAGGCAGCGGCACCGGCAGCGGCGGCGCATGACCCCGCAAGCGGGCGACAGGACCGGCTGTCGACGTCGCCCGCGCAATGCCGTATACTCCATCCCACGCGCCGTAAGGTGCGTTAGCGTAACGCTAGTGTGGGGCCGATTAGGATTCGACGCCGGTAGCGAAACTCTAGGTGCATGCCGAGTTGGTAACAGAACTCGTAAATCCACTGTTGCAACTTTTATAGTTGCCAATGACGAAAACTACGGCGCGGAGTACAAGCTGGCCGCTTAATGCGGTCTCTTGACCCGTTGCTTCTGGTAGCTTCGGCTCCAGCAATCACTAGGGGATGCCTGTAAACCCGAACTGATTGTCATACAGAACAGGATCGTCGCGTAGCACGTTGTGGGCGAAGTGACTAAAACTTACACAACTCATCCAAAGCACCCTGCCCGTCGGGCGGCTGCGGATTAAATCAGTAGACACGGCTAAGCATGTAGTACCGACAGCGGAGTACTGGCGGACGGGGGTTCAAATCCCCCCGGCTCCACCAAATCCAAAGAAGAAGACGCCCTAGGGCGTCTTTTTTTGTGCCTGGCATGTGGGATGTGCAGGTCGAAAAAACGGATTTTCCCACTTCCGTGTAGGACGTTTCCCAAAGATACTCCCAGCGCCTGTTTTCCGTTGCGGTCATTTTTTCAGGGTTTTAGTCTCGGTGGGTCGTTGCTCATCAACGGCATGACTTTGACAGGTCGCAACGGTAAACAACAAAACGGCTCGTCGTTATGGCGGCTGTACGTGCGGGCACGCTTGCGTGCGCCGGAACTTGTTGTTTCCGCCGGTCTGTCAACCCACGTACAGCTGCCACCCTCTGTTTGACAGCAGACGGTGACGGCCCTGAAATGGAAGCAATCATGTTGAAGATAGTCCCCGATCCACCCCACCCTTTCCATTCCCTGGAAGACACGATCATCCTGGCCTCGGACTATGCACACTGTGCAGAAGCCGTAGTCCAGCAAGCGATGCTGATGCAGCCCAGGTCGCCCGCATCGGTTTTGCTCATGGCTTCGATGCACGAGCTTGAAACCCTGCGCCGATTACTTGAATCAGCGCTGGCGCAAATACAGCAGCCAGCGAACCCTCAACCGGTGCATTAGAACGTGTGGGAGCCCGGCTTGCCGGCGATAGGGCCAGCCCAGGTATCCACACAACCAGGGAGATTGATCAATGACTACCGAAGACACCCAATGCACTGTCGGTAAAACCATCTTCTTTCAAGGCGAAAACCAGACACACCCACTGTTTCGCATCGAAGCCGGCATCCCATGCCAGAACGCCCGCGAACAGGCCTCGGAGCTGATGGGCTATGCACGGGACCTCACCATCGACGGGCTGATGGAAGATAAACCGAAGCTGATCTGGGCGGCGCACTACCTCTGCGCTTTAGGCAAAGCACTGCTGGATGATGCCGAACTCGGCATGATGCGTTGAATCACCCACTGTGATGCGTCAGGGGGTCAGCGTCAGTCGCTTGGCCCCTACTCTTCCAAACGATCAACGCCGAGGGATGCGGTCTTCCTCGGCAACCGTCGCATTGATACGCCGCAGCATCGCCATCAACCCGCCATGCAACCCGGTACGCGTCGGCCTACGGCCTGCCAACTGCTGCTGGATGAGGGCGCCCGGCCCGTTGTAGATCTCTTCGAATGTACCGTCGCGGTTCATACGAATACCCAGGTAGTAATCAGGCACATGATGCACTGGAAAAGTCAGGGTCGTGCCAAACGTGGTCTTGATCTGGACATTACGGCCCTCGTCACAGATCGCGTCATGGTGCTTGGTCAGCCCTTCGTTCAGCGTCAGTTTGTAAGCCAAGCTTGCAACCACTTCCCCGATATCACCGACCAGTCGGCCATCCAGGGTGAACGGTTTGCCGGGGTACGCCGCCTGCAACTGGGAAACGGCTGCAAACAGGCCCTCCAGTGCGGTTTTGATTTTTGCTTCAGTCATTAGGTCCATTTAATCCGCTCTATTTGCGCCGCTTGAACTCTCTGCTGGCTGCATCAGAGTGCGCTAAGCACAGCAGTGCGCACGATATCAAACAGATGGCCACAGACCTATCGGTGGGCCTGGCGCGCCCATCACCTCCAAAAATTTGATCACACGTGGCTTTGCGGAAATTTCCTGACAAACGCCGAAGTCGCTAGTAACAGCGATGCAGATGATAGTGCCGCAGACCAGGGAATGGACTGCACCTGACTGACAATCAGGCATGCCCCGGTCATCACAGTGCTGCGTTCACCCGGCTCAGGATCTTCAGGCGCTGGTTTAGTCAGCCAATTCTGCCTCCACCCGCTCACCGGTATCGGTGCTCAGGAGGCCAGATCATGAGATGTCCTTGCTCCCGGTTGTAAGGAGCCGCCAGTCCCGCGCAGTGGACATTCCCCACAGATCGCAGGGGCCTTGATCCCTGATAACACTCAGCATTCTTGGCGGGATGACGTGGGGCGAGGACTGGAGAGCAGAAGATGAGGTGACCGATATGGCATTGGTGGGTAGACGCGATGGCCGCAATTTCGGCTACGGCAGGCAACTGACCTATGCAGGGCCGCAGGCGTTGAAAGACATGTTCGGCAGCGGCACTACGGCACGGTGAAGGCACACTGTGATCGGTGGCAGGCATTCGTGAAGTGGTGCCGCTCAGAACAGGGGCCGGGTATCAATGATGCGCGGCAGATTGATCGAAAGGTACTGGCGGACTATACGGCGTATCTGCGCGACATTGTTAGACGCGGTGATCTCGCCGTCTGCACCGCGCATAACCGGCTATCCAGCGTTAACATGACCATGGTAGCGCTTCGCGGTGATCAGCATGTGAAATTGCCCAGTCCGAGCAAGGCGTTGGGTATGCAGCGCAGCGGAGTTCGACACTTCGTGCCACAAGGCCAACACCGCGATCAGGTCAAAGAGATCGTCAATGCGCTTTGCCGCCGTCATCAGCTACGAGCCGCTGCGATCGTTTTGTTGGCACGAGCCACTGGCATGCGTTTACGTGAAGCCATTTTGGCTGACCTGCCACGGTTAAGCCGTGAGGCTAACCACCTAGGCAGGATTAACATTCAGTATGGCACCAAGGGCGGCCGCGCCGGCACCTCAGCTCCACGTTGAATTTCGATGGATGAGCATGCTCTGGGCGCGCTTAGATTTGCAGAGCGGGTGTCGCCTGCGGGCAGCCGTAACCTGATTGCGCCACACGAAAGCTACTTTGACGTTCTGCAGGGTATCGTCCGCCCGGCACGGGGCATCCTGCATTCACAGAACCTCAAAGGCCTCCATGAGCTACGAGCGGCGTATGCATGTGAGCGCTATGAACAAATTACCCAGCATCGCGCGCCTATCAACGGCGGTCAGTGTTGCCAGGTAGATTGGGGCCTTGATGGTGAGGCCCGGAGGCGGATCAGCTATGAGCTGGGGCACGGGCGAATCGAGGTGGTCGCTGCCTACATTGGAGGACGGACATGAGCAAGTCATTCGACATGGAGCTGTTCTTGTCTGCGGTGTTGACGGGCTCGCACGCAACTCGACAACGCCATGTACGACAGGCGAAAATCATCCAGGCTGAGATTGCAGAACGCTGGCAGCGAGAAACGCCTTGGGCTTGGCAGCGGAAGCATGTGATTTGGTTCCTCGAAAAGCGCCTAGCCCGACGCAGCAATGCAACGCGGTATTACTACCTCCTAACCCTGCGACTGCTCGCTCGTCGCTTAGAAAAGTCATGGGTATGAATATGGTAGGCAGCGCGTTGAGATCAGCAATTCGGCTCACTGAGGCAAAGCGCAGTCGCTGAGCTACTACGTTGGACTAAGCCTCTCATCAGGAATAGAAAGAGCTATGTCAGTTCCTACCTACGACCAGTTCATAGAGCCCATCCTACGTTTTCTCGCCACGCATCCTGACGGTTCCACCGCGAGCGAGGCTCACGAAGCCGCCGCCATGACTCTTGGCCTGAGCGAGTCGCAACGGCAGGAGACCATCACAAGTGGCCAGGCCACCTACAAGAATCGATCAGGCTGGGCGCATGATCGGCTAAAGCGTGCTGGCTACTCCAGCAGCGTCAAGCGTGGCTACTGGCAGTTGACCGACACCGGCCGCGCATTCGCCCAGGCCAACCCGACCCCGTTGAGCCCAGAGCAAGTCGAGCACCTAGCTGTGAACTTCATGAGCGTGAAGCTGAAGACAGCACCGGACGCCACCTCGCTGGATGAAAGCAGCGACACGTCAGAGCCTATTGCCAAGACCGACCTCGCCACTATCAGCCCGCAGGAGCGCCTAAACCAAGCCATCCTCGAGCTGCGCACCAGCGTCGCGGGCGACCTGCTGGACAACTTGCTGCAAGCCAGCCCGACGCGCTTCGAGCACATCGTACTCGACTTGCTGCACAGCCTGGGCTACGGCGCAAACCGGCAAGCGCTGCAACAAGTCGGCGGCAGTGGCGACGGCGGCATCGACGGCGTGATCTCGCTGGACGCACTGGGGCTGGAAAAGGTTTACGTGCAGGCCAAACGCTGGCAGAACACTGTTGGGCGTCCCGACCTACAAGCGTTTTATGGCGCCTTGGCCGGGCAGAAAGCTAAACGCGGTGTATTCATTACAACCTCCGGCTTCACCGCCCACGCCGTTGAATTCGCGCGCTCGGTCGAGGGGCTGGTACTAGTCGACGGTAAACGCCTGGTAAACCTGATGCTCGACCACGAGGTGGGGGTCAGCTCGCAGCTTTACAAAGTGCCCAAGCTCGACGGTGACTACTTCGACGAATCGCTGGGCTGAGCCGACGCTCGACAGCCCAATTCCATTTCGCCACTATGGCCTCGACAAGCTCGCAGGCCATCGGCGTCCTGCGCCTTTCGACCGCCCATCCAATGCTAGTGAGGCCCTATGAAAGCCAGAGAAGCCAATCTCATCGCCAAACGCTACCAAGCACGTAAAAAAGCGTTCGACGATTTGCACGCACTATTGCTGCCTTTCTTCCGCCGGACTTCTCTGGAGGACAATATGAAAGAGATCAGCGAGTGTGTCTCCGAAGCCTGGCATGCCAATACCTTGTGCGGCTGGCTGTCGGATTACGGCGATTTCGATGAGCTGGATGCTCTGATTGGCGAGATACGCCGGGACGGAGGGCGCAAGCGTTTTACCAGCTTGAGCGACATCCCCACCTCCCTGCGGGAGCATTTCGACGAGACCGACGCGGACTTTATCGAATTCGCCAACGAAATGCGCGAAGAGTGCCGCGAGGGTTATGACTCATTGCTCGAACAGCAAGAAATGCTAGACGAACAGTTTGAGTTCGCCCGATTCGATGAGGTATTCGCGTTCAATGAAGACTACCTGGAAGTTGAAACTATAAAGCTGTTTAACCAGGTGTTCGAGCACCTGCACACTCAGTGGGTTGCATATGAAAAGCTGGCTCGCAGCCTAGTCGGCATGGCCCACCTCATCGATGAGCCGGACCCTGACAAGGGGCTAACCGAGGCGCTGCTGTTCGATTGAAAATCTAGCCTCGTGTCCACACTCATTCGTGATGTCGCCGCACCAGGCAGGTGCCGGGTTGTTGCAGGTGGGCAAAGTTGTTTGCCGCTTCGGGAAAAGCTAATCGGTTCGCCAATGTACCTAACTCCTGGAAAACACCCCTGCTGGCCTTACGGCTAGCAGGAGCCGTTCTGTATAGAAGGAAAGAGCCAACTGCTTCAGTTGATGACCTTGACCTTCACTCGGTGTTGCATGCACGAACCTTAAACATTTTGGTCAGGCTTTCGTATCTGTTGATACACCGTCCTCATCAGATGGCTCGCAGCAACACTCCTGAATGCCTCATCGTTCATTAGACGTACAAAGATTTCTTCGTTGCCATCCATGCGCTCAATGAACAGGTTCTCAAGCTGCTTGTTGAACACTGGCTCGAAATTCTCGATGCTGTTTGCCATGACGGCCTGTCGTAACTGCTCATTGGCTACGGCAGTTTCACGGACTTGATCGAAGAAGAGCTGGTCTGCTGGGGTGAACTCCGTGCCGAAGCGCTCGTTGAGCTTGCCTACCAAAGTTGAGAGCTGCACATCCTCGTCTGCTTGGCCTGTACCTACATCACTCGGGCCTTCAAGCGCGTCCGCTTCGCCTGCTTTCAAATCAATTGCACCCTCGCTGATTTTTTGCAGGCGGTAGTATTTGAGCTCGATTTCATCGTCGACCTGCACCGTCCGATTGTCCGTCGTGCGCGGCAGCTTGGTCAGCAGAAAACGGGCATAGGTGTAAAGCTTCTCGTGATCGGAGTCCTGGTAAGGGACAATCTGAGAAACAAAGCTGTACAGATTGCGAAAGCTGACCAGTTGCCCCTTGAACAGGTTCTGGTCTTCTTCCCCGAGTTTCTTGAATCGCTCAATCGCCAGATCAAGAAGGCCATTCAATTTCTTGTGCTCGCCACCGGTAGGGTTCAGGCGGTTGCGGAACCAAATCTCGCACCAAGCGCTGACCTCTGCCCCGGTGTAAATTTTCCAGCTAGCCAGAGTATGTGCCAGCGTGTTGAGTTGTTGCGGATCGGTGTCGTCGCCCTTGTCCGTTGTCTCGTAATAGGGCTTGAAGGCGGTGTAGATTTCCGCAGGTTCGTTGACAAAATCAAGCACGAAAGTGTCGGTCTTACCTCGTGTCGTGCGATTCAGGCGCGACAGTGTCTGTACCGCCTGGATGCCGGATAAACGCTTGTCGACGTACATGCTGTGCAACAGTGGCTGGTCAAAGCCCGTCTGGTACTTCTCGGCCACCAGCAAGACTTGGTATTCCTCGGTGTTGAACTTCTCAGGCAGCTCAGACTCCTTGATGCCGTTGTTCATGTTCACTTCGGTGAATTTCTTATCGGCAAACTCTTTGAGCGTTATTTCGCCAGAGAACGCCACCAGCGATTTCACGTCGGTGTAGCCCTTGTCCTTGATGTACTTATCGAACCCCAGCTTGTAGCGCACGGCGTGCTCACGCGAGCCGGTCACTACCATCGCTTTGGCACGACCGCCAATCTTGTGGCGGCTATGGGTGCGGAAGTGCTCCACGATCACTTCGACTTTCTGCGCGATCTCGTAGTCATGGAACTCGACGAAACGTGCTAGTGCGCGCGCGGCCTTGCGGCGTGGTACCTCCGGATCAGCCTCCACCTTCTGGATCAGCTTGTAGTAGCGCTTGTAACAGGTGTAGTGGGCCAACACGTCATGGATGAAGCCTTCCTCGATGGCTTGCCGCATGCTGTAGTGGTGGAACGGCGCTTTACCGTTAGGGCCGGGCTCGTTGAAAACGGCCAGGGTCTTGAATTTTGGTGTAGCCGTGAAGGCAAAGAAACTCAGGTTGGGTTGTTTAGCACGCTTGAGCTGTTCACGCAGCAGCTCTTTCTTCGCCTCTTGGCTCAAGGCATCGTCGTCCATATCCAGCAACTGCTCGGCAATGGCGGATTCAATGCCATCCTTGTTCAGGATCTTCCGCAGCTCCATCGCCGTTTCGCCGCTCTGCGAGCTGTGCGCCTCGTCCACGATCACCGCGAAACGCTTGCCCGCCGTCGAAATGGCCACCCCTTTTCCGTTGGCCTCCATGGTGCGAATGGCTTGAGTTATGAAGGGGAACTTCTGGATGGTGGAAATGATGATCGGCACACCATCGGACAGCGCTTTGGCCAACTGCTGCGTGTTTTCGTCGATCTTCTGCACAACACCCAGCTTGTGCTCAAACTGGAAAATTGTGTCTTGCAGCTGTTGATCCAGCACACGGCGGTCGGTGATCACTACCACTGAGTGAAAGATTTTCTCGTTGTTGGCTCCATGCAGGCTAGAGAGGCGATGTGCTAGCCAGGCGATGGAGTTAGATTTGCCTGACCCAGCGGAATGCTGGATCAAGTAGTTGTGCCCTGAACCATGCACTTGTGCGTGATCGGTCAGTGCCCGCACCGCATCCAGCTGATGGTAGCGGGGGAAAATCATCGACTCCTTACTATGGCGCTTGATGCCTTTTTCGGTGACGACGGTCTTCACCTCGACGTCCAGGTGAATGAACCGAGCAAGGACGTCCATCAAGCTGTCGCGCATAAGCACCTTGCTCCACAGGTAGGCGGTACGCACATTGCCCTCAACGGGCGGGTTGCCGGCACCGTGGTCATGCCCAAGATTGAAAGGCAGGAAGAATGTGTCCTTGCCCTCCAGCTTGGTCGTCATGAAGACCAATTCGGTGTCCACGGCAAAATGCACCAGGCAACGCTGTTTGAAGGCGAACAACAGCTCCTTGGGGTCGCGCTCAAAGCGGTACTGGTACTTTGCGCTTTCCACGTTCCAGCGCGTGGCCGACATCGGGTTCTTCAGCTCCAGCGTGGCCACGGGTAAGCCATTCACCGCCAACACCACATCGGGGATGGCCCCGCTCTTGGTGTTGACCTGCCGCACGATGGTCAAGCGGTTGTGGTCGTAACGCTCGGTACTTGCTGGGTCGAGCCCGGTGTTGGGCGCAAAGTAGGCAAGCCGCACCGTCTTACCCACGCACTTGAAACCCTCGCGCAAGATCGCCAGGGCGCCTTTGGCGGCAAGCTCCTTCACCAAGCTGTCCAGCAACATCGCAGGCGCTTTGGCTGCGTCGAGTTGAATTAGGCGCGTCCAGATCTTGGGCTGCGTCTTCTGCACAAAGGCAACGACATCTGCCGGAAACAGCGCGGCTTCCGGGTCGTAGGTGTTGGGATCCCCTTTTACGTAGCCGCCGTGCTCGATGAGCTCATGCTCAATGTCGTTTTCAAAGTCGATTTCTTTGTGCATTTTCCTCGGCCTTTCAATACGCGGGATTCGACTTGTTAGCGAATCAACTCAATTTGGATAGAACTTAGGGCAATTGAAGTATGCCTGTACTTAAGCCCATTTCTATTTATGCCCCCCCCCTTCTGGGGGCTGCGGAATCTCAAAGCCTCGTACGTCAATTTTTCCGGTTACTGCCCCAGTGATGAGAGCTGAGCGGTATTCCGTGAGCTTGTCGATAGCGGTTTCAATTGTCCGAATCTGGGGCGAAATCGTCCGAAACTGCTCATCTATGAATGCTGTGATTGCTTTTTGTTCGTCCTTTGGGGGGATGGGCATGGTGAGCCTTTTCACATCAGGCATGCCAATGGTCTTGATGGTGGCGCCAAAGGTGAATGAGTCGAGAAATCCCTTCATCGCGCTGAACACTCGAAGCAAATACAAGGAGTTGATATCTAGTCCGGGAATCCAAGCAATGAGATGTTGCGATACGGCCATTGGGCGGGTAGTGATGGCGCATAATCCTATGGTGGCGTCGCGTGTGAATACCACGGCATTGGCCGGCAGAAGACGCGCCGATGAGTTGGCTAGGCCAAGCGAGTTGATCTGAATCGCTGTTTCCGAAATATAGTCAACAGATGCTAACTGCTTGGAGTCATTGAGCGATACCCAGGGAATGTCACAATCTTCCCAGTACTCGGGTACCTGTTTGGACGGGGTATGGCCACTCTCTAGCTTTGCGGCGAACTTAACCCGTCGAATTGACCAGTGACGGGGGATATCTCCAATCCACTCTACACCTGAGCTCTTCATTGGCACCGATTGATCAAGTCCCTTGGTGACGGCATGACTGATAAGGGCCGTACGCTTGTCGGTCAGCTTATGGAGCAGGGCTTTTTTCTTCGCGATCAGGGCATCGATTTGGGCGGTTTTGAAATCTAGGAAATGGCCAATGGTTTTCTGTTCTTCGAGATCCGGCAACAAAACTGGGAGGTTCCCTATGAAATCCCAACTAGCTCGCGGCATCTTGCTGCCATATGTCGATGAATCAACAATATTGATAAAGTCACGGGACAACATGTGATACTTCAGAAACTTGGCGCTCAATTCATCCTTGCTTCTGACGACCAGTGCCTCACTCGAAATCAATCCATCCTGCTGAGCTAAGTGGACTTTGGCGAGATATGGGCGCAACTTCCCAAAGAGGACATCTCCTGCCGTAAACGAAGATGCCAGTCCTTCACTATTGCTAATTTCCCCATCGATTTTCCTCCCTGTCCATGACTCGATGTGTTCTAGCCCGAGATAAGGTAATGACGACTCTTCGACGCTTACTTTGCTGTTGATGAGGTCAGTTGCAAATTTCAGTTTTTTGATTCGCCAATGAGTGGGTTTTTGCCCCAACCATGCGACTCCGGAACTATCCAGCTCCTTATATTGCGCGTATCCCATTACACCACCTCGCTCAGCATGGCCATGATGTCTTTCTCCAGCTGGCTGATTTCAACTGCAATCTCTTCCAGTGGGCGCGGTGGCTGGTAAACGTAGAAGTGCCGGGTCAGCGGGATTTCGTAGCCCACCTTGGTCTTGCTGTGATCGATCCACGCATCTGGAACATACGGCAGGACTTCGGCCTTGAGATAGTCCTCGCAGTGATATTTCACCAAGGCCAACAGCTTGTCGTGACCAGTTTCGTTGTCATAGCCCAGCGGCAGCGGCAATTCAATGTCGTCAGGCAGTGCCACGATTTCGGTATCGCGCAGATCGGCATCGGATTCCGGGTTGCCCTTGGCATCCAGACAGATCTCAGCCTTTGGGTCACGTTCGGACAGTGCGGCCAGGATGGTTTTCTTCACCGGCGCACCGACCTTGATGCCTGCCTTCTTCAAGGCGGCTTCGAGCATTGTCTCGAAAGCAGGGCGACTGCGGTAAAGCGTTTCACTGTCCATACCTTGCAGGGCGCCCTTGATAGCCGTCTGCGTTTCTTGACCTGTTGCAATCTCCGCGTGGTATGCAGCCTCATCCTTACGTTTCTTGCTGCTGGCCAGATTGACGAAGGTACTCTGCTCGTCCAGCTTGGCGATGCGCTCAGCACTGGCTTGGAAGTTCAAACGTAGCGGGCGCTCTACGGTGATCTTGAGGAAGCCAAACTCGCGGTTATCGAAGATCCTGCTGCAAACCCGGCGTTCTGGCTTACCGTCCACCAACACTTCGCTTTCCGCATCGTGGTCGTGCTCGGCGTAGAGACGCACCAGTTCCTTGATGTGGTCATCCGAGAGCTCGTTGCGCTTGTTGCCCAGGCTCTTGTCCATTTTCTTGAAATGGCGGGTGCCGTCGATCAACTGCACCTTACCTTGGCGGTGTGCGGGCTTTTTGTTGGTGACTATCCAGACATAGGTGTAGATGCCTGTGTTGTAAAACATCTGATCTGGCAGTGCGACGATGGCGTCCAGCATGTCGCGCTCGATGATCCAGCGGCGAATGTTGGACTCACCAGATCCAGCATCGCCTCCAAAAAGGGGGGATCCATTGAACACGATGGCGATCTTGGAGCCATCGCCGCCCACGTTCTTGCCATCGACCATCTTGGGCGGCTGGTGCATCTTGGAGGCCATGTGCTGCAAAAAGAGCAGCGAGCCGTCGTTGATGCGTGGCAGGCCTGCGCCGAAACGGCCATAAAAACCGTGGGTGTTGTATTCCTCTCGGACGAAATCTTCTTCAGGTTTCCACTCCACCCCAAACGGTGGATTGGCCAGCATGTAGTGGAATTTTTTGCCCGGATGCCCATCGTGCGGCACAAAACCATTGGTCTTGTTCTTAGCATCCTTGATGCCCAAGGTATCGCCGTAGATTAGGTTGTTGATCGGCTCGTCCTTGATTAGCAAATCTGAGCAGCATATGGCATAGGACTCCGGGTTGTACTCCTGGCCGAATAGCTCGATGTGTGCATCCGGGTTCAGGCCGTTTGTGAAGCCGTCACCGCAGATAAACTTCTCTGATTCGGACAGCATGCCGCCGGTGCCCGCTGTGGGGTCATACACGCTGCGGTAGATGCCTTTTTCGTAGATACCATCTTCGCCGGTGAACAGTAGCTGCACCATCAGACGGATGACTTCACGTGGAGTGAAGTGATCCCCCGCCTCTTCATTGGCCTGCTCGTTAAACTTACGTACCAACTCTTCAAACAGGTAGCCCATCTGCAAATTGCTGATGGCCTTTGGCGAGAGGTTGATGTCTGCGGAGCAAAATTCCTTGATGATGAGGTAGAGCCGGTTCGCCTCGTCCAGCTTGGCGATCTCGGTCTCAAATTCGAACTTATCGAAGATGTCACGAGCGCGCGGCGAGAAGCCCTGGATGTAGGCAATCAAGTTGCCAGCAATATTGGGCGCATCGCCCAGCAGCTTCTCAAATGTGAAGCCACTGGTGTTGAAAAGCTCCTGCTTCCGGCCATTTGCCGCAATGCTGGACAACTTTTTTTCCAACGCCGTTCCGGTGACACCTTTGTCTTCCAGGCGCTTCTTTTCGTCCAGCACCTTTTGCTTGTTTTCGGCCAGAACTAGATCGAAGCGGCGCAGAACAATCAGCGGGAGCATCACACGACGGTACTGCGGCGGACGGTATGGGCCACGAAGCTTGTTGGCAATATTCCAAATGAAACCGACTAGGTTTTGATGTTGAGCATTTTGCATGAGCAGTTCCTGAAAAGTTTTTCGATTCGCTACGGATACCCCTTCACGCGATTAACTCGCGGCTGATCCGTTCTTTGCTTAGTGGTGATCTATTGGAGTGGCCAGAATTCTTTGGTTAGCCCGGCTTGCCGGATTCGCAACTGCTCAATTTCCATTTGGATTTTCGCTTCTTCATAGAAGGCTTGAGCCATCGTCCGCATTTCCTCGATTGATGGAACAGGTATTGCCATTTCTTTGAGAGCAGAAAGCTGAATGGAGGGAATCGAGGCGCCCACTGCCATGCGACTCAGCAACCCCTGCCCCATCGCTGAGCGCAGGTAAATCAACAGTGCCTCGGGGGGATAGACTCCGGGGAATCGACTGCGTAACACGACTAGAGACTGCCCCGCGATCCAGCCGCTATTGCCTGGATTGGGAACAGGGCCGGCAATGCCTGCTTTGCCAACGACGCCCTTGAAGGTCATCAGGATGTCGTTCGACCGGATGAAATAGCTATCAGCTTTGGGGGACCCCAGGTCAAATAGAGTTTCCTTACTGCCACTTTGGATGTAGCCGAATAGGGGAAGATCCTGGGCCAGCACTTCCATCGCTTCGGCCCCAGTTGAGGCCGTGGCATGCTGGCGAGGGCGGATGATCTCGAAAAGATCGCCTAGTCTTCGCGTCTCATAGCGTGCCAACGCCGCACCCAGTTGTAGCGCCGAGTCGTCCAATACATAGCGACCGACCTCTAGACTGAAATCGTTCGCGGCAATCTCCGCTGCCGTCACTTGTGCTGCCATCGCCGAAGTCGTCTTGTCTTCGATTAGGCGTACCAATTCTGGGATGTTCGTCAGCTCACAGCGCTTTCTCGCTGTCTGCGCTCGAAACGCTTCCGTGTTGGCATCCACGAAGCGAATGATGTCGCTCCGACTGTCACTATTTAGGACGAGGATGTTTACCGGAATGTTGGTATGGCTAAGCAGCGCCGGTGGTAGTGCGATAACTGCGTGCAAGTAACCATTCTTGATTAAGTCTTCGCGCAGCTGTTTATCGGCTCCTTTGCC
This sequence comes from Pseudomonas sp. NY11955, assembly GCF_048068035.1. Taxonomy (NCBI): domain Bacteria; kingdom Pseudomonadati; phylum Pseudomonadota; class Gammaproteobacteria; order Pseudomonadales; family Pseudomonadaceae; genus Pseudomonas; species Pseudomonas sp. NY11955. The sequence goes on from NZ_JBLUPS010000001.1 coordinate 90,475, forward strand.
AAAGAGCACGGAGTTCGGAACCAGTACCACAATCCGGCCGTGGGTCTGTGCGAGAAGATGGCGAATCTGGAGTACATTACCGGCGGGAGTCTTCTCGAAGAAACGCCCCCACAGATCGTTCTCGGCAACCTCATGGGAATAGTTGACATTCATGGGCGGGGCGCAGACTGCGGCGTCGAACTGCAACAGTTTGCCTTGATGAGTCGCCAAGGGAGCCTTTACCGGATCCGTGGGGTGTATTTCCCAGGCACTACCGCCGGTGAGATTAAGAATTTGCGCTGGTGTGGTCGGTTGTTGAGATTCAGCCCAGACAGTGGCGCCTGTGCGGACTGCCCGCGCGGCAATCTGTCCCGAGATTTCCCAGGGGATGTACACCTTGTGGTTGGAATTTACTCCAGTCAAGCCTATCAACAAATCACACAGGCCTGGGGCATGAGCAAAGCTATCCATTCGCGACTCGCCGAACCAGTAGATGGCGTCATCCAAGACCAGCGAGTCAAGTAGGCCCTGAGCATCCAAAACTCGGATTCTATGGATGAGCGGGGATATATCGGGTATGCCGCGCAGGTTTTGCCAAACCCCTTCATCAAGAAATGGAAACGGAATACTTGACTGCAAGCTGCGTAGCGATTCCAACTGGGTGGAAAGTCCCTGCTCTGCGAGCACATCGAAACGATGCCCCTCTTGGATGACCTGTTCCTTTGAAAGCTTCCACCAACACAGTAACTGAAGGATTAGTGACAAGGATGTGTAGCTGTCCGCTCCTAGCCTGCGGGCCGAATCCAGCAGCTGGGGAAGAATTTTGTCGTTCATATGAATTCGTTTTTCCACGCGGTGATGCGATTTAATTGCGATGGGAGCAGTTGTAGGTCGTAATCAGCGCTTCTCCTTCAGCGACGACTACGATGCCTCCTTTGTCCGCGATATTCATCAGCAGGCGCCTTTCCCGCTCCAGATCAGCCAGGCGCTGCTTGGCTTCTTTCTTCCCAAGCACAATTTTGTCGTTTTCCAACGAATCGTTAGTGAGCACGTAATCGTGCCATTTTGAGCGAGAGGCCGCGTTGGGATTGACGAGCCTTGCAGTGACGAGTGGTGTGCATGGTGGGCCTGCTCCATGGGGTGACCATGAGCCAACTGTAGGACAAAGCTTGCTGTGCGTCAATAAAGCAATTTATGCGTAAAATGCGCATAAGTGAATTTTCAGCTCAGTGGAATATTTAAACGCTGCGATCGGACCGGGGCGGGTACTCAGGATTCTGGTATAGCGCAGCCGCGGGGTCTGCTGGACAGGCCAGCGATGCAGGTTCACCAGGGCCTGACGGGGTGTGGGTTCGAATTCACCATAACCTCCGATTAGACGCATTTGACGTCAACGCCGTAAACGCGCAATAGCATTTTGACACTCAAGGCTTTAGCCTCCGTGAGAACACCTTGTAATCGGATCAGGGAGTAATCATTCGTGAACAGGCCTTCCGCAAACTGTGGCGAGTCGCCCTACAATTGAGGATCGAAGCAACTGCTATCATCATGCGATAGCACCAACACTCCCGCACGTTAACGCAACCGGTCGATACGATATGGCTTTTCGTTTGGCCCCCAAAAATCTCAAATCAGTATTTCTCAGCCGGACGGTATTCCAGCTGGTATCCCAGCGCCAAGAGAGAATTTATTTTAGAAATAACATACAAAAACAATTCAGCTTCCCGCGGGCCACCAAACCGCAATAAACGAGACGCTCCCAGGCATCTTTTTTGGTGCAAGCCATGTGGAATATACAGGTCAAAAACCCGAATTTGCCCCCTTCCCTGTAGGACGTTTCCCAAAGATACTCCCTGCGCCTATTTTCCGTTGCATACGCTAATCACGGCTTCTAGTCTCGACGTGTCGTTGCCATTCAACGACCGGGTTTAGCCGCCCGACCTCGTCAGACAACACAGCCATGCAATGCCGAGCAATCGGCATTGGCGCTTTATGGCGGCTGTGCGTGGGGCACCTTCGGGTGCGCCGGGTGCCTGACGTCCCGGTCGGCTAACCCGCGTACAGCTGCCACCTTACTGTTTAGCCGCGTTAGGTGGTTGCTTCACTACGACAGGAGCCACACCATGCTAAAAATCGTCCCCGACCCACCCCACCATCTCCATTCCCTGGAAGACACAATCATCCTGGCCTCGGACTACGCGCTCTGTGCAGAAGCCATAGCCCAACAAGCGATGCTGATGCAGCCCAGATCACCCGCATCGGTCTTGATCATGGCCTCGATGCACGAGCTTGAAACCCTGCGCCGGCTCCTCGAATCAGCACTGGCACAAATGCAGCAGCCCGCGAACCGCCAACCGATGCATTGATGCGCATACCAAGCCAAATCCTGTGAAAGCCCGGCTCACCGGCGACAGGGCCAGCCCAGGCATCAAAAAGACCAGGGAGATCGATCAATGACCACCGAAGCCCCCCAATGCACTGTCGGTAAAACCATCTTCTTTCAAGGCGAAAACCAAACCCACCCGCTGTTTCGCATCGAGGCCGGCATCCCTTGCCAGAACGCCCGCGAACAGGCCTCTGAACTGATGGGCTACGCGCGGGACCTGACCATCGACGGGTTGATGGAAGATAATCCCAAGCTGATCTGGGCAGCGCACTACCTGTGTGCGTTGGGCAAAGCGCTACTGGACGATGCCGAACTGGGCATGATGAAAGCGCCTTGAAACCACCCCGCTTCGTGAAACCGCGCTAGGGCCGCAACGCGGCCCTAGCGGTCCAAGCTCCCGCATGAACATCCAAAAGCCCACCTGCAACAGCCAAAGTTCAACAACAACACGCCCACTCAAAACCTGTCTAAATAAACAGGTAAAGCATCCGCACACATAACCTCGAATAACCCGTCAAAAAAGCCGCTTCCAGCCCCTATTCCCGGCAAAAACAATGCGTTTTATTGACAGTTTACGAAGGGTAATCAGAGTGCCATCATGCGCCCACTCTGAACTCATACAGGATGTGTGAATGCCTATCCCTCCCTCCCCCATGACCTTCCACTGCAAGCAATGCAACTGGAGCATGACAGTGGCCCCCACTAGCGACGCGCTGGGCCCAGGAGACTGGCATAACAGCTGCCCTAAATGCGGCAACCCCAATCTGCAAGTTTCTCGGGCCGGCGCCCTTGCCAGCCTGTTGGCAAAAGCCGCCCGGCATCTGCACATCCGCAAGCATTAAGCGCTTTTGCGCTAGCCCTACTCTTCCGAACAAGCCCAGCACTTAAAGGATTATCACCATGCTCGAAAGCCAGAAAGCCTTCGCCACTTATTTGAAAAAAATGCAGGGGCTGCTCGAAGGCCAGGCCTTCACCTTCGACCAAACCTTGCTGCCTAAAGTGATGGAGACCGAGCTGGTGGTACCGGTAATCGGTGCATTCAGTGCGGGCAAGAGCTCACTGCTAAACGCATTGATGGGGCAACAGGTATTGCCCGTTGGTATCGCACCCGAAACCGAGCTGGCAACCGAACTGCGTTATGCCAGCGAACCTTACTTGCTGGCCATCAAGCTCGACGGCACGCAGGAACGCCTGCCTGTCGATGCGCTGAGCTCGATCAACCGTCGCTCCAGCGAGTTCTCCCACTTGCGCCTCTACCTCAACAGCGATGCCTTGAAAGCCATTGCACCGCTGGTACTGGTCGACATGCCAGGTTTCGGCTCTTCGCTGGAAAACCACAACAAGGCAATCGCGTACTACCTGCCACGGGGTGTGCACTTCGTCGTGCTGACCAGCATCGAAGACGGCAATATCACCCAGTCGATGCTGCGCAAGCTCGACGAACTGAAAACCTACAACACCGACTTCACCTTCCTGCTCAGCAAGTGCAACCTGCGCGCGGCCGATCAGGTGGAGGAAGTGCGGGCGTACGTCGATGATCAACTGGGTGTGTATTTCGGTGATCATCACCGTAGCCTCACCGTCGGCAACCGCGATGGCGAAGCGCTGCAACAGGCGCTGAGTGCCTTGCAGCCTGACACACTGTTCTCCCGTCTGTTCATCGATATCCTCAAAGACCAGAACTTCGAGGTGCTGGCACAAATCAATCTGGCGCTCAGCCTGTTGAAGAAAGACAAGGCTGAAAGCGAGCAAGCTGCCCGGGCGCTGGAACAAGCCCTGCAAAAATTGCTGGAGCAGCGCAAGGATGTGGAGTCGGACCTCAAGGATCGCTACTCCGGGAAGATGCTCGACCGCAGCCTGCGCAGCCTCGATAACGCCCTGAACAACGCCTTGGAAGAACTCGTGACGCTGGGTAGCAGCAAAAACCCAGGTGCCATGTCGAACGCAATCTCCGACATCATCCGCAGCACCCTGGCCAGCACGATCAAATCTGAAGTGCAGGATATCTCCAGCAATATGGTGGACCGCATTGCCAGCAACTTGAGCGCTACCAACGGCCAAATGGCCGTGTTGGACATCAATGGCAATTGGAGCGAAGAGCTGACCGGCAAGGTCAAAGTGTCACTGGAGCGCACCACCGAGCTGCTCAGTGACTGGTCCACGCGCCTGAGCGCGCGTGCCGAAACCGACAAACCCGGAAGCGTCGCGCTTTATCGCAGCCTTTCCACCGTGCTTGCCGTGACCACATCGGTGGTCAACCCCTTGGTCGAACTGGCGATCATCTTCCTGCCGGAAATCCTCAGGATGCTCAACGGTGGCGGCAACGAGCGCGAGCAGTTCCGCCAGAAACTCACCGGTGAAGTGTTCCCGAATATCAAGGCGGAGCTGCGCGGGAAGATCCCGTCGATCATCGATGAGCAACTCAACGCCATGCTGAAAAAGATCGGCGACGGTTTCGAAGAGCAGATCACCAAACAGAAGCACGTCGTCGACACCATTGCTGAAGAAAACCTGCAGCGCGAAGCCGAGATCGGTCAGAAGACCGCCGCCTTGGAAAACCTGGCCAGCGCCGTGAAAGCGGCTGCAAACGAACACCTGTACAAGTAAGGCGGACGACCCGATGAACTACCAGAAACTCATTGAGTTCAGCGAAAGCCTGCATGCGTTGGCAGAGAGCAATCAGGACCTGTTCGGGCGGGAAATCGAGCAGTTCAAGCGCATGAACGCCATCGACGAACCGCAACAGCTTGCCCAGTCCTTCCAGGTTTTGCAGGACCAGAATCGGCTGATGAACATTGGTATCGTCGGCCGCGTCAAGGCGGGCAAATCGTCGTTGCTCAATGCACTGATCTTCGACGGTGAGCCAATCCTGCCAAAGGCCGCTACGCCTATGACGGCGGCGCTGACCACGATTACCTGGGGCGAGGTGTTCCGAGCCAAGGTCGAGTTCTACAGTGAAGCCGACATAAGGGCGATCAAGTTCAAGTCCGACCAGTACGAACAGCGGCTCGCAGCGCGCAAGGATGCCTGCCTCGAAGAACTGGTGAAGCGGCGCAGCACCCAGGCGCCGGGCACACCAATCGACATGCAGCAACTGACACAAATGGCGGAAAAAAGGGCACTGTCCGAGCTGCAACGGGAAGAAGGCTTGTTTGCAGCCAACGACCAGTTCAAGCGCATGACGGCCTCCCGCATCGATAGCAACGGGCTGCAGTCGCAAAGCGAAATCAGCGCCAGCAACCCAAAGGAGCTGGCGCAACGGTTGCACGAGTACGTCGGTGCCAATGGCGCTTATATGCCGTTCACCAAGACGGTGCATGTCTTCATGCCACTGGAAGAGCTGCGCGATATCCGCATCATCGACACGCCCGGCATGAACGACCCGGTGCAGTCGCGCGAGGAGCGTACGGTCGAACTGCTGAAGACGTGCGACGTGGTATTCATCGTCAGCCCGGCCGGCCAGTTCCTCAATGAGCAAGACCTGGAGGTGATGGGCCGCATCACCAAGAAAGAAGGCATTCAAAAGCTGGTGCTAGTGGCCAGCCAAATTGATACGCAGCTCTATGGCAGCGAAAAGCGCGCTCGCCTGAGCGATGCCGTGGAGGCCATCCGCACCCAGCTTTCGGCGCGGGCACAAAGTACCCTGTCGGACATGAAACAGAACAGCCCCGAAGTGGGTACGGTGTTCGACAAACTGATCAGTTCGGTGCACCACAACCTCCTGCACAGTTCGGGCTTGTGCCACAGCCTCAATCGCCGCCTCGACGCCCCCGAAAGCTGGGACTCGAATGAGCAGGTGACGTGGGCAAACCTGAGCACCGATTACCCAGACTACTTCTCCCGCGACAATCGGGAGCTAACCCTGGGCAGCCTGGAAAGCTTGGCCAACATCCATGCGATCAAGGCCGTACTTGCAGAGGTTCGTGCGGAAAAAGCCGAGATCACCACTGGCTTCATCAGTAGCCAGCTAGCGACCAAGCAGAAGATCCTGGAAGAGTTCAAGCAATACATCATCACGCTTGCGAAAAACCAAATTTCGCAGATCAAAAGCGCTAACGTCGGCGAACTCAACGAGCAACTTGCGTCATTGGAGGCAAAGCGACTGGATCTCGCCTTGGAGCTGGATGGCAGTTTCAAGTACACCATGGACGACTATCGCGATGACCTGCGTGAACGCATGGATCAGAAGGCGTCCCAGCTGCTCCGCGAGACGAAGTCGAATATCGACGATGCCGAACGTTCCTACAGCCATACCTATACCGTCGATAACGCCGGCGCCATAGGTTGGTTTGCGCGCAAACTTGGGCTTGGCGGTACGACGGAAAAAACCGAGGTCCGCGCAAAAATCATCAGCAGCCAAGTTGTATCCACGCTCAAAGACTACATGACCAATGTTCAGGACGTACTGAGCGCCACCGTGAGACGTTCCCACAAAGACTTGAATGAAGCGCTAGCCCGAGAGCTGACGCCAAAAATTCGTGGTGTTCTGGAGCACGAGGCCAATCCACAGATGATCAAGGTCGCCATCCTGTCCATTATCCAATCCATTCCGAAAGACGACTTCGATTTGGATATCCCCCTACCTGACGACCTGAAAAGCAAAGGCACCCTCAAGGGCTACGAAGCTGAGCAGTTCAAAGATGCCGCAGATGATTTTGTTGGCTCACTCGGCAGCAAGGTCAAAGCAAAGATCAGCTCATTCCTCAAGCAAGTAGAGCGCAATACACCGGACACTATCTCTCGCACTTTCGTTGATGAAGTGCAGCACCGGATCAATGTCCTCAAAGCGCAGGTCAACAACGCTGCCCAAACGATCGATCGGCTTGAACGTATGACTCGCAAGGCTGAAGAGGTAACCCTGTGAGCACCCCGCCACGCATCGATGACCGGGCGCGGCCGGCCGTGGAATCGCTCGCTCGGTTCTGGCAGTTCAAGCGCAAAAAACTGGCGTTGGAGCTGCAAGGCCATCTTGACGATGCCCAACGCCAGCTAGACACCTTGTTCAGCAGCCATCAGGCGCTTGCCACGCTATCTGCAAGCCAGAGCGACAGCATTGACGCCCTGAATCAGCGCAATGACACGCTCACCGAAGCGCTACAGGTCGAGACAGGCAAGCTCGCCTCGACCACCAGCGCGCTCGGGCAGGAAACCGCCAAGCTGCAGAAGGCAATGCTCGCGCTGGCACAAGCCAAGGTCTACACCAAGGAGCTCGAAGAGCGTCAGGCGCAAGCACTGGCGACAATCAGCGGCCTGGAGCAAGACCTGGCAGCGCACAAGCAACTGCTGGCCGACAAAGAACAGCACATCCTCGACCTTGAGCAAACGCTGGCCGATGTTCGCCAACAACTCGAAGCGCTCGAAAGCCTCAAGCAAGCGTTGACCGCCCAATGCGCGGAACAGGCGGAACAAATCGGCGACCTGCAAGCACGCAAGCAGGCGCTCACCGATGCGCTGCAAGCGAAGACGGCCGAGGCTGAAGACCTGACACAGCGAGAGGCCCAGGCCCTTGATGAGATCGCCAACCTTGAAACGCAGCTGGCCGGGCTCAACCGAGAGTTGACGGCCAAAGAGGCAGACGTTGCGGACCTGGAGCGGACGATGGCCGAGCTCCAGAAACATCTCGAAGAGGTGAAGGGCGCCAATCTGTCGTTGACTGAACAATGTGCCGGGCAGGCCACGCACATCAGTGAGCTGGTGGCCCACAATGCGTCATTGTCGACCCAGTTGCATACTGAACAGGCCAATGTCGCAGAGCTGGAAGAGCGCAGGACGCAGGCCCTGGGGCAAATCAGTGAACTCGAAACCTATCTGGAAGAGCACAAAGCCCAACTGTCGGCCCAAGAGCAGAATGTCGAACTGCTGGAGAGCTTCACAGAGGAACTGAAGGCTTCCAAACAGCACCTCGAAAACCACTACGCAGACATTAACCAGCAACACCTGTCGCTCACTGAAAAGTTTTCCCTGGTGAGCAGGGTTCTGGCGCAGCAGCCTCCCGTCAATGAAGAGCTGGACCGGTTCGCCGACCTGATCAACCACGACTACATGGCGTTCGCAGGCCGTGAGTCGTCGCTGGCAGGCGAAGCCCAGGCTGTGCTCGACATGCAGGCGATTCTCGCCGAGTTACGCATGCTCAACAACTTCCCAAGCATTGCGGGCAAAACCATCCTCAGCATCGCGGGTGGCTTCAGTAGCGGCAAGTCTGCGTTCATCAACAGCTTCATCAAAGACTCAAGCGTGCGCCTGGCAACCGGCATCAACCCGGTGACCGTGGTACCCAGCTATGTCGTGTGCTCTGAAGAAACCAGGATCAAAGGCTATTCGTACAACGGCGGAGCCATCGACCTGGAGCCGAGCCTGTATGCCTCCATGTCCCACGAATACGTCAAAGCCTTCGGCTTCGATCTTCGCCGCATCCTGCCGTTCATCAGCGTCAAGGTGCCCATGGATCCGCAACTGTTCGGCAACCTCTGCATCATTGACACACCGGGCTACAACCCAGGTACGGCGGGTGGTGCCTCAGCGGCTGACAGGAGCACCGCCGCCTCCTTGGTCAACCAGGCGACTGCGCTCGTGTGGGTTATCGGTCTTGACCCCGCCGGCACCATCGACCAGTCCGATATCGAGTTCATCGAGGCCACCCCGTTCCGTGGGGACGCGTTGTACATCGTGCTGAACAAGGCTGATGTCAAGTCTGACGACGATATCGAACAGATCATGGCCCAGGTCGCCGAGGACCTTGAATTCGCAGGTATCGAGTACGCGGGTATGTGTGCCTACTCATCCACGCGCCAAAGGGCCTACCCAACCACAGGGCGGACGTTTGAAAAGTTCCTGAGGTCAATCAACCGCAAGGTGGACGTGGTAGGGAAAACGTCCAATAAGCTCGATGCCGTGTTCGATGCGTACAAGCGTGCGATCAGGACGGATATTGCGCAGTTGAAAGGCCGTAAAAAGGAATTCAACGACTTCAAAATGGACGCGCTGGAGATTGGCGGCACGCCTTTGCATGACCGTGTCGAGCGGGCCTTCCCGATATCAGAGCAGATGTTCGACACCTCGGAACTTGAGCAGCTAGTGATCGATTGCGAAGACCTTCGTCACAAACTCAAACAGGCGGCTCAAAACGCTTTGCAAAGCGTTGATCAAACGCTCAGCAAAGGTGCAGAGGCCGAAGAGTTTCTTCGGCTGCGGATACGCCGTTAGGGGTGGCCCGCGTAGCGTAAAAAACCTCATGCTCCAAGCCCAACCGCACTTGGAGCATCAGGCTCATTCCCAACCCAAGGCGCTTCAGCCTGCTACTGCCTCTGGCGCACTCACCTCGAACTTCAGATAGTCCATCAACCGCTTGTCCTCAGTCACTTCGCTATGGGGGATCAGCACGTATTTCCAAGGTTTGCCACCGATGCTCTGGGCATACTCGGAGGCATGCTTGGTCCACTGCACAGCAGCGGCAGCCTTGGCTTTCACTTCGTCGGTTTTCAAATCGCTGGCGGCCTTGGTTTCAGCCAGCAGCAAGCAGCTTTCCGTCTCCACCACAAAGTCCGGGATGTACTCCGGCTGTTGGGCACCGAGCCTGTAGTAGATCTGGAACTGCCCCTTGGCGGGCTTGAACCACTTCAGCGCATCGCGCTCCAGGATCACGGCGAAACCTCGCTCGGTATCCGAGTCGAACCTCTGCAACGGGTACAGGCAGCGCGAGAAGTCGCCGAACAGCATCTGCTTGATCCGGCTGGTCTCGGTCACCGTCTCGCGCACGCTGCGAACTGGCTGATTGGCTGCCACCGTGTAGTTACAGGGCTTGAGCTCGGTGAAGCCACGGCTGACCTTGACCTCGTAGCCGCTGGTTTTCTGCCAGAAGTGCTTCTGCATTTGCGCATGGATCTCGCGCGCCAGGTCTGCTCCGTGGGTATCCAGAATTTCGTGCAACTCGCTTTCGGCGTAGTTCTGCTTCTGGTAGTGGGCCACAGCCTGCCCGGCCAGGTCGTACAGCAGCTCGGCTTGGGTGGAGTAGTCCACGTCGTCGAAGTCGGTCAGCTTCTTGACGATGTAGTTTTCCAGATGCTGTTCCTGGATACCACCGCCTTGCCGGCTCAACGTGGTCTGCTTGCTAGTGCGCAAGTCCTGCACGACGATCTCGCGCTGGCCCGGCTGATAGTTGGGCAGGCTGCCCAGGGTGAACGGGGTGTAGCCCGAGGTCACCTCGCCAATCGGTACCACCGTGATGCGTGGAATATCGATGGTTTGCTGCACCACCACTTCCATCGTTTTTGCCACGACGTCGGCCAGGTCGATCTGCGCAACACTGGCGCCATCACCTTCCAGCAGCGAGCCTTGCTGTGGCCTGAGGCGTTCGGCGACTTCGGCCTTGATCTGCGCCTGCACGTCCTGCTTCAGCAGGTCCTTGCTGCTCGACACCAGGTCACGCCTGGTTTCGTACTGGCCGATGACGTCCAGCACCACACGGGCAGCCTGCTTCTCTGCATCGCTGGTGAAAACCGGCAGCCCAGGGTTTTCGCTCAACCCGAGCAATGCATTTACGCCGGATTGCACCTGCACGCTGGTCTTGCTGTCTTCTGCCTTGGGCGCTTCGAGGATCACTTGCTTGAGGCGGATTGGCGAGTCGCCACGGCGGGCTTCGTCGACGATCTCCTGGAACTTGTCGTGGGCGACGATGTTCAGGCGGTCCACGCTCTCCACTCCTGTGCGCTTGCCATAGGGCAGGCGCAGGCCACGGCCGATGGACTGCTCGATCAGCGTGCGCGCATTGGCGGCGCGCAGCGGCACGATGGTATAGAGGTTGGTAACGTCCCAGCCTTCCTTGAGCATGTTTACGTGGATGACCACTTCCGTCGGCTCGTCCACGCTTTCCACCGCCAGCAGGCGCGTGATCATTTCCTCTTCGTCCTTGCCGCTCTTGCTGGAGTCGACCTGGATAACCTTGCCGCTGTAGCGCCCCTCGAAGAAGTCCTCGGACTCCAGCAACGCCAGCAGTTGCGCCGCATGCGTGATATCACGGGCGATCACCAGCATGAAGGGTTTGACCACGCTGGCGTCGTTTTCGCGGGCGTAAGTCAACAGCTCGGCCTTGGTCTGCTCGTGCACACGCACGCCATCTTCAAGCTTGACCCGCTCCACCTCTTCGGGCGTATGCAGCTTGGCGTCGTACCCACGCTGAGTAACCACGGCCGGCTCCTTGACGAAGCCGTCTTCAATGGCACGCGCCAGCGGGTAGTCCAACACCACGTTCTTGAACGGCACTGGCCCCTTGCTCGACTCGGTGAAGGGGGTAGCGGTCACTTCCAGGCCAAACAACGGCTTGAGCTCATTGATGGCGCGCATCCCGGCCTGGGCACGGTAGCGGTGCGATTCGTCCATCAGCATCACCAGGTCGTCCAGGCCGGCCAAGTAGTTGAAGTAACTGTCACCCAGCACTTCACGCATCCGCTTGATGCGTGGCTCCTTGCCACCGCGCACTTCGGAGCTGATCTTGGCGATGTTGAAGATGTTGATGCGCACGTCGTGCGCAAAGCCCTGCGGCTGAACATCCACCACTGCACCACGCTGGTCGTAGTTGTCACCCGTGATGATCAAGGGTGGCTGCTGAGCGAACTCGGCAATGCCCTTGAACACGTACTTGGGTGTATTACGGGAGAAGTCCGCGATCAGCTTGTTGTAGATGGTCAGGTTCGGCGCGAGCACGAAGAAGTTGTTGATCTTATGTTGCAGGTGCAGGTAGGCAATGAACGCCCCCATCAATCGCGTCTTGCCCACACCGGTAGCCAACGCAAAGCACAGCGACGGGAAATCGCGCTCGAAGTCTTCCAATGTCGGGAACTGCGCCTTCAGGGCATCGAGGATGTCCGGCACATTCTGCTGATGCGTCAGCATCTGCGGCGCAGCGCCCAGCGCCTTCACCAGGCTGGCCAACGAATCGGCCTGCGGCTGGCGCAGCGACAGGCGCCCGGAAATGTGATGTTGAATACGCGTGCTGCTCATACTTTCTTCCTTTGTTCCTTGTAGCCTGCAGGTTTTCCGCGGCCCGCAGGCATCACGCCTGATCATCACCAAACAGCGCTGCTAGTGCCGGTTCGGCGGCCTTGTGCGTGCTGCCTTTTTTCGCAGGCTCGGGCGCAGCCAGGAGCTGTTCGGCCTGTGGCAGGTTTTCGACGTGCATGCTGTAGTCGTCGTGCCCCCACTCGCAGCGCGAGTGCACCAGCTTGGCGATCTTCTTCAGCGTCAGGTTCGGCCAGCGCGCTTCGGCCTGGGCAGCGGTCAAGCCGTGGAACGCCGAACAGCAGACCAACAGACTCTGCTCGGCCCCCACTTCGTCAGCCAGCGCCTGCAACTGCTCGAAAGACAGGTTCTGGGTCGTGACGTAGATGAAATCACGCTCGCTGGAGTAACCGTGCTGCCACCAGTGGTCTTCCGAAGGCGCATAGGTGAAGCCTTCCAGCTTGGCCAGCGCCTCGGCCAGCATGGCCTCGGTGTAAGCCGGGTTGATCACCGGGTTGCCCCAGCGGTCGTTGACGACCAGCGTGGGCGCCAGCTCATAGACGCGAAAACCACCGCCGCCCTGCCAGTTCACGGCCTGGCTGATGCCACCCAGATCGGTACCCTCAACGATCTTTTTCAGTCGCGGAATGACGTGGGTGTGGCAGTGCTCTCCTCGCTCGACCATGATCCAGCGGCGCCCCATCTTGTGCGCAACAGCGCCCGTCGTGCCGGACCCGCCAAAAGAGTCGAGCACCAGGTCACCAGGCTCCGTAGCAATTTCGAGGCAGCGCTTGATCAGTTTCTCCGGCTTCTTGCCGTTCTTGAACTCAACGTCACCCTCATTGGCAATGCCGTTCCAGGGGATGTCCGTCCACAAGTTCGTGAGCGGTTTGGCCGGCACGAACTCACCGTCCACCTCACGCACCTTCGACGCGTAGAAATACACCTGACGGCCATTCAGCGCATAGACATCGTCATAGCCATCACGTTGAACGCAAACCACTTGGTCAGGGTGGCGCTTGGACGCGTCACGCGCCTCCACGATGTTCTTGCCCGCCGCATTGCTGATAGCGGTGGCCTGAAAAACGCTATCCCGATGCTCCAGCGCATAGCCTGCAACCGCTGCATCGAATGTCATCCGGCCCATGGCTTTACGGGCCGTCCGGGTGTTGTCGAAACCCAGCGAAGAGGCAACGATCTCGTTCAGGCCGCCAACCTGCCATTTGGAGTAGTGCTCATGGCGGTTGAGAATGACTTTGCCGTAACCAGGGTCATAGGAGCTCTCGACATAGATCTGCTCATACTTGTAGCTGGCGCGTTCTCTGGCATACATCAGCAGGTATTCGGTCTGCGAGTACGGTGAAGGGTTCACCGTCTTGTGGCCGGAAGGGTCCGACGTTTTCACGACGATCATGTTCAAGAACTGATCCCTGCCGAACACCTCGTCGCAGACGACTTTGAGGTAGGCCATTTCCTTGTCGTCGATATGGACAAAGATCACGCCATCCTTGGTCAGGAGTCGTCGCAGTATCTCCAGACGATCCCGCATCAGGCCCAGCCACGTAGAGTGCTCCACCGCGTCGTTGTAATACTTGAACGCCGCACCGGTATTGAAGGGCGGGTCAATGTAAATACACTTCACTTCCCCCGAAAACTCCTGCTCCAGCGCTTTGAGCGCCAGCAGGTTATCGCCGAAGATTATCCGGTTGTCGAAGATGTCGCTGTCCGTCACGCGATGGTTGGCGTGAAAGGACTTGCTCGGGTCTTCGACCAGGATGCGCGGCTCCAGCGCGGCGCGCTTGTCCTTGCCGATCCAGGAAAGTTCGAGTTTTTGCTTGCTCATGCTGTGTTTCTCAAATGTGCGGTGCCTTGCTCAAGGCGAAAACCTGTTGTTGGCCGGTTGCCGGGTCATACCAGCCAAAATGCCATTCTGTGCGAGCGGTTCAATGCTGCTCAGGGCCGCATCGACCTGATGAGGGTCGGGGTCAGGGTGGGTAGGCTCATTCCATGCCCCTCGAAGGCTTAGCTGGGTCGGGGCGCAATGATCTCATGTTGCATGGCGAAAGTGGGGCCATGCCATCGGCAGAGGCCATATCCTGCAAGATCACCACCTTGCGCTGCAGCTGCACCACATGCTCCCGCTCCGCGCGCACCGCCGCCCTCAGTTCGCGGTTTTCCATCTCCCAAATCTGCAACCAGCGCAAATCCCGCCGGCAGTGCTCGACCTTTTTCCCCAGCTCGCCCAGCCTCAACCCATGCTGGATCAGCACCAGCAAGATGATCCCCATCGCCACCAGGGCCCCCGTCGCAACCACTTCCGGCATCGTCATGCTCATGTCCTTTGCTGCCTTGGATGTATTCCGAAGACGCAGCAAAGATATGTAATGCATAACTACACGTCTAGAATGTAGACTTATACAGGTAAAGTAATCGCGCACATGGAGAGGGTATGAAACGCGAGCAGTCCATAGAAAACGTTCGCTGGGACCTGGCACTTCGCTATCGTTTGATCGAGACCGTTGCCTGGTGGGAAGGCCGGCTGACCACGGGCCACCTGATGCAGAGCTTTGGCATCAGCCGCCAGCAGGCGTCGAAGGACATCAATACCTACATAACCGAACATGCGCCTGAAAACTTGACGTATGACAAGCGCATCAAGGGCTATGTACCGAGCGAACAGTTCGAGCCGATGTTCATCGACAGCAGCGCCAGCGCCTACCTGCACCTGTTGTACCAGAACAACGAGCGCGCGCCGCACATCGACGGGTTGGCACTGGCCTATGCGCACACCCGCGTGCTGGAAGTGCCTGATCGGCCCATTCGGCCAGAGGTGCTGCGCCCGCTGCTCAAGGCCTGCCGTGAAGGCCTGCGCCTGGAAACCGAATACGTGTCCTTCAACACCCCCAACGTCGAGGTGCGCCTGATCGCCCCGCACACGCTGGTATACACCGGCATGCGCTGGCACGTGCGGGCCTACTGTGAAAAGAACGGCCAGTATCGCGACTTCGTCCTCAGCCGCCTGCGTGGGCAGCCGGAACTGCTGGACCCATCGCCGAATACCCGCGAGCAGGACGACGACTGGAACATCGAGGTGCCGATCATCTTCGAGCCTGACTGGCGGTTGAACGCGGCGCAGAAGGCAATCATCGAAACCGACTTCGGCATGACCCAAGGGCAGTTGGTGGTCTCCAGCCGCCGGGCATTGGTGAAGTATGTGTTGCAGCGGTATCAGTTCGACCACCGCAACATGGCGATGCTGCCCGAGGCCCAGCAACTGGTGGTGAAAAACATCCAGGACCTGCAACCCTGGCTGATGAAGTACTGACTGCTGTAACTGCTCATCCCGACGCACAGCGCCGCTCCCTGTAGGAGCAGCCTTGTGCTGCGAAGAGGCCGGTATGCCTGGCAGCTATCCATCAGCCATACCGGCCTCTTCGCAGCACAAGGCTGCTCCTACAAGGCCTGTGCTTGCCTTACCAGCTGTAGCTCAGCTTGGCGGTAACCTCGCGCCCCGGGTTGTAGTAGTTCGCCGTCCCCGACCCAACCACATGCTGCTCATCGAACAGGTTGCTGACATTCAGCGCCAGGTCGGTGCCCTTGGCGATCTTGTAGTTCAACGCTGCGTCGAACAACGTGGTCCCATCGCTTTTCTTGGTATTGGCGGCATCCATGTAATACGCCCCCACATACCGCGCGCCCAGGCCGACGCTTACATCCGTGCCAGGCACGTCGTAGTAGCTCCACAGCGATGCGGTGTGTTTCGGCGCAGTGGCAAACTCATTGCCCTTGAGCGAGGCACCGTTCCACAGCGACCCGCGCAGCACCTCGGACTCCATGTAGGAGTAAGCACCAATCACGCTGATGTCTGGCGTGACTTGCGCCTTGGCTTCCAGGTCCAGACCACGCACGCGCGACTCGCCCACCGTCTGCTGCTCGATGATGCCGCTTGGCAGCACCACGGCAATGGTCACGTTCTCCTGGGTCAGGTCATAAACGGCGGCCGAGAACAGTGCGTCCATCCCCATGGGCGAATACTTCACGCCCACTTCATACTGCCGGCCCGTTTGCGGTGTAACGCCAACCTGTGGCGGCGAGACAGACTCCACCATGCTCACATAGGTAGACACTTCGTCGTTGACGATATAGGTCAGCGCCGCGCGGTAGGAGGTTTCGGAGAAGTTGTCCTTCTCGGTCTGCTCGCCACCGATGTACTCCTTGCTGGACAGGTCCATCGAGTCGTTACGCACGCCTGCGGTGGCGATGACGCGGTCGAAGAACGACAGGTTCTGCTGCAGGAACACGGCCTTGGTGGTGGCGTCGTTCTTCTTGCGGGTATAGGGCGTGATGCCGCCTGGTACGCCGGTGAACACCGGGTTGGCGATGTCGATGGACGGCGCCAGGCCGTAGACCGAACTCTGCTTGGTGGTCGAGTCGAGGTACTCCACGCCCACCAGGGTGCTGCTGTCGATGTGCTCGAACTGGGCATCGTACTGCAGCATCAGGTTGCCATTGAGCTGGTCGGCATCGCTGTCGGTGCCGAAGATGTAGCGAGGAATGGTGGTGCCGACACGCGAGGCGCTGTCGCTCAGGTACGCGTAGCCAAAGTCATCGCTCAGCTCGCTGTAGCGCAGGTTGCTGCGCAGCACGAAGCCGTTGTCGAAGTCATGGGTGATGTTGCCGCTCAGGCTGGTGCGCTCGACATTGTGGAAGTTGTAGCTGGGCTCGCCATAGAAATCGCTGCGGTCGTACTCCTTGTCCAGCGGGTAGCCGCCACTGTTGGGCGAGCTATCGGTTTTCAGGTAGTCGAGCATCATGGTGGCCGAGGTGAAGTCAGTCGGCGCCCAGGTCAGGCCGCCCATCACGAACCGGTTGTCGTCCTGGGAGTGGTCGTACTCTCGGTCGCTGTTCTGCATCTTGGCCGTGAAGCGGCCGGCCAGGGTTTGCTCGTCGTTGAGCGCATCGCCCACATCGATACCGGTCTCGGCATGGTTGTAGGAGCCGTAGGTCACGTAGCCCTGGCCGAACTTCTCGAAGCGCGGTTGCTTGGTCACGAAGTTGACCGAGCCGCCTGGGTCTGCCGGGCCGAACAGCGTGGAGTTGGCACCACGCAGAATTTCTATGCGCTCGTAGGCGTAAGGGTCTTCGCGCACGCCGCGCATCGAGCTGAGGGTGAGGCCGTCACGGTAGGTGGTGGCCTGGAAGCCGCGGATCAGAAAGTAATCGTTACGGTCGTCCGAACCGTAGTAGTCGCTGACCACGCCGGGGGTGTACTGCAGCGCCTCTTCGGTGGTGCTGACGCTGCGCTGCTGCATTTCCTTGTTGGTCACCACCGACACGGAGGCTGGCGTGTTGAGAATGCTGGTCGCCACCTTGCCGCCTACCCACAGTTCTTTGGCGACCACCGAGTTGCTGTCATCGTCTGCGCTGGCCTTGACCTTGGCATTGATGATGACCGGTGCCAGGCGGTAGTCCTCGCTGGCGCCCAGCTCCAGCGGGCCGGTAGGCTTGGGCTGCGGTACCACCAGATAAGCACTGGGGCCTTGCTGCTCGGCCTGAAGCTCGGTGCCCTGCAACAACAACGCGAGTGCAGTCGACGTTCCCAGGGTGCCTTGCACACCCGCCGTGTTGCGGTTGGCTACGCTCTGGGCATCGAAGGACAGGCTGATACCCGCCTGCCGAGCAAAGCGGTCCAGCGCCGGTGCCAATGGGCCACTTGGGATGTTCCATTGCTGGGCCTGGTTGCTGTGTTCAGCGCTTGCCGATTGCGCCAGCGCAGGCAGCGCACAGCTACTGACAACCAGGCCCAGGAAAGCAGCGTGCACAGCACGGCTCAATGGGTGGCGCTGTGGAACCGGGGTAGAACTCATTTTTCTCGCTCCGTAGAGGGGTCGGCGGACTGGCCTGTATTCCGGCCTTCTCTACAAGCCGAACGAGAATGATAAAACACCTCATTTATTTTTAGATCATTGCACGATGCCTGCCCGCTTCAGGGCCGCCCCTCGGCCAGCAACCCCTCTTGCATGGCCGGCAGGGGTCGGCTCAGCAGCGCGCCGACCAGCAGCGCGAACAACAGCGCTGCCACACCCGCGACCTGTAGCACAGCCTCGAAACCGCCCATGAACGCCTGGCGGGCCAAAGGCGCCACGGCCTCACGCAAGCCGGGTTCGATCAGGGCCAGCGCCGCCTGCAGGTCACCCGCCGCAACGCGCGTGGCCATCGCGGCAACCTGGCTCGATTGTGCGGGTGCCACGCTGGCCATGGCCTCCTGCAGCAACTGCCCGCTACGGGCAGCGAGCACGCCGCCGAGTACGCCAATGGCCAGCACGATCGCCCCGAACCGCGTGGTGGTGCTGAGGCCCGAGGCCATCCCGGTGCGTTCACGCGGTACGCAGGCCATGATGTTTTTCTGCGTATCGCCATTGAGCAGCCCGGCGCCAGCGCCCAGCACCAGGCTGGCCAGGGCAAATGCGCCATAGCCGCCGTGGCGCGTGGCCCAGGCACACAGCAAATTGCCCGTGCCCACCAGCACCAGGCCCAGCGCGAACACCTGCGCCGGGCTCAAGCGGGTAGCCAGGCGCATGCCCAGACGCGGCGTCAGCAGCATGGCGACGGCGAACGGCAACATGCCTGCACCCGCGGCCAAGGCCGACAGTTGCAGACCGTTCTGCAAGTACAGCGGCAGCAGGGTCATCATTACCTGGGCGCAGGCGGCGTAGGCAAACATACCTAGCAAAGCCCCCACGAAACGCCCGCTGCGCATCAGTCGCAAGTCGATCATTGGCCGCACCTGGCTGCGTTCGACCATGACGAACAGGCCGAACAGGAAGGCGCTGATCACCAACCGGCCAAGGGTT
Organism: Pseudomonas sp. NY11955; assembly: GCF_048068035.1. Classification (NCBI taxonomy): domain Bacteria; kingdom Pseudomonadati; phylum Pseudomonadota; class Gammaproteobacteria; order Pseudomonadales; family Pseudomonadaceae; genus Pseudomonas; species Pseudomonas sp. NY11955. The sequence continues at coordinate 109,687 of NZ_JBLUPS010000001.1, forward strand.
TGCGCGCTGCCCCAGCCCACCTGGTTGGCATCGATCATCGCCCAGATCAGGTAGCCCAGGCCGCCAGCGAAGGTGAGGCTGCCCCAGGGGTCGAGCCGCGCCGCCGCACTGTCGCGAGACTCCTCGATGCTGGCCATGACCATGACCGCCAACAGTGCCACCAGCGGCAGGTTGATGTAGAAGATCCAGCGCCAGCCCAAGGTACTGGCAATCACCCCACCCAGCAGCGGCGCAAAGGTGATGGTGGCGCCCATGCAGGCGCCCCAGAAGGCCCAGGCACGCATGCGCTCCTGTGGTTGATGGAAGCGGTTGCCGATCGCCGCCAGGGCCGAGGTCAGCAGCAACGCAGCGCCAATCCCCTTGGCGGCCCTGGCCAGGTCGAGGAACAGCAAGCTGGGCGCCGCGCCGCAGGCCAGCGAAGCGATGCCGAACAGCCCCAGGCCGAGCAGCAGCATGCGCCGCCGGCCGAAGCGGTCGGCCAGGCTACCGGCGGGCAACAGGCAAGCGGCGAAGGCGAGCAAGTAGGCGCTGACCACCCATTCGATATCGGCGAACGAGCCGGACAGGTCGCGCGCGATACTGGGCAGGCTGACCGCGACGATGTTGGTGTCGAGGATGATCAGGGCGCAGACCAGGGAGGCGGTAAGCAAGGTAAAGCGTGCTGAAGGGGCAGGCATGGCAGGCTCCAGATGCAGGCTGGTCGTATCAGCGCCAGCCTTGTAGTGTTGGCCCTACCCTAACGCCGCCAACCCCAAACCTTGTTAGCCCCGGCGGCCTGCGTCATTACCCTGTAGGTAACACCCATGGAAATCCGCCATTTCCGCTACTTCCTCTGCGTCGCCCGCCACGGCCATTTCACCCGGGCCGCCGAGCAACTGGGCATCGCCCCGCCCACCCTCAGCCGGCAGATCCAGGACATGGAGCGCGAACTGGGCGTGCGCCTGTTCGAGCGTAACCAGCGCGAGGTCAACCTCACCGCCGCCGGCCAGGCGCTGCTGATCGAAGCCGAACAGGCCGTGCGCCAGTTCGACGCCGCACAACTGGGCGCACAGTGCGCCGCCCGTGGCGAAAGCGGGCGCATCGAGCTGGGCTACGTGGCCTCGGCCGCTTACTCGGGCATGCTTCAGCAGCAGGTCAGCCACTACAGCGAAACCTGCCCCGGTGTACGCCTGAACATCCGCGAACTGCCCATGGCCGAACTGCCCGGCATGGTCCGCGATGGCCTGCTGGACCTGGCCTATGTGCGCTCGCCCATGGAGTTGCCGGAAGCACTCGAAGCCATTGCCCTACGCCAGGAAGGCTTCGTCCTCGCCCTGCCCGCCCGCTCACGGATCAATGAAGTGCCACAGATCCCGGCCGCGCGCCTGGCCAATGAAACCTTCATCCTGCCCGAGCAGATTTCCGGCACGCTGGAGGTGGCCGCACAAGGTGGTTTCGTGCCACGGCTCGGCCCGCAACCCGGCAGCCTGGTGGCAGTGATTACCCTGGTGTCCCTCGGCCAAGGCATTGCCGTGGTCCCGGAATCGGTCGTACAGCGCATTAGCCTGCCGCAGGTGAACTACCGGCGAATAGTCGACTGCCAGGCCAGTTCGTGGCTGAGCCTGATCCACCGGCGATTCGAAAAGGCGCCGGCAGTGATGCGGTATGTGCAAAGCGTGATAGAAGGCACTTGATGAATGCTCAAGCGCTCGGATCGTCTGCAGTACCCAAGGCATAGAACTCATGCAGCTTGGCTTGCAGCAATGCCTTGTCCGGCAAGCGCGTTTGATACTCGGCAATCAGCGCTGGGGACAAACTGCGATTGAGTGCGTACTCAACCACCTCGTAGTCTCTGCTGGCGCATAGCAATACACCGATGGCGGGGTTTTCATGAGGCTTGCGCTCATTGCGGTCCAGTGCTTCGAGATAGAAATCCAGCTTGCCCAGGTACTCTGGCTCGAAGCGACCGACTTTCAGTTCGATCGCTACCAGGCAGTTGAGGCCACGGTGGAAGAACAGCAAGTCGAGTGCGAAGTCACGGCCGCCGACCTGAAGCGGGTATTGCGAGCCGACGAAGCAGAAATCCCTACCCAACTCGATCAGGAACTGTTTGAGCCGGTCCATCAATGCGCAATGCAGGTCTGATTCGGCATGCACACCAGGCAGACCAAGAAACTCGACCATGTAGGCATCCCGAAAAACGTCCATGGCCGCAGGATAGTTCTGCCTCAGTGCTGCCGAAACTTTTGCCGGGTTAGCAACGCAGCGCTCATACAGAGCGGCTTTAAGTTGACGCTCAAGCTCACGCCGCGACCAACGCTCCTGAACGGCCATCCGCACATAAAACTCGCACTCATCACGCTGCTTGCACTGCCCCAGAATGATAAGGTTGTGACTCCAAGACAATTGTCGCACCAGTGGTGCGACTTTCTCATCGCCGCGATATGAATCGTAGAACTGACGCATCCGGAACAAATTCGCACGCGTGAACCCACGCAAGCCAGGTTGCGTTCGAGCAAGATGAGCAGCCAACTGACTGACCACCGAGTCGCCCCACTCCGCCTGCTCCAGCTTGCGACTGATGTAGGCACCGACTTGCCAGTACAGCTCGATCAACTGCGTGTTGACCGTCTGCACCACCCGCTGTCTGGCCCCTTGGATCAATGCCAGTACCTCATCAAAGCGGTCATCCTTAATCGACGATGGGGCCACTGGCACTTGTGGCCTTTGTTGTTCTGCGCTCATGCATCGACTCCCTCATGAATTCGAAGAGGAGTCTACGCCGGGCAAGCCCCACGCCGACCGCCCGCGCGGCCAAACAAGTGTTTCAAAAAACAAAGGGCACCCATCCACGAGTGCCCTTTGCCCTACCACCCGGTGAACTCAATCACCCCATCGACCGCACCCCCACCGGTTGCGCATGGCCCCGCGAGGTCACGATCCCCAGGAAGGAAATCACGATCGCCAGGCCCAATGTGGAACTCACCTCCGCCCGATGCTCAGGCGTGTACATCATCACCGCCAGCGCCCCGGCAATGAAGACGATCACCGCCCAGGTCAGGTACGGGAACAGCCACATACGGAACTTCAGCTCGGTGTTTTCCCGCTCCAGGCGGCGGCGCATGCGCAGCTGCGAGATGGCGATGACCATGTACACCAGCAGGGCGATGGCGCCGGAGCTTGCCAGCAGGAATTCGAACACGCCCTTCGGTGCGAAGTAGTTGAGGATGGCGATGGCCGCACCGATCAGGGTGCTGCCGAACACCGCGGCACGCGGTACGCCGACCTTGGAGGTTTTGTTGAGGAAGGCCGGGGCGTCACCGCGCTTGGCCAGCGAGTACATCATCCGCGAAGCGATGTAGATCGACGAGTTCATGCAGCTGGTCACGGCCACCAGCACCACCAGGTCGACCATGAACGCCGCATTGGGGATGTTCATGATTTCCAGCGCGCGCTGGTACGAGCCCACCACCGCCAGCTGCGGGTCGTTCCACGGCACCACCGAGATGATCACGAAGATCGACAGGATGTAGAAGGTGCTGATACGCCAGATCACCGAGCGGGTGGCCTTGGCGATGTTGCGCGACGGGTCGCTGGACTCGGACGCCGCGATGGTCACCGCCTCGGTGCCGATGAAGCTGAACATCACGGTAATGAACGCACCGACCACCGCCGACCAGCCCTTCGGCGCAAAGCCGCCGTACTCGGCCATCAACCCGCTCAACCCGCTGACCTCACGGTTGGGCAGCCAGCCCATGAGTGCGGCGAAGCCCAGGCCGATGAAGCCAAGAATGGCGGTGACCTTGAGGATGGCGAACCAGAACTCGAACTCGCCGTACTTGGCCACGCTGAACAAGTTGGTACCGGCCAGCAGCAGCACCGAAGCCAGGGCGAAAATCCAGCTGTCCACCTGCGGGAACCAGGCGTTCAACACATGCCCGGCGGCCAGCGCTTCGATAGGGATGACCAGCACCCAGAACCACCAGTACAACCAGCCGATGGTGTAGCCGGCCCAGCGCCCGATGGCCTGGTCGGCATAGGTGGAAAACGATCCGGTGTCAGGGTGTGCCACGGCCATTTCGCCGAGCATGCGCATGACCAGTACCACCAAGGTCCCGGCCACGAAATAGGAAATTATGGTTGCTGGCCCGGCTGCCGCGATGGCATGGCCAGAGCCTACGAAAAGTCCGGCGCCGATGATGCCGGCGATGGACAGCATCGTTACATGACGTGGCTTGAAACCTTGTGCAAGGTTGCCATCAGATCCCACGGTGTTCATTGATGTTGTTCTCTTTTTGCTGACACAAGGATGGACGGGCAGGCGTAGGCGAAAATATCTCCTTTGAATTCAATAAGTCGACACGTTACTCGCGCACTGTTGTGGATTTTTGGCGCGCATCACAGAGCAACGTGGCAGTGCGGGTCGGGCTTCATTTAAGCCCCGCATGGCGGTGGGAAATTACACGAGAACGCCCCGGAACTGTTCGATCACGACAGGGCAATTCCATTAACGCCAGATGTCGCGAATGGCATGCCCGATTGCGCCACCGGGCCGTTTGGCGCTTTTGTTTTTCATTTGGATGTGGGTTGCCTGTGCCGGCCTCTTCGCAGCGCAAGGCTGCTCCTACAGGGACCGCACAGGCTTGTTGGTTAACGCACCAGGCAAGGCCGCTTGTTATCGAAGCACCAACCCGGTATCAGGTACTGCATCGCCACGCTGTCATCCCGCGCGCCAAGGCCCATGTTGCGGTAGCACTCATGCGCCTTGGCCAGCTGGTCTTCATCCAGCTCCACCCCCAGCCCCGGCCGCGCCGGCACCCGCACATGGCCGTCGACAATGCGCAGCGGCTCGCGGGTCAGGCGTTGGCCGTCCTGCCAGATCCAGTGGGTGTCGATTGCGGTGATCTCGCCCGGCGCCGCAGCTGCCACCTGGGTGAACATCGCCAGCGAAATGTCGAAGTGATTGTTGGAGTGAGACCCCCAGGTCAGCCCCCAGTCGTTGCACATCTGCGCCACCCGTACCGAACCCTGCAAGGTCCAGAAGTGCGGGTCGGCCAGCGGAATGTCCACCGACTGCAACTGGATCGCATGGCCCATCTGGCGCCAGTCGGTGGCGATCATGTTGGTGGCGGTGGGCAGACCGGTGGCGCGGCGGAACTCGGCCATCACCTCGCGGCCCGAGTAACCGTTCTCGGCACCGCAGGGGTCTTCGGCGTAGGCCAGCACGTTGTGCTTGTCGCGGCACAGGGCAATGGCCTCTTTCAATGACCAGGCGCCGTTCGGGTCGAGGGTGATGCGCGCTTCAGGGAAGCGCTCGGCCAAGGCCGTCACCGCTTCCATCTCCTCCTCGCCCCGCAATACCCCGCCCTTGAGCTTGAAGTCGCTGAAGCCATAGCGCGCCTTGGCGGCCTCGGCCAGGCGTACCACCGCTTCCGCGGTCAGGGCCTTTTCGTGACGCAGGCGGAACCAGTCTTCATCGCTATCGGTTTCGTTGCGGTAAGCCAGGTCAGTCTGCTGGCGGTCACCGATATAGAACAAATAGCCGAGCATCTTCACTGCATCGCGTTGCTGCCCCTCGCCCAGCAGAGCCGCCATCGGCACGTTCAGGTGCTGACCGAGCAAGTCGAGCAGCGCCGATTCGATGGCGGTCACCGCATGCACGGTAATGCGCAGGTCGAAGGTTTGCAGGCCACGCCCCGCCGAGTCGCGGTTGGCGAAGGTCTGGCGCATGGCATTGAGCACGCGCTGGTAGTGGCCGATTGGCTGGCCGAGCACCAGGCTGCGGGCGTCCTCCAGGGTCTGGCGAATCTTCTCGCCGCCGGGCACTTCGCCCAGGCCGGTGTTGCCGGCGCTGTCGCGCAGCACCACCACGTTGCGGGTGAAATACGGGCCATGGGCGCCGCTGAGGTTGAGCAGCATGCTGTCATGGCCGGCGACGGGGATCACGCGCAGGTCGGTGACCACCGGGGTGGTGGTGTGAACGGCGGGGTTGGTCTGCATGTTCATGATTATTGTCTCGCAGTCATCAGTGGATCTGGCCCAGGGCCGAAGGGGCCTTTAGGTCATCGGAAGGGGCGCCCTTGGGGCGAGTGCGTACGAAGAAGATGGCGATGGCCGCCAGCACCGAGGTCACCGCCAGGCCGTACAGCCCGCCCTGGATCGAGCCGGTCTGCTGTTCCAGCAGGCCGAAGGTGGTGGGGGCGACGAAGCCGCCGAGGTTGCCGACCGAGTTGATCAGCGCAATCACGGCCGCCGCGATACGGGCATCCAGGTAGCCCTGCGGGATTGGCCAGAACAGTGACGACGCCGACTTGAAGCCGATCGCGGCGAAGCACACCGCAACGAAGGCGAACACCGGCCCCCCGGTGGTGGACATGAACATGCCGATGGCGGCGACCAGCAGGGCACCCGCCACCCAGGCCTGCTGGAACTTCCAGCGTGCGGAACCGGCGGCGAAGGCGTACATGGCCAGGATCGAGATCAGCCACGGGATCGAGTTGAAGAACCCGACCTGCATGTCACTGAGGTCGCCCATGCGCTTGATGATGCTCGGCAGCCAGAAGGTAGCGGCGTAGATGGTCAGTTGGATGCAGAAGTAGATCAGGCAGAACAGCACGATCTGGCGGTCTTTGAGCAGGCTCCAGGCTGACGGCTTGACCGCGCCGATGGCCTCGCGCGCTTGCTGCTCGCGTTCGATGGTGGCGACCAACGCATCCTGCTCGGCCTGGCTCAGCCACTTGGCGTCCTGCGGCTTGGAGTCGAGCCAGAAGAACACGAAGAAGCACAGGGCTACCGAGGCCATGCCTTCGATGAACAGCATCCATTGCCAGCCGTGCATACCCAAGCCCTGGATCTGCATCAGCGCCCCGGCCAGCGGCCCGGAGATCAGCGAGGCCAGCGCCGAACCGCTGAGGAAGATGGCAATGGCCTTGCCGCGCTCGGCCGCCGGCAACCAGCGGGTGAAGTAGTAGATCACCCCGGGGAAGAACCCCGCTTCGGCAACACCCAGCAAAAAGCGCAGCACATAGAACTGGGTTTCGTTCTGCACGAAGGCCATGGCCGTGGCCACCAGCCCCCAGGTGAACATGATGCGGGTCAGCCACAGACGTGCCCCTACCTTCTGCAGCAGCATGTTGGAGGGTACTTCGAACAGCGCGTAGCCAATGAAGAACAAGCCGGCGCCAAAGCCGAAGGCCGCAGCGCTGATGCCCAGGTCACTTTCCAGGTGCGGGCGGACGAAGCCGATGTTGACGCGGTCGAGGTAGTTGACGATGAACATGATGACGAACAGCGGCAGTACGTGGCGCTTGACCTTGGCCACGGCACTGGCCAACGCGTCGCCTTCATGCCGGGCAGACGGAGCGAGGGTGTCGTTCACTTGCGGATCTCCCACTAATTGTTTTTGTGCGGGTCGAGGTTGTCTGACATGACAGTGGGGCTGAGCATATGCGCCACACAGTTGTACGACAAGATCGTCAACGTCGGGAAAATCGCAAAGTACAAGCTGTCACAATGGAATCTTGCTGAGATCATGCAAAAACAGCTCAGCTATGCGCTGACTTAACCACAAGAAAAACCGGCAAAAAATATTTCTATCGATTAACTTGTCGTACAAGCACGACAAGAAGCGGATCGCACATGGAACCCGAACACGCCCGCAAACGCGGCCACAGCCGAGCCCATGACCTGGTGTCCAGCCTGACCCAGCACATTTTGCTGGGCACCTTCAAACCGGGCGACAAGCTGCCCTCGGAAAACACCTTGGTGCGTGAGCACGGGGTCAGCCGCACCGTGGTCCGCGAAGCCTTGTCGAAGTTGCAGGCCTCGGGGTTGGTGGAGCCGCGCCACGGTATCGGTACCTTCGTGATGGAGCGCCAGGCCCAGGCTGGGCTGCGCGTTGCGGCGGAAAACGCGGCGAATGTGCGCGATCTGCTGGAACTGCGTATTGGCCTGGAGGGCCAGGCCGCAGCGCTGGCCGCGCTACGTCGTGATGAAGGGCAACTGGCACGCATGCGCCAGGCGCTGGATGACTATCAGGACCTGGCCGCTGCTGGCGACAGTTGCATCGAAGCCGACCGGCGCTTTCACCTGCTGATTGCCGAGGCCACCGGCAACCTGTATTTCACCGAGATGCTGCTGCAGCTGGGCAACGGCTTGATCCCGCGTAACCGCATGGCCCTGGCCGAACGCTCCGGGGCCAAGCTGGCGCGGCAAGCCTACCTGGCCAACCTGGAGCACGAGGCGATCCTCAATGCCATCCGCCGGCAAGACCCGGATGCGGCACGGGCGGCGGTGTGCCTGCACCTGTCCAACAGCCGCGACCGGTTGTTACCAGACTAAGAGCGCGGTCGATTTCAAGGCAAACACAAGCCCTGTAGGAGCAGCCTTGTGCTGCGAAGAGGCCAGTAAGGCTAGCGATTAGCCTCGGCTGCAATGGCCTCTTCGCAGCACAAGGCTGCTCCTACAGAGTGATGCGGTAGCCTGAGTGATGATGCAAGACCGTTGCGCGTCGACGTGAAAGTCAAGCCAACGCCCGGTCCACCAGCACCTGCAGGCGCCCCTGCGAACAGCGCTCCACCCGCGCCTCCACGCCATACACTTCAGCCAACAGCCCCGGCTGCAGCACATCCCCCGGCGCCCCGCAGGCCACCACCCGGCCCTCACGCAACACCACCAGCCAATCTGCGTGGCTGGCCGCCAGGTTGATGTCATGCAGCACGGCCACCGCCAGCAATCGATGCGCCTGCACCCGCTCGCGCACGGCATCCATCACCCGCAACTGGTAATGCAGGTCCAGTGCGCTGGTCGGCTCGTCCAGCAACAGCACCTGCGGGTTGCGCGCCAGCAACTGGGCCAATGCCACCAGTTGCCGTTGCCCGCCTGACAAACTGTCCAGCGAGCGCTCGGCCAACCCCTCAATGCCCAACTGGCGCAACGCATCGAAGGCGCTGCCCAGCAGGTCGCTGCAAGCGCTTACGCGCAAGGCCGCCACAATGCTTTCCAGTACGCCCAGGGCGATTCCCGGCGGCAATTGCTGGGGCATGTAGGCCAGGCGACGCGAACGCTCGGCAAACCCCAGACGCGTCATGTCCTGCCCATCCAGGCTCAAACCACCGCGCATCCGCTCCAGCCCTGCCAGGGCGCGCAGCAACGTAGACTTGCCCGCGCCATTGGGCCCGACCAGCGCCACCAGGCTGCCGGTCGGCAACGCCGGCAGGCTCACCCCATGCAGGATCTGCCGCGCGCCGTAAGCCACCGAAACACCCTCGATCAACAGGCTCACAACCTCCTCCCCCGGCGAAACACCAGCACCACGAATACCGGCACGCCCACCAACGCAGTAACAATGCCCACCGGCACGATCACCCCCGGCAAAATCGCCTTGCTGACAAGCGACGACAGCGACAGCATCAAGGCCCCCACCAGCGCACTGGCAGGCAGCAGGAAGCGTTGGTCTTCACCGACCAGCAGCCGGGCGATGTGCGGCCCGACCAGGCCGACAAAACCGATGGTGCCGACGAACGCCACCGCCGTGGCCGACAACAGGCTGATGCGCAGCAGCGAGGCAAAACGCAGGCGCCGCATATCCACACCAAAACTGCGCGCACGGTCTTCGCCCATGCGCAACAAAGTCATGGCCGGTGCAGCTCGCAGCGAAAACGGCAACAGCAACGCCAACACCAGGGCCAAAATGCCAAGCTTCTGCCAATCGGCCCGGGCCAGGCTGCCCAGGGTCCAGAACACCAGTTGCTGCAGCACGTCCTCGGTGGCCAGCAACTGCAGCAACGAGACCAGCGCGTTGCAGCTGAACACCAGGGCGATGCCGAACAGCACCAGGCTCTGCACCCCGGCGCCACGCAAGCGCGACATAGCCTGCAACAGCACCACCGACAGGCAGGCGAAGAGGAACGCCATCGCCGTCACCTGGGCGCTCGGCGCCAGCCAGGCGATGCCCAGCGGGTAGGCGATCGCCAGCGAGGCACCGAGCGCCGCCGATGACGACACACCCAAGGTAAAGGGGCTGGCCAGCGGGTTGTCGAGGATCGCCTGCATTTCGGCACCGGCAAGCGCCAGGGCCGCCCCCACCAGTACCGCCATCAGCGAGTACGGAAGGCGCACGTTCCAGATGATCACCCGCTCGGTGGCGCTCAACGTCGCCGGGTCGAGCATGCCATGCAGCAATTGCCCAAGGCCCATGCCCGAGGCACCGCTGGCCAGGTCGCCGAGCACCGACAGCAGCAGCAACACTGCCAGCGCGGACACCAGCAAGGCCCGCCGCCACAGCAGGCGGCGGTAGTGCCAGGCCGCGAGCGCCGCACCGTCGTGAGCCAGCGCGGTCACTGGGCGTCGACCCAGTACTGGCCGTCCAGGCCGACCCTGAGCAAGCGGTTGATTTCACCCATGGTGGCCTGCGGGTCGATGTCCTTGAAGCGCTCCGGGTGCACCCAACGGGCCATGGCCTCGACCGCGAGAATATTGAACGGTGAGTTGTAGAAGTCATGCCACAAGCCATGCGCCTGGCCGGCCCGGATCGGCCGCAGCGGCGCGAACTCGGGGCGTTCGGTGATCTTCGCCAGGCTTTGCCGTGCCGTATCCACGGATACACCGGCCCCCAGCAGCACGCCCGGCGCACGATTGCCGGTAGCGATGTACACGTCCGGGTCAGCCTGCAGCACATACTCCACGCTCACATCACCCAGCGCGCCCGGCACCACGTCGGCGCCGATGTTGTGCCCACCCACAGCCTCGACCACGCTGCCCAGACCGCTCTTGCCGGTGGTGTGCCCCGGTGCCTGCCACACGCCAGCCAACAGTTCGAGGAACACCTTGGGCCGCTCGCTTTCCTTGATCCCGGCTACGCCGTCGGTCACCCGTTTCAGGTGGCGGTCATACAGGCTCAGGTAGTCCCGCGCCTGCTGTTCACGCCCCAGCAAGGCACCCAGCGCCTCCATGCTGACCCGAGTATTGCGGATCGGGTGCACGCGGAAGTCGATGAACAACACCGGCACACCGGCCTTTTCCAGCAGGTCGGCCACCGGGCTGTGCTGCGTCGGGCCTTCGCCGGCGATACTGAAAATGGCCAGGTCGGGCTTGAGGGCAAGAATCTGTTCGGCGCTGACGCTCTGCTCGGAAGCCTGGCCGATCAGCGGCAGCTTGGCGACTTGAGGGTACTGCTGCGCATACACCTGATAGGTGTGAGGGTCGAGCAGGCGCATGTCGTTCTGCCAGCCGACCACGCGTTGGAACGGGTTGTCACGGTCGAGCAGCGCCAACGCGAAGAACAGCCGGCCTTCGCCGAGCACGATGCGCGTGGGGGCATGGTCGAGCTGCACCTTGCGCCCTAGCACATCGGTCACCTGCACGGCGCTGGCGGGTTGGATGAAGCCGAGGCAAGTCGCCAACAGCAACAAGGCAGGCAGCAAGCGCTGCCAGGAAAGGGGAAACTGGCACATCGAGGCATCCTCTTGAAGAGAATCAATCGCAACAGAGCGGGGCATTCTAGCCAGCCGCCCTGTGCTGCCGATGTGCGCGAATGTATTGGCTTGTAGGGTGGCCGTTACATCTGGCCGCCCTTACCTCACCAGGTCAGGCAGATCTTGCCGAAATGCCGGTTGCTCTCCTGGTAACGGAACGCCTCGACGATCTGCTCCAACTCGAAGTGCTTGTCCACCACCGGCCGCAAGCCGTTGGCATCGATCGCCCGGACCATGGCCTGCTGCTGCGCACGGCTGCCCACCAGCACCCCTTGCAGGCGAATCTGCCGCACCAGCGCCTGCACCAGCGGCAACTGCCCGGCCACCCCGGTGAGGATGCCGATCAGCGAAACATGCCCGCCAATGCGCGCGGCAATCATCGACTGCTCCAGCGTCGCCGGGCCGCCCACTTCGATCACATGATCGACGCCGCGGTTGCCGGTCAGCTCGCGCACTTGCTCACCCCAGGCCGGGGTGCTCTTGTAGTTGATCAGGTGGTCGGCGCCCAAAGCTTTCAGGCGCTCCAACTTGGCATCGCTGGACGAAGTTGCGATCACTGTGGCGCCGGCCAGCTTGGCGAACTGCAGGGCGAAGATCGACACACCGCCAGTGCCCTGCACCAGCACCGTGTCGCCGGGCTTGAGGTGGTCATCGCTCATCAACGCGCGCCAGGCGGTAAGGCCGGCAGTGGTCAGGGTGGCAGCCTCGGCATGGCTGAAGCCCTTGGGCGCCAGGGTGAAGGCCGTGGCGCGGGCGGTGACCTGTTCACGGGCGTAGCCATCGATGCCGTCACCGGGCACCCGGGCAAAGCCCTCGACATTGGCCTGGCCATCGAGCCAGTCGGGGAAGAAGGTGCTGACCACGTTGTCGCCGACCTGGAACTCGGTAACGCCCGCCCCAACCGCGACCACTTCACCGGCGCCATCGGCCATGGGGATGCGCCGCTCGCTCGGGCCCCACATACCGCTGACCACGGCGAAATCGTGGTAGTTGAGGGAACTGGCGTGCAGGCGTACGGTGATCTCGCCGGCCTGGGGCTCGGGCGCCTCGCTGGTGCCGACCTCGACCTTGTCGTAGCCGCCACCGGGTTGTACGTAGATGGCCTTGCTGGTCATGGGTGAGTCTCCGTATCAGGGGAAAGAGTGGGGTTGAGCATAGACAGGTCTGGCCTCTTCGCGGATACAGCGCTGCTCTTGAGTTGAGCGCTGGCCCTGTAGGAGCAGCCTTGTGCTGCGAAGAGGCCAATACAAGCAACAGATAGGCATGTTGGTAATGGCCCCTTCGCAGCACAAGGCTGCTCCTACAGGTTCGGTGCTGAACCCAGGCCAGCGCTAGAATCAGCCCAGCATCACCTTCAACGCCCGGCAATCGGCCGCATGCCAATCCACCAGTTCCGGCCAAGGGTTATCCGGCAGGTTCACCAGCACCGTGCGCGCCCCCGCCGCCCGCCCACAATCCAGGTCAAAGCGGTAATCCCCCACCATCACCAGCTCGCTGGGCGCCACACCCCAGGCACTGGCAATCTTCAGTAGCCCGTCCGGGCTCGGCTTGGGCGCAGCTTCGTCACGCCCGAGAATATGTTCCACCGCAAAACAGTCCGCCAGGCCGATGGCTTCCAGCGTCACATGCGCCAGCTCACGCGCATTGCGGGTAAGAATACCCAGCCGACAACCGCGCTCGGCCAACTCGCGCACCAGTTCCACCGCCCCGGTGGCCGCCGTGGAGGCAATCGCCAGGTCCCGCTCGTGCTCCAGCAACCAGGCATGCTTGGCCGCCGCCTCATCGGCCGGCAGCGCCGCCAGGTGGGTGAGAATGTCGTGTTCGGCCGGGATGTCCAGTGCCACGCGGATGGCGGCAAAGTCGTGCACGGCCACGGTCAGGGTGCCGTCCATATCGAACACCCAGTTGCGCACTTCGCCCAGGTTCATGCCCAATCCTTGCGATGGCGAATCAGGCCTTCTTGGCTCGACGATGCCACCAGTTGCCCGGCCTGGTTGAAGATGCTGCCACGGCAGAAACCACGGGAGTTACCGGCCCATGGGCTGTCGGTGGCGTACAGCAGCCATTCGTCGGCACGCAGGTTGCCGTGGAACCACAGCGAGTGATCGAGGCTGGCGATCTGCATGTCGCGCTGCCACACCGACTTGCCATGGGGCAGCAACGCGGTGGTCAACAGGCCGAAGTCCGAGGCGTAGGCCAGCATGTACTTGTGCAGGGCAGGCACGTCAGGCAGGTTGCCGTCGGCGCGGAACCAGGCGTACTTCACCGGGTCGCCGGGCTTGGGGTTGAACGGGTCACGCTCGGTGACCGGGCGAATCTCGATCGGTTTGGCACACAGCACTTTGTCGCGAATGCGTTCAGGCAACTGGTCGGCCATGGCCCGGGCCAGTTCGACTTCGGTGGGCAGGTTTTCCGGGCCGACCACCTCAGGCATCTGCGCCTGGTGCTCGAACCCTTCCTCGTCGTACTGGAACGACGCGCTGCAGGTGAAGATGGTCTGGCCTTTCTGGATCGCCGTCACCCGCCGAGTGCTGAAACTGCCGCCATCGCGCACGCGGTCCACCGAGTACACCACCGGCAGGCTGGCATCGCCCGGGCGCAGGAAGTAGCCGTGCAACGAATGCACATGGCGCGCGTCCTCGACCGTCTGGCTGGCTGCCGACAACGACTGCCCCAGCACTTGCCCACCGTACAGTTGGCGGAAGCCCAGGTCCTGGCTGCGCCCACGGAACAGGTTCTCCTCGATGGCTTCGAGGCTCAACAGGTCGACCAGGTCGTCCAACACATGACTCATCGGGGGTTCTCCGTAGGAGCGAGCTTGCTCGCGATGCGCCGCCCAAGCGGCGCTCGATCTCACAGGCGCTGAACGTGCAACAGGCAGCGCCTTCCAAGGTGGGCAAATAATACAGTGTTTGTCATTCGCGCCGGGCATGGCCGTGCATTCAGGCGCGCAGGGTGCGCTCCCAGTGGGCGCGGTCGATGCGGTACAGCACATGCGGGCGCAGCGGGTGGCCCTCAGGCAGGCGGGGGTGCTCGAAGCTGCCATCTGCGTCCTGCTGCATGCCGATGGCTTGCATCACCTTCTGCGACGGCAGGTTGCTCTGGCTAGTGAACGACACCACTTCCTCCAGGCGCAATTGGGCGAAAGCACAACGCAGACAGGTCCAAGCCGCCTCGCTGGCAAAGCCCAGGCCCCAGTGGCGGCGGGCCAGGCGCCAGCCAATCTCCACCGCGGGGGTGAAATCGGCGTCGAAGCCCACGTGCAGCAAACCGGTCATGCCGATGAACGCGCCGCTGTCCTTGCGCTCAAGGGCCCACAGACCAAAGCCATATTCATTGAAGTGCCCGCGTACCCGGCCGATCAACGCCGCGGCCTCAAGGCGCGTCAGTGGTGCCGGGAAGTAGCGCATCACCTGCGGGTCGGCGCACAGCGCGGCGAACTCGCGCAAATCGTCGTCGTGCCATTGGCGCAGCACCAGCCGTGCGCTTTCCAGTTCAAGGATGGGGGTCATCGGGCCTGCTCCGGTTTTGCCGTCTTGCAGTTTACAGCGTAGGCGCGGGCGCGGGTTTCACCCAATCGCTAGCCGCCGAATGCAATTTTCACACGCCCTTCACCGCCCCCCGACAGGCCCCTCAGCAAAATCCCGCCATCTCTGCCGTGCCAGACGCGGCCATGCCAACGGAGCCATGCATGCAATCGAGCAATACCCTGGGGCACTCTGCCATTCACGCCCGACGCAAGCGGCGCCTGACCCGCAAAGCCCTCGGTGCCACCCTTGGCCTGTGCATGGTCGTGGCGGCGTTGACCACCTGGCTGGCGACGAGGACGCATATCGTGGACCTTGGCAATGAGCAACAACTGAGTGACAGCGGTTTGCTGCAAGACTGGGCCGACGGGGCGGTGATCGTCATGATCCGCCACGCCGAACGCTGCGACAGCGCACCCGGCCCCTGCCTGGACGACCCCACCGGCATCACCGTGAGCGGTAGCCAGGCCGCTGCCCGTGTTGGCCAGGGGCTGGGCCAGCTGGGCCTGAACAATGCCGACCTGCTTACCAGCCCGAAACTGCGCACCCGGCAAACCGCGCATTTCATCCTCGGTCAGGCGGTGGCCAGCGAAGGCTGGCTGGAAACCTGCGACAGCCAGTTCGCCAGCGAGGCGCTGGCGCGCAAGCGTGCGGGGCATAACCTGGTGCTGGTGACCCACAACGGCTGCATCGACCATTTCGCTCGCCAGCAGAACGTTGCCGGCGGCGAGCGTCAAAGCAGCTACGCCAGTGCTCTGTTCGTGTCGGTAGATAGCACGGGCAAGGCGCGCATCCTCGGGCGCTTGAACGAGCCGGACTGGCAACGCGTATTGGCCAGCGCAGGACGATAACTGGCAAGATCAGCACTGGCCCCGATTGTGAACACCCCATGCCGCTGCCGCTGATCTACCACGAAGACTACAGCCCGGAGTTCCCCGCCGAACACCGCTTCCCGATGGACAAGTTCCGCCTGCTGCACGACCACCTGATCGACAGCGGGCTGACCACCGACCAGGCCCTGCTGCGCCCGGACATCTGCCCCAACGATATTCTCGCCCTGGCCCACGACCGCAGCTACATCGAGCGCTACATGAACGGCGAGCTGTCGCGCGAGGACCAGCGCCGCCTCGGCCTGCCCTGGAGCGAAGCCCTGGCCCGGCGCACGGTACGCGCAGTCGGTGGCTCGCTGCTGACGGCCGAGATGGCGCTGCAGCATGGCATTGCCTGCCACCTGGCCGGTGGCACCCACCATGCCCATTACGACCACCCGGCCGGCTTCTGTATCTTCAACGACCTGGCAGTGATCAGCCGCTACCTGCTGGCGGCTGGCCGGGTACACCGGGTACTGATTTTCGACTGCGACGTGCATCAGGGCGACGGCACCGCGCGCATCCTGCACGACACGCCAGAGGCCATCACCGTGTCGCTGCACTGCGAGCAGAACTTCCCGGCGCGCAAGGCACAAAGCGACTGGGACATTCCCCTGCCCCGAGGTATGGGCGACACCGCCTACCTGAAGGTGGTGGACGATGCCCTCAACTACCTGCTGCCGCTGTATCAGCCCGACCTGGTGCTGTATGACGCCGGTGTCGATGTGCACAAGGACGACGCCCTGGGCTACCTGCAGCTGACCGACGCTGGCGTTGCCGCCCGTGACGAAGCCGTGCTACGTCACTGCCTGGGCCGCGATATCCCGGTGGTGGGCGTGATCGGCGGCGGTTACAGCAAGGACCGCGCAGCCCTGGCCAAGCGCCACGGCATCCTTCACCACAGCGCGGCACGCGTCATCGGTTGTTCACAATGACTGTGGAACCGCTTGTGGATAACCTGCGGGAAAGGCGCTGCAGCCCTTAGCCAGTAAGGCCTGCAGAACACTGACTATTTTTTGACCAGTGCTTGCAGGGCCAGTGCTGCGCTAGAATGCGGCTCTTTTCCACAGTCTGCTGCCCACCATGCCCGATCTGAGCCCCACCTCCCCTCCCCTCGCTGTCGTCATCGGTGGCGGCCCTGCCGGCCTGATGGCCGCCGAAGCCATGGCCCAGGCGGGCCTGGCGGTCGAGGTGTTCGATGCCATGCCTTCGGTTGGGCGCAAGTTCCTGCTGGCGGGCGTCGGCGGCATGAACATCACCCATTCCGAGCCCTATCCGGCGTTCGTGGCCCGCTATGCCGAACGCCAGGGCCAGATCGATGGCCTGCTGCGCGACTTCGACGCCGACGCGTTGCGCCAGTGGATTCACGGGCTGGGCATCGAAACCTTCGTCGGCACCTCTGGCCGGGTGTTCCCTACCGACATGAAAGCCGCGCCGTTGCTACGTGCCTGGCTCAAGCGCCTGCGCGACAGCGGGGTAGTTATCCACACCCGCCATCGCTGGCTGGGTTGGCACACAGATGGCGCCTTGCGGATTGCTTATCCACAGGGCGAACGGCAGGTAAAAGCCGCCGTCGTGGTACTGGCGCTGGGGGGTGCCAGCTGGGCGCGATTGGGCTCCGACGGCAGCTGGCAAGCGCTGCTGGCCGAACGGTCTGTGGATATCTCGCCCTTGCAGCCGAGCAACTGCGGTTTTGAAGTGCAAGGCTGGAGCCCCTTGCTCAAGGACAAGTTCGCCGGTGCTCCGCTGAAGAACATTGCCCTCAGCATTCCGGGCAGCGCGCCGCGCAAGGGCGAGTTCATTCTCACCGCGCAAGGCGTGGAAGGCAGCCTGGTGTATGCCTGGTCAGCACCCGTGCGCGAGGCCATCAACCGTGAAGGGCGTGGGTTGTTGCTGCTCGACCTGCTGCCGGACAAGCCTGTGGACAAAATTGCCCAGGCACTGGCCAAGCCACGGGGCTCACGCTCGATGGCCAAGCACCTGCACAGCCAGCTGGGGATTGACGGGGTCAAGGCCGCGCTGCTGCGCGAGCTGACCGATCAGGCGACCTTTGCCGACCCACAGGCGCTGGCCCGGGCGATCAAGGCCTCGCCGATCACGCTGGTGCGTACGCGACCGCTGGATGAAGCGATCAGCAGCGCCGGTGGGGTGCGTTTCGAGGGGCTGGATGAGGGGTTGATGGTCAAGGGCATGCCGGGGGTGTTCTGTGCCGGCGAGATGCTGGACTGGGAGGCGCCGACCGGGGGGTATTTGCTGACAGCGTGCTTCGCCAGTGGATTGCGCGCCGGACGGGCGGCGGCGGCTTGGCTGAAATCCTGACGGCTATACGGTTCTCTGTGGAAGCGGGCTTGCCCGCGAACACGGGCGAAGCCCGTACCATGCACCGCGGCGTCTGCTTCGCGGGCAAGCCCGCTCCCACAGTGGTCAGCGTTTTCTCCAGCACTACGGCTTGCGCTTGCGCGGCCCACCATTGAAACTCGGCACCTTGCGCACCGCCTTCACCGTCGGCTCTGCACTGCCCGACTCGGTGCTGTCCATCCAGCGCCCCAGCCCGCGCTTGGCGCTGTTTTCTTTCGGCTTCTTGGGCTTCTTCGGCTTCTTGACAACCTGCCCACTGGCATCGGTCATCGGCACCCGGTGATCGGGGATGAAATCAGGTTCTTCATGCCGCGGCAGGGTCTGCCGGGTCAGCACCTCGATAGCCGCCAGCAGTTGCACCTCATCCGCGCACACCAACGAAATCGCCTCGCCCTTGTTGCCCGCCCGCCCGGTACGGCCGATGCGGTGCACGTAGTCCTCGGCCACAATCGGCAGGTCGAGGTTGACCACCAACGGCAGGTCGTCGATATCCAGGCCACGGGCCGCCACGTCGGTCGCCACCAGCACCTGGATCTCGCGGGCTTTGAAGCTGTCCAGCGCGCGCTGGCGGGTGGCCTGCGGGCGGTCGCCGTGGATGCCGTCGGCGTTCACACCTTCGGCCAGCAAGCGCTCCACCAATTGGTCGACACCGTTACGCGTCTTGGCGAACACCAGCACCTGCTTCCAGCGCTGTTTGCGCAGCAGGTGGCAGAACAGGTCGACCTTGCGCTTTTTATCCACAGGCACCAGCCATTGCTTGACGCTGGCGGCCGTGGCATTGCGTGGGCTGACTTCGATGCTTAGCGGATCATTCAGCGCCAGCCCCGCCAGCATGCGGATCTGATCGGAGAACGTCGCGGAGAACAGCAGCGTCTGCCGCTTGCGTGGCAGCGCCGCGTAAACCGATTGCAGCTCTTCGGCAAAACCCAGGTCGAGCATGCGGTCGGCTTCGTCCAGCACCAAGGTTTGCACCTGGTTGAACTTCACGGCGTTCTGCCGGAACAGGTCGAGCAAACGGCCCGGGGTGGCCACCAGCAGGTCGACACCCCGGCGCAGGCGCATCATCTGTGGGTTGATGCTGACGCCGCCATACACCGCGTAGGTGCTCAACGGCAGGTTCTCGGCGTATTCACGCACGTTGGCGTGCACCTGCTCGGCCAGCTCGCGGGTAGGTACCAGCACCAGTGCGCGGATCGAGTTGCTGGCCACCTTCTCGCCTTCCAGCGCCAGGCGCTGCAGCACGGGCAAGGCAAAACCTGCGGTCTTGCCGGTGCCGGTCTGGGCTGCGGCCATCAGGTCGCGGCCGGCCAGCACGGCGGGGATGGCCTTGGCCTGCACCGGGGTCGGGGTGGTGTAGTCCAGTTGCTGCAGGGTGCGCAGCAGCGGTTCGATCAGGCCGAGTTTGGCGAAATTCATGGCAATACCGTCAGGGGGTTCAGCGAAGGCGGCAAGTTTACCGCATCGCTCCTGGCTACTTGCAGATTTCGCCTTGCACCGGCTGCGCGGGCGCCTTGCGCCATTGCGGCAGGCCAATCAGCACCACCGCGCCGATGATCACCGCCATGGCCACGCACTCTTCGGCGCCAATCTGTTCACCGGCAAAGACGATGCCCAGCAGCACGGCCACTGCCGGGTTGACGTAGGCATAGCTGGTGGCGGCTGCCGGGCGCACATGCTTGAGCAGGTACATGTAGGCACTGAACGCCAGGATCGAGCCGAAGAACACCAGGTAGGCCAGCGCCCCCCAGCCTGCGGCGGTGGGCATCTGCGTCATGCGCTCGCCCGACAGCACGCTGCCCAGCAACAGCACCGCACCACCGACCAGCATTTCCGCAGCGCTGGCCATCGGCCCCTGGGGCAGCGGCAAGGTCTTGCTCCACACCGAGCCAAACGCCCAGGATGCCGCCGCGAAAATGATGAGCGCCGCGCCAATCGGGCTTGCCTGCAGGTTGGAGCCCAGGTTCAACAGGCCGATGCCCACCAACCCAAGTGCGATGCCTGCCCACTCCAGCTTCGAATTGCGGTGCCCGAACAACAGGCCGAACAGCAAGGTGAACAGTGGCACCGTTGCCACGGCCAGCGCCGCCACGCCCGACGCCACGCCAGCATGCTCGGCCACAGTTACGCCGCCGTTGCCACAGCTGAGCAGCAGAAAGCCGATCGCCCCTGCCGCCCGCCACTGCGGCCAGGTCGGCGCCGGCACACCGCGCCAGCGCAGAAAACCGTACAGCAGGCCACCGGCAATCAGAAAGCGCACCCCGGCCATGAGCATCGGTGGCCAGCTTTCCACGCCGATGCGAATGAACAGATACGTGGAGCCCCAGACCAAATACAGAGCCAGGAAGGCGCCAATCAGCAACAGCGGGAAACGACGGGAGGCAGGCATGGGGAAAACTCGAAATCCGTTTACGGGTGAGTCAGTTTAACGGGCTGCCTGGGTGCATATACGTTACAGAATGGGATCAAATGAGCGGCACAATTTTGGTGCGTCCGGTTTGGGTCATGGGTTGCCTGGGAGATCGAGCGCCGCCCGCGCGGCGCATCGCGAGCAAGCTCGCTCCTACATTTGTTTCGGGCCAATTATGCCTGTGGGATTTGCGCGCGAACGCCTTGGCGCATGGCGCGATATCGCGTCGTACGAACAGGGCGGTCGCGCGCGTTGGCGCAGGCGTTACTGGCCCGAAACAAATGTAGGAGCGAGCTTGCTCGCGATGCGCCGCGCGGGCGGCGCTCGATCTCACAGGCGACTCAATGTTTAAGCAACAGCGCACCCTCGATGGGCACATAGCGGCTGGCAGCTCGAATCAGTGACAGTGCGGTCAGCCCCGGCACGCCATACACCACGGCTTCGGTGCCATGGCGCTGGATCACCCGCTCCAGCAGCAGGTCGAAATCACCGTCGCCGGAGGCCAGCACCACCTGGTCGACCCGGCTGGCCGCGTCGATCACATCCAGGGTGATGCCCACATCCCAGTCACCTTTGGCCGAGCCATCGCTGCGCTGAATGAAGGGTTTCAGGCGCACATCGAAACCCAGGTTGCGCAGAATCTGCTGGAACTGCTGTTGCTTGGTGTCGCCACGGTCGATGGCATAAGCCACGGCTTCGACGATCTGGCCCTGCCGGCTGACGTCGGCCCACAAGGCGGTGTAGTTGAAATGGCAGCCGTGGGCCTGGCGCACGGTGTAATAGAGGTTCTGCACATCGGCGAACAGCGCGATCTTTTTCACCTGGCAACCTCATGTCTGGCTCGGAATGCTGTGGGAGCGGGCGTGCCCGCGAAGGGCTGCGCAGCAGCCCCCATGAATGCCAGCAGTATGCCAGACCTGTCAGACGTACGAATCGTCGTCCGAGAAGAACCCGCCGTCATCGCTGCCATAATCGTTGTCGGCGTAACCCCCCTGGTCACTGCCCCAACCCCCGTTGTCAGCCACTTGCTGCTGCCCGCCCTGGTCGTTCCAGCCGCCGCTGTCACTGGCCGGGGTTGGTTCTTCCTTGATCACCTCGACCACCTCTTGCGGCTGCGAGTTGTGGTTGAACAGGCTGCTGATACCCTGCGCCAGCAACACACCACCGGCTACCCCGGCGGCGGTCTGCATGGCGCCGCCGAGGAAACTGCTGGCACCACTGCGCGCCGGCGCGGCGCCGAAGCCGGGCTGCGGTGCCTGGGGCTGGGGCTGGGCAAAGCCCGGTGCCGACGGCTCGCGCCAGCCACCACCCGATGCCACCGGGGCAGCAGCGGGGCGCTGCGGCTGTACCGCCGGGGCCGCGTTACGCCCACCCGAGCCAAAGAGGCTGGACAGGAACCCTCCACCGCCATTGCTCGGCGCGCTGCTGGCGGCTTGTGCGGCCTGGGCCTGGGCACGGGCCTGCTGCAGCTCGGCTTCCAGCTGCTTGTTCTGTTCGTCGAGGCGCTTGATCGCGGCCTCCTGCACCAATATTGCCTGGGCCATGTAGTAAGGCGCCGCCGGCTGCTGACGCAGATGTTGCTCGATGCATGCCTGGGCCTGGGCGTCACGCGGCTGGCTCGGGTCTTCGGCTTGCTTGATGCGGCCGAACAGGCCGTCGATCAGGGTTTGTTCTTCAGTGTTCATGGGGCGACCTCATGGGGTAGCGGGACAACGGACAGCGTCAAAGATGGGGCGTACGGGTGCGGGATTCAATCACCGGCGCGGTGAAACTTTTTTCAGCAAGTGACAGCCCCAGGCCTGCTTTGGGCTAAAGTTAGGCCCCTGTTTTTACTGCCATGCGATGTTGACTGATGAATCCGCTGAGCGTTCTGCGCGACTCCCTGTACTTCTTCCGCCGCCACCTGCCGAACATTGTCCAGCTGTGCCTGCCGCTGGTGGTGCTGGAAGCCCTGCTCACTCAGTTGCTGTACCGGCAGATGGGCGACCAGGCATCACCGGCCTACGGCATGCTGGTCAGCCTGCTGTTCTACCCGCTGTACAGCGCCGCGCTGATTCTCTACCTCGATACCCGCAGCAAAGGCCAGGAAATCGCCAAGCGCGACCTGTTCGCCCGCGCCCTGCAACTGTGGCCACAACTGGCGTTGCTGATCCTGATCAGCTCACTGCTGATCATGGCTGGCCTTGCGCTGTTCATCTTCCCGGGCGTGTGGATCATGATCAACCTGGTGTTCGCCGAGTACCTGCTGGTACTGCGCGGCCGCCCGGTGATGCTGGCGATGCGCGAAAGCGCCAGCATGACCACCGGGCACTTCATGCGCATCATGATCTGCGTGGTCGCCGTATTGGCGCCGATCTGGCTGATCGACGGGCTGCTGCTGATGGCCTTTCCCGAGCCATCGCCGGGCATGGAACTGGCCATGGACAGCCTCAGCGGCTTCCTGCAGCTGTTCAGCACCGTGGTGCTGTACCGCCTGTTCATGCTGCTGGAAGGCGAAGCCGACGCCTGAGGCAACCAGGGAAAGCCTTCGATCTGCCTGGGCACCGCGCCTGGGCATTAGGGTGTAAAGCCTTCAATGCCTATCGAGGAAAGCACCATGGACGAATACATTCAGGCGGAATTTGCCAAGTCGTTTCGCGGCAAGCTGTACGTGCTCGACGCTGACCAGTATATCCCGCTGCGCCTGAGCCGCAGCAGCGACAAGTTTTCCTGGGGCATCACCCCCGAGGATGACTGGTTGCAGGCTGGAGGACGGCAAGACTCGCCGGTGATGGACTTTCATTACCACTCGCAGACCGACAATCGCCTGCAGTACCACATCAGCATGCCTGGGCAACCACAATCCAAGAAACTGGGCATCAGCCGTAATGGCTACCTGGGCTTCTACTGGTATGCCGACGTCACCGACTACTGGAAGATCGAGCCATTGGAGCTGACCGGGGTAGGCCTGGTCTGCCATCTGCGCGACCACCGAGGCCACAGGGTTGGCGCCATCGAGGATTCGCCACACAAAAGCAGAGACTGGGTGGCCTTGCTCAATGTCGAGGAAGGTGAAGTGCTCACCTTCATGCTCGTACCGCTCGACTGACAGCTGACCCGGCCAGGCTCAAGTCCCCCGAGGCTTGGCCCGCGCCGTAGCCTCGGCCACCAAGGGGTCGTCAGGCCAGTAGTGCTTCGGGTACCGCCCCTTCAAATCCTTCTTCACCTCGGCATAGGTGGTGCGCCAGAAGTTGGCCAGGTCTTGGGTCACCTGCACCGGCCGGCGTGCCGGTGACAGCAGGTGCAGCTTGACCTGCTGGCGGCCATTGGCGATGCGTGGGGTGTCAGCAAGGCCGAACAGCTCCTGCAAACACACGGCGAGCACCGGCGGGCTCTCGCTGTAGTCCAGACGAATGTTCGAGCCGGACGGCACCGCCAGGTGCGCGGGGGCCTGCTCTTCCAGGCGCTGTGGCAGCGGCCAGGGCAACAGGTTGCGCAGCAGCGACGGCAGGTCCAGCGCGGCAAAGTGGCTGAGGCGCGACACCTTGCCCAGGTAGGGCTGCAGCCAGTCCTCCAGGCTGGCGAGCAAGGCCTCGTCGCCCAGGTCGGGCCATTCGCTGTGGCCATCCTTTTCCAGGTCCAGCTGGCGCAGCAGCGCCACTCGTGCCTGCCACTGACGCAGCTCTGGCGTCCAGGTCAGCAGGTTCAGGCCCTTGCGTCGGACCAGGCCTAGCAGCGCCTGGGCCTTGGCATCGTCATCCAGGCCGGGTAGCGGCTCACGGCTGAGGACCAGCTCGCCAACCTTGACCTGCCGCTCGGCGCGCAACACCTGCTCGCGCTCGTCCCAATCAAGGATATCGACACGCTCGACCTGCTCGGCCAACACGCCATCGAGCAAGGCCGGGTCGAATTCGGCGGCCAGGTAGATGCGCTCCTCACGCTGCCCTTGGCGGCTGCCCAGGTCGGCGATCACCAACCAGGGGCACTTCATCAATGCGTCAACTTCGGCAAACAGCGCCGCACGGCCGTTAGCCAACCGATATTCCGCCCCGCCTTCGCGGCGCTGCAGGGCGACGCGGTCGGGGTAGGCCAGCGCCAGAAGCGCGCCCAGCCAGCGCGAGTGGTCCGGGTCGGCAACCGGCGCTCCGGCCCTGCCTCGTAACAGGCCACGGTACTGGCGGGCCAGCTGACGAGCACGCTGCACACCACCTTGGCCGCCACGCGCAGCCTTGCTCTCGCCGCTGACCAGCGCCAGCCGGCTGTGCAAGTCGGCACCACCACCGCGCTGGATATCCCGCTCCCCCAGCAGTGCGGCCACATCGCAGGCCATCTGGGCCAGGCCCAGGTCCTGGCCACGCAGTAGCAAATGCGCGATGCGTGGGTGCGCCGGCAGTTCGGCCATGGCCTGGCCGTGTTCGCTGAGATTGTCACGGTTGCCAGGCTTGAAGGCATTGAGCCGCGCCAGCAGGTCCTGGGCTTGGGCAAACGCGGCAGGCGGCGGCTGGTCGAGCCAGCGCAACTGCTCGGGGGTAACGCCCCAGCGCGCCAGTTGCAGGGCCAGCCCGGCCAGGTCGGCCTGGAGAATTTCGGCGCTGCCATGGGCGGCCAGTTGGTCATGCTGGGCCTCGGACCACAGGCGGTAGCACACGCCGGGCTCCAGGCGGCCGGCCCGGCCGGCGCGCTGGGTGGCGCTGGCGCGGGAGATGCGCTGGGTGTCCAGGCGCGTCATGCCGCTGCCAGGGTCGAAGCGTGGCACCCGGGCCAGGCCGGCATCGATCACCACCCGCACGCCATCGATGGTCAGGCTGGTTTCGGCAATGTTGGTGGCCAGCACCACCTTGCGCAGGCCCTTGGCCGGCGGGTCGATGGCGGCGCGCTGGGCATTGAGATCGAGTTCGCCATGCAGTGGGCAGAGCAGAATGTCGGGCCGATCGCCCAAGGCCTCCTGCAGGCTCTGGTGCACTCGACGGATCTCGGCCTGGCCGGGCAGAAATACCAGCACGCTGCCGGTTTGGTCGGCCAGCGCCTGCAGCACGCTGTCCACCACCCGTGGTTCGATGAACTCGCCGGGCTGGAACGGTCGCCCCCAACGGATATCCACCGGATGCATGCGGCCTTCGCTGCTGACCACCGGCGCATCGTCCAGCAACCGCGACAGGCGCTCGCCTTCCAGGGTGGCGGACATCAGCAGAATCTTCAGCGGCGGGTCGTCACGCAGCAACTCGCGGCCATTGAGGCTCAACGCCAGGGCCAGGTCGGCATCCAGGCTGCGCTCGTGAAATTCGTCGAAGATCAGCAGGCCTACACCTTCCAGCGCCGGGTCGGCCTGCAGGCGGCGGGTGAGGATGCCCTCGGTCACCACTTCGATACGGGTTTTCGGCCCGACCTTGCTGTCCAGGCGGATACGGTAGCCCACCGTTTCCCCCACCTGCTCGCCCAGTTCGCTGGCCAGCCGTTCGGCAGCCGCTCGCGCCGCCAGGCGCCGCGGTTCGAGCATGAGGATGCTCTGCCCGGCCAGCCACGGCTCGTTCAGCAGCGCCAGCGGCACGCGGGTGGTCTTGCCGGCGCCGGGCGGCGCCTCAAGCACCGCTTCGTCACGGTTTGCCAGGGCCTGGCGCAAGGCGGGCAAGGCAGCATCAATGGGTAATGAAATCATGGTGGTCCTCGAACAGTCTGGCGAGTATAACGGCGAACCCAGCCTGCTCTATCATGGTCTTAACATCAGGCGCAGGCGCTTCGCTTGCCCTGCTGAACACCTTCTCGGAGATTTACATGCGCATCTCGACCCGCGTCATCGGCGGCGCCCTCATTGCTACCCTGCTGACCCAACTGACGGCCTGCGGCACCATTTTCTACCCGGACCGTCGCGGCCAGATCGGCGGCAAGATCGACCCTGTGGTGGCCGCAATGGACGCCATCGGCATTCTGTTCTACGTGATCCCGGGGCTGATCGCCTTCGGCATCGACTTCGCCACGGGCGCCATCTACTACCCAGGTGGCCGCACCGCCCAAGTCGACCCGGCCAAGCTGCAAGAAGCTGTCAGCCCTGACGGCAAAATCGACAACCTGAAATTGCAGGCCATTCTCGAAAGCGAACTGGGCCAGCGCCTGCCGCTGAACGACCCACGGCTGATCCAGCACCGCGGCAGCGTCGAGCAACTGGCCAGCCTGGGCCTGGTGCCGGCCGCCTGAGCCACAAGGACACCGACCACGGATGATCACCACCCCGGCTGAACACCAGCGCCTGCTGCGCCTGGCCACCCGCGCGTCACTGGCGGTGGCCAGCATCCTGGTGCTGAGCAAGTCGCTGGCCTGGTGGCTGAGCGGCTCGGTGAGCCTGCTGGCCGGGCTGACCGATTCGGCACTGGACGCCGTAGCCTCGTTCCTCAACCTGCTGGCGGTGCACTATGCCCTGCGCCCGGCAGACGATGATCACCGGTTCGGCCATGGCAAGGCCGAGGCCCTGGCCGGCATGGCGCAGGCGCTGTTCATCGGGGTCAGTGCGGTACTCATTGGCGTGCAGGCGTTCGAGCGCCTGCACACGCCGCAACCCTTGGGCGATACCGGTGTGGGTATTGCAGTGATGCTGCTGTCACTGGTGCTGACCCTTGCCTTGCTGGCACTTCAGCGCAAGGTCATTCGCCTGACCGGCTCCACCGCGGTGCGGGCCGACTCCCTGCATTACCGCTCGGACCTGCTGCTGAACAGCAGCATTCTGCTGGCCCTGTTACTGGCACGCTTTGGCTGGCCACAGCTGGATGCGCTGTTCGGCCTGGGCATTGCTTGCTACATACTCTGGAGCGCCCTGCAGATTGCCCGCGAAAGCACGGCGATCCTGATGGACAAGGAACTGCCTGGCGATGTGGGCGAAGACATGGCCACGCTGGTGCTGGCCATTCCAGGCGTGAAAGGCGTGCACGACCTGCGTACGCGGGTGTCGGGCAGCCAGTGGTTCGTGCAATTGCACCTGGAGCTGCCAGGGCAGCTACCGCTGCATGATGCACACGGCTTGTGCGTGGAGGCCTCGCGGGTGATCCGCCAGCGTTATCCACAGGCGGATGTGATGGTGCACGCCGACCCGGTGTAAATCTATTCCGGCCCTATCGCCGGCAAACAGACGGCATACCGGGCGTCAGTTGATGCTGTATCCCCGGCCGCTGAAGCAGGCCCCCAGCGCCCGCCGGTAGTTATCGAGCACATTGGCCGGCGGCGCGTACGTCGCCGTGGCCGGGTCGAAGCCCGACTGGCTCACCGCCCAGCGGTGGCACTGGTAGCGGTCCTGCTCCTGCTGTTCCTGCCCCTGGCCATACATTGGGTAAGCCACCACGTCATATCCACCGTTTGCCGGTGCCACCGCGACGGGCGCCGGCACGCCGACCGGTGGGTTCACCACCACATACTCCTGGCTGCTCGCCAAGTACTGGTAATAGGTATCGGCCACCAGGAAGAACAGCGCACCACCCAACCACACTTCCCGCGCATAAGGCGGCAGGTAGCTGACCCGCACACCGTAAGGCGGGGTCACCACGATGTAGCTGCCACCATGGGGGCGGTACCAGTAGCCGCCGGAGTAGAAGTAGTCAGCGCCACGGTACGGCACTTTCCAGTAGCGGTCGGAAAAATGATCGACGGTGTGCCCCGGGCGATACTGCGGCCCAGGCCCCCAGCCATTGCCATGGCCATCCGGGCGCCCTTGCCAGTCACCGCCGGGCCGTTGCCCCGGGCCACCGGCTTGCCAATGGTGGTCATCACCGTGGCGGCGGGGAATGTCCTGGTAATAACCCTGGCGCGGGGGTTGGGTCTGGCGCACTTCGTCGCGCGAGTTGAGCGAGCGGCCCGGCCCGCCCTCACCCTGCACCTGCTGGCCGCGCTCGCCATGCCCCTCGCCCGGCCCTTCGGCCATGGCCCCGAGGCTGATGCTCAAACCCAGCAAACCAACACCTGCCAACTGCCAGATGCGCGACTTCATGGTATTCCTCTCGGTAGAAAAACTGCGCCCGCAACCAGTCTACCGTGCCCGTCACGCAGGCCAATTAAATTTCCGGACAGAAAAAAGGGAGGCCACAGGGCCTCCCTTCAGGAATTGTCGTCCGTGCTCGGCACTTGTGGCGCCGGCTCACCTCACACCGTCTTCTGGAGGGTGTGTAGCCCGGGGGCCAGCAGATCCTGTTGGATGGCTGGCCGCGACCGCCCGCCTAGGGCGCGTCGCCGTGGACTGATGTCCGGGCAGTGATTCTGGTGATAAAGATACCGGACGGGTTGCGACAGCGGATTGCGAAGATTGCTCAGATAAATAGCACTTGCGCAATTTTTCACCCTGGATTGATAATTCGCCGCAATACGAACAGAAAAGGCAAATGCCATGAGCAAACTTGACCGCTATGACCTGAGCATCCTCGCCGAATTGCAGCGCGATGCGCGCATTTCCAACCAGGAACTGGCCGAACGCATCGGCCTGTCGCCTTCGCCATGCTCGCGTCGGGTCAAGCAACTGGAGGACGACGGCTACATCTCGCGACAGGTCGCCCTGCTCGACCGCAAGAAGCTGGGCCTGAGCCTGACGGCCTATGTGCTGATCGGCATGGACCGCCACACCCCGGAACGCTTCGAAACCTTCGAGGCCGCCATCCGCAACCTGCCACAGGTGCTCGAATGCAGCCTGGTCACCGGCATGGATGCCGACTACCAGCTCAAAGTGGTGGTGCCCGACATGGACCACTACCAGAAACTGCTTCTAGGCAGCCTGACCCGTATCGAAGGCGTCACCAGCGTGCGTTCGAGCTTTGTGCTCAACCAGGTGCTGGCCAGCACTGAGCTGCCATTGACCCACCTGCGCTAAACGCTCACGCCAGCCGGCGTATAATCGAACGCTCAACCTGCCTGGAGAACCCCGATGGATCCCGCCGTATTCGAAGAATGGATGATGATCGTCCTGGTCACCGTGCTGATCGGTTTCATGGGCTTCATCGTCTGGGACCTGGCGAAAAAGTCCAAGGCAGGCAAATTCGGGACTCTGATCCTGTTCTTCGTGCTGGGGCTGGGTGTGTTGGCCTTCATCATCAAGAGCGTAGTGGTGGGGTTTCTCGAAGGGGTGTAATCAAGCCGTCCCCGCGTCCCCCCTGTAGGAGCAGCCTTGTGCTGCGAAGAGGCCATCAAGTTCACCCCCTGCTCAGGCCCTTTCGCAGCACAAGGCTGCTCCTACAGAATGCCTGCTACCGGTGAAGCTTCGCTGCCACTTCACGCCAGCACCCCTGCTCCAGCCCATCCAGCGCCCAATCCCCAATCCGCACCCGCACCAGGCGCAAGGTCGGCAGCCCCACCGCCGCCGTCATCCGACGCACCTGGCGGTTACGCCCCTCGCGGATCACCAACTCCAGCCAGCTGGTCGGCACGCTCTTGCGAAACCGCACTGGCGGGTTGCGCGGCCATAGCTCAGGCTCTTCCAGGCGCCGCACCTCTGCCGGCAAGGTCGGCCCGTCGTTCAACTCGACGCCATCACGCAAACGCTGCAACTGCTCGTCGCTTGGCTCGCCTTCCACCTGCACCCAGTAGGTCTTGGCCAGCTTGTGCTTCGGGTCGGCAATCCGCGCCTGCAGCCCACCATCGTTGGTCAGCAACAGCAGGCCTTCGCTGTCACGGTCCAACCGACCGGCCGGGTAAACGCCCGGGATGTCGATGAAGTCCTTGAGCGTCGCGCGCCCTTCGCCGTCGCTGAACTGGGTCAGCACGTCGAACGGTTTGTTGAACAGGATCAGGCGCGGCTCGGCCGGTGGCGCCTTGGCCTGGCGACGCGGGCCGGCGGCAGGCCGCGCCTGGGGGCGGCGCGGCTTGTTACGGGGTGGCAGTGACATGGATCCTCAGCGGAACGGCGGCTCATCGAAGCTGCGCAGTTTACGCGAGTGCAGCGAGTTGAGCTCGGTGCGCAACAGGTCGAGGGCAGCAATGCCGATCTTCAGGTGCTGGCTGACCGCCCGGTTGTAGAAGGCGTTGGCCGAACCCGGCAGCTTGATCTCGCTGTGCAGCGGTTTGTCGGACACACACAGCAAGGTGCCGTACGGCACCCGCAGACGATAGCCCTGGGCAGCGATGGTGCCGCTTTCCATGTCCACCGCCACCGCACGCGACAGGTTGATCAGCGGGCGCTCCTGAGCCCAGCGCAGCTCCCAGTTGCGGTCATCGTAGGTGAGCACGGTGCCGGTGCGCAGGCGCTTCTTCAGCTGTTCGCCACGCTCGCCAGTGACCTGCGCGGCAGCTTCCTGCAAAGCCAGTTGCACCTCGGCCAAGGCCGGGATCGGAATATTAGGCGGCACAACCCGGTCGAGAATGCCGTCGCGGCGCATGTAGGCGTGGGCCAATACATAGTCGCCAATGGTTTGCGACTGCCGCAGGCCACCACAGTGGCCGATCATCAGCCAGCAGTGCGGGCGCAGTACCGCCAGGTGGTCGGTGATGTTCTTGGCATTGGACGGGCCGACCCCGATGTTGACCAGGGTTATGCCGTCGCCGTCGGCGGCGATCAGGTGGTAGGCCGGCATCTGGTAGCGGTGCCAGACCACGCTGGCTACCAGGGCCTGGGTTTCGCCGTGGTCCATGCCCTTCTCGATCACCACGTTGCCCGGCAGCACCATGCGCACGAAGCGCGGGTCGTCACGCAGCTGTTCCAGGCCATGGCTGATGAACTGGTCGACATAACGGTGGTAGTTGGTCAGCAGGATCCATGGCTGCACATGACGCCAGTCGCTGCCGGTGTAGTGCACCAGGCGGCGCAATGAGAAATCGACGCGCGCGGCATCGAACAGCGCCAGCGGCAGAACCTCGGCACGGTCCCAGTCGTAAAGGCCATCGGCGATACTGTCGGTGGCGGCCGACAGGTCGGTACTGGGGAACACTCGCGCAAGCTGCGCGGCGGTAATACCGCTGCCGGCCAGTTCGTCGCCCTGATCGACCACATAGGGGTACGGGATGTTCTGTTCGCTGACGCCGACTTCCACGGTGACGGTGTAGTCGTGCATCAGCGGGCGCAGTTGCTCCAGCAGGTAGCCTCGGAACGCGGCTGGCTGGGTGACGGTAACGCTGTAGGTGCCAGCCACCTGGACCTTGGCGTAGGCACGCGTGGTGGCGGCGACCTCACCGTGGCTGAAGTAGGTCAGGCGCAGCGCTGGGTAGCGGAACAGGTCGCGCTCTTCGGCGTTCGGCTCGGTACGGTCCTTCAGGTAACGCTTGAGGGCCTGGCTAAGGGCCCCGGTGGCCTGTTCATGCAGGGCCGCCAGACGGTCGACGGCCTGTTCGGGGGTATCAACGACTACAAAAGCGTGGCTCACACTGTGCTTCCTGTCTGGACATGCATGTGAACCATCTTGCCTGCCTTCTGGGTTAAATACACCCCCAATGATCGGTGTCGGGTGCATTCGCGGGCAAGCCCGCGCCTACAACGGCCAGGCAGGTGTAGCCCTGATGACCAACGCCTGCGCATCCACACCTCGTGGCAGCGCCCCATACACCCGACCACCGCCCGTCAGGCGGCTGCCGATGAAGGCATCGCTGACCACCGCATTGCCCGCCTCCAGCAGCAGCTTGGCCTGCAACGCCAGGGCTATATCCTCGGTCAACTGCCGCGCCCGGTACTGAATGTCGCCCGTGTCGGCAAACGCCCCCTTGAGGTTACCGATGTGCGCTGCCAAGCGAGGGTCACCATGCCCGTCGCCCAGTTCGGCGAACAACGCATCGAGCACGCCCGGCTCCTTGGACAACGCCCGCAGCACATCCAGGCATTGCACGTTACCCGAGCCTTCCCAGGTCGAGTTGACCGGCGCCTCGCGGTACAGCCTTGGCAGAATGCTGTCTTCCACATAGCCCGCGCCACCCAGGCATTCGGCGGCCTCGTTGATCATGGCCGGCGCACGCTTGCAGATCCAGTACTTGCCCACCGCCGTGACCAGCCGGGCGAAATGCGCCTGCTGCGGGTCGTCCGGTTGCTCCAGCGCCTGGCCCATGCGCAAGCTCAGGGCTAGCGCGGCCTCGCTTTCCAGGGCCAGGTCGGCCAGCACGTTCTGCATCAGAGGCTGCTCATTGAGCAGCCGCCCACCAACCTTGCGGTGCGCGCAGTGGTGGGCAGCCTGGGTCAATGCCTGGCGCATCAGGGCGCTGGAGCCGACCATGCAGTCGAAGCGGGTCATGGCCACCATCTCGATGATGGTCGGCACGCCCCGCCCTTCTTCGCCGATCATCCACGCCAGCGCACCACGGAACTCCACCTCGCTGGAGGCGTTGGAGCTGTTGCCCAGCTTGTTCTTCAGGCGCTGGATATAGAACTGGTTGCGGCTGTCATCCGGGCGGTGGCGCGGCAGCAGGAAGCAGCTCAGGCCTTTTTCGGTCTGGGCCAAGGTCAGGAAGGCATCGCACATGGGCGCCGAGCAGAACCACTTGTGGCCGACCAGCTCGTAGGCCTGGCCTGGGCCCGGCGCACCGACCGGGTAGGCCCGCGTGGTATTGGCGCGCACATCGGTGCCGCCCTGCTTTTCGGTCATGGCCATGCCCAGGGTGACCCCGGCCTTGTGCCGGTCGCCGACGTTGCGTGGGTCGTATTCGCAGGCCAGGATTTTCGGCAGCCAGTATTCGGCCAGTTCGGGCTGCAAGCGCAGCGCCGGCACGGCGGCGAAGGTCATGGTCAGTGGGCAACCGGTGCCAGCCTCGGCCTGGCTGTGCAGGTAGGTCATCGACGCCCGTGCCACATGGGCGCCCGCGCGGGGTTCGGCCCATGGCAACGAGGGCAGGCCGTGCTCGACGGCGGTGCGCATCAGTTCGTGATAGGCCGGGTGGAACTCGACCAGGTCGATGCGATGGCCGTAACGGTCGTGGCTGCTGAATTCGGGTTTGTGCGCGTTGGCCAGGAAACCCGCCTGCATCAGTGGGCCGCCGGCCAGGGCACCGTAGGCATCGATCCGCGACTCGGCCCAGCCTGCGCCGAAACGCCGTGACCACTCTTGCAATGGCAGGTCGAGGCGATACAGGTTGGCGCCATCGAGGGGTGGGGGCTGGTTGGTGACTTCGTGGGTTTCAGCGTACTGGTGCAGGTTCATCGGGGGCTCCTGGATCCGGGTAGGCTTGAGACACCCAGTGAAGCACTGACTGCGGGGGAGTCAAAGGGGCATTAATGACTAAACGTGGGGTGGGGGGGCGCATGTCTTTAGGGGGTGTCTGGGCTGGCAGGTGTTCGCCTCAAGATGTTCAGCGGCTGTGAGATCGAGCGCCGCCCGCGCGGCGCATCGCGAGCAAGCTCGCTCCTACATTTGTTTCGAGCCAGTTAATCCTGAGGCAGAGGCGCGCGGCCCCTTGGCGTTCACCTCGATATCGGGTCGGGCAAACAAGGCGGTCGCGCGCGTTGGCGCAGGTGTTACTGGCCCGAAACAGATGTAGGAGCGAGCTTGCTCGCGATGCGCCGCGCGGGCGGCGCTCGATCTCACAGCCGCTAAACATCTTAAGGCGAACACCTTTCAGCCCCCCCAAGGCTATGCCTTCAAAGCGAACGCCGCGCCTGCTGGATGCTCGGGCTCATCTGCACCTGCGAAATCGCCATGTTCACACTCAACTCAAACCGGCTGCCCAACCCGCGCGTCGACTCATGCGACAACCTGGCCCCCAGCAACTCCCCCATCTGCCGGCAAATCGACAAGCCAATCCCCAGCCCGCCATAACGCCGCGTCATCGAACCATCAACCTGGAAGAACCGCTGATACAGCGTCGACTGGTCCAGGTCATCGAAGCCGATGCCGCTATCGCTGACAGTGAACGCCAAGGCCAGATCCCCCGGCCCCACCCGGCGCCCGCGCACCTGGATCATCACCCCGCCCTGATGGGTAAACTTCAACCCGTTGTCCACCAGACAGCCCAGGCAGTGCGCCAGCTTCTGCCCGTCACCAAGCAACTCATCCGGCAGGTCGGCCGGAATATCCAGGCTCAGGTACAAGCCTTTGCCCAGGGCCTGCCCGGCATAACCGGCGCGCACACTCTGCAACAGCGTGCGCAGGCTGAACGGCGCCGGCTGCGCCCGCAGGCGCCCGGCCTGCAGTTCGGACAGGGTGAGGATTGCATCGACCATATCCATCATGCCCTGGGCAGACCCCACCGCCGTGCGATGGTACTGCGCCATTTCAGCCTCCATCGGCAGGGTGTGCATCAGCTCCAGCGAGCCAATCACACCATTCATCGGGGTGCGCAGTTCATGGGTCACGCTGGCCAGAAACTCGTCCTTCAGGCGGTTGCTCCTGGCCAGTTGCAGGTTCAACTGCTCCAGCGTGCGCCCGGTCTCGCGCAAGGTCTGCGCCTGCTGCTCACGCAAGCTGTTGATACGGTCGGCCAGCGCCAGCGACAGCAAGGCCACCTCCAGCGCAGAACCCAACTGGCTGGCATACATGGTGATGAACACATTGGGCAGGTAACCCAGCACCATCAACGTGTTGACCAGGCCTCCGAGCAGAAACGCCGTCCAAGCGATGATGAACCAGCGCGCCACGCGCAAACCGCGCCACCAAGCGTACAAGCCGGCGCTGAAGATGCTGACGGTAAACAGTAGTGCCAGCAGCGTGGCCATGCGCAGGGCTATGCCGTAGGGCATGCTCACCGCCAGTACCATGACCAGCGCGCCACCCAGCATCAGCCACTGCAGCAGCCGGTCGAAGCCACGGCTGATATTGCCAAGCTGAAGGAAATGCCGGGCGAACTGGCAACCGAACAGGCCGGCGGCACCAATGAACAATGGCGTGGAAGCATTCGCCCACCACGGGCTGTCCGGCCAGAAATAGGCTACACCGGCACCGTTCACCGACACCTGGTAAAAGCCGAACGAGGCAATATAGAGGATGTAGTAGAGGTAGCTGACGTCGCGCACGCTGAGGTAAATGAACAGGTTGTACACCAGCATCACCAGCAACACGCCGTAGATCATGCCTAGTACATACAAGCGCGTGGGTTGCTCTTCCAGGTAGGCTTCAGAGGACCACAGCGCCAAAGGCACTTGCACCGAACCCTGGCTGTGCAGCCGCAGGTAGGCGGTAGTTACCTTGCCGGGGGGCAATTGCAGCTCGAACAAGTAATTGTTCTGGCGGATCTGCCGGCTGTCGTAGGGCAAGGCGTCGCCGGTGCGCTGCGCCAGGCGGTACAAGCCGCCGCTGTCAGGCAAATACAGTTCGAGGTGATCCAGCGGCGGGTAGGCCAGTTCCAGCAGCCATTGCCTTGGGGCAGCATTGAATGCGCCAACGGGGCGGAGTTCGACCTTGAGCCAGAACACCGAGGTGGAGTAACCGGCGTTCAGCACGTCTTCATGATGGGAATGAAAGTGCTTGGCGAACTCGGGGGCACTGACCTGGGCGATGCTGGCACTGCCATCGAGGTCTTCATAAACCTGCATGGCCTTGCCCAGCGGAAGATGCCGGGTAGCTTGGTCGAAATCGACCGCCCCAGCCAGTACGGGCAGCAAACCCAGCAGCACAATCAGCAAATAGCGCATACAGCCCCAGCATGGCCTGTCCGGTCGCGTCGCGGTAGCCTCCCATCCGTTTGAGACGACGTGAACCTGCAGAACCCGTTTGTCGAGTTATCCGAGCACTCTAGCATAGCTTCACAACCTGGCAATCGGCCACATAAAAACACAAAGAAAAGGCTCTAACTCAATGCTTTCAGAAGAAAAACAAATACGAATCTGACCGATCGATCAGTAAATCTCCTTTGTCGGACGATCCGCCCAAACAGGTTTGGTGGTAAGCTCGCCGACCATGAATACCTACAGCTCCCGCCCCGTTGTCCTCTGTCTCTCCGGCCACGACCCAAGTGGCGGCGCCGGCTTGCAGGCAGATATCGAAGCCCTGATCGCCCAAGGTTGTCACGCCGCACCCGCGGTGACCGCCCTGACCGTTCAGGATACCGTCAACGTTTCCGACTTCCGCGTGCTCGACCGCGAGTGGGTGCTGGCCCAGGCCAACGCCGTGCTGGCCGACTCCACGGTGGCCGCCGTCAAGCTGGGCATGCTCGGCTCGATCGAGATGGTCGACACCGTCGCCGAACTGCTGGCTGCCCACCCGCACCTGCCGCTGGTCTGCGACCCGGTGCTGCGTGCCGGTGGCGGTGGCCGCCTGGGCAAGGACGAAGTGGGTTACGCCCTGCGCGAACGCCTGCTACCGCTGGCGACCATCGCCACGCCGAACCTGCCCGAAGCACGCATCCTGGCCGAACTGCCCGAAGGCACCGCCGACGAATGCGCCGCGAAACTGTTGCCGTTCTGTAGACACCTGCTGATTACCGGCGGTCACGGCGACGAAGACGAAATTCACAACCGCCTGTACACCCAGGACGGCCAGCAACACACCTGGACCTGCCAGCGCCTGCCCGGCAGCTACCACGGCTCGGGCTGCACCCTGGCCAGCGCCCTGGCCGGCCGCCTGGCCCTTGGCGAGCAGTTGGAAAGCGCCGTGCGCAGCGCCCTGGACTATACCTGGCGCACCCTGCGTGACGCCGAGCAGTTGGGCAAGGGCCAGTACGTGCCGCGCCGCCTGCCCCTGGACTTCTGCTCCTGATACGAGGCCTTCAATGAAGCTACGCGGTCTGTATGCCATCACCGACAGCCAGCTGCTCGCCGGCCGTTTCCTGTCCCATGTCGAGGCGGCTCTGGAAGGCGGCGTGTGCCTGCTGCAGTACCGCGACAAAAGTGACGACGCGGCGCGCCGCCTGCGTGAAGCCGAAGGGCTGATGAAGCTGTGCGAGCGCTACGGCACCCACCTGCTGATCAACGACGACGCCGAACTGGCCGCACGCCTGGGTGTCGGCGTGCACCTGGGCCAGACGGACGGCCCGCTGACCCCAGCCCGCACGCTGCTCGGTCGCCAGGCGATCATCGGCTCCACCTGCCACGCCAGCCTCGACCTGGCCGCCCAGGCGGCCAGCGAAGGCGCCAGCTACGTGGCCTTTGGCCGCTTCTTCAATTCCGTCACCAAGCCGGGCGCGCCCGCTGCCAACGTCGACCTGCTGGAGCAGGCCCGCGCCCAGGTGAAACTGCCGATCGCGGTGATCGGCGGTATCACCCTCGACAACGCCGCCCCGCTGGTCGCCCATGGCGCCGACCTGCTGGCGGTGATCCACGGCCTGTTCGGTGCCGAAAGCGCGCAGGAAGTCACC
Organism: Pseudomonas sp. NY11955; assembly: GCF_048068035.1. NCBI lineage: Bacteria > Pseudomonadati > Pseudomonadota > Gammaproteobacteria > Pseudomonadales > Pseudomonadaceae > Pseudomonas > Pseudomonas sp. NY11955. The sequence goes on from NZ_JBLUPS010000001.1 coordinate 147,446, forward strand.
CGCCGCGCCCGCGCCTTCAACGCCTTGTTCGCATCCTGATTCGAGAGAACTTCCATGTCCCGTTCCGAAGCCCTGTTCGCCCAAGCCCAGAAGCACATCCCCGGTGGCGTCAACTCGCCGGTCCGCGCTTTCAAGAGCGTTGGCGGCACGCCGCTGTTCTTCAAGCATGCCGAAGGCGCCTACGTTGTTGACGAGGACGACAAGCGCTACGTCGACTACGTCGGTTCCTGGGGCCCGATGATCCTCGGCCACGGCCACCCGCAGGTGCTGGACTCGGTACGCAAGCAGCTGGAGCACGGCCTGTCCTATGGCGCGCCGACCGCCATGGAAACCGAAATGGCCGACCTGGTCTGCTCCATCGTGCCGTCGATGGAAATGGTGCGCATGGTCAGCTCGGGCACCGAAGCCACCATGAGCGCCATCCGCCTGGCCCGTGGCTACACCGGCCGCGACGCGATCATCAAGTTCGAAGGCTGCTACCACGGCCACTCCGACAGCCTGCTGGTAAAAGCCGGTTCCGGTTTGCTGACCCAGGGCGTACCTAGCTCGGCAGGCGTGCCAGCGGACTTCGCCAAGCACACCCTGACCCTGCCGTTCAACGACATCGCCGCCGTCGAGAAGACACTGGCCGAAGTCGGCCAGACCGTGGCGTGCATCATCGTCGAGCCGGTGGCCGGCAACATGAACTGCGTACCACCGGCGCCGGGCTTCCTTGAAGGCCTGCGCGAGCAGTGCGACAAGCACGGCGTCGTGCTGATCTTCGACGAAGTGATGACCGGTTTCCGCGTTTCGCTCGGCGGCGCCCAGGGCCACTACGGCATCACGCCCGACCTGTCCACCTTCGGCAAGATCGTCGGCGGCGGCATGCCGGTCGGCTGCTTCGGCGGCAAGCGCGAAATCATGGGCTGCATCGCCCCGCTCGGCCCGGTCTACCAGGCCGGCACCCTGTCGGGTAACCCGCTGGCCATGGCCGCCGGCCTGACCACGCTCAAGCTGATCAGCCGCCCAGGTTTCCACGCCGAGCTGACCGACTACACCAGCCGCATGCTCGACGGCCTGCAGCAGCGCGCCGATGCCGCTGGCGTGCCGTTCGTCACCACCCAGGCCGGTGCCATGTTCGGCCTGTACTTCAGTGGCGCTGACGACATCGTCACCTTCGAAGACGTGATGGCCAGCGATGCCGAACGCTTCAAGCGCTTCTTCCACCTGATGCTCGACGGTGGCGTATACCTGGCGCCGAGCGCGTTCGAGGCGGGCTTCACCTCCATCGCCCATGGCGACAAGGAGCTGCAGATCACCCTGGATGCAGCTGAAAAGGCGTTTGCTGCGCTGAAGTAATTGCCATGCTGTACCGGCCTCTGGACTGCACGCGAAGAGGCCGGTACAGGCAATAATTACCCGCGCAAAACCCGCTGACGCCCCCAACCCAACAGAAATTCGAGTAAAACTTTGTAAGGTTGGCGCTGCTTATCCCATAATGTGCCACCAGAGACATTGGCCGCAGCTTTGCAGAGGTAAGTCGATCCCCATGAACCGCACCGGCCGCGCCCTGACCCTGGGCTGCCTGTTGCTTCTTCAGCCCCTGCTGGCCTTGGCGGAGGGCGGTAACTCGTTGCTGATTCCGGCGACGGGCCGCTGCACCTTGAACGTTCAGCCTGAAGACCTGGCAAACGCCCTCAAGGCCTGCGAGCAGACGGCAACCGCGGGGGATGCCCAGGCGCAATTCGAACTGGGCGAGTACTACTACACGCAAACGCCAAAAAACCTCGACAAAGCCCTGGACTGGTTTCAGAAAGCCTCGCTGCAAGGTCAAGCCGACGCCCAGTATCGCCTGGGTGCCATGTTCTTCCATGGCGAAGGGGTCAAGGCCAACAACGTGCAAGCCTACATCCTGCTGAAGATGGCCGCAGTCAATGGCGCCGAAGATGCGCTGGACATGGCCGACGAAGTGACCGAGCAAATGCCCCGCGACGAACTGGAGCATGCCACCCAGGTGCTCGGCCAGATCTTCCGCAAATACTTGCTGGAACTGCAGAACGCCGAAGGGCGCACGCCGTTCTCGCCACTCCCCTGAAGGTTACTTTTCCGGCATTGGCATCGGGAACGGCATCACATTGCCGCCGCCCTTGGCTTCGCTGATCTTCGCCGTACCCAGCCGCTCCACCTCATCGATGCGCACGATCGAGTGCATCGGCACGAAACTGCGGATTACCCCCTCGAACTGGCTCTTGAGCTTCTCCTCGCTCGGGTCCACCACCAGTTGCGAGCGCTCGCCGAACACGAACTCCTCGATTTCCAGGAAGCCCCACAGGTCGCTCTGGTAGATCTGCTTGGCATACATCTCGAAGACCTGCCCCTGATTGAGGAAGATCACTTTATAGATGGCAGGTTCGCGTTTGCTCATGTTCGGCGGGATAACACATGCGTAAGAAAAGGCGGGCATGATACCTGCTCCGGCCCCTTCGCGGGCAAGCCCGCTTCCACAGGTACTGCACCCGCCTTCAAACCAGCGCACTACCCGTGGGAGCGGGCTTGCCCGCGAAGGGGCCGGAGCAGGCACTCCATGCCTTATGCCAACCCTTGATCGTTTCAGTGCTTTCGCCACTGCCATTCAAGGGTTATTCTTGAGTTCACATCCATTGCCGTCGAGCGGCTAAAAACGACCTTGAACGCACCCATAGAACCCCATCGCTTCATCCTCGAACCCTTCGAGGCCCACCGTTTCGCCAACTTGTGCGGCCAGTTCGACGAGCACCTGCGCCTGATCGAACAGCGCCTGGCCATCGAGATCCGCAACCGCGGCAATCAGTTCGAACTGATCGGCGAACCCAGGACCACCTCCGCTGCCGAACAGCTGCTGCGCCGTCTCTACCGCGAGACCAAGGCCACCGACCTGTCACCGGAAACCGTGCACCTGTACCTGCAGGAGTCGGCTGTCGAGCACATCGACAACCCGGCCGTCAACGAGGTCAGCGTGTCGCTGCGCACGCGCAAGGGCAACATCCGCCCGCGCGGGCTCAACCAGCAGCGCTATGTGAAGGAAATCCTGGCCAACGACATCAACTTCGGCATCGGCCCGGCCGGTACTGGCAAGACCTACCTGGCCGTGGCCTGCGCCGTGGACGCGCTGGAGCGCGAACAGGTACGCCGCATCCTGCTGGTGCGCCCGGCGGTAGAGGCCGGTGAAAAACTCGGCTTCCTGCCCGGCGACCTGGCCCAGAAGATCGACCCGTACCTGCGTCCGCTGTACGACGCCCTGTACGAAATGCTCGGCTTCGAACACGTAGCCAAGCTGATCGAACGCCAGGTGATCGAGATCGCCCCGCTGGCCTACATGCGTGGCCGCACCCTGAACAACAGCTTCATCATCCTCGACGAAAGCCAGAACACCACGCTGGAACAGATGAAGATGTTCCTAACCCGCATCGGCTTCGGCTCCACCGCGGTGATCACCGGCGACATCACCCAGGTCGACCTGCCACGCGGCACCAAATCGGGCCTGGCGCACGTCATCGAGGTGCTGAAGGACGTTCCGGGCATCAGCTTTACCCACTTCCAACCCAAAGATGTGGTTCGTCACCCACTGGTGCAGCGCATTGTCGAAGCCTACGACCGCTTCGAAGCCCGCCAGGCCAAGCCCGAGGCGCCCGGCAAAGATGCTTGAACTTGATATTCAACGGGCCACGGATGCTGCCGCCCCGGATGACGCCGCCTTCCGCCGCTGGTGCGAACTGGCCCTGCGCCAGCGCAGCGCCGACTCGGAAATGACCATTCGCCTGGTGGACGAGGCCGAAGGCCGCGAGCTGAACCACACCTACCGGCACAAGGACTACGCGACCAATGTGCTGTCGTTCCCGGCCGACGTGCCCGACGACCTGCTCGATATCCCGCTGCTGGGCGACCTGGTGATCTGCGTGGCGGTGGTCGAGCGCGAAGCCGCCGAACAAGGCAAATCGCTGGAAGCGCACTGGGCGCACCTGGTCATGCACGGTTGCCTGCACCTGCTCGGCTACGACCACATCGACGATGAGGAAGCCGAGGAAATGGAAAGCCTGGAACGGGAATTGCTGGCAGAACTGGGTCACCCCGACCCGTACGCCGACGATGAAACCGACACCATCACACACTGATACACGAAGGATCACGAGAACCGCCATGAGCGAAGATCGATCGAGCAACGGGCAGAAGTCCTGGCTGGGTAAACTGACCCAGGCTTTTGCCCATGAGCCGAAAAACCGCCAGGAGCTGCTTGAGCTGCTGCGCGAAGCCCATCAGAACAAGCTGCTGGACAGCGAAGCGCTGACCATCGTCGAAGGCGCCATCCAGGTCGCCGACCTGCAGGTGCGCGACATCATGGTGCCGCGCTCGCAGATGAACAGCATCAAGGCCGGCCAGTCGCCACGCGAGTTCCTGCCGGCGGTGATCGACGCCGCGCACTCGCGCTACCCGGTCATCGGTGAAAGCCACGACGACGTACTCGGGATTCTGCTGGCCAAAGACTTGCTGCCGCTGATCCTCAAAGAGAACGGCGACAGCTTCAACATCAAGGACCTGCTGCGCCCGGCCACCTTCGTGCCCGAGTCCAAACGCCTGAACGTGTTGCTGCGCGAGTTCCGCGCCAACCATAACCACATGGCCATCGTCATCGACGAATATGGCGGCGTGGCGGGCCTGGTCACCATCGAGGACGTGCTGGAGCAGATCGTCGGTGACATCGAGGACGAGCACGATGTCGAAGAAGACAGCTACATCAAACCGCTGCCCAGCGGTGATTTCCTAGTCAAGGCGCTGACCCCGATCGAGAACTTCAACGAGTTCTTCGACAGCACCTTCTCCGATGACGAGTTCGACACGGTCGGCGGCTTGGTGATGAGCGCCTTTGGCCACCTGCCCAAGCGCAACGAAACCACCGAGATAGGGTCTTACAAGTTCCGTATTCTCAACGCCGACAGCCGGCGGATACACTTGCTGCGCCTGACCCCGATCACCCGTTAAGGATAAACATGCGTTGGATCACCCGCCCCGGCTGGCCCGGTAACCTGCTGGCCCTGGCGGCCGGTGCTTCCACCCTCCTGGCCCTGGCACCGTTCGACATCTGGCCGCTGGCCGTGCTGTCGATCGCTGTGCTCTACCTTGGCCTGCGCGAGCTCAGCCCGCGCCAGGCCATGTGGCGTGGCTGGTGGTTCGGTTTTGGCCTGTATGGCGCCGGCACCTGGTGGATCTACGTCAGCATGAACACCTACGGCGGCGCCTCGCCACTGTTGGCAATTCTGCTTTTGCTGGCGTTTTTTGCCGCCCTGGCGTGGTTCTTCGCCCTGCCCACCTGGCTGTGGGCACGCTGGCTACGGCGCAACGAAGCGCCACTGGCCGACGCCCTGTGCTTCGCCGCCCTGTGGCTGCTGCAAGAAGCCTTCCGCGGCTGGTTCCTGACCGGCTTCCCCTGGCTCTACGCCGGCTACAGCCAGCTGGACGGGCCATTGGCCGGCCTGGCACCGTTGGGCGGCGTGTGGCTGATTTCCTTCACCCTGGCGCTCACCGCCGCCCTGCTGTGCAACCTGCACCGCCTGCGCGCCCGCCCCTCGTTCCTGGCCGTGGCCACCGCGCTGTTGCTGGCCCCGTGGGTGCTGGGCCTGGCGCTCAAGGGCCATGCCTGGACCAAACCGGCAGGCGACCCGCTGAAAGTGGCGGCGATCCAGGGCAACGTCGAGCAAGACCTGAAGTGGGACCCGGCGCACATCGATGCGCAACTGGCGCTGTACCGCGACCTGAGCTTCAGTTCCAAGCCGGTGGACCTGCTGGTCTGGCCAGAAACGGCGGTGCCGGTGCTCAAGGACCAGGCCCAGGGCTACATCGACGTGATGGGCCGCTTCGCCGCCGAGCGGCATTCGGCGCTGATCACCGGCGTACCGGTGCGTGAAGTGGTGCACCACCAGCGCCGCTATTACAATGGCATCACCGTGACTGGCGAAGGCGATGGCACCTACCTCAAGCAGAAGCTCGTGCCGTTTGGCGAATACGTGCCGCTGCAAGACATGCTGCGCGGCGCCATCGAGTTCTTCAACCTGCCCATGTCGGACTTCGCCCGCGGGCCGGAAGACCAGCCGCTGCTGCAGGCCAAGGGCTTTCAGATTGCGCCGTACATCTGCTACGAAGTGGTCTATCCCGAGTTCGCCGCCGGCCTGGCCGCGCGCAGCGACCTGCTGCTGACCATCAGCAACGACACCTGGTTCGGCAAGTCGATCGGCCCCTTGCAGCACCTGCAAATGGCCCAGATGCGCGCGCTGGAAGCCGGCCGCTGGATGATCCGCGCCACCAACAACGGCGTGACGGCGCTAATCGACCCGTTTGGCCGCATTACCACGCAAGTTCCGCAGTTCCAGCAGGCAGTACTGTATGGCGAAGTGGTGCCGATGCAGCAGTTGACGCCGTACCTGCAATGGCGTTCGTGGCCGCTGGCGATTGTCTGTGCATTGCTGCTGGGTTGGGCATTGCTGGCGGGGCGTATTGCCAAGACCGTCTGATGATGTTGCCTGTACCGACCTCTTCGCGAGTGATCCTGGCCAACCGGAACCTCTGTAGGAGCAGCCTTGTGCTGCGAAGAGGCCGGTAGGCCAGTTGAAGAAGTGTGGGCAGAGAAGGCCTCTTCGCAGCACAAGGCTGCTCCTACACAGATCGCGACAAGGCGGGAAGTTCAGTAGAACACCCGATACCCCAGCAACCCCACCATTTCATTAAGCAACTGCCCGCTCTGCCACATCGCCCGGCTCTCCGGCAACAAGCCTGCAAACGGCCGCGCATGATCGCGCCCGAGGAACCCCACCGGCGCCGGCACCACCTCGAACCCCGCCTGCTCGAAGCTCCAGCGCGAGCGCTGCATGTGCCAGGCCTGGGTTACCAGCACCACCCGGCGAATCCCCAACGGCTGCAGCACCTTGGCCGTCAGCTGGGCATTTTCCCAGGTCGTGCGGCTGGCCTCTTCGCGCCACTTCACCGCAACAGCGAAGTCTTCCTGCAGGCGCTCAGCCATCAGCCGTGCCTCACTGGGCGGCGTGCCGTAATGCAGCCCGCCACTGGTCAACACTGGCAAGCCCGAGGCCTTGGCCAATCGCGCAGCAAAGCGCATGCGCTCAAGTGCCGTGGCGGTGGGCTGGTCACTGCCACCCCAAGCCGGGTCGCCGCGTTCACGGCCTGCGCCCAACACCACAATGGCATCGGCCCGGCTCGCAAGGCCCGCCCAGTCGCCCACCGCCAGCGGCGGCTCGGTCTCCAGCTGCCGAGCCGTTTCCTGCACCACCAGCGGCAGGCTCATCAGCCACAAGCCACCCAGCCCCACGGCAAAGCACAGCGCCGCCAGCCGTGGCCGCCGCGCCCGCAGCCACCATGCCGCAAGCAGCAGCAGGAACAGGACACCCGGCGGCATCAGCCATTGTTTGATGAAGAATCGAATCGGCATTGGCCACACCTCCTTGGCAGGCGTGCAGCCTAGAAGGATCGACGCCGGTCAACAAGTGCGCTCCGGCGTCGATCATGAGTGATGTGATTTCAAAGAACCGGCGCGCGATGGCCTGCGCCTGGCGTCCTGAACGGCTAGCGATGTGGCAGCGTCCTGGATCTCGCCGGATTGGCGGGGCGTTTCTTGTCCTTGAGCCAGATGATCTTGGCCGATGTCGGCTCCGCTTGTGGGTAACTGCCGACAGAGGCGTTGTGGCGCTCCGGGAGGGATTCCAGGTAGGCCTTGATCACTTCGAACTCTGCGTGGCTCAGGCCACGCAACTCCAGCTCGGCTGGCATCTCGTCGCGCAATCGTACCGAGGTCCTGGCCACTTCCAGTGCCAGGCCAAGCCGGTCGATCAGGCGTTCGTAAAGCTCCGGTTTCATAGCGGGTAGCTGCGTCTCTCCCATCCGTTCACCTCATTGAAGATAAAGAATATCTCCCCCCACACCTGAGCTTAGCGGCGCTATGAAAAGCAGCCGGATGCTGCGACCAGCGGCCATTCGCAACGAAGGTTTCCCACGATGCGCGGCGCTGCTGTATGCTACGGCGTTCACTCTAAACGACACCGGAGTGCCGGAGGCAGCGAGGTTCCGCTGCCTGGAACAAGGTCTCTTCTCTCACAGCCAAAAGTAGCCATGCACGAACAATACACGCCCCGTGATATCGAAGCCGCCGCCCAGAAGTTCTGGGACGAGCAACAATCGTTCGCTGTTACCGAACAGCCAGGCAAAGACACCTACTACTGCCTATCGATGTTCCCGTACCCGAGCGGCAAGCTACACATGGGCCACGTGCGCAACTACACCATCGGTGACGTGATTGCCCGCTACCAGCGCATGCTGGGCAAGAACGTCCTGCAGCCGATGGGTTGGGACGCTTTCGGCATGCCCGCGGAAAACGCGGCGATGAAGAACAACGTCGCCCCGGCCAAGTGGACGTACGAAAACATCGACTACATGAAGACCCAGCTCAAGAGCCTGGGCCTGGCCATCGACTGGTCGCGTGAAGTCACCACCTGCAAACCCGACTACTACCGTTGGGAGCAGTGGCTGTTCACCCGCCTGTTCGAGAAAGGCATCATCTACCGCAAGAACGGTACCGTGAACTGGGACCCGGCGGACCAGACCGTACTGGCCAACGAGCAGGTCATCGACGGCCGTGGCTGGCGTTCGGGCGCGCTGATCGAGAAGCGCGAAATCCCGATGTACTACTTCCGCATCACCGACTACGCCGACGAGCTGCTGGAAAGCCTCGACGAGCTGCCAGGCTGGCCTGAACAGGTCAAGACCATGCAGCGCAACTGGATCGGCAAGTCGCGCGGCATGGAAGTACAGTTCCCGTACGACCAGGCCAGCATCGGCCATGAAGGCACTCTCAAGGTCTTCACCACCCGTCCCGACACGCTGATGGGCGCCACCTACGTCGCCGTCGCCGCCGAGCACCCGCTGGCCACCCAGGCCGCCCAGGGCAACCCGGCGCTGCAAGCGTTCATCGACGAATGCAAGAGCGGCAGCGTCGCCGAAGCCGACATGGCCACCCAGGAGAAGAAGGGCATGGCCACTTCCCTGCTGGTCGAGCACCCGCTGACGGGCGAGAAGCTGCCGGTATGGGTCGCCAACTACGTGCTGATGCATTACGGCGATGGCGCGGTAATGGCCGTGCCGGCCCACGACGAGCGCGACTTCGAGTTCGCCCACAAGTACAACCTGCCGGTCAAGGCCGTGGTGCGCACCAGCGCTGGCGATGAAGTCGGCAGCGAGTGGCAGGCCGCCTATGGCGAGCATGGCCAGCTGATCAACTCCGCCGAGTTCGACGGCCTGGACTTCGCTGGCGCCTTCGACGCCATCGAAGCCGCCCTGATCCGCAAGGAACTGGGCAAATCGCGTACCCAGTTCCGCCTGCGCGACTGGGGTATCAGCCGTCAGCGCTACTGGGGCTGCCCGATCCCGATCATCCACTGCCCGTCCTGCGGCGACGTACCGGTGCCAGAAGACCAACTGCCGGTCACTCTGCCAGAGAACGTGGTGCCGGACGGCGCCGGCTCGCCACTGGCACGCATGCCTGAGTTCTACGCATGCACCTGCCCGAAATGCGGTGCCGCGGCCAAGCGCGAAACCGACACCATGGACACCTTCGTCGAATCGTCCTGGTACTTCGCCCGCTACGCCTCGCCGAACTACGACAAGGGCCTGGTCGACCCGAAAGCCGCCAATCACTGGCTGCCAGTCGACCAGTACATCGGTGGTATCGAGCACGCGATCCTGCACCTGCTGTACGCACGCTTCTTCCACAAGCTGATGCGCGACGAAGGCCTGGTCACCTCGAACGAGCCGTTCAAGAACCTGCTGACCCAAGGCATGGTGGTCGCCGAGACCTACTACCGCGTGGCCAGCAACGGCGGCAAGGACTGGTTCAACCCGGCCGATGTCGAAATCGAGCGCGATGCCAAGGCCAAGATCATTGGCGCCCGCCTGAAGACCGACGGCCTGCCGGTGGAAATCGGCGGCACCGAGAAAATGTCGAAGTCGAAGAACAACGGCGTCGACCCGCAATCCATGATCGAAGCCTACGGCGCCGACACCTGCCGTCTGTTCATGATGTTCGCCTCGCCGCCCGACATGAGCCTGGAATGGTCCGACTCCGGCGTCGAAGGTGCCAGCCGCTTCCTGCGCCGTGTATGGCGCCTGGCTCAGGCTCACGTCAGCCAGGGCCTGCCAGCCAAGTTGGATGTTGCCACCCTGGACGACGCGCAAAAGGTCATCCGTCGTGCCATTCACGCGGCCATCAAGCAGGCCAGCACCGACGTGGGCCAGTTCCACAAGTTCAACACCGCCATCGCCCAGGTGATGACCGTGATGAACGTGCTGGAGAAGGCCCCGCAAGCCACCGAACAGGACCGTGCCCTGCTGCAGGAAGGCCTGGAAGCCGTCACCCTGCTGCTGGCGCCGATCACCCCGCACATCTCCCACGAGCTGTGGCAGCAACTGGGCCACCCAGGGTCGGTGATCGACGCCGCCTGGCCGAGCTTCGACGAACAGGCACTGGTGCAGGACACCATCACCCTGGTCGTCCAGGTCAACGGTAAACTGCGCGGCCAGGTCGAGATGCCTGCCACTGCCAGCCGCGAAGAAGTCGAAGCCGCTGCCCGCAGCAACGAGAACGTCCTGCGCTTCATCGATGGCCTGACCATCCGCAAGGTCATCGTGGTACCGGGCAAGCTGGTCAACATCGTCGCCAACTGATGAAAACGCCCACCCGCATAGGCTGCGGGTGGGCGGAACAGGCCCACAAGGGAGCAACAACATGATCAAACGCAATTTGCTGGTAATCGGCCTGGCGGTCATGCTCAGCGCCTGCGGTTTCCAGCTACGCGGCACCGGCTCCACCGAGCTGAGCGTGAAGGAAATGGACGTCAGCGCACGCAATGCCTACGGCCCGACCGTGGTCCAGCTGCGTGAAGTACTGCAACGTAGCGGCGTCAATGTGCACGCCGGCGCACCGTATCGCCTGGTGCTGACCAACGAGCAGGAGCGCGAGCGCTCGGCCACCTACAACAGTGGCAACCGTACCGCCGAGTACGAGCTGACCACCGAGCTGGACTACAGCATCCAGGGCCTGAACAACCTGGAGCTGATGAGCGACAAGCTGGAAGTGCGCAAGATCTACGTGCGTGACGGCTCGAACATCACCGGTTCCGAGCAGGAAGCCAAACGCGCCCGCGAAGAAATGCGCCGCGACCTGGTCAACGGCATGGTCGTACGTTTGCAAATGCTGACTCCGTCCCAGCTGGACGAGCTGCAGCGTAAGGCCGACGAGCGCGCCAAGGCCGAAGCTGCCGCGCTGGAGGCAGCACGCCGCCAGCAGGCCGAAACGCCTCAGCAATCGCCACTGGAAGTACCGGGCAACTAAGCCCGTGCGGGGCGCCCTCGGGTGCCCCGCCTGTTCCCCATGAAGCTCGCCCCCGCCCAACTCAACAAGCACCTGCAAGGCGCCCTGGCACCGGTCTACGTGGTCAGCGGCGACGACCCGCTGCTGTGCCAGGAAGCCGCCGACGCCATCCGTAATGCCGCGCGTCAGCAAGGTTTCGACGAACGCCAGGTCTTCAGTGCCGACGCCAACTTCGACTGGGGCACCCTGCTCCAGGCTGGCGCCAGCCTGTCGCTGTTCGCCCAGCGCCGCCTGCTGGAACTGCGCCTGCCCTCGGGCAAGCCCGGTGACAAGGGCGCCGCCGCGCTGATGGAGTACTGCGCCAACCCCGCCGAAGACACCCTGCTGCTGATCAGCCTGCCCAAGCTCGACGGCAGTGCGCAGAAAACCAAGTGGGGCAAGGCGTTGATCGAAGGCGCGCATTGCCAGTTCATCCAGATCTGGCCGGTGGATGCACAACAGCTACCGCAGTGGATCAACCAACGCCTGCAACAGGCCGGCCTGTCAGCCCAGCGTGACGCCGTCGACCTGATTGCCGCGCGGGTGGAAGGCAACCTGCTGGCTGCCGCGCAGGAAATCGAAAAGCTCAAGCTGCTGGCCGAAGGCAGCCAGATTACCGTGGAAACCGTGCAGGCCGCCGTCGCCGACAGTGCCCGTTTCGATGTCTTCGGGCTGGTCGATGCCATTCTTAACGGCGAAGCCGCGCATGCCCTGCGCATGCTCGAAGGTTTGCGTGGTGAGGGTGTGGAGCCACCAGTCATCCTCTGGGCCCTGGCCCGCGAACTGCGCCAGCTGGCCGGGCTGGCCCAGCAGTTCAGCCAGGGGGTGCCGCTGGACAAAGCCTTCAGCCAGGCCCGCCCCCCGATCTGGGACAAACGCAGGCCACTGGTCAGCAAGGCCCTGCAACGCCTCTCGGCGCAGCGCTGGGCGCAACTGCTGCAGGATGCCCAACGTATCGATGCGCAGATCAAGGGCCAGGCCGAGGGTTCGCCCTGGACGGGCCTTGCGCGGCTGTCGCTGTTGATGGCTGGCCAGCGCCTGGCGCTACCTCCCGAGTAACGGGTAGGAGCAGCCTTGTGCTGCGAAGAGGCCGGCAAGGCAATAGATCTCCTTTGGCAGATATGGCCTCTTCGCAGCACAAGGCTGCGCCTACAGCTTGGAGCGCTCGCTCGGCCATAAACACAATCAATTGGCCCCACCCCGCGCCACCCCCTACAGTGCGCCCCGAAACCACCCATCGGGAACCTGCACCATGAGCAAAAAGCCGAAAAAGCACGGCCCCAACAAGGCCAAGTCGATCATCGCCCAACCGCTGTTCCGCTGCCGCCAGGAGCAACCGAACAAGGGCAAAGGCAGCTACCGCCGCGAAGCCTTCCAATCGAGAGATTGGGAGGCTTCCTACTTTTTGGCGGCATGAAAGCATCGCAAGCGCAGGCATGGTATGGTCGTCACCTGACCTGCAATTCTGGATCTGTGCATGCTCTTCCGTCTTCTCCCCCGTTGGGAAACCCGCCAGCTGATCGCGGCCTCCAGCTTCATCCTGCTCGTGGCCTGTGCGGAAAAGCCCACCGCTGCCGACGCACTGCCGCTGGCCCCTGCCCAACCCGCTCCCGTGGTGACCGTGCCCGGCACAACGCCCGACGTCAGCACTGAAATCCAGCCCCTGCAAACCTTCGCCCAATGGCAAGCGGGCTTTCGCCAGCAAGCCCTGCAAGCCGGCATTTCACCGAACACCTTCGACCGCGCCTTCCTCGGCGTCACCCCCGACATGGACGTGATCAAGGCTGACCGCAGCCAGCCGGAGTTCACCCGCCCGGTGTGGGAATACCTCGAAGGCGCGCTGTCGCCCCTGCGCGTGCGTAACGGCAAGAAGCTGCTGGAGCAGAACGCCGAACTGTTGACCCGCCTTGAGCAACGCTATGGCGTGGACCGCCAGGTGCTGGTTGCGGTGTGGGGCATGGAAAGCAACTTCGGCCAGTTCCAGGGCAACAAGTCGGTGATCCGCTCGCTGGCCACCCTGGCCTATGAGGGCCGCCGCCCGCAGTTCGCCCAGGACCAACTGATCGCCGCGCTACAGATCATCCAGCATGGTGACATCCAGCCTGAAGCCATGCGTGGCTCGTGGGCCGGCGCCATGGGCCAGACCCAGTTCATTCCGACCACCTACAACACCCATGCCGTGGACTTTGACGGCGATGGCCGCCGTGACATCTGGAACAGCACGCCGGATGCCCTGGCCTCGACCGCCCACTACCTGCAGAGCTCGGGCTGGAAACGCGGCCAGCCATGGGGCTTCGAGGTACAGGTGCCGGCTGGTTTCGACTTCTGGCAGGCCGATGGCGCACTGCGCAAGCCGGTGAGCGAATGGCTGGCGATGGGCGTGAAACTGCCGGCAGGTACTCAGTTGCCGGCAGGTAGCAACACGCTGTCTGCCGCCCTGCTGCTGCCGGCTGGCGCGCGTGGGCCAGCCTTCCTGGTACTGGACAACTTCCGCGCAATCCTCAAGTACAACAACTCTTCGTCCTATGCCTTGGCGGTGAGCTTGTTGGGTGACCGCTTTAGCGGCTGGGGCTTCATTGCCGGTACTTGGCCGAAGGAAGACCTGCCACTCAGCCGCAGCGAGCGCATGGAGTTGCAGAACCTGCTGAACAGCCGTGGGCATGATGCGGGCAATGCCGATGGCATTATCGGCGCCAACACCCGCAAGGCCATTCGCAATGCCCAGCAAGGGCTGGGCTGGCCGGCGGATGGGTACCCGACCCATAAGCTGCTTGAGAGCTTGCGTCAGCAGTGAGGGTGCTGGGGCGCCTAGCGCCCCTTTCGCGGCACAAGGCCGCTCCTACAGGCCTGCGCTGTACCTGTAGGAGCGGCCTTGTGCCGCGATGGGCTGCAACGCAGCCCCACCACTCTCAAGCCCCGAACAGATCCTGCTCCAGCACCAATACCTGCCGATCACTGTCCAGCCTGACCCGGGCCCCAAGCGGCAAGCACACATTCGGGTCACAATGCCCACTGCGCCACCCCGCCAGCACCGGCACACCCAGCGGCGCGAAGGTGTCCTCCAGCAACGGCGCCAACGCCGCCGTGGTAATCCCGGCAAAGTCCCCCACCAGCACGCCTTTCACCCCTTCCAGCTTGCCTGCCAGACGCAACTGGGTCAGCAACCGGTCCACCCGGTACAACGGCTCGTTGACGTCCTCGATAAACAGGATGCAACCCTGGGTGTCCAACTCGGCGAGCGTCCCCATGGTCGCCCCCAGCATCGACAGGTTGCCCCCCAGCAGCGCCCCGCTGGCCACGCCCGGCAGCACACTGTGCAAGGCGAAGTCCTGCGGATGCGCAATCTGCTCACCTTCCCGTACAAGCCCAGCCAACTGCGCCAGCAGCGATGACTCGGTCGGTGCCAACTTGGCCCCCAGCAGGTCGGCATTGAGCATCCCACCATGGAAAGTGATCAGCCCGGCATGCCGGTAGATCGCCGTGTGCAGCGCGGTGATGTCGCTGTAGCCGATCAGCGGCTTGGGGTTACGCCGGATCAGCTCGAAATCGAGCCGGTCGAGCAAGCGCATGCTGCCGTAACCGCCGCGCATGCACAGGATGGCGTCAATGGCCGGGTCGGCAAAGGCATCGTGCAGGTCCTGCAGGCGCTGCTCGTCCGGCCCCGCCAGGTAACCCTGGGCCTGCAGCGCCCCCGGGTAGATGCGGCAGCTATAGCCACGGTCAACGAACCACTGGCTGACCTTGTGCGTATCCAGCCGCGCCGCACCCGCCGGGGCAACGATGGCAAAGCAGGCATTGGCCGGCAGTACGGTTGGCAGGCTGGGGTGGAACGTTTCGGCACAGTTCATTGCGGCTCCTTGCAGCGCGTGGCACACAAACAAAAATGCCGATGCCGCCTTTCGGCGCGCATCGGCATGCGTAGCTCAGAGCAGGCTCAGAGCTTGATCTTGGCTTCGTGAGCCTGCTGGTCGGCGTGGTACGAAGAGCGCACCAGCGGGCCGGAGGCCACGTTCTTGAAGCCCATCTTGTACCCTTCCTCGGCGAACCAGGCGAAGGTGTCCGGGTGAACGAAACGCTGCACCGGCAGGTGGCTGCGCGACGGCTGCAGGTATTGGCCGAGGGTGAGCATGTCGATGTCATGCTCGCGCATGCGGTGCATCACCTCGATCACTTCCTCGTCGGTCTCGCCCAGGCCAAGCATCAGGCCCGACTTGGTCGGTACGTGCGGCACCATCTGCTTGAACTTCTGCAGCAGGTCCAGCGACCAATCGTAGTCCGAACCCGGGCGCGCAGCCTTGTACAGGCGCGGTACGGTTTCGAGGTTGTGGTTGAACACATCCGGCGGCTCTTGCGCGGTGATTTCCAGGGCAACGTCCATGCGGCCACGGTAGTCCGGCACCAGGGTTTCCAACTGCACGCCCGGCGACAACGCGCGGATTTCGCGGATGCAGTCGGCAAAGTGCTGGGCGCCGCCGTCACGCAGGTCGTCGCGGTCCACCGAGGTGATCACCACGTACTTCAGGCGCAGGTCGGCAATGGCGACAGCCAGGTTTTTCGGCTCGTCCAGGTCCAGCGGTTTCGGCCGGCCGTGACCAACGTCACAGAACGGGCAGCGACGGGTGCAGATGTCACCCATGATCATGAAGGTGGCGGTACCACCGGAGAAGCACTCGCCCAGGTTCGGGCAGGAGGCTTCTTCGCACACGCTGTGCAGCTTGTGCTTGCGCAGCAGTTGCTTGATGCGGTCTACCTCGGGCGATACCGGAATACGCACGCGAATCCAGTCGGGCTTTTTCGGCAGCTCGTCGGTAGGGATGATCTTCACCGGGATGCGCGCCACCTTGTCGGCGCCACGCAGCTTGACCCCAGCTTCCACCTTCTTCGGCGCTGGGCGCGGGGTGGCATCCTGGGTGGGTATCAGGTTCGGCACGGCTTCTTGCACAGTTGTCATATTCAGTCGATTCCGCCCGTGAGGGTCGTCTGCTCAGCGTAGTCGAGGTGCTTGACCAGCTGTCCGCGCAGCCTTGTCCTGACCTCGTCGAGTTCGATCGGGCCTGCCAGATCGCGCAGCTGGGTCATGGCCAGCCCCGCATAGCCGCAGGGGTTGATTCGGCGGAATGGCGCAAGGTCCATGTCCACGTTCAGAGCAAGGCCGTGAAACGAACGGCCGTTGCGAATTCGCAGGCCGAGGGAGGCGATTTTCGCTCCATCGACATAGACGCCTGGGGCGTCAGGCTTGGCAGAAGCCTGCACGTCGTAGCTGGCAAGCAGCTCGACCAGCGTCTGCTCGATACGGCTGACCAGCTCGCGCACGCCAAAGCCCAGCCGGCGCACATCCAGCAGCAGGTAGGCCACCAACTGCCCGGGGCCATGGTAGGTCACCTGGCCGCCGCGGTCGGTCTGCACCACCGGGATGTCGCCCGGCACCAGCAGGTGCTCGGCCTTGCCGGCCTGGCCCTGGGTGAAGACCGCGGGGTGCTCGACCAGCCAGATTTCATCCTGGCTGTCCGGGCTGCGCTGCTCGGTGAAGCGACGCATGGCCTCCAGCACCGGTTCATAGGGCTGCAGGCCAAGCTCGCGAAAACCGAGGCAGGCGGACATCAGAGCACCATTTTCACGATGCCGGTAGCACGCAGGGCGCTATTGATATCGTGCAGCTGGTTCTCGCTTTCGGCAACGATGTGCAATTGCACGGTGGTGTACTTGCCTTCCTTGCTCTGGCGTTCAGCCAGGGTGGAAAGGTCGACTTTGGCGTGCTTGCTGAGAATCTCGATGACCGTGTCCTTGAAACCGACAACGGTGTCACCGATGACCTTGATCGGGTAATCGTCGCAAGGGAATTCGATCTTGTGCGACTTGACGTCTGCTTCGCTCATGGCGGAAACGGCCTCGTAAGCCGTGGCAACAACAACGCCCCCGCAAGGTACGCGGGGGCATGCAGGTCACGTATCAGTTGAACAACCCGTAGAAGAATAGACGGATGCTATCCCACATACGGCGGAAGAAACCACCTTCCTCGACGCCATCGAGGGCGATCAGGTCGGCGCTGTGAACCACTTTCTCGTCCAGTTTGACTTCCACTTTGCCGATCACGTCACCTTTGGCGATAGGCGCGGTGAGCTGCGGGTTCATGGTCATCGAAGCCTGCAGGCGCTTCAATTGGCCTTTAGGCATAGTCATGGTCAGGTCGTCGGCCAGGCCAGCCTTGATTTGGCCGGTGGCGCCCTTCCACACCGGTGCCTGGGTCAGCTCGGTGCCCTTCTGGTAGAAGGTCTGGGTTTCGAAGAAGCGGAAACCATAAGTCAGCAGCTTCTGGGTTTCGGCAGCACGCGATTGTTCGCTGTTGGTACCGAACACCACGGCGATCAGGCGCTGGCCGTCGCGAACGGCCGAAGCCACCATGCAGTAGCCGGCTTCGTCGGTGTGACCGGTTTTCAGGCCATCGACGGTCTTGTCACGCCACAGCAGCAGGTTGCGGTTAGGCTGCTTGATGTTGTTCCAGAAGAACTCTTTCTGCGAGTAGATGGCGTAGTGGGCCGGGTCGACGTTGATGATCGCACGGGCCAGGGTCGCCATGTCGTGGGCCGACGAGTAGTGCTCGGGGTTCGGCAGGCCGGTCGGGTTCATGAAGTGGCTGTTGGTCATGCCCAGGTCGGCAGCCGTCTTGTTCATCATGTCGGCAAAGGCATCTTCGCTGCCGGCGATGTGCTCGGACAGGGCGACCGAGGCGTCGTTACCGGACTGGATGATGATGCCGTGCAGCAGGTCGCTGACCGTTACCTGGCTGCCCACCTTGATGAACATGCGCGAACCGCCGGTACGCCAGGCGTTTTCGCTGACGGTCACCGGGTCGTTTTCACCGATCTGGCCACGGCGGATGTCCAGGGTGGCGATGTAGGCGGTCATCAGCTTGGTCAGGCTGGCTGGCGGCAGACGCTCGTCACCGTTGTTCTCGACCAGCACGTTGCCGCTGGACGCGTCCATGAGTACGTAGGACTTGGCTGCCAGTTGCGGTGGCGCCGGCGTCATCTGCTCCGCCGCGAAGGCGGCAGGCGTGATCATCAGCAGTACAGGCAGGCAAAGTCGTTTGGCAAGGTTGGTGATGTTCATCCGTCTCTCGAAAATCGCTAATGGTCTGAGATGTTCCCTGGGCAAGATCATGTGCCCAGCGCCAGTCAGTCTAGTTTTATGGCCGATGGCCTGGCCCGCGAAGAGGACAACACGGTCAGTCTGCTGTGACCAGCTTGGCCTGCCCCAAGTTCGCCAGGCGGATGCTGTCTTGTGCTTGCTGGATCTCGCCTTGGCTGCCAATCGGCCCCAGACGCACGCGGTGCAGGGTCTGCTGATTACGCACGATCGAGCTGATGAACACCGGCGCACTGACCATGGTGCTGAGCTTGGAGCGCAGCAATTCGGCAGCGTCCGGGTTGGCGAAGGCGCCTACCTGCAGGAAGCTGCCGCCGTTGCCGCCGTTGCCGCCGGGCACATTGTTGCCACCCACTTGCACGGGCACCACCGGCGCCGCGTGCTGCTGCGGCGGCGGAGTCCATTGCTCGACACGCCCGGTGCTGGCCGGTATTGCCTGGGTCTGCGCCACTTGTGGCTCCTTCAGCACCATCGGCGGCGTCTGGCCACGCTGGGCCCACCACTGCTGCGGGTCGATACCCTCGACGCGCACGTGCGCAGTGCCGATCTCGGCATAGCCGAGCTTTTTCGCCGCGGCATAGGACAGGTCGATGATGCGGTCGGAATAGAACGGGCCACGGTCGTTCACCCGCAAGATCACGCTGCGGCCGTTGGCCAGGTTGGTCACCCGCACATAGGCTGGCAGCGGCAAGGTCTTGTGCGCCGCGCTCATGCCGTACAGGTCGTACAGCTCGCCATTGGCGGTGTTCTGCCCGTGGAACTTGGTGCCGTACCAGGACGCCGTGCCCTCGGCGCGGTAGTTGCGCGAGTCCTGCATCGGGTAGTAGGTCTTGCCCAGCACCGTGTACGGGTTGGCCTTGTAGTTGCCGGTATGCACGGTCGGCGTGGCATCGGGGATCTTGTTCACATCCACGTCCCACCACGGCGCGCCATCCTTGTGCGCGCGGTTGATGTCCAGACCCGGCTGGCTGCGCACGACATTGCCGCTGCTTTGCTGGGTCGGGCGACTGGAGGAGCAACTGGCCAGCACCACGCCGACGGCGAGGCAGGTGAGCAGCTTCAAAGAGTTGGCAGAGATGATTGCGCGCATTACTTGACGCCCCGTACTTGAACCAGCTGTTCCGCAAGCTGATGCACCGCCATGGCATACATCACGCTGCGGTTGTAGCGAGTGATCGCGTAGAAGTTCTTCAGGCCCATCCAGTACTCGGGGCCGTTGTCGCCTTCGAGACGGAAGGCGGTAACCGGCAGATCATCGCGCAGCGAATCATGAACCGACCAGCCGAGCGCGCGCAACTCCCCTACCGTTTTCACCGGCTCGATGCCGGTGGTCAGGCCTTCGTCGGCACGCTCGCCCTCCACCCAGGCGCGGCTGACCACACCCTCGCCGGCCACCCAGCCGTGGCGTTTGAAGTAGCTGGCCACGCTGCCGATGGCGTCGTCCGGGTTGTTCCAGATATTGATATGGCCATCGCCGTCGAAGTCCACCGCATAGTTGCGGAAGCTGCTTGGCATGAACTGCGGCAGGCCCATGGCGCCGGCGTACGAGCCCTTCAGCGTCAAGGGATCGAGCTGTTCCTCGCGGGCCAGCAGCAGGAACTCGCGCAGCTCCTTGCGGAAGAATTCGGCCCGTGGCGGGTAGTCGAAGCCCAGGGTCGACAGGGCGTCGATCACCCGGTAGTTGCCGGTATTGCGACCAAAGAAGGTTTCCACGCCGATGATCGCGACAATGTACTGCGCCGGCACGCCGTATTCCTGCTCGGCACGCGCCAATACCGCCTCGTGCTGGCGCCAGAAGTCCACACCGCGGGCAATGCGCGCATCGGTGAGGAACATCGGCCGGTAGTCCTTCCACGGCTTGACCCGTTCGGCCGGGCGCGAAATGGCGTCGAGGATCGACTGCTTGCGCTGTACCTCACGGAACACGCCCATCAGTTGCTCAGGGGCAAAACCATAGTCGCGGCTCATTTCGCCAACGAACTCGGACACCTGCGGCGAGCCTTCGTAATCACCGGCATGGGCCAGCTGTACAGCGCCGAACAGGCCCACCGCGCCGATCCACGGCGCACAACGGGCAGCCCAGTTACGCACTGCTTGCATGAAATTGTTCACCTTATTCAAACCTGCGCGATCCATTTGCGGTGCGTATGGATCGACATCAGAACGCCAAACGCTGACAGCAGCGTCACCAACGATGTTCCGCCATAGCTGATGAAAGGCAGCGGCACGCCCACCACGGGCAGTAGGCCGCTGACCATTCCGATATTGACGAACACGTATACAAAGAAGGTCATGGTCAAGCTGCCCGCAAGCAGCTTGCCGAACAGGGTCTGCGCCTGGGCCGTAATCATCAGGCCACGGCCGATCAACAGCAGGTAGACGATCAGCAGCAGGCAGATACCCACCAGGCCGAATTCCTCGCCGAGCACGGCGATGATGAAGTCGGTGTGGCTTTCCGGCAGGAAGTCCAGGTGCGACTGGGTGCCGAGCAGCCAGCCCTTGCCGAATACCCCGCCCGAGCCGATCGCCGCCTTGGACTGAATGATGTTCCAGCCGGTGCCCAACGGATCGCTTTCCGGGTCGAGGAAGGTCAGCACCCGCTGCTTCTGGTAGTCGTGCATGACGAAGAACCACATCGCCACTGCCACCGGCACCGCCGCCGTCAGCACGCTGACGATCCAGCGCCAGCGCAGGCCGCCCATGAACAGAACGAAGGCACCGGAGGCGAGAATCAGCAGGGCCGTGCCCAAGTCGGGCTGGCGCACAATCAAGATGAACGGCACGCCGATCAGCACCAGGCTGATCGCCACGTGCTTCAAATGCGGCGGCAAGGTGCGCTTGGACAGGTACCAGGCGATGGTTGCCGGCATGATGATCTTCATGAATTCCGAAGGCTGGAAGCGGATCACACCGGGGATGTTGATCCACCGCGTGGCGCCCATGGCGTTGTGGCCCATCACGTCCACCACCACCAGCAACAGCACCCCGGCCAGGTATGCCAGCGGTACCCAGCGGGCCATGAAGCGCGGCTCCAGCTGGGCGATGACGAACATCGACACCAGGCCGATGCCGAACGAGGTGGCCTGCTTGAGCAGCAGGTCCCAGTTCTTGCCACTGGCCGAATAGAGGACGAACAGGCTGCCGGCCGCCAGGGTCAGCAGAATGATTAGCAAGGGGCCATCGACATGGATGCGCTGCAGAAAGCTGGCGCGCCGACGCATCACATCCTCACTGGAGAGCATGCGATCGAAATTGTTCATCACAGGGCCGATTCCTGGGTAACGGTGGCGGGCGCGAACTCGGGCTTGAGCCGGCCATTTTCGTCGAGCAGCCAGGCATCCATGATCTGGCGTACCACAGGGGCGGCGACGCCCGAGCCGGACTCACCGTTCTCGACCATGACCGAGACCACGATTTTCGGGGCTTCGGCCGGGGCAAAGGCGACGAACAGCGCGTGGTCGCGGTGGCGCTCCTGGAGCTTGTTGCGGTCGTACTTCTCGCCCTGCTTGATCGCCACCACCTGGGCGGTACCGCTCTTGCCGGCAATACGGTACTGGGCACCGGCCGCGGCCTTGCGCGCGGTACCACGGGCGTTGTGCATCACCTGCTCCATGCCATGGGTGACCTTGGCCCAGTCGGACTTGTCACGCAGCACGATGTCTTCCATCGGGTTGTCGTCCACCGGCGGCTGGCCTTCGATGGTCTTGGCCAGGTGCGGGCGGTTCCACACGCCTTTGTTGGCGATCAGCGCAGTGGCCTGGGCCAGTTGCAGCGGCGTGGCCTGCATGTAGCCCTGGCCGATGCCGAGAATCAGGGTTTCGCCGGGGAACCAGGCCTGGCGGCGGGTGGCACGCTTCCATTCGCGCGAGGGCATCAACCCCGCGGACTCCTCGAACATGTCGAGGGAAACCCGCTGACCGATACCGAACTTGTTCATGTAGCTGGACAGCCGATCGATGCCCATCTTGTGCGCAAGGTCATAGAAGTAGGTGTCGTTGGAGCGCATGATGGCGGTGTCCAGGTCGACCCAGCCATCACCGGAGCGGTTCCAGTTACGGTACTTGTGATCGTAGTTGGGCAACTGGTAGTAACCCGGGTCGAACACCCGGCTGCTCGCATTGACCACGCCACTGTCCAGGCCGGCAATGGCCACCGCCGGCTTGATGGTCGAACCCGGCGGGTACAGGCCACGCAGCACACGGTTGAACAGTGGGCGGTCGATCGAGTCGCGCAATTCGGCATAGGCCTTGAAGCTGATGCCGGTGACGAACAGGTTGGGGTCGAAGCTTGGCTGGCTGACCATCGCCAGCACCTCGCCGGTGCGTGGGTCGAGCGCCACCACCGCGCCGCGCCGGCCACCCAGGGCGGCTTCGGCGGCCTCCTGCAGCTTGATGTCCAGGCTCAGCACAATGTCCTTGCCCGGCTTCGGGTCGGTGCGCTTGAGCACCCGCAGCACGCGACCACGGGCGTTGGTCTCGACTTCCTCGTAACCCACCTGGCCGTGCAGGGCGTCTTCGTAGAAGCGCTCGATGCCCGTCTTGCCGATATGGTGGGTGCCGCTGTAGTTCACCGGGTCGAGCGTTTTCAGCTCTTTCTCGTTGATCCGCCCCACATAGCCCACCGAATGGGCGAAATGCGCACCCTGCGGGTAATGCCGCACCAGCTGGGCCACCACTTCCACGCCCGGCAGGCGGAACTGGTTCACCGCCACGCGGGCGATCTGCTCTTCGTTGAGCTCGAACAGGATCGGCACCGGCTCGAACGGCCGGCGGCCCTGGCGCATGCGCTTCTCGAACAGGGTGCGGTCGTCGGCTGTCAGCTCCAGCACTTCGACGATGGTATCCAGCACTTCCTGCCAGTTACCCGCACGTTCGCGGGTCATCGACAGGCTGAAGCTGGGCCGGTTATCGGCAACGATCACCCCGTTGCGGTCGAAGATCAGCCCGCGGGTCGGCGGGATCGGCTGCACGTGCACCCGGTTGTTCTCCGACAGCGTCGAATGGTAGTCGTACTGGATGATCTGCAGGTAGTACAGCCGCGCGATCAACACGCAGATGAGCAGCATGATCGCCACTGCGCCGACCACGACGCGGTTGCGCACCAGGCGGGCGTCTTTCTCATGGTCCTTGAGACGGATCGGCTGCGACATCGGACTGCTTACAGGCTCATTTGTGGTAAGGATGCCCGGACAACACGGTCCAGGCGCGGTAGATCTGCTCGCCGATGAGTATCCTTACCAACGGGTGCGGCAAGGTCAGCGGCGACAGCGACCAACGTTGCTCGGCGCGTGCGCAAACCTCAGGCGCCAGGCCTTCCGGGCCCCCCACCATCAAATTCACCGTGCGCGCATCCAGGCGCCAGCGGTCCAGCTCGGTGGCCAGCTGCTCGGTACTCCAGGGCTTGCCATGGACCTCGAGGGTGACAATGCGTTCCCCAGGCTGCACCTTGCTCAGCATGGCTTCGCCCTCCTGACGGATCAGGCGGGCGACGTCGGCATTCTTGCCACGGGTATTCAGCGGGATCTCCACCAGCTCCAGCGACAGCTCGGCGGGCAGGCGCTTGGCATACTCATGCCAGCCTTCCTCGACCCACTTCGGCATGCGCGAGCCGACCGCAATCAGGCGCAAACGCACAGCGCTTTCCTTATTCGCGGTCTTTGAGCTTGTCGGAGTACTCGTGGGCATGGTCCGGGCTGTGGTGCTTGCCATCGGCGGCACGGCTTTGCTCGGCACCCTGCCACAGGCGCTCCAGGTCGTAGAACTGGCGGGCGGCGGCGGTCATCATGTGCACGATGACGTCGTTCAGGTCCAGCAGTACCCAGTCGCTGTCGCCCTTGCCTTCTTCGCCCAGTGGCTGAGCGCCCTTGGCCTTGACCGCTTCACGAACCTTTTCGGCCATCGCGTTGATCTGGCGGTTGGAGGTACCGGTGGCAATGATCATGTAGTCGGTCAGGCTGTGCTTTTCGCGCACGTCGATGACCTGGATGTCCTGGGCCTTGACGTCTTCCAGCGCTGCCTTGGTCACTGCGACCAGTTCTTCGCCGTAAATTTTCTGCTTGGTCATATAAAACTCGTTCAACTCGTTGGATGAGGCGCCAGAGGCACCGTCAGTTGGGCGCACGATACAGTTCGTGCGCCTCGATGTAGGCCAGTACGGCGTCCGGCACCAGGAACCTCACCGATTTGCCGCTGGCCAGCAGCTGTCGGATCTGTGTAGCCGACACCGCAAGCGGCGTCTGCCAGACGAACGAAATATTTCCCGCCGGGCCGGACATGGCGGTGGGATCGCTCTCCGAGCGCGCAGCCAGCAGGTTGCGCAGCTCGTCAGGGGGTTCTACGTCGGCATCCGGGCGTTGCAGCACCAGGATGTGACAGTGTTGCAGCAATTCTTCCCAGCGGTGCCAGGCAGGCAGGCCACAGAAGGCATCCCAGCCCAGCACCAGGAACAGCTGGTCGTTGCCGGCCAGTTCGGCGCGGATCGATTCCAGCGTCTCGATGGTGTACGACGGCTTGTCGCGCTCCAGTTCGCGAGCATCGACGCTCAGGCAAGCGACGCCCTGCACTGCTTCACGCACCATGGCCAGGCGCTGCTGCGCGGCCACCTGCGGCGTGTCACGGTGCGGCGGCCGGGCGTTGGGCAACAGGCGTAGCTCATCCAGCCCCATGAGCTCGGCCACCTCCAGCGCGCTGCGCAGGTGGCCGATGTGCACGGGGTCGAAGGTGCCGCCTAGAATGCCGATGCGCCGGACTGCCTGGGCCTTGCTCAACTCAGCAGGACCCCTGGCCGCGCAGCTGGCCGTCGCCGATCACCACGTACTTCTCGCAGGTCAGGCCTTCCAGACCGACCGGGCCGCGGGCATGCAGCTTGTCGGTGGAAATCCCGATTTCCGCACCCAGGCCGTACTCGAAGCCGTCGGCAAAGCAGGTCGGGGTATTGAGCATGACCGACGCCGAATCGACCTCAGCCATGAACTGACGGGCCTCACCCTGGTGTTCGCTGATGATCGAGTCGGTGTGGTGCGAGCCATAGTGGTTGATGTGCTCGATGGCCTGGTCCAGGCCATCCACGACGCGGATCGACAGGATTGCGTCGAGGTACTCGGTGTGCCAGTCGTCTTCGCTGGCCGGCTTGGCCTCGATCAGCGCGCGGGTGCGCTCGCAGCCACGCAGCTCCACGCCCTTTTCCTGGAAGCGGCGGGCCATTTCCGGCAGGAAGCGCTCCGCCACCTGCTGGTCGACCAGCAGCGTTTCCATGGCGCCGCAGATGCCGTAGCGGTAGGTCTTGGCGTTGAATGCCACGTTCCAGGCCTTGTCCAGGTCGGCGTGCTGGCTGACATAGACATGGCAGATGCCGTCCAGGTGCTTGATCACCGGCACGCGGGCATCGCGGCTGATACGTTCGATCAGGCCACGGCCACCGCGCGGTACGATGACGTCGACGAATTCCGGCATGCTGATCAGCGCGCCCACGGCTTCGCGGTCGGTAGTCTCGACCACTTGCACCACGGCTGCCGGCAGGCCGGCTTCAGCCAGGCCACGCTGGATGCAGGTGGCAATGGCGCGGTTGGAATGGATGGCTTCGGAGCCGCCACGCAGGATGGTCGCGTTACCCGACTTCAGGCACAGGCTGGCGGCATCGATGGTCACGTTCGGGCGCGACTCGTAGATGATCCCGATCACCCCCAGCGGCGTACGCATCTTGCCGACCTGGATACCCGATGGGCGGTAGCTCATGTCGCGGATGGCACCGACCGGGTCCGGCAGGCTGGCCACTTGGCGCAGGCCGGTGATCATGCCGTCGATGCGTGCCGGGGTCAGCGCCAGGCGATCGAGCAGCGCCGGCTCCAGGCCGTTGGCGCGGCCGGCGGCCAGGTCCAGCTCGTTGGCAGCGGTGAGCTCGGCACGGGCGGCGTCCAGCGCGTCGGCGGCCGCTTGCAGGGCGCGGTTCTTCTGCGCGGTGCTGGCACGGCCGATCACCCGGGAAGCCTCACGGGCGGCGCGACCCAGGCGGGTCATATAGTCAAGAACGGACTCAGTCATGGGTTCGGTGTCTTGGCGAAGGGGAAATCGGCTGATTATAACTGCCGCGCAGGTGTACGCCCAGCGGTGGGTGGCGGATGGTAGGAAATGAGGGGTTCGCCTTTGGTTTTTCTGCGCCTGTGAGATCGAGCGCCGCCCGCGCGGCGCATCGCGAGCAAGCTCGCTCCTACGTTTGTTTCGGGCCAGTGTCGCCTGCACCAGCGCGCGCGACGGCCTGGTTTGTACAACGCGATATCGAGTCATGCGCCAAGGCGTTCGCGCGCAAATCCCACAGGAATAATTGGCCCGAAACAAACGTAGGAGCGAGCTTGCTCGCGATGCGCCGCGCGGGCGGCGCTCGATCTCACAGGCGACGAACACCTCAAGACAAACACCCCGCAGCCCTGCCAATGAAACATGCAGATACCATTCATTCGCAATATTGGTTCAGCCTCGATTAAGCCATTCATTGCTATCATCCCGCCTCCCCAGCCACGAACCGCCCGCATGCCAGCCCTGCCCGACAGCTTTTTCGACCGCGATGCCCAGACCCTGGCCAAGGCCCTGCTCGGCAAGGTTATCCGCCATCGCCACGGCAACCTGTGGCTGGCTGCGCGCATCATCGAGACCGAGGCCTACTACCTCACCGACAAAGGCAGCCACGCCTCGCTCGGCTACACCGAAAAGCGCAAGGCGCTGTTCCTCGACGGCGGGCATATCTACATGTACTACGCGCGCGGCGGCGATTCGTTGAACTTCAGCGCCCACGGACCAGGCAACGCGGTGCTGATCAAGTCTGCCTATCCTTGGCAGGATGCCCTGTCTGGCCCGAACAGCCTGGCGCAGATGCAACTGAACAACCCCGACGCCAGCGGCAAGCTGCGCCCGGATGAGCGCCTGTGCGCCGGCCAGACCCTGTTGTGCCGGGCCCTGGGCCTGAAAGTACCGCACTGGGACGCCCAGCGCTTCGATGCCGAGCGCCTGTACGTCGAAGATTGCGGCAACGCCGTGCCCCGAGTGGTCCAGGCCGCGCGCCTGGGCATCCCGCACGGGCGCGACGAGCATCTGCCGTACCGCTTCGTCGATGCCGAGTACGCCCGCTTCTGCACGCGGAACCCGTTACGCCGCGGCCAAGTCGAAGGCCGTGATTTCTTCATTCTCGAACAAGGAAGCTGAACATGGGCCAATGGCTCGACAGCCTGACCGGCTGGCTCAGCGCCAACCCGCAGTGGCTTGGCCTGGCGATTTTCCTGATAGCCTGCATCGAATGCCTGGCCATCGCCGGCATCATCGTGCCGGGCACCGTGCTGCTGTTCGCCGTCGCGGTACTGGCCGGCAGCGGCGCCTTCAGCCTGGGCGAAACATTGCTGCTGGGCTTTCTTGGCGGCCTGCTGGGCGACGCCTTGTCGTACACGGTGGGCAAGTACTTCCACCAGAACATCCGCCGCCTGCCGCTGCTGCGCCACCACCCGGAATGGATTGGCAGCGCCGAAAGCTACTTCCAGCGCTATGGCATCGCCAGCCTGCTGGTAGGCCGCTTCATCGGCCCGCTGCGGCCAATGCTGCCAATGGTCGCCGGCATGTTCGACATGCCCCTGCCGCGCTTCATCGCCGTCAGCCTGGTGGCCGGTGCCGGCTGGTCGGTCGCCTATCTGCTACCCGGCTGGGCCACCGGCGCCGCCATGCGCCTGCCCCTGCCAGAAGGCTTCTGGCTGGATGCCGGGATCATCGCCGGCACCCTGGCGGTGGTGATCGGCCTGAGCCTGAACAGCAGCCTGCGCGACCAGCGCCACGGCACTCGGCTGGTGGCTGCCCTCAGCTTCGTCGCCCTGGCCGGTGTATTTCTCGGCTGGCCTTACCTGCATGAGTTCGACCAAGGGGTGATGACACTGGTGCAGGAACATCGCAGCCAGGCCATCGATGGCATCGTGGTACTGGTGACGCGGCTGGGCGACTTCCGCACCCAACTGTTCCTCGGCGGCCTGCTGACCGGCCTGCTGCTGCTTGCCCGGCAGTGGCGACACGCATTTTTCGCCGCGGGCGCGCTGATGGGCACGGCGATCGCCAACGGTACTCTGAAATGGCTGTTCGCCCGGGCCAGGCCAGAAGTTCTGACCGACCCGCTGACCAGCTACAGCATGCCCAGCGGGCACAGCTCGGCCTCGTTCGCGTTCTTTCTGGTGCTGGCGGTGCTGGCTGGACGCGGACAACCGCCGCGGATGCGCCTGACCTGGGTGATGCTGGGTTGTATTCCAGCACTGGCGATTGCCCTGTCGCGGGTTTACCTGGGGGCGCACTGGCCGACCGACATCCTGGCCGGGGCCCTGCTGGCATGTTGCGTGTGCGCGCTTAGCCTGACAGTAGTGCAACGCAAACAGACGCTGCCCGCCCTGCCGCTGCGGGTGTGGTGGCTGGTATTGCCGGCGTGCCTGGCGCTGTTGGCATTCTTTGCCATGCATGCGCTGCCGCAGGCCTTGCTGAGATATCAGTATTGATGTGGCCTGTGCCGGCCTCTTCGCAGCGCAAGGCTGCTCCTACAGGCTAGCGAGGTCCCTGTAGGAGCAGCCTTGCGCTGCGAAGAGGCCGGTGCAGACACAACAGAACCATCAGGCAAACAGCTCGCCCTGAATTCGCTCCAACAGCTTCTGGATCTCTCCCAACCGCTGCTGCGGCGAATCGATGGTCAGCAAATCCAGCTTGTCCTCCTCCATGAACGGCAACAGGTATGCCAGCTGGTTGGCCAGCGCCTGGCGCCCATCCACCGGGCGCGGCATGTCCAACGCCTCGACCATGGGGTGCTCACCCAGCGCCACCAACAGCGCCAGCAGGTCGTCATCGGCCTCGAGCAACGGGCTGTCCGCCTGCTCCGGCAGCCATTGCACCTGCCCTACCAGCAACTGGTCCTTCTGCACCTCGGTGCTGTCCAGGTTGAAGCGCCGCACACCCTCGACACGGATACCCAGCAAACCATTGTCCTGCTGCACGAAGTCGCGAATGACGGCTTCACAGCCGATCGAGGCAACCACCGGCGGCGCCTTGCCGACCTGTTCGCCTTCAAGGATGCACACCACACCAAAACCTTCGCCCTGCTTCATGCAGCGCCCGATCATGTCCAGGTAGCGCGCCTCGAAAATCTGCAAATCGAGAAAGCATCCGGGAAACAGCACGGTATTGAGCGGAAACAGCGGTAGCGTCATCACAACTCCTCAAGCCACCAGGCTGACCGCCAGCGGCAGGAACACCGCCGTGGCCACCCCCATCAGGCTCATCGCCAGCGCGGCAAAGGCGCCGCATTCGTCACTTTCCTGCAGGGCCACCGAAGTGCCCACCGCGTGCGCCGTTACGCCCAGCGACATGCCACGCGCCTCGGGGCTGTGCACGCCGAAGCGGCTCAGCAGCGCCGGGCCGAAGATGGCGCCGATCACCCCGGTAATCAAAACGAACACCGCCGCCAGGGCCGCCACACCACCTATCTGCTCGGCCACCAGCATGGCGATCGGCGAGGTGACGGACTTTGGTGCCATGGTCATCAGGATCATGTGCTCGGCACCGAACCACCAACCCAGCACCAGGCAACACAGCGTGGCGAACAGGCCTCCGACTACCAGCGTAGTAAATGTCGGCCAGAACAGCTGACGGATACGCCGCAGGTTGAGGTAGAGCGGCACAGCCAAGGCCACAGTGGCGGGCCCCAGCAGGATGTTCATGATTTCGGTGCTTTTACGGTACTCGCTGTAGTCAATGCCGCACAGCAGCAACACGCCGATCACCAGCAGCATCGATACCAGTACAGGTTGCAGGAAGATCCAGCGGGTTTTCTCGTAGGCGGCCAGCACGACCTGGTAAGCCCCGAGCGTGATGCCGATGCCGAATAATGGGTGATGCACGACCGCGTCAACCGCGCCTTGCCAGTCGAGCATCATGGCTGCTCCTCGCGCTTGCCTTGGCGGTGGATGAGCTTTTGCATCAGCACACCGACGAACACCAGGGTCACCAGGCAGGAGATCAGCAAGGCCCCGGCAATCGCCCAGAAGTCGGCGGCGATGTCCTTGGCATACACCATCACCCCCACCGCCGGCGGCACCAGCAACAACGGCAGGTAGCGCAACAGGCTGCTAGCCGCCTCGCTCAGTGGCGTGCCCACCTCGCCACGGGCCATGAGGAAGAACAGCAGCAGCAACAGGCCGATGATCGGCCCAGGCAAAAACGGCACAAACAGGTGATTGATCGCCGTCCCCAGCAGCTGGAACAGCACCAGCCAGGTCAAACCACGCAACAGCATAAGCATCTCCCTCGGGCATGGCGGCCATTATAAGCACGGGCGGCTATAGACCGATATTCGCCGAAAAGCGGGCAACTTGACTGAAACGGTTCGCCGTGCTGATCTTGCACTCTCGTACCAACTGACAACCCGGAGAGTCCGCGATGCCCTATGTACCGGTTACAGAGCTTTCGCAATACGTTGGTAAGGAACTGGGCCGCTCTGCCTGGTTGAAGATCGACCAGCAGCGCATCAACCTGTTCGCCGAGGCGACCGGCGATTTCCAGTTCATTCATGTCGACCCTGAAAAAGCGGCAAAAACCCCGTTTGGCGGCACGATCGCCCACGGGTTCCTGACCTTGTCGCTGATCCCCAAGCTGATCGAGGACATCCTGGTCCTGCCCCAAGGCCTGAAGATGGTGGTGAACTATGGGCTGGACAGCGTGCGCTTCATCCAGCCGGTCAAGGTCGACAGCCAAGTCCGGCTGAAGGTGGACCTGGCCGAAGTGGTGGAGAAGAAACCGGGGCAGTGGCTGCTCAAGGCAATCGCCACACTGGAGATCGACGGTGAAGAGAAGCCTGCCTATATAGCGGAGTCGCTTTCCCTCTGCTTTGTCTGATGGCCCCATTCGCAGCACAAGGCTGCTCCTACAGGGATAGGCGAACCGCTGTAGGAGCAGCCTTGTGCTGCGAATGGGCTGCACAGCAGCCCCCGATCCACAAATCCCCCGCACTCGCGTAAACTGCCAGCCTTCGCGCAGCCAAGGGCTGCCCCTGTCTATTTATCAAGGTGCCCGCCATGCCCTGGCTGCAAGTACGCCTGGCCATCAGCCCGGAACAAGCCGAAACCTACGAAGACGCCCTGCTTGAAGTAGGCGCCGTCTCGGTCACGTTCATGGATGCCGAAGATCAACCGATCTTCGAACCCGACCTCAACACCACCCCGCTGTGGTCGCACACCCACCTGCTGGCCCTGTTCGAGGCCGATGCCGACCCTGAGCAGGTGTTCGCCCACCTGCGCCTGCTGACCGGTGCCGAGCTGCCCGAGCACCAGGCCGAGGTGATCGAGGACCAGGACTGGGAGCGCAGCTGGATGGACAACTTCCAGCCGATGCGTTTCGGCCGCCGCCTGTGGATCGTGCCCAGCTGGCACGATGCCCCGGACCAGGACGCGGTGAACCTGCTGCTCGACCCAGGCCTGGCCTTCGGCACCGGCACCCACCCCACCACCGCACTGTGCCTGGAATGGCTCGACGGCCAGCAGCTCGAAGGCACCCAGGTGCTGGACTTTGGCTGCGGCTCGGGCATCCTGGCCATCGCTGCGCTGCTGCTGGGCGCCCGTGAAGCGGTAGGTACCGACATCGACGTGCAGGCCATCGAGGCGTCGCGTGACAATGCCCAGCGCAACGGCATTGCCGATGAGAAACTGGCGCTGTTCCTGCCCGAGCACATGCCAGCGATGCAGGCCGACGTGCTGGTCGCCAACATTCTCGCCGGCCCGCTGGTATCGCTGGCTCCGCAGTTGTCCAGCCTGGTTCGCCCAGGTGGCCTGCTGGCGCTGTCGGGCATCCTCGCCGAACAAGGTGAGGAAGTGGCCGCCGCCTACGCCGCCGACTTCGAGCTGGACCCGATCGTCCTGCGCGACGGCTGGGTGCGCATCAGTGGCCGGCGCCGCTAAGCGGGCCTAGAATACTTTTCTGCACAGCACCCGGATCGCCGCATGACCGACAGTTTCGTCACCCAGTGCCCGCATTGCCAGACCAGCTTTCGCGTCACCCACCACCAGTTGAGCGTGGCTCGCGGCGTGGTGCGCTGCGGTCACTGCCTGCAGGTGTTCAACGCCGCCAAGCAGTTGCTGGAGCAGAATCGCGCCGGCTCCGCCAGCGCGCCCGTGATACCTGCCCCGGCACCCGCCGCGCCTGTCGAGCCGCCGATCGAACCGGCCAGCGCTCCTGAGCCTGCCATCGGTGTACGCAGCAGCCACCCTGAGCAGGACTGGGCACTTACCGCCCAGGCGCTGGACGCCCTTGACCTCGACAAGGAACTGGAGCGCCTGGAACGTCGCGGCCAGCCGGCACCGGCGCGCCCGGTCAGCCAGGATGGCGGGCTGCAGGCACGGCGCGACGAGCTGCACCCGGACGAGCACGCAGACGACCTTTTCGGCACCGCCACCGATGAGCCCTTCGAGCCACAACCAGCGGCGCAGCCCACTCCCGTATTGTTGCAGCCGGAGCCTCTGGCGCTGGACCTGGAGCCCGCACCCGGCGAGCGTACCGAGCCGACCCTGGGCAGCAACCTTGACCTGGACATCGATGACGAGCCGCCTGTACAGCGCGCGGCCGAGATCGATGACCAGCCCGCATTCATTGAGCCGCTGCACGCCAGCGATGACGAAACCCCGGAAAAAGGCCTGAGCGCCCGCGACGATGAGCCGCTGGCGCTGCACCTGTCGGCGCGTGACGACGAGCCTGTCGAGCCATTGCCCGGGGAGCGCCTGGAACCAGGCCTTGCCGGCAAGCCCGAGCGCCCCTCGCGCAAAGAGCCGCTGGTCGACGTGGTTGACGACCCCCTGCAACTGGGCTGGGAAAAACCCGCACCCAACTGGGGCAAGCGCCTGCTATGGGGCGTGCTGAGCCTGCTGGCAGCAGGCCTGCTGGCGTTCCAGTACGTGTGGTTCCACTTCGACGAAATGGCCCGTCAGGACCAGTACCGGCCGATCTTCCAGCAGATCTGCCCGATGGTCGGCTGCCAGGTGCCCACTCGCGTCGATATTGCCCGGATCAAGAGCAGCAACCTGGTGGTGCGCAGCCACCCGGACTTCAAGGGCGCACTGATCGTCGACGCGATCATCTACAACCGCGCGCCGTTTGCCCAGCCGTTCCCGCTGCTGGAGCTGCGCTTCGCCGACCTCAATGGCCAGCTCATCGCCAGCCGTCGCTTCAAGCCCAGCGAGTATTTGTCCGGCGAATTGGCAGGGCGCGGCGAAATGCCCAGCCAGACGCCAATCCACATCGCCCTGGACATCCTCGACCCGGGGCCGAAGGCCGTGAACTACAGCCTGAGCTTCCGCTCGCCGGAATAACCACCCGCTGCCACTGGGCAGCGGGTAAGCCCCAGACCCTCGCCAGCAGCAAATGTCATAAGCCGACAACTGTTCAGATTTTATCCAAATCCATCTTTATCCGGTCACCGAGAGCGGGTATCATGCCAACCCTTTTTCGAACTCCAAGATTCGGCCCCACAACAGGGATCACCTATGTCGGCGGTACGCATCGGCCAATACACACTACGTAATAATCTGATCCTCGCGCCCATGGCCGGGGTCACGGACCAGCCTTTCCGTACACTTTGCCAGCGCTTGGGCGCCGGCATGGTGGTGTCGGAAATGGTCAGCAGCGACATGAGCCTGTGGAACAGCCGCAAATCGAGCCTGCGCCGCATTCATGAAGGCGATCCCGAGCCACGCTCGGTGCAGATCGCCGGCGGTGATGCGCAGATGATGGCAGCGGCGGCAAGGGCCAACGTCGAAGCGGGTGCCCAGATCATCGATATCAACATGGGCTGCCCGGCAAAAAAAGTCTGCAACAAAGCCGCAGGCTCTGCTTTATTGAAAGATGAAGCCTTGGTCAGCGAGATCCTCCACGCCGTGGTCGGCGCCGTGGACGTCCCGGTGACCCTGAAGATCCGTACCGGCTGGGACCGGGCGAACAAGAACGGCCTGAACGTGGCGAAGATCGCCGAACAGGCCGGCATCCAGGCGCTGGCGGTGCATGGCCGCACACGCGCCGACCTGTACACCGGCGATGCCGAATACGACACCATCGCCGCCATCAAACAGGCGGTGTCGATCCCGGTTTTTGCCAACGGCGATATCACCTCGCCAGAAAAGGCCCAGGCGGTGCTGGATGCCACCGGGGTTGATGGCCTGTTGATTGGCCGGGCTGCCCAAGGGCGACCCTGGATCTTTCGCGAGATCGAGCATTACCTGCGCACTGGCGAACACCTGCCAGCGCCGCAACTGGACGAAGTGGAACGCATCCTGCTGGAGCATCTGGCCGCGCTGCATGCCTTCTATGGCGATGTGATGGGCGTACGTATCGCCCGCAAGCACGTTGGCTGGTACCTGGCAACACGACCCGGCGGCAAGGAGTTTCGCTCCCGG
Organism: Pseudomonas sp. NY11955; assembly: GCF_048068035.1. Taxonomy (NCBI): domain Bacteria; kingdom Pseudomonadati; phylum Pseudomonadota; class Gammaproteobacteria; order Pseudomonadales; family Pseudomonadaceae; genus Pseudomonas; species Pseudomonas sp. NY11955. The sequence goes on from NZ_JBLUPS010000001.1 coordinate 182,455, forward strand.
TTCAACGCTTTGGAAGACACACAAGCGCAGTGCGCCAACGTTCGCGCGTTTTTCAGCGAACGTCGACAGAGCCTTGAGACAGAGGACGGACAAGGGGTGGCCGCATGACGATGATGACCGAGACATTTGTGAGTGGAACAACGCCCGTGAGCGACAACGCCAACCTGAAACAGCACCTCAACACGCCGAGCGAAGAAGGCCAGACCCTTCGCGACAGCGTCGAGAAGGCGCTGCACAACTACTTCGCCCACCTGGAAGGCGCGACCGTCACGGACGTGTACAACCTGGTGCTCTCCGAAGTCGAGGCGCCCCTGCTCGAAAGCGTGATGAACTACGTGAAGGGCAACCAGACCAAGGCCAGCGAGATGCTCGGGCTGAACCGAGGCACCCTGCGCAAGAAGCTCAAGCAGTACGACTTGTTGTAAGCCAGAATCCCATCCAGAAAAGGCGGCTCCCTGAACAGAGACGCCTTTTTTGCTGACTCCACCGCGTTATTGGAACCCGAAATGACCGACCAGACTACCCGCCTGCCAGTCCGCCGCGCCCTGATCAGCGTCTCCGACAAGACCGGTATCCTCGAATTCGCCCGTGAGCTGCAACAGCTCGGTGTCGAGATCCTGTCCACCGGCGGCACCTACAAGCTGCTCAAGGACAACGGCGTCAACGCGGTGGAAGTGGCCGACTACACCGGCTTCGCCGAAATGATGGATGGCCGGGTCAAGACCCTGCACCCGAAGATCCACGGCGGCATCCTCGGCCGTCGCGGCATCGACGACGCCATCATGAACGAGCACGGCATCAAGCCGATCGACCTGGTCGCGGTCAACCTGTACCCGTTCGAAGCCACCATTTCCAAGCCTGGCTGTGACCTGCCGACCGCCATCGAGAACATCGACATCGGCGGCCCGACCATGGTCCGTTCGGCAGCCAAGAACCACAAAGACGTGGCCATCGTGGTCAACGCCAGCGATTACGCCGGCATCGTCGAAGGCCTCAAGGCCGGCGGCCTGACCTACGCCCAGCGCTTCGACCTGATGCTCAAGGCGTTCGAGCACACTGCTGCCTACGACGGCATGATCGCCAACTACATGGGCACCATCGACCAGGCCAAGGACACCCTTTCGACTGCCGACCGCAGCGAATTCCCGCGCACCTTCAACAGCCAGTTCGTCAAAGCCCAGGAAATGCGCTACGGCGAGAACCCGCACCAGAGCGCGGCGTTCTACGTGGAAGCCAAAAAAGGCGAAGCCAGCATTTCCACCGCCGTCCAGCTGCAAGGCAAGGAACTGTCGTTCAACAACGTGGCCGACACCGACGCCGCGCTGGAATGCGTGAAGAGCTTCGTCAAACCGGCCTGTGTCATCGTCAAGCACGCCAACCCGTGCGGCGTGGCAGTAGTGCCTGAAGACGAGGGCGGCATCCGCAAGGCCTACGATCTGGCCTACGCCACCGACACCGAATCGGCGTTCGGCGGCATCATCGCCTTCAACCGTGAACTGGACGGCGAAACCGCCAAGGCCATCGTCGACCGCCAGTTCGTCGAAGTGATCATCGCCCCGAAAATCTCCCAGGCCGCCCGCGACGTCGTGGCAGCCAAGCAGAACGTACGCCTGCTGGAGTGCGGCGAGTGGGCAGCCGAGCGCGCTGCCGGTTGGGACTTCAAGCGCGTCAACGGTGGCCTGCTGGTGCAAAGCCGCGATATCGGCATGATCACCGCCGATGACCTGAAGATCGTCACCAAGCGTGCCCCGACCGAGCAAGAGATCCACGACCTGGTATTCGCCTGGAAGGTGGCCAAGTTCGTCAAGTCCAACGCCATTGTCTACGCCAAGCAGCGCCAAACCATCGGCGTCGGCGCCGGCCAGATGAGCCGCGTCAACTCCGCGCGCATCGCTGCAATCAAGGCCGAGCATGCCGGCCTGCAGGTGCAGGGCGCGGTCATGGCGTCGGATGCGTTCTTCCCGTTCCGTGATGGCATCGACAATGCGGCTAAAGTGGGTATCAGCGCCGTGATCCAGCCGGGTGGTTCGATGCGTGATGCTGAAGTCATCGCTGCTGCCGACGAAGCCGGCATCGCCATGGTATTCACCGGCATGCGCCACTTCCGCCACTGATTTACGACAATCGGCCGCACTGAAGCAGGCATCTGCTGCGTTGGGGCCGGTTCCGCTGATGCTCATTGCCAAAAGGCAACTCCGCTCATCGGAACCGGCCCCGCCTTGCATCTACCTGCTTCATTGCGACCTCGTACAGCGTGAGGCTTTGCCTTACGCCCGAAAGAATTCGAGGTTTTGACATGAAAGTTTTGATCATCGGCAGCGGCGGCCGTGAGCACGCCCTGGCCTGGAAAGTCGCCCAGGACCCTCGCGTCGAGAAAGTCTTCGTTGCCCCGGGCAACGCCGGCACCGCCATTGAAGCCAAGTGCGAAAACGTCGCCATCGACGTCTGCGCCCTGGAGCAACTGGCCGACTTCGCCGAGAAGAACGTCGACCTGACCATCGTCGGCCCGGAAGCACCGCTGGTTATCGGCGTGGTCGACCTGTTCCGCAGCCGCGGCCTGGACTGCTTCGGCCCAACCAAGGGCGCGGCCCAGTTGGAAGGCTCCAAGGCCTTCACCAAGGACTTCCTGGCGCGTCACAAGATCCCGACCGCCGACTACCAGAACTTCACCGAAATCGAGCCGGCGCTGGCCTACCTGCAGGAAAAAGGCGCGCCAATCGTGATCAAGGCCGACGGCCTGGCCGCGGGCAAAGGCGTGATCGTCGCCATGACCCTGGAAGAAGCCGAAGCCGCCGTGCGTGACATGCTGGCTGGCAACGCCTTCGGAGAAGCCGGTTCGCGCGTTGTAATCGAAGAGTTCCTCGACGGCGAGGAAGCCAGCTTCATCGTCATGGTCGACGGCCAGAACGTGCTGCCCATGGCCACCAGCCAGGACCACAAGCGCGTCGGCGATCAGGACACCGGCCCGAACACCGGTGGCATGGGTGCCTACTCCCCTGCCCCGGTGGTGACCGCCGACGTGCACCAGCGCGTGATGGACCAGGTGATCTGGCCGACCGTGCGTGGCATGGCCGAGGAAGGCAACGTCTATACCGGCTTCCTCTACGCCGGCCTGATGATCGACAAGGCGGGCAACCCCAAGGTCATCGAGTTCAACTGCCGCTTCGGCGACCCGGAAACCCAGCCGGTCATGCTGCGCCTGGAGTCGAGCCTGGTGCTGCTGGTGGAAGCCGCATTCGCCAAGGCGCTGGACAAGGTAGAAGCGCAGTGGGACCCGCGCCCGAGCCTGGGCGTGGTCCTGGCTGCTGGCGGTTACCCAGGCGACTACGCCAAAGGCGACGTGATCAACGGTTTGGACGCTGCCGCGAAGATCGAAGGCAAGGTGTTCCATGCCGGTACTGCGCTCAAGGATGGCAAGGTGACCACCAACGGCGGGCGCGTACTGTGTGCCACCGCCATGGGCAGCACCGTTGCCGACGCGCAGCAGCAGGCTTATCGCCTGGCCAAGGAAGTCAGCTGGAACGGTAGCTTCTACCGTACCGACATCGGTTATCGGGCCATCGCCCGCGAGCGCGGTGAGCACCAGCAGTAAGTACTACCGGCATGCCGTAGCGTTTTGCGCCTGCGGCATCCGGCTCGTCGACAGGGCCCGGCATGGGCCTTGCCTTCGACTTGGCGCGCCGCGCATAGTTAGTACCCGGCACATCGGCTAAGAAGGGATTTCGTAGTGCGTCGGCTTCGGATTGCCTCAGCTCTGATCGTCAGCTTGCTGACCCTGCTCTGCATGTTTCCGGCTGCGGCCGAACATGACGGAGGCTGGACCGTTCTGCTCGACGAACAGGCCAACCTGCAACTGAGCGATGTGCGCTCCGAGCGCTACCGCAACCAGTTCAGCCCCCTGATCCTCACCGAACTGGATGCGGCCCCGGCGGAACAGGCCTTGTGGCTGCACTATCGCCTGCAACCAGGCGACCAGGAACAACTGCTGCGGGTATTTGCCCCAGACCTGTCTGGCCTGGACCTCTACGCCCTCGAAGGCGACCAACTTCTTCGTCAGCTGCACCATGGGCGCCAGGCCGGCAATGCCAGCCCGACCCTGCGCGGCAGCGACCATGTACTGCCCCTGCCCAACAGCAGGCAACCGCTGGACATCTACCTGCGCCTGGTTTCCGAACACCAGCTGCGTCCGGCCATCAGCCTGGAGCCCGCGGCCGAAGCTGCCTCTGACCAACGTCAGCCATTGCTGTTCGGCATGCTGTTCGGCGGCCTGGTGATGCTGATCATGCACAACCTGATCCGCTTCCTGTACAGCCGCTCCAGCACCACCCTGATCCTGGCGCTGTACCACGGCCTGATGCTGCTCAGTGGCCTGATTCTGCTGAACCTCAGCGGCCCCTGGTGGCATGTGTGGCACAGCGCGCAAACGCCCGCTGCCTACCTGACGCTGGTCCTGGCCGGCCTGGCCGGGCTGTATTTCACCCAGCATTTCTTCTCGCCGTGCAACTCGCCACGGCTGAACCGCTTGCTACAGGGTGAAATGCTGATCGTCGGTCTCAGCGGCCTGGTGCTGCTGTTCGTCGATACCTTGCCGCTCAACCTGATGACCTACGCCCTGATGGCGCTGGGCAGCGTAAGCATGCTGCTGGTCAGCAGCTATCAATGGTACAAGGGCTATGGGCCCGGGCGCCTGTTCAGCCTGGCCATGGTCGTGTTCAACCTCGGAGGCCTGGTACTGCTACCTGCCCTGCTGGGCCTGACCCGCACCTCCACGCCGTGGCTGCTGTGCATCTTGCTGGGCCTGACCGTGGTCAGCGGCCTGCTGCTCAACCTGGCCGTCAGCGAACGCCTGCGGCGCATGAGCGAGGAGCGTTTCAGCGCCAGCCGCGCCCTGGCTGCCAGTGATGCCGAAATCAATGCCAAGGCCGAGTTCCTCGCCAAGATCAGCCACGAAATCCGCACCCCCATGAACGGTGTGCTGGGCATGACCGAACTGCTGCTGGGCACACCGCTGTCGGTCAAGCAGCGCGACTACGTGCAGACCATTCACAGCGCCGGCAACGAGTTGTTAACGCTGATCAACGAAATTCTCGACATTTCCAAGTTGGAATCCCGGCAGATCGAGCTGGATGACGTGCAATTCGATCTCAACGCGCTGATCGAGGATTGCCTGAACATCTTCCGCGCCAAGGCCGAGCAGCAGAACATCGAACTGATCAGCTTCACCCAGCCGCAAGTACCGCGGGTGATCAGCGGCGACCCGACACGCTTGCGCCAGGCCTTGTCGAGCCTGCTGGAAAACGCCCTGAAAAACACCGACCAAGGCGAGATCCTGCTGGTGGTGGCGCTGGATCAACGCGGTGAGCTGCCCCGCCTGCGCATTGCCGTGCAGGACAGCGGCGAGCCGCTGCCCGCCGCCGACCGCGAAGCCCTGCTGCAGGCCGAGTTGCACAGCCGTCACTTCCTTTCCAGCAACAAGCTGGGTGGCCACCTGGGGCTGGTCATCGCCAAACAACTGATCGGCCTGATGCAAGGCGAGTTCGGCATCAAGAGCAGCACCGGCATGGGCAACACCCTGTGGCTGACCCTGCCGCTGGACCCTTCGCGCCTGGAACAGCCACCGGCCGACCTCGACAGCCCGCTGCGCGATGCCCGCGTACTGGTGGTGGACGACAACGACACCTGCCGCAAGGTGCTGGTGCAACAGTGCAGCGCCTGGGGCATGAACGTCAGTGCGGTGCCGTCGGGCAAGGAAGCCTTAGCCCTGTTGCGCACCAAGGCGCACCTGCGCGACTACTTCGACGCCGTGCTGCTGGACCAGAACATGCCCGGCATGACCGGCATGCAACTGGCCGCCAAGATCAAGGAAGACCCAAGCCTGAACCACGACATCCTGGTGGTGATGCTGACCGGTATCAGCAATGCGCCGAGCAAGGTCATCGCGCGCAACGCCGGGGTCAAGCGGATACTCGCCAAGCCAGTGGCCGGCTACACGCTAAAGACCACCCTGGCCGAAGAACTGGCCCAGCGCGGCCGCGAGCAAGCGGTGCCTGCCAGCCTGCCTGGCATCCCGCAGGCGCTGGACCTGCCTGGCGACTTCCGCGTGCTGGTCGCCGAAGACAACAGCATCTCCACCAAGGTGATCCGTGGCATGCTCGGCAAGCTCAACCTTGAGCCCGACACTGCCTGCAATGGCGAGGAAGCCTTGCAGGCGATGAAAGCGCAGCACTATGACCTGGTGTTGATGGACTGCGAAATGCCGATTCTGGACGGCTTCTCGGCCACCCAGCAGCTACGGGCCTGGGAAACGGCCAACCAGCGTAAGCGCACACCGGTGGTGGCATTGACCGCGCACATTCTTGCTGAACACAAGGAACGCGCGCGGCTGGCGGGCATGGACGGGCACATGGCCAAACCGGTGGAATTGTCGCAATTGCGCGAGCTGATCCAGTACTGGGCCAACCAGCGCGAAGCCAAGGCAGACCCGGCGCATACTTCCTAAGCTACGCTGTCGCACAGAGAAGTGTATTCGAGAGCTCAATACGGACCCTGTGGGAGCGGGCGTGCCCGCGAACATGGGCGAAGCCCGTGCCATCCATTGCGGCACCTGCTCCCACAAGGATCGCGCAAGCTTTTAGATTCCCCAAGGACTAGCCCCCATGCTCCATGAGTTATTCAGCGTCTACCTGAAAATGCTCGTGCTCTACAGCCCGTTCTTCGTGCTGTCGTGCTTCATCAGCCTGACCCGCGGTCACTCCAGCAAGGAGCGCAAGCAACTGGCCTGGAAGGTCGCCTTCGCTGCCCTGGTCGCCAGCGTGCTGCTGTACCTGTTCGGGCGGGTGATCTTCGGCATTTTTGGCATTACCGCCGACGCCTTCCGCATCGGCGCCGGCAGCGTGCTGTTCATTTCGGCCCTGGGGATGGCGCAAGGCAAGCCAGCGGTACAGGCCGACAACGTGCAGCAGGATGTGACCATCGTGCCGCTGACCATTCCACTGACCGTCGGCCCCGGCACCATTGGTGCCCTGCTGGTGATGGGCGTGGGCCAGCCACACTGGGATGACAAGTTGCTGGCCATCGTCAGCATCGCGCTGGCCAGCTTCACGGTAGGCCTGGTGCTTTACCTGTCACACGGCATCGAGCGAATCCTCGGTGAGCAAGGCCTGCAGATCGTCAGTCGGCTGATGGGGTTGTTCGTCTGCGCCCTGGCTGCACAGATCATCTTCACCGGGATAAAAGGCTACCTGGTACCTTAAAGCAGCAAATCACGAATCACCTTCTCATTGCTCCGATCCACGCTGGCCTCTGCCCGGCGACGGTAGTTCTGACGAAATCCTTGCAAGTTGAAACGGATCACCTCCACGCGCAAATCCTTCACTGCCACCTCCCGGTGCAAGTCAATGAACAGAAAACCTTTGGAAGACTGCTTCAGCGACAACTCCATGTGCAGCAGCACCATGTCTATAAATCCGTTCGCTTGCTGAGCACAAGGCAACAGCTGGAAATACCCTCTGCCTTGGTGAACCGTGCGGGACTCGAAGGCAACCAGCGCCTGCTCATCGTTACGCAGCGCTTGCAAGGATCGCTCGGCGAGCGTCGTGTGGGCGGCTGACGCGACAGCGTTAATCTGCGCGACCGCCTGCTTGGCAACACTGTCTCGGTTCGGCCCCGGCTGACGCACTGTAGGTGCCAGTTTGCCATCGAACCCCAGTGCTGCCAGGTTACGCCAATAGTTCCTGAACCAGTCCAGCTCCAAGCCTTCATTCAAATCACCCCAAGCCACTTGCTGGGCATAGGCATTGGCCAGCAGGAGGTCACCACGCGCTTCACGGCTGACCCCAGACATGAACGATAACAAGCTGCTTTGAACGAGCTTGCCACTGGCTGCCTGTTCGTTGGATTCACACATATTCGAGCCCCCGATCTGAACACAATCTGACCGCGCTGCGATATTGTGCCTGCTTGCTCTTGATCGACCTGGACAGCCCAGCACCGATTGCATCGATTTGCTTGTCGCTGGTCAGGTAGTGGCCATCGAATCGCTGACTTGAAAACACGCTTGTATGTTCCAGCGACTGCCACAGCCACTGAGGGCTCAGTGACACGTCAGTGCTGAAACACAATTCAGTGCTGATAACAGTTGAGTCATGCAATATCACCCGCAACTCAATATGTGCATGACTACGGCCCGTGCTATCTGGCAGCCGTACACACTCGCCCCATAACACCTGCTGTACGGTGTCGTCAGGGCAGGCTCGGAATGTGTTCAGGCACTCCGCCAGTGGCGGCTGCAGGACGCTGGGCACCTCGCCAAGCAAGTTGGCCCGCAGTAACGTCCAAGGTTCGAAACGCCCCTCCTTCGTCAGCGACTGACTGTACCGCTGGGCAGCGAGCATGCACCCGAAACCCACTTGAATTCGCAGATATTCTTTATGCCAATCTGCGCGCTGCATTGAAGAAGCGTAACGCTTGTTAGCGGTAAGGTAAGCGGCCAGTTGAACATTGAGCAGGTCTTCGGCGCGAGAATCGCTGATAGCACTATCGATCCACACCAAACTGTTACCGTTCAGCCACAATGCGTACTTGGTTTGCATTAGTGTGCCTCCAGCGCCCACCGACACCCTGGCGTCGGCGGGTCGTCTTCGTGGTCAGATATCAAGAGCCAGCAGCACTTGCAAGGCGTTATCGTTCAGCTTGGTTTCAACCAGAGCGCGGACTCTTTCATATTGGTGCTGATCGAAGTCCAGCACCGCTCCACAGGCGAAGTTGGTAGTGCCACTGCTTTGCCATTTAGCCAAAAGATAACTGGCTTTCTTGCCGGGTTCTGCGTCCGTCTGCATGGCACTCACCAACATGGCCACTTGACCGCCGGTGGTCTGCTCGCACTTGGACAGGCTTAGCGCGGTGCGGTCATCTTCGTTTGTCTTGCGGTCAAGCAGTTCGACATTCTTGGCACTTGCGGCCAACGCCGCGATCACCGTCTTACCGAGGTTTTCCAACGCGTTGGCCACATCACCGGTGAAAACACCGTAGGCTGCCTTGAGCCCCTTGCCGAGCAGGTTGCTGACTTCCAAGTGCATGCCATGCTGTGTGATCTGCTGCACATCGACCCTGCTTGGCGTCCAGCCCATCTTGGACATCAGGAAGATGTATTGCTTGAACCAGAGCTGGGTCTCTCGAATGGGGTCGTGCTGCTTGTTGGCACCTTGGGTGGCTAAGGCGTGGCAGGCTTTGGCGGCATCACGATTGCTATTGCTCATGTTGTCGGGGAAGACGAACAGATTCTTGTCGGCCAGTACCTGCAGTTCCAGTTTATCGCCCTTGTTGCTCATCGCTATGGTCTCCAAGTAGGTATAGGGTTAGAGCCACGTGGCCCTAGCTGCAAACCTACCGGCATAGCGATTCTCAACCAGCCGCGAAGCCCTTCCTCAACCGCAGGGCCTGCCGCCACTCAAGGTTTGATGCCATACCAACGCGGGGTATACACCCACTGCCCACCACCTGCGCGATCAAAGGTGCAAGTGGTGGAGGAACCGACCAACACCATGGTGCGCATATCGACCATTTCTGGCAGCAGTTCGGCCAAGGTGACTACCTTCAGCGTCTGCCCCGGCCTACCGATATCACGGCCAAGGACTACAGGCGTGTTCCCGTCGCGGTGTCGGCGCACCACCTCCAGCGCCACACCGAGCTGATGCGGTCGTGCTTTGGAGATCGGGTTGTAGAAGGCCAGCACCAGGTCAGCCTGGGCCGCCAGGTCCAGGCGTTTTTCGATGATCGACCAGGGCTTGAGGTTGTCCGACAGCGACATCACGCAGAAATCATGCCCCAGCGGTGCCCCTGCCTGGGCAGCGGTTGCCAGCGAGGCCGACACCCCAGGCAAAATCTCGAGGTCCACGCGGTGCCAAGCAGGGTCGCTGGATGCGTGCAACGCTTCAAGCACCGCTGCAGCCATGGCGAACACGCCAGGGTCACCCGATGAAACCACCACCACCGAACGGCCCTGGGCCGCCAGTTCGAAAGCATGCCGGGCGCGCTGCATCTCTTCACGGTTGTCGGTGCAGTGCATGACCTGGTCATCACGGAACGGTCCGGCCATGCGCACATAGGTTTCGTAGCCGAGCACATCCTCGGCCTGCGCAAGCTCGGCCTTGACCGCCGGCACCATCAACTCCGCCGCACCTGGGCCAAGGCCGATGACCGCCAGGCGACCGCGACGGCGGCCAATCTGCGCTACGTCGACCGGGGCAGGCGCAACCGCGATGACGAGTTCGTCGAACGCAATCAACTCGGCATCGGGCAATACCGCTGCAACCATGCTGGCCAAGCCGCCTGGGTTGGTGGCGAAGCGCAAGGCAACACCCAGGGCCTGGGCAGCCTCGTGCAAGTCACCATCAGCCATGGCCTGCTCGTGCGCCAGCAAACAGGCGACCGATGGCTCGGCGATGCCTGCCTGCTGCAATGCAGCTCGAATTGCGTGCAGGTTACCGCCTGCAACACCCACCACCACCGAGCGTGGGTGGATCAGCAGTTCGTCGCGGTTGGCCGGGCGCGCCTGATGCCCAACATGGATGGTGCGCTGCGCCGCTTCGCTGGCGGGCAATTGCGCCTGCTGCAACCACGGGGCCTCCCCCTCGATGCGCACCGACTCGCCAGCCAGCAGATCGGAGACGAAGCGCTTGCCTTGTTCGATATCCGCCAGGGCGTAGCCCTGCGGCGGGTTCAACAGGCAAGTGCCGAAGCGCAGCTCGCCACTGGTGGTAATGGCGGCGGCAACGCCCAGCGCTTCGGCGATTTCGCGCGCCATCAGGTTCACCCCGCCGAGGCCACCGAGCAACGGCACTACCGCGCTGCCATCCTCGGCCACGGCCAGTACCGGCGGCTCGCTGCCTTTCTCGCTGAGCAGGCTGGCCAAGCTGCGGATGACGATACCGGCAGCACACAGGGCAATGATCGGCGTGTCCTGCTGGTACAGCCCACGCAAGGTATCGCCGAACGCGCTGTAGTAAAGGTCGGCACCGTCGACCCGGCCTTCCAGGCCATGGATCGACGCCTGTGGATAACACTGCTGGATACGCTGCGCGGTGGCCAGGCTGCCCGGGCCAAGGATGACGATTGCCGGTGCCTTGTGCATGTTCAACCCTGCCATTTTTCCCCCGGCACGATGATCAGCGAGAAGTAGGGCGACGACTGCGGGTCCACCTGATCCAGCGGCACGATCTTCTGGTTGGCCATGGTCGCCCGCTCCACATACAGCGCGCGCCCGTCCAGGCCCAATTCGGCCAGCACTTCGCGCACCTTGGGGAAGTTGCGCCCAAGTTTCATGATCACCGCCGCATCGGCGTCGGCCAAGCGGCGCTTGAGCTCTTCGGCGGGCAACACGCCTGACAGCACCGACAGGCTCTGGTTGCGGTACACCAAGGGTGCGCCCAGCACCGAAGCGCCACCGAGCATCGAGCAGACGCCAGGGATCACTTCGGCCTCATAGCGCTGCGCCAGGCGGTCATGCAGGTACATGTAGGAGCCGTAGAAGAACGGGTCGCCCTCGCAGATCACCGCCACGTCGCGGCCCGCATCCAGGTGCTCGGCCACTTGCACGCTGGCTTCGTCGTAGAAATCGCTGATCACTTGCTCATAGGACAGCGGCGCCGGCAGGGCCTCGGTGGTTACCGGGTAGACCAGCGGCAACAGGGTCTGCTCGGGCTGCAGGTGCCCCTCGATGATGCCAAAGGCATTGCCACGCTTGCCCTTGGCCACGAAGTAGCCGACCACCGGCGCCTCCCGCAGCAGGCGCAAGGCCTTGAGGGTGATCAGCTCAGGGTCGCCCGGGCCCACGCCCAGGCCCAGCAGTCGTCCACGCGGCGCCATCACTCCACCTCCGTGGCCAGGGCGTTGACCGCGGCGGCGGCCATCGCGCTGCCGCCCAGGCGGCCTTGCATGATCACGAACGGCACACCACGGCTGTCGGCGGCGAGCATGGCCTTGGACTCGGCTGCGCCGACGAAGCCGACCGGGAAGCCGAGGATCAGCGCCGGCTTGGGTGCGCCGGCATCGAGCATTTCCAGCAGGTAGAACAGCGCAGTAGGGGCGTTGCCGATCACGACCACGCTGCCTTCCAGGTGCGGGCGCCACAGCTCCAGGGCCACGGCGGAACGGGTGTTGCCGGCGTCCTTGGCCAAGCCCGGCACGCTAGGGTCACGCAGGGTGCAAATGACTTTGTTGTCTGCGGGCAGGCGGGCCCGGGTGATGCCTTCGGCCACCATGTGCGCATCGCACAGGATCGGCGCACCGTTGAGCAGCGCCTCGCGCCCGGCCCGGCCGGCACCTTCGGAGAACTGCAGGCCATCGATGGCGTCGACCATGCCACAGGCGTGGATCACGCGCACGGCGAGCTTTTCGAGGTCTGCGGGGATCCGCTCGAGTCGAGCCTCCTCACGGATGATCCGGAAGGAATTGCGATAGATCTCCTGACCATCGCGGATGTAGTCAATCATCAAGGTGCTCCGTCGGCAGGTCGAGCATGGCGCCTGCTTCATTCAAGGTAAGGTCGGTGGCGCGCAGGGCACCGAAGCCCGGCAGGCGCGCATCACGCAGGTACAAGTCGTAACGGCCCGGTGAACGGGCCAGCAGCGTGGCCGGGGCAACGTGGGCCACGGCGCAGGAACGAGGGCAGCCGGACAGGTGCACGCTGGCGGGCACGCCAGGGCCCAGCAGCGCGGCCAGGGCAACAGCGTCGGCCTTGGTCTCGCCAAGGGCCTTGGTGCAACCACTGGCACCGGTGCAGGCGCTGATGCGCGCCAGGGGTTCATGGTCGTGGCACAGCAAGCCCAGCGCGGACAGTTCGGCCTGGGCTTGCTCGATGTGCTGTGCATGCAGGTTGGTCAGCACCAGGCTTTGCCAGGGGCTCAGGCGCAGGCTGCCATCACCCGATTCACGGGCAATGCGCGCCGCACCGCGGAGCATGGCCGGGGTCAGGCGGCCTTGCGGCGGCGCGACGCCAAGGGCCACGCCATGCGCCTGACGCAGCGTGCCCAACCACGAGGCGCGGTGCAATTCACGGCGCCACCCGAGCACGGCGGCATCGCGGCGGATGTCCAGGCCGAGCCCATCGACGAAATCGGTTGCCGAGCACACCTCAAGCAACTGGCGCATGCGCGACTGCGCGGGGGTTGCCAGGTCGAGAAAGCGCTCCAGCACCGCGCGCACCAGCGCCAGGCCCTGCGCCAGCGGCACAGCACCGAGCACCTGGCCGTTTGCCGGGCAACCCGCCAGGCCAAATGCCAGCCAGGTCTGCTGCTCCAGGCACAGAGGCGACAGCCACAGGTCATGGGGGTGTTCGAGCATGGCCAGGCGCTCGCCGGCATCCAGTTGCACGGCGAACTTGGCCGACAACTGGTGAAAACGCGGGGTGCCTTCCAGCAGGTCGAGGATCTGCCCGGCCAACGGCCGTGCGTCCAGCAGCATCGCCGGGTCATGCCCGGCCAGCGGGCTGAGCATCAGGTTGCGCACATCGTCACCGCCCGCCTCGCGCGGGCCCAGGCCGGCTGCCAGCAGTGTCTGGACCAACGCACGGTGCTCGCTGCCAATGCCGCGGATCTGCAGGTTGCCACGGTTGGTGGCCTCGATCACGCCATCGGCAAAACGCTCGGCCGCCGCTGCCACAGCTTCGGCCTGCTCGGCCAGCAGCAGACCGCCCGGCAGCTTGATGCGGCAGATACCACCATCACGGGCACTGACGATGCGCCACAACCCCGGGCAGGCCGAGGGGCGGGGCGAAACATTGGGGGCATGAGCCTGCGTCAAAGGGGCATCCGGCAATCTGTGAAAATGCGCTTGAGTGTAGAAGGCGCGGTATTATGCCTGCTTTGTCCGGCGGCATGAAAAGCCGGTGGTCGAGCATCCTCAGCGACTGAGCAGAAATTCAGCACCGCGTCGCCTTCTTCGCGGGCCTGCCCGCTCCCACAGGATCACCGCAGCCCTCGACGGCGGCGCTGAATCTGTCGGAGTGGGCGGGCCCGCGATAGGGCGCGAAGCGGCCCGAAAATGGCGGAATGATAGACATGGCACCCTGGCTGACAGTAGTAGGCATCGGCGAAGACGGCTTCAGTGGCCTGGGCAAGCAGGCCCGGCGCGCGCTGCTGGGCGCTGCGCGTATCTTCGGCAGCCCACGCCAGTTGGCCTTGCTGCCGCGCTGCGTGCCTGGCGAACGGCTGGGCTGGCCAAGCCCGTTCTCGCTGGCCCCGGTACTGGCCCTGCGTGGCGAGCCAGTGTGCGTGCTGGCCAGCGGCGACCCTATGTTCTACGGCGTCGGAGCCAGCCTGGCACGCCAGGTGCCGGCCGCGGAAATGCGCGTGCTGTCGATGCCCTCCTCCTGCGCCCTGGCGGCTGCCCGCCTGGGCTGGCCGCTGCAGGACCTGCCGGTGGTGTCGCTGGTGGCTCGGCCCCTGGCGGCGCTCAATGCCCACTTGCACAGCGGCATGCGCCTGCTGGTGCTGAGTAACGATGGCGACAGCCCAGCGGCCATTGCCGCGCAGCTGTGCGAGCGAGGCTTCGGGCCAAGCCGCCTGCAGGTGTTCGAGCACCTGGGCGGCGTGGACGAGCGGGTGCTGACCGGCACCGCCCAGCACTGGCCGCACGCCGGTGTCGCGGCGCTCAACCTGGCCGCCATCGAGTGCCTGGCTACGCCCGATGCGCCACGCCTGCACCGGCTGGCCGGGCTGCCAGACACCGCATTCCGGCACGATGGCCAACTGACCAAGCGCGACGTCCGTGCCATCACCCTGGCGCGCCTGGCGCCGCAGCCCGGCGAACTGCTGTGGGACGTGGGCGCAGGCTGCGGCTCGATCGGCATCGAATGGATGCGCGCCCACCCAGCCTGCCGCGCCCTGGCCATCGAAGCCGACGAAGGCCGCCAGGGCTTCATCGAACATAACCGCGAGGCACTGGGGGTACCCGGCCTGCAACTGGTTCGCGGCAAGGCGCCGGCAGCGCTGGATGGCCTGGAACGCCCGGATGCGATCTTCATCGGCGGCGGTGTCACCCGCGCAGGCGTGCTCGACCTGTGCTGGGCAAGCCTGCGCCCTGGTGGCCGGTTGGTGGCCAACGCAGTCACCCTGCAAAGCGAACTGGCCCTGGCGCACTTTCGCGAGCTGCACGGTGGTGAACTGACCCGTATCCATGTTGCCCATGCTCAGCCCTTGGGCGCGTTCGACACCTGGCGCCAGGCGCTACCGATCACCCTGCTGGAAGTGGTGAAGCCCGCCGATGCGTGAAGAAACCCGCGAACAGCCCGCGCCCCTGCGCAGCGGCCTGACCACCGGCAGCTGCGCCACCGCCACCAGCCTGGCAGCCGCCAAGTTGCTGCTTACCGGGCAGTGTGACGATGCGGTGGCTATCACCCTGCCCAAAGGCAAGGTGGTACAGATGCGCCTGGAATTCTGCCGCCTGACCGGCGAAGGCGCCGAGGCCGGCACCCTCAAGGATGCAGGCGACGACCCGGATGTGACCCACGGTGCCCTGCTCTACAGCCAGGTCCGCCTGCTGGTCGAACCCGGCATCCGTTTTGTCGCCGGCACCGGCGTTGGCACCGTGACTCGACCGGGGCTGGTGCTGGCGGTGGGTGAACCGGCCATCAACCCGGTACCCCGGCGCATGATCAGCGAGCACCTGCAACGCCTGGCCGACGCGTGCAGCTACCCTGGCGGCTTCGAGGTGACGGTCAATGTGCAGGACGGCGAGCAGTTGGCCCTGAAGACCATGAACCCGCGCCTGGGCATCCTCGGCGGGCTGTCGATTCTCGGCACCAGCGGCATCGTGCGGCCGTTCTCCTGCGCGGCCTACATTGCCTCTATCCACCAGGGCATCGACGTGGCTCACACCAACGGCTACACGCACATTGCCGCGTGTACCGGCAACGCCAGCGAAGACACCATGCGCCGCGTCTACGGCCTGCCGGAAATTGCCCTGATCGAAATGGGCGACTTCGTCGGCGCGGTGCTCAAGCACCTGCGCAAGGTACCGGTGCCGCGCCTGACCCTGTGCGGTGGCTTCGGCAAAATCAGCAAACTGGCCGCCGGCCATATGGACCTGCACAGCCGCCATTCCAGCATCGACCTGCCACAACTGGCCGGTTGGGCCGCGGACATTGGCGCTGACGAAGCGCTGCAGGCGGCCATCATCGGCGCCAACACCAGCCAGCAAGCTCTCGCGCTGGCGCATGCGGCCGGCATTGCCCTGGGCGACGCGGTGTGTGCCCACGCCCTGGCCTTCGCCCGCAGCGTCGTGCCGGCGCAGGTGCAAGTGGAAGTGTTCGCCATCGACCGCCAAGGCGGCATCGTCGGCCGGGCAGGTGTGCAATGACGGCGCGTATCCTGCTGCTGGGCGGTGTCACCGAAGCCCTGGCCATCGCCCGCCGCCTCGGCCCGCAGCATGTCTACAGCCTGGCCGGCATTGGCCGGGTGCCGCAGGACCTGCAATGCCAGGTGCGGGTCGGGGGCTTTGGCGGTGCCGAAGGCCTGGCCAGCTACCTGCGCGAAGCAGGCATCACCCTGCTGATCGACGCCACCCATCCCTATGCCGCGCAAATCAGCCGCAATGCGGCCAGCGCCGCGCGTAATGCAGGTATCCCGTGCTGGGCCTTGCGCCGCCCGGCCTGGCAAGCACAAGCGGGGGACGATTGGCGTGAGGTCGAGGACTGGGCGGGGCTGATAGCGGCACTCAAGCCGTTCCGCAGGCCTCTGTTCACGCTAGGCCGCGAGCCGTTGCAACATCTGGACGAGATTCCACCGGAACAGTTTTGGACCTTGCGTGCGCTGGAGGCATACGCTGGGAACGAACGGTGCGAAGTCATTGGTGCGCGAGGTCCATTCCACATCGAAGATGAGCGCAGCCTTTTTGATGAGCGGGGTATTGATGTGCTGATCAGCAAGAACAGCGGCAGCGTGGCGACGGAACCGAAACTGGAAGTGGCTCGAGAACGGGGGGTTCCGGTTCTCATTTTGAAGCGTCCGCTATTACCTGGCGTGGATTGCGATTTCGATTCTCAGGAATTGCTGGTGGCTGCATTGGAACGCTTCGATGATGACGCCTGCGCAGACTTCATGGTCACCCGCGATCAACCGGAAGAGCAAAAGCGGGAAGATTTGTAGGTCGCTGCACTTTCTGCTCGGTACGACGAAAGTTATTTATTGCCCTCAAGATCGAGCGCCGCCCGCGCGGCGCATCGCGAGCAAGCTCGCTCCTACATCTGTTTCGGGCCAGTATCGCCTGTGCCGGCGCGCGCGACCGCCTTGTTTGTACGACGCGATATCGAGCCATGCGCCAGGGCGTTCGCGCGCAACGCTCACAGGAATAATTGGCCTGAAACAGATGTAGGAGCGAGCTTGCTCGCGATGCGCCGCGCGGGCGGCGCTCGATCTCATAAGCGCTGCATACCTGTCGACAAACACCCGTTAGCCTTACACCTTCTCTATCAGCCCACAGCCATTATCAGAACACTCCTACAGCCCAATCGGTCTCACCTGAATAGCCTTCGCACACCCCACTGAATTAAGCTTTAGCCCCCTCCCCCGGAAGGTTTCACCCATATGGAAATGCAATGGTGGATCTGGCTGGTCTTCGGCATCGCGCTGATCCTGCTCGAACTGGTCCTGCCGACGTTCTTCATCCTCTGGTTCGGCATCGGTGCCGTGCTGGTCTCGCTCATCTCGCTCGCTGCCCCCAGCCTGCAACTGGATATGCAGGTACTGCTGTGGGTGCTGCTGTCCTCTGCCACCACCGTGCTGTGGTTCAAAGTGTTCCGACGCAAGCAGCCGGATGTGCGCTGGACCGCCGACAGCGTGATCGGTGAAGTGGGCCTGCTGACCGCTGGCGTGTCGGAGTTCCAGAAAGGCCGCGTGCGCTTCCAGAAGCCGATTCTCGGCAACGAAGAATGGACCTGTATCGCTGACAGCGAGATCCCGGCTGGCGAACGGGTACGCCTGACCGCCATCGAGGGCAACACCGCCCGCGTCATCCGGGCCTGAACCTGCACAAAAAGGAATAACCCATCATGACCAGCCTCATCGTCGTCGCCGCCATCGCCCTGTTCGTCCTGATCACCGTATTCAAGGGGGTACGCATCGTGCCCCAGGGCGAGGAATGGATCGTCGAACGCCTGGGCCGCTACCACAGCACCCTCAAGCCGGGCCTGAACATTCTCATCCCGTACATGGACGTGGTCGCCTACCGCCTGCCAACCAAGGACATCATCCTCGATGTGCAACAGCAGGAGATCATCACCAAGGACAACGCGGTGATCGTCGCCAACGCCTTGTGCTTCGCGAAAGTGGTCGACCCGCAGAAGGCCTCCTACGGCGTGCAGAACTTCTCGTTCGCCGTCACCAGCCTGACCATGACCTCGCTGCGCGCTATCGTCGGTGCCATGGACCTGGACGAAGCCTTGTCCAGCCGCGAACAGATCAAGGCACGCCTGCGCGATGCAATGTCCGAGCAGACCGAAGACTGGGGCGTGACCGTGCGCTCGGTGGAAATCCAGGACATCAAGCCTTCGGAAAACATGCAACTGGCCATGGAGCGCCAGGCCGCCGCCGAGCGTGAGCGCAAGGCCGACGTGACCCGCGCCGAAGGCGCCAAGCAGGCTGCGATCCTTGAAGCCGAAGCACGCCTGCAGGCAGCCAGGCTGGATGCCGAGGCGCAGATCAGCCTGGCCGAGGCCTCGGCGCGGGCGATTTCGCTGGTCAAGGAAGCGGTGGGCAACGAGACCGTACCGGCCATGTACCTGCTGGGCGAGCGCTATGTCGGGGCCATGGAAAACCTGGCGGGCAGCAGCAATGCCAAGGTGGTGGTGCTGCCGGCAGACCTGCAGGAAACCGTGCGCGGGTTGATGGGCCGCAACAAGGCTTGAGATTGATTCAACCGGCTTCGCGGGCACGCCCGCTCCCACAGAATTACCAAAAGCCTTGAGAACTGCGAGGTACCTGTGGGAGCGGGCGTGCCCGCGAAGCAGACAACACCGCTTCAACTGCCCACCTGCGTCACTTCACCGCACCCCGCCATTTTTACCTATACTCCGCCTTACAATAGCCACCACGATTCCTGACCGGATCTCTCCATGCCCCCACGTCGGCACATTGCCTGGATAGCCTGCCTTGCAGTGCTGTTCAACCTGCTGGCCATGCCGCTGGCCTCAGCTGTGCCCAAGGGCCCGGCCGAGCAGCTGCTGTGGGGGGCTTTCTGTTCCAGCATGGCCAACAAGGCCAAAGTCGATGTCCAGGCCCTGGCCAAGATCGACCTCGGGCCGCAAAGCGACGACAGCGCCAGCATGATGAATTGCTGGTGCTGCTCTGGCGCCGCGCCGCTGCTGGCACTGCCTGGCTATCCGCCACAGTTGCACAACCCGCCGACACTGCTTAGCGGGCTACTGCCGCCACCTGCCAAGTACTCACCCACGCCGCGCCAACTCTGGCCTGCGCTAAACCCCCGTGCCTCTCCGCTGGCCTGAGTTCATCACGCTGTCTGCCTGAACCTGAACAGAAACGGAGATTCACCATGCTCAAGCACGCCCTCGTCATGGCCGCCCTGCTGCTGCCTGGCGCCTTTGCCAATGCCCACGAATACAGCGTGGGTGACCTGCACATTGCCCACCCCTGGTCACTGCAGCTGCCACCCAATGCGCCCAACGTCGCGGCGTATTTCGTGGTGCACAACAATGGCCAGGCCGACGACCGCCTGCTCAGCGTCGACAGCCCCATCAGCGATGACGCACAACTGCACGAGCATGCCATGAGCGCCAGCGGCGCCATGAAGATGCAACAAGTGCCCAGTGTGGTGGTGCCTGCCGGCAAAGACCTGACCTTCGCCCCCAGCGCCTACCATGTGATGCTGATGCAGCCTAAGGACCGCAGCCTGCTCACTGACGGCAAGCGCTTCCCGTTGACCCTGCACTTCGAAAAGGCCGGCGACATCACTGTCGAAGTGGCCGTGCAGAAGCAGGCGCCAACGGACCAGCCGCAAGCCCACGAACACGCGCACTGACACCTGCTGACAGGCACTCATCATGAGCCTGCCGCGCAACAGCACTCGCCGTACCACCCGCCCTGACCGCAGGCGCGCCGGTGGCGGATGGCTGAGCCTGTTCGCCATGTGGATGATCTTCATCGGCCCGCTGATTTCCCAGTCGATGCCGATGGACCACCACGCCGGTATGAGCATGCCGATGGACATGCCGATGGCGGCTGCCCATCAGCATGGCGGCGACACCCATCACGGCCACGGCGGCGGTGGCCAGCTGCATGTGATGTGGGAAAAGTGCGGTTACTGCAGCCTGTTGTTCAACTGCCCTGCCCTACCCCAGGCCCTCAGCCCGCTCAGTGCAGGCAGCGTAATCCCCACCAGCCACTTGCTTGCGCCAACGCACCAGGGCCATGCCCGGCAGGCTGTATTCCCCGGTGCGCGCAGCCGCGCCCCGCCCGCCTCGATCAGCGTCTGAAAGCACATTTTGCGCACGAAGCCAGGAGGCTTCGCGCTAACTCATGACTGATCGACTGGAATCATTATGTCCGGCTGCACCCCCGTTTTTGCCTTGTCCCTGCGTGGGACCCTCGCCGCCGTGTGCGGCTCGCTGCTCGCGCCCGTGGCCCTGGCCGCCGACCCTGGCCATGAAGGCCATGCGCACGACGCCCCCGAGCTGAGCCCGACGGTGATCACCGCCGTGGCCCCAAGCTCGCCCCTGACCGTGGTCACCAACCCGAAAGACCCGCGCCAGCCAGTGCCGGCCAGCGACGGCGCCGACTACCTGAAGACCATCCCCGGCTTCTCGGCGATCCGTGCCGGTGGCACCAACGGCGACCCGGTATTGCGCGGCATGTTCGGCTCGCGCCTGAACATCCTCACCAATGGCGGCCTGATGCTCGGTGCCTGCCCCAATCGCATGGACGCACCCACGTCCTACATCTCGCCGGAAACCTACGACCGCCTGACCGTCATCAAAGGCCCACAAAGCGTGATCTGGGGCCCGGGCGGCTCGGCAGGCACCATCCTTTTCGAGCGCGAACCAGAGAAGTTCGGCACCCTCGGCAGCCGGGTCAACGCCAGCCTGCTGGCCGGCTCCAACGGCCGTTTCGACAAGGTGCTGGATGCCGCTGCCGGTAACAGCCAGGCCTATGCCCGGTTCGTCGGCAACCAGTCACGCTCGGACGATTACCACGACGGCAACGACGACACCGTGCCATCGCGCTGGGAAAAGTGGAACGGCGATGTCGCCCTAGGCTGGACTCCCGACCAGGACACCTTGCTGGAACTCACGGCCGGCAAGGGCGATGGCGAGGCCCGCTATGCCGGGCGCGGCATGGACGGGTCGCAGTTCAAGCGCGAAAGCCTGGGCCTGCGCTTTGAAAAGTCCAACCTCGGCGAAGTGCTCGACAAGGTCGAGGCGCAGGTCTACTACAACTACGCCGACCATGTGATGGACAACTACAGCCTGCGTACCCCGTCGGGCAGCGGCATGATGGGCATGCCGATGGTCAGCAACGTCGACCGGCGCACCCTGGGCGCACGCATCAAAGCCACCTGGCGCTGGGCCGACGTGCAACTGATCAGCGGCATCGATGCGCAAACCAACGAACATCGCCAGCGTGGCGGCATGGGGGTGGATGCGCACAAAGGCCAGGCCTGGACCAAAGACGCCGACTTCCACAACTACGGCGCCTTCAGCGAACTGACCTGGTATGTCAGCGGTGAGGACCGGCTGATTACCGGCGCCCGCCTGGACCGCGCCTCGGCCCGGGACTTCCGCTCGGCCAGCGCCACCAATGGCGATACCCGCGCCGATACGCTGCCCAGCGGTTTCCTCCGTTACGAGCACGATCTGGCGGCACTACCTGCCACCACCTACATCGGCCTGGGCCATGCCCAGCGCTTCCCTGACTACTGGGAGCTGTTCTCGCCCAAGCTGGCACCACCCGGGTCTGCCAACGCCTTCGACGGCATCAAGCCAGAGAAAACCACTCAGCTCGACTTCGGCATCCAGTACCGCACCGAGCGCCTGGAAGCCTGGGCTTCAGGTTATGTCGGCCAGATTCGCGACTACATCCTGTTCGATTACCAAGGGATGAGCTCCCAGGCCCGCAACATCGACGCCCGCATCATGGGCGGCGAACTGGGCGCGGCTTATCAGCTGACCGAAAACTGGAAGGCCGACGGCACGCTGGCCTATGCGTGGGGCAAGAACAGCAGCGACGGCAAGGCGCTACCGCAGATGCCACCTCTGGAGAGCCGCCTGGGCCTGACCTACAGCCGCGATGTGTGGAGCGTCGGCGCCCTGTGGCGGTTGGTGGCGGCGCAGAACCGCATCGCCGAGAACCAGGGCAACGTGGTCGGCAAGGACTACGACAAGAGCGCCGGTTTCGGCGTGTTCTCCCTGAACGGCGCCTACAAGGTGAACAACAACCTCAAGCTCAGCGCAGGGGTCGACAACCTGTTCGACAAAACCTACGCCGAGCACTTGAACCTGGCAGGGAACGCCGGGTTCGGCTACCCGGCCACCGATCCACAGCCGGTCAACGAGCCAGGCAGGACCTTCTGGACCAAGGTCGATTTCAGCTTCTGACAACAACAACGGGCGCCGCTTCGGTGGCGCCCTTCAGCTGGTCAAACAGGAGGTTCCCATGAGAGGAACACGCATCAATTTCTATAACCTGGCCTGGCGTTGGCACTTCTATGCGGGGCTGTTCGTGGCCCCGTTCATGATCTTGTTGGCGATCACCGGGATCATCTACCTGTTCAAGCCGCAGCTCGACCCGCTGCTGTACCGCGACCTGATGGTGGTCGAAGCCGGCCACCACCGACAGGGCGCGGACACGATGCTGGCCGAAGTGCGCCAGGCCTACCCCAAGGGCCACGTCGGCCAGTACCTGCCGCCACTGAACGCCGAACGCAGCGCGCAGTTCGTGGTGCATGACGGCGGGCGCGAATTGAACGTATTCGTCGACCCGTATAGCGGCAAGGTACTTGGCGAACAGGACGGCAAGCAGAACCTGCAGGCCATCGCCCGCGCGCTGCATGGCGAACTGATGGTCGGCACGCTCGGTGACCGCCTGGTGGAACTGGCGGCAGGGTGGGGCATCGTGCTGGTGGTGTCGGGCCTGTACCTGTGGTGGCCACGCGGGCGCAATGGCGCTGGCGTGCTGTGGCCCCGGTTCAGTGCGCGCGGCCGCTTGTTCTGGCGCGACCTGCATGCAGTAACGGGCTTCTGGGGTTCGGCCTTGCTGTTGCTGATGCTGGTCAGTGGCATGACCTGGACCGGCATGTGGGGCAAGCAGTATGCCGATTTGTGGAACCGCTTCCCGGCGGCCATGTGGAACGACGTGCCCAAGTCGGACCAGCAAGCGGGTGAGCTGAACGACGCGCACCGCCAGACCGTGCCCTGGGCCATGGAAAACACACCCATGCCGCAGTCTGGCGCGCACGCCGAGCACGCCGGGCACGGCATGATGTCAGACATGCCGGCAGCGCCCCAGGTGAGCGTACAGCAGGTCGAAGACATCGCCACTTCGCGCCAGGTCGAGCCGGGCTACAGCATCACCTTGCCCACTACCGCCGACGGGGTGTTCACCATTGCCGTGTTCGCCGACGACCCACGCAACGACGCTACCCTGCATGTCGACCAGTACACCGGCAAGGTGCTGGCCGACGTGCGCTGGCAGGACTACAGCCCGGTCGCCCGCGCCACCGAGATGGGCGTGATGCTGCATGAAGGCAAGATGTTCGGGGCGCTCAACCAGATCATCATCCTGCTGGTGTGCCTGATGATTCTGCTGGGCTCGGTGAGCGGGCTGGTGATGTGGTGGAAGCGCCGGCCAGCCGGTGGGCTGGGCGTGCCACCGCTGCGCCATGACCTGCCGCGCTGGAAGACGGCGGTGGGGGTGATGCTGGTGCTGGGGGTGATGTTCCCGCTGGTGGGGCTGTCGATGGTGGTGATGTGGGTGTTGGATAGCCTGGTGGTCCGGCGCAGTCGGGTGCTGGCCAGCGCTTGAGATCAGGCCTTCACCGGCCTCTTCGCGGGCTTGCCCGCTCCCACAGGTGCACCACAGTCCCCAAAATTTGTGGTGACCTTGTGGGAGCGGGCAAGCCCGCGAAGGGGCCGCTGCTACCCAAAAGTCGAGTCGATCTGTCGCGCCCCGAACGGGAACGCGCGTGTTAGCCTAGCCGGCTACCTCCGACAAGAAGACAGACCTTTACAAGGGAATGCAGCCTATGACGCAAACCTCACCCACAACGCCAGATGAACAGCATCTGCAGCGCAACCTGACCAACCGCCACATCCAGCTGATCGCCATCGGCGGCGCGATCGGTACCGGCCTGTTCATGGGCTCGGGCAAAACCATCAGCCTGGCCGGGCCCTCGATCATCTTCGTCTACATGATCATCGGCTTCATGCTGTTCTTCGTCATGCGCGCCATGGGCGAACTGCTGCTGTCGAACCTGAACTACAAGTCGTTCATCGACTTCTCCGCCGACCTGCTCGGCCCCTGGGCCGGCTATTTCACCGGCTGGACCTACTGGTTCTGCTGGGTGGTCACCGGCATCGCCGACGTGGTCGCCATCGCCGCCTACACACAGTTCTGGTTCCCCGACTTGCCACAGTGGATACCGGCGTTGACCTGCGTCGGGCTGCTGCTGTCGCTGAACCTGGTGACAGTGAAGATGTTCGGCGAGCTGGAGTTCTGGTTCGCCCTGGTCAAGATCGTCGCCATCCTCGGCCTGGTCGCGACCGGCCTGTACATGGTGATCAC
This sequence comes from Pseudomonas sp. NY11955, assembly GCF_048068035.1. Lineage (NCBI taxonomy): Bacteria > Pseudomonadati > Pseudomonadota > Gammaproteobacteria > Pseudomonadales > Pseudomonadaceae > Pseudomonas > Pseudomonas sp. NY11955. Next base: position 207,243 of record NZ_JBLUPS010000001.1, read on the forward strand.
CGGCTTCACCTCGCCCAGCGGACGCACCGCGCAATTGGCCAACCTGTGGAATGACGGCGGCATGTTCCCCAATGGCCTGATGGGCTTCTTCGCCGGTTTCCAGATCGCGGTGTTCGCCTTTGTCGGCATCGAGCTGGTGGGCACCACCGCCGCGGAAGCGAAGAACCCTGAGCGCACCTTGCCACGGGCGATCAACTCGATCCCGATCCGCATCATCGTGTTCTATGTGCTGGCGCTGATCGCGATCATGGCCGTGACCCCATGGCGCGACGTGGTGCCAGGCAAGAGCCCGTTCGTCGAGCTGTTCGTGCTGGCGGGCCTGCCGGCGGCGGCGAGCATCATCAACTTCGTGGTCCTGACCTCGGCGGCCTCGTCGGCCAACAGCGGCGTGTTCTCCACCAGCCGTATGCTCTATGGTCTGAGCCAGGAGGGCGACGCACCCAAGGCCTTCGAAAAACTGTCGAGCCGCTCGGTGCCGGCCAACGGCCTGTACTTCTCCTGCACCTGCCTGCTGCTGGGCGCGGTGCTGATCTACCTGGTGCCGAACGTGGTCGAGGCGTTCACCCTGGTCACTACCGTTTCGGCGGTGCTGTTCATGTTCGTCTGGACGCTGATCCTGCTGTCGTACCTGAAGTACCGCAAGAATCGCGCGGCACTGCACCAGGCGTCGAAGTACAAAATGCCTGGCGGGCGCTTCATGTGCTACGTGTGCCTGGTGTTCTTTGCCTTCATTCTGGTGTTGCTGAGCCTGGAGGCCGACACCCGCTCGGCGCTGGTGGTGACGCCGATCTGGTTTGTATTGCTGGCAGTGACCTATCAATTCGTGCGCAGCAAACGCCATCCACGCACGGCGGTGCGTAACGGCTGATAACGCCGGGGCTGCTCCAACTCCCGCAGGTATGCGCGGAATCTGCAGGAGCAGCCTTGTGCTGCGAAAGGGCAATTGCTGTCGACGCAAATCGTTAGCCTGACCTCCCTTCGCAGCACAAGGCTGCTCCTACAGGTACGGCGCCGACCTGAAGGCCTGTGCTGGGCCTGAGGTACTACCCTTGCTCCAGGCCTTCCAGCACAGCCTCGGCCAGCGCCGGTCGCACAGCGGCCCCAATGCTGTGCAAACACATCCCGCAGGCACCAAGCTGGACCGGAAAAACGCCCCAACACCTCGCACAACCCCTCTATTACGCACCTTCCGCCACTAGGCACACCCCTTGCAATACCCCTCCCCGCTTGCCCAACACATAAAAAACTCAGCGGAGAGAGCACATGAAGCGACGCAGTCTGATCAAGGCTTTTACCCTCAGCGCATCGATTGCGGCGATGGGCCTGAGCTGGAGCATCCAGGCCGCCGAGACCATCAAGGTCGGTATCCTGCATTCGCTTTCCGGGACCATGGCCATTTCCGAGACCTCGCTCAAGGACATGGCGCTGATGACCATCGACGAGATCAACGCCAAGGGCGGTGTGAACGGCAAGCTGCTCGAACCGGTGGTGGTCGACCCGGCCTCCAACTGGCCGCTGTTCGCTGAAAAGAGCCGCCAGTTGCTGACCCAGGACAAAGTCGCCGTGGTGTTCGGCTGCTGGACCTCGGTGTCGCGCAAGTCGGTACTGCCGGTGTTCGAAGAACTCAACGGCCTGCTGTTCTACCCGGTGCAATACGAGGGTGAAGAGATGTCGCCGAACGTGTTCTACACCGGCGCGGCCCCCAACCAGCAGGCGATTCCGGCCGTGGAATACCTGATGAGCGAGGACGGCGGCGGCGCCCAGCGCTTCTTCCTGCTGGGCACCGACTACGTCTACCCACGCACCACCAACAAGATCCTGCGCGCCTTCCTGCACAGCAAGGGCGTGGCCGACAAGGACATCGAAGAGGTGTACACGCCGTTCGGCCACGCCGATTACCAGACCATCGTCGCCAACATCAAGAAGTTCTCCGCAGGCGGCAAGACGGCAGTCATTTCCACGGTCAACGGCGACTCCAACGTGCCGTTCTACAAGGAGCTGGCCAACCAGGGCCTGAAGGCCACCGATGTGCCGGTGGTGGCTTTCTCGGTGGGCGAAGAAGAGCTGCGCGGCATCGACACCAAGCCACTGGTGGGCCACCTGGCGGCGTGGAACTACTTCGAGTCGGTGGATAACCCGGTGAACCAGAAGTTCGTCGCCGACTGGAAGGCCTATGCCAAGGCCAAGGGCCTGCCGGGTGCCGACAAGGCCGTGACCAACGACCCGATGGAGGCTACCTACGTGGGCATCCACATGTGGGCACAAGCGGTGGAGAAGGCCAAGTCCACCGACGTCGACAAAGTGCGCGAGGCGCTGGCCGGGCAGAGCTTCAAGGCGCCGTCGGGCTTCACCCTGACCATGGACAAGACCAACCACCACCTGCACAAGCCGGTGATGATCGGCGAGATCCAGGATGACGGGCAGTTCAGCGTGGTGTGGGAAACCGAGCAGCCACTGCGCGCGCAGCCTTGGAGCCCGTTCATTCCGGGCAACGACAAGCGCCCGGACTATGCAGTGAAAGGGAACTGAGTGCCCTGGGGCCGCTATGCGGCCCAATCGCGAGCAAGCTCGCTCCTACAAGCGATGAATCCACCGCCGATCTCCAGGATTACCCGCATGCTCAAACTCCTGCTCACCCTGCTCCTGCTACTGCCGCTGGCAACCCAGGCCAGCGAGGGCGAATTCTTCCTCACCGCCAAGCCCGCTGAGCAAGCCCGTCTGCTCGAAGGCTGGGCGGCGCAACCCGATGCCGCGCGCCTGCCGCTGCTGAATGAACTGCGCCAAGGCCGCATCGCCGCCGACGACACCCGCAAGGTACGCCTGAACAACCGCCTGCGCGGCCTGATCGACAACGCCCTGGCCAGCCACCAGTTGCTCAGCGACAACAGCGACACTCGCCTGGCCGCTGCCCAACACCTGCAAAAAAGCGCACAACCGGCGCAAATGGCCTTCCTCGACCGGCGCTTCGCCAGCGAGCCGGACGCCACCGTGCACGCCGCCCTCGGCCTGGCCCTGGCCAACCTGCAACTGGGCGCCAGCGAGCCAGCGGTGCGCCTGGCCGCCGTGCGCCTGCTGGGTGAAACCGGCGACCCGCTGGCCCGCACCCGCCTCGAAGCGCTGCTGCAACCTGATGCGGAAAGCGACCCGGGCGTGCGCACCGCTGCCGAAACCAGCCTGGCCCAGGTCAAGCGCAAGCTGCTGGTCGGCGAACTGCTCGGCCAGGCGTTCAGCGGCCTGTCGCTGGGTTCGATCCTGCTGCTGGCGGCGCTCGGCCTGGCGATCACCTTCGGCCTGCTCGGGGTGATCAACATGGCCCACGGCGAGATGCTGATGCTCGGTGCCTACAGCACCTACATGGTGCAGGTGCTGATGCAGCGCTACGCCCCGGGCGCCATCGAGTTCTACCCGCTGATCGCCCTGCCGGTGGCCTTCGCTGTCAGCGCCGGGGTCGGCATGGCGCTGGAACGCGCGGTCATCCGCCACCTGTACGGTCGCCCGCTGGAAACCCTGCTGGCCACCTGGGGCATCAGCCTGATCCTGATCCAGGCCATCCGCCTGCTGTTCGGCGCGCAAAACGTCGAGGTGAGCAACCCGGCCTGGCTGTCCGGTGGTATCCAGCTGCTGCCTAACCTGGTGCTGCCCTACAACCGCCTGGTGATCATCGCCTTCGCCCTGGCCGTAGTCCTGCTCACCTGGCTGCTGCTCAACCGCACGCGGCTGGGCCTGAACGTGCGCGCGGTCACGCAGAACCGCAACATGGCAGCCTGCTGCGGGGTGTCCACCGGGCGCGTCGACATGCTCGCCTTTGGCCTGGGTTCTGGTATCGCCGGGCTCGGCGGCGTGGCCCTGAGCCAGGTCGGCAACGTCGGCCCGGACCTGGGCCAGAGCTACATCATCGATTCGTTCCTGGTGGTGGTGCTCGGCGGCGTCGGGCAACTGGCCGGTAGCCTCTGGGCCGCGTTCGGCCTTGGTATCGCCAACAAGCTGCTGGAGCCGCAGATCGGCGCCGTGCTCGGCAAGATCCTCATCCTTGCGTTGATCATTCTGTTCATCCAGAAGCGCCCGCAAGGCCTGTTCGCCCTCAAGGGACGGGTAATCGACTGATGAACCAGCCACTGCTTGTCACCGCTACGCAAAAGGCCGGGCCACGCCTGGCCCTGGCCATCGGCGCCGTCGTCGTCCTGCTGTTGGTTGCCCTGCCGCTGCTGTCGCTGCTGCCGGCGGACCATGCCTTGCAGGTGTCGGCCTACACCCTGACCCTGGTTGGCAAGATCCTCTGCTACGCCATCGTCGCCCTGGCCCTGGACCTGGTCTGGGGCTATGCCGGCCTGCTGTCGCTGGGCCATGGCCTGTTCTTCGCCCTGGGCGGCTACGCCATGGGTATGTACCTGATGCGCCAGGCCGCCGGTGATGGCCTGCCGGGGTTCATGACGTTCCTGTCGTGGACCGAGCTGCCGTGGTACTGGGCCGGCACCCAGCATTTCGCCTGGGCCCTGTGCCTGGTGGTGCTAGCGCCCGGGTTGCTGGCGCTGGTGTTCGGCTGGTTCGCCTTCCGCTCGCGGATCAAGGGCGTGTACTTCTCGATCATGACCCAGGCCCTGACCTTTGCCGGCATGCTGCTGTTCTTCCGTAACGAAACCGGCTTTGGTGGCAACAACGGGTTCACCAACTTCCGCACCATCCTCGGCTTCGACATTACCGCGCAAGGCACCCGCGCGGTGTTGTTCCTGTTCACCGTCGCCCTGCTGCTGGCCAGCCTGTACCTGTGCTGGCGCCTGACCCGCAGCAAGTTCGGCCGCCTGCTCACCGCCGTGCGCGACGCCGAGAACCGCATGATGTTCTGCGGCTACGACCCGCGCGGCTTCAAGTTGCTGGTGTGGGTGCTCAGCGCCGTGCTGTGCGGCCTGGCCGGTGCGCTGTACGTGCCGCAGGTGGGCATCATCAACCCAAGCGAGATGTCGCCGACCAACTCCATCGAAGCCGCCGTGTGGGTGGCCTTGGGCGGGCGCGGCACGTTGATCGGCCCGCTGCTCGGCGCAGGCCTGGTCAACGGCATGAAAAGCTGGTTCACCGTGGCCTTCCCGGAGTTCTGGCTGTTCTTCCTCGGCGCGCTGTTCATGCTTGTCACCCTGTACCTGCCCAAGGGCGTGGTCGGCCTGTTGAAGAAAAGGAGCCAGCCATGAGAGGCGTGCCCCCGGTTCACCCGGAATTCATGTTGGAGCCGGTGTTCGACAACCTCGGTGCCGGCCGCGACGCCATCGGCCTGGGCCAAAGCCGCAAGGCCGGCCTCGACACCCGCCACGGCACGGTGCTCAGCCTTGAGGACATCAGCGTCAGCTTCGATGGTTTCAAGGCGCTCAACGCACTGAACCTGTACATCGGCGTGGGCGAGCTGCGCTGCATCATCGGCCCCAACGGTGCCGGCAAGACCACGATGATGGACGTGATCACCGGCAAGACCCGCCCTGACAGCGGTACGGCTTATTTCGGCGACACCCTCGACCTGACCCGCATGAGCGAACACCAGATCGCCCAGGCCGGCATTGGCCGCAAGTTCCAGAAGCCCACGGTGTTCGAGGCGCTGACGGTGTTCGAAAACCTGGAGCTGGCACTGAAGGCCGACAAGTCGGTATGGGCCAGCCTGGCGGCGCGCCTGAGTGGTGAACAGCGCCAGCGCATCGAGCAAGTGCTGGCCACCTTGCGCCTGCTGCCCCTGGCCCAGCGCCAGGCGGGCTTGCTGTCGCACGGGCAGAAGCAGTTTCTGGAGATCGGCATGCTGCTGGTGCAGGAGCCGAAATTGCTGTTGCTGGATGAACCGGTGGCGGGCATGACCGACGCCGAGACCGAGTTTACCGCCGAGCTGTTCAAGGGCCTGGCTGGCACGCATTCGCTGATGGTGGTGGAGCATGACATGGGTTTTGTCGGCAGCATTGCCGACCATGTCACCGTGCTGCACCAGGGCAGTGTGCTGGCAGAAGGGTCGCTGGAGCAGGTGCAGGCGGATGAGCGGGTGGTCGAGGTGTACCTGGGCCGCTAGACATGGATACCTGTGCCGGCCTCTTCGCGGGTAAACCCGCTCCCACAGGTACGGCGCAGGTATCAAGACTTGCGCGGTCCCTGTGGGAGCGGGTTTACCCGCGAAAGGGCCGGCACAGGCAATGCAAACTTCCCAGGAACCACACATGCTCAAGATCGACACCCTGCACCAGTACTACGGCGGCAGCCACATCCTGCGTGGCCTGTCTTTCGAAGCCAAGGTCGGCGAGGTCACCTGCCTGCTGGGCCGCAATGGCGTGGGCAAGACCACCCTGCTGCGCTGCCTGATGGGCCTGGTACCCGCCCGTGACGGCAGCATCGAATGGGAAGGCAAGCCCATCACCCGCCTCAAGCCCCAGCAACGGGTCCACGCCGGCATCGCCTACGTGCCCCAGGGCCGCGAGATTTTCCCGCGCCTTACCGTCGAAGAAAACCTGCTCATGGGCCTGTCGCGCTTCCCCGCCCGTGAAGCCCGCGAAGTGCCGGCCTTCATCTATGAACTGTTCCCGGTGCTGGAGCAGATGAAGCAACGCCGTGGCGGTGACCTGTCCGGTGGCCAGCAGCAACAGCTGGCCATCGGCCGCGCCCTGGCCAGCCGCCCGCGCCTGCTGATCCTCGACGAGCCGACCGAAGGCATCCAACCCTCGGTGATCAAGGAAATCGGCGCGGTCATCCGCCGCCTGGCCCAGCGCGGCGACATGGCGATTCTGCTGGTGGAGCAGTTCTACGACTTTGCCGAAGAACTGGCCGACCAATACCTGGTCATGGCCCGTGGCGAAATCGTCCAGCGTGGCCGCGGTGAAAACATGCAAGCCGAAGGTGTGCGCGGGCTGGTAACCATTTAATCTGCATTCAACGACCCTGCGAGACGCTGTCATGAGTTATGAAATCCGCGATGCCCTGCCCGCCGACCTGCCAGGCATCCTCGACATCTACAACGACGCCGTGCGCAACACCACGGCGATCTGGAACGAAACCCCGGTCGACCTGGCCAACCGCCAGGCCTGGTTCGAGGCGCGGGCACAGCAGGGTTATCCGATCCTGGTCGCAGTGGATGAGACTGGTGTGCTGGGGTATGCCTCGTTTGGCGACTGGCGGCCGTTCGAGGGCTTTCGCCTGACCGTGGAGCACTCGGTGTACGTCCGCGGTGACCAGCGTGGCAAAGGGCTGGGGCCGGTGTTGATGGACAGGCTGGTCGAGCGCGCGCGTGCTTGTGGCAAGCATGTGATGGTGGCGGCCATCGAGAGTGGCAATGCGGCGTCGGTGCGCCTGCATGAGCGCTTGGGCTTCGTGGTGACCGGGCAGATGCCCCAGGTGGGGGTGAAGTTTGGCCGCTGGCTGGATTTGACCTTCATGCAGTTGGTGCTGAACCCGGGCGCCGACCCCACCTGAAACCCAGCCCTGACGCAACCCTGTAGGAGCGGCCTTGTGCCGCGAAAGGGCTGCACAGCAGCCCCGGATCTTTGTCCTGCCACAAGATTGCTGGGGCTGCTGCGCAGCCCTTTCGCGGCACAAGGCCGCTCCTACAGGGGGCGGCGCAGCATTTACATCTGGGTAAACCTGCCCAGCCGCTGGCGCAACATGCTGTTCTCGCTGCGCAACTGCTGCACTTCCTGCAACAGCTCCAGCGCCAGCGCCACCCCTTCCCACTCCAGTTCCAGTTCCTGGTGCAGCTTGGCCGCACGCCGGGTCAGCAGCGGCGCCTGATCGTCGAACAACCAGTCCTCGGGCGTTCGCCCAGAGGGTTCGACAATGCCGTGCTCGACGATTTCGATCACGCAGTCCGCCGTGACATCGGCTTCCTGACACAGGGTACGCATGTCCAGTTGAACGATCAGGGTGCTGCTCATGATCACTTACTCCATTGTGTCCTCGGGTTGAACGCGGCCGTTTCGGAAAGCTTGGCCCACAGTTCACGGGTAGCCTCGTCAGACGTCGTCGGCATCACCACTTTGAGCTGCGCGTACAGGTTGCCGCGCTCGCCCTGCTTGTTCGCCAGGCCCTTGCCCGGTACGCGCAGGCGTTGGCCGCTCTGGCTGTCGGGGCGGATGGTCAGGTTGATCTTGCCATCCAGGGTCGGTACCGCCACCTTGGCACCCAGGGCGGCCTCCCACGGTGCCAGCGGCACGGTGATGATCAGGTCATGGCCTTCGACATCGAACAGCGGGTGCGGTGCCATGCGAATGGTCAGGAACAAGTCGCCATTGGCCCCGCCACCGCTGCCCGGTGCGCCCTGGCCCTTGAGGCGGATGCGCTCGCCGTCGGTCACCCCGGCCGGAATCTTCACGTTCAAGGTTTTGGTGGTGAAGCCGGTGCGCTGGCCCATGGCATTGGTCTGCGGCACCTGGAAGCTGATCTGCTTGGACTCCTTGCTCAGGGTCTCCTCAAGGAATACCGCCAGTTCAAGCTCCACGTCCTGCCCCCGCCTGCCGGCACTGCGTTGCTGCTGCCGGGCGCCACCGAAGGGGTTGCCACCCCCACGCCCACCGAAGATCGAACTGAAGAAGTCGGAGAAGTCGCCGCCTTCGAAGCCGCCGCCACCGCCACGGCTTTCCCAGCCCGGTGGTGCCTGGAACGGCCGGCCATGCTGGCCGCCGTACTTGCGGATTTCATCGAACTCGGCACGTTTCTGCGCGTCGCCCAGTACCTCGTAGGCCTCGTTGGCCTCCTTGAACTTGTCCTCGGCGTCGCGCTCCTTGCTGACATCGGGGTGATACTTGCGCGCCAGCTTGCGGTAGGCGGCCTTGATCGCCTTGTCATCCGCCGTGGGCTCTACGCCGAGTATCTTGTAATAGTCTTTGAAGTCCATCTGTGGATCACCAATGTGAAAGTGCGTGTTGCAACTGAAGATAGGGGTCAAGCATAGCCTTTCAAGACCACCTTGGGTTTGCGCCATGGCAGACGACTGGTCTTGATTCTGTAGCCAACTGGCATACACTGCGCGGCCGTTTTGCCTCCGGAAGCTGATTTCCCATGTCTGACGTATCCCCGGCCCGCGCCCTGGGCATCGACTTTGGCACCTCCAACTCCACGGTCGGCTGGCACCGCCCTGGCGTGGAGTCGCTGATTGCCCTGGAAGACGGCAAGATCACCTTGCCCTCGGTGGTGTTCTTCAATATCGAAGAGCGGCGCCCGGTATATGGTCGCCTGGCACTGCACGAGTACCTGGAAGGCTACGAAGGCCGCCTGATGCGCTCGCTGAAAAGCCTGCTGGGCTCGAAGCTGATCAAGCACGACACCAGCGTGCTGGGCAGCGCCCTGCCGTTCAAGGACCTGCTGGGCATGTTCATCGGCGAGCTGAAAAAGCGCGCCGAAGCCGCCGCGGGCCGTGAGTTCGACCAGGTGGTGCTGGGCCGCCCGGTGTTCTTCGTCGACGAAGACCCGGCCGCCGACCAGGAAGCAGAAGATACCCTGGCCGAAGTAGCGCGCAAGATCGGCTTCAAGGACGTGTCGTTCCAGTACGAGCCGATTGCCGCAGCCTTCGACTACGAGTCGAGCATCAGCCGTGAAGAGCTGGTGCTGATCGTCGACATCGGCGGTGGTACCTCGGACTTCACCCTGATCCGCCTGTCGCCGGAGCGCCACCTGGTCGCCGAGCGCCAGAGCGACATCCTCGCCACCGGCGGCGTGCACATCGGCGGTACCGACTTCGACAAGCAGCTGAGCCTGCAGGGCGTGATGCCGCTGTTCGGCTACGGCAGCCGCATGAAGAGCGGCGCGCTGATGCCTACCAGCTACCACCTCAACCTGGCCACCTGGCACACCATCAACGCCCTGTACTCGCAGAAGTCGCAGTTGGCCCTGGGCAGCATGCGCTACGACATCGAGGACAGCTTCGGCATCGACCGCCTGTTCAAACTGATCGAGCAGCGCGCCGGGCACTGGCTGGCGATGGAAGTGGAAGCCAGCAAGATCGAGCTGACCGAGCACGACAGCCGCCGTATCGACCTGCGCCGCGTCGAGCCTGAGTTGACGGCGGACCTGACTCGCGTGCTGTTCGAAGAAGCCATCGAAGGCCTGCTGGAGCGGGTGCGCGGTAGCGTGACCGAGCTGCTGGCCAAGGCTGGCGTGAGCGAAAGCCAGGTCGACACAGTGTTCTTCACGGGCGGTTCCAGCGGCATTCCGGCGCTGCGCAACAGTGTGTCGGCGATGCTGCCGAATGCACGGCATGTGGAAGGCAACATCTTTGGCAGCATTGGCAGCGGCCTGGCCATCGAGGCGCGCAAGCGGTACGGCGCAGCTTGAGCCATTTGGGGCTGCTCTGCTGCCCATTCGCGGCACAAGGCCGCTCCTACAGGGTATCGCGGTCCCTTGTAGGAGCGGCCTTGTGCCGCGAATGGGCCGCAATGCGGCCCCGGCGATCCATCAGACCAGCTCCGCCCGCTTCAGCTCACTCTTCAGGTAGGCATAGTAGATCGGCCCCGCCACCACCCCAGGCAGCCCGAACGCCGCTTCGAACACCAGCATCGCCAACAGCAACTCCCACGCCTTGGCACTGATCTGCCCACCCACGATCCGCGCGTTGAGGAAGTATTCGACCTTGTGGATGACGATCAGGTAACCCAGCGCCGCCGCCGCCACCCAGATCGACAGCGACAAGCCGACGATGGTGATCAGGGTGTTGGACATCAGGTTACCGATCACCGGCAACAGGCCCAGCAGGAACGTCAGCACGATCAGCGTCTTGGTCAACGGCAGGTGCACGCCGAACAACGGCATCACCACGGCCAGGAAGATGCCGGTGAAGACCGTGTTGAGCAGCGAGATCTTGATCTGCGCGAAGACGATGTTGCGAAACGCCTTGACCAACAGGTTGAGGCGCTCGAACAGCGCCGCCGCCAAGGGCTTGCGCCGGGATACATCGGGAATGCGCTGCAAGGCGATGATGGCGCCGAGGATCATGCCGATCAGCAGCGTCACGAACATATGCGCCATGCCCTTGCCCACCAGTTGCAAATCGCTCAGGTGGCTCTTGATCCAGTCACCGATGGCTACCTTGAACTCTGCGGCACTGGCGGGCAGGTAGCCTTCGATGAAGGGGGGCAGTTGACCGCGGGCACGCTCGACCAAGGCCATGAACTTGTCCAGCGAGGCGCCGGGGTTCTCCGCCTCGTGCAGCAAAAAGCTGAAGGCGCCGGCAATCAGCAGCGTCAGGGTGCTGACCACCAGCGTGCCGAGCAGCGCCACGGCCAGCCAGCGCGCGCGTTGGCCAGCCAGCAACGGCTGCAGGCGCGGGGTCAGCATGTTGACCAGTTCGAACACCAGCAGGCCAGCCAGCAGGCTGGGCAGCAACTTCAGGGGCAAAGCCAGCAGCAGCCCGGCCATGACGATGATCAGGCTGGCCAGGGTGATCTGACGGGGGGTAAAGGTCATACAGCCTCGGCGGCAGACAGCGGGAATGCCCGCAGTCTGCCAGCCTTGGCGGCGCAGGCATAGGCGCAGGTCATTTCTTCTTCAGGCAGTCGCTCATGAAGGCCTTGCGCTCGTCCCCCTTCAGGGCTTTGGTGGTGGCGTCGGCGTTGCAGGTCTTCATCTTCTCTTGCTGGGTTTGCGGCACATCCTTCTTCAGGCAGGTGCTCATGAAGGCTTTGCGTTCATCGCCCTTGAGGGCTTTGGTGGTGGCGTCGGCATTGCAGGTTTTCATCTTTTCCTGCTGCGCGGTATTGGCCGCGAAGCCTTGGGCGCTGAACAACACAGCCAACGCCAGCAATGGAATGTGCAGCACTTTCATGGAGTGGTCTCCTTGGCTCCGCGCCCGATGCACGGGGGTCGAGCTGAGTGTAGCCAAGAATTTTCAGCGCCCCGCCCGGGCCTGCCGGCGGTATTGCTCGGGGGTGCACTGGGCCTGGCGCTGGAACATGGCGATGAACGCCGACGCACTGCTGTAGCCCAGGTCGAAGGCGATGGCCTGAATCGGCAGGCCGGCTTCCAGCGCTTCGATGGCGCGCAAAAAACGCAGGCGCAAGCGCCACTCGCCAAAACTGATGCCCAGCTCGCGCAGAAACTGGCGGGCCAGGGTGCGTTCGCTGACATGCACACGGGCGGCCCAGTCGGCCAGCGGGCGGTTGTCGCCAGGCTCGGCGCTGAGCGCGTCGAGCACCTGGCGCAAACCATCGCTGTGGGCGAACGGCAGGTAGCAGGCCTGGGTGGGTGCCAGCAGCAACTGGTCGAGCAGTACCTGCACCAGGCGCTGGTCGCGCGGGTCCTCGGCCACCTTGAGGTCGCGGCGGGCGAAGTCGGCGAGGATGGCCTTGAGGATGTCACTGATCATCAAGCTGCACGGTTGCTCTGGCAGCGCGGCGCATAGGCTGCGGTCGAGATACACGGAGCGGTAGACGATGGCCTGCGGGTTGTAGCAGCCATGCGCCGTGTCGGGTGGCACCCATACGGCGTAGCTCGGCGGCGACAGAAAGCGCTCGCCGGCAACGTCCAGGTGCATCACGCCGTGAGCGGTGTAGTTCAGTTGGCCCCAGGCGTGGCAGTGCACGGCGCTGTGGGTGTCGGCAACGAACTCGTCGTGACGGAAGTACACCGGGGCCGGGAGCTGGGCGAACTGGGGGATGTCGAGGTATTTGCGCGGCATGCTGTCTGCTTGGCGGGGTGGGTTGTCTGGATAGAAGTATAGGCTTGCGAACAGACAGTTGATAATGGCAGCCATCGGGGCTTGCAGACATACCGCGCGCCCCTGTAGGAGCAGCCTTGCGCTGCGAAGAGGCCGGTACTGCCATGAAAGCTCTTGCGCCGGTACCGGCCCTTTCGCAGCACAAGGCTGCTCCTACAGGGACCGCGCAAGCGGTATGGCTTGCCCCAAAACCGCCATACCGAGTACCCGCTACATGAACTACCTGTTCCCCCTCACCGCCATCCTCATCTGGGCCGGCAACACCGTGGTCACCAAGATGTCCGCCGGCGCCATCCACCCCGCCGAGATCGGCTTCTACCGCTGGCTGCTGGCCGCCGTGCTGTTCACCCCGTTCCTGCTGCCCGCCGTGTGGCGCAACCGTGCAGCCATTCGCCCGCACCTGGCCAAGGTGTTCGTACTCGGCGTGCTGGGCATGGCGCTGTACCAGAGCCTGGCCTACTTCGCCGCCGGCATCACCAGCGCCACCAACATGGGCATCATCCTCTCGCTGATGCCGCTGATGTCACTGGCGCTATCCATCGCCTGGCTGGGCCAGCGCCTTAGCTACGGCGCCCTGCTAGGTGCGCTGGTGTCGTTTTTCGGCGTACTGGAGGTGGTCAGCGCCGGCCACCCCGCCGGCCTGCTGCGCCAAGGGCTGAACAGCGGCGATCTGTTGATGCTGGTGGCTACCCTGGCCTATGCGCTGTACAGCTTCCTGCTGAAAAAATGGCAGCTGCGCCTGCCGCCGATGCAACTGCTGTACCTGCAGGTGCTGGTGGCCATCGTCGTGTTGCTGCCGCTGTTCCTGCTGTCGGACAAGACCGGCCTGAACAGCCACAATATCGGCCTGGTGCTGTATGCCTGCGTGCTGGCCTCGATGATCGCGCCACTCATGTGGATGCAGGCCGTACACCGCCTGGGGCCAAGCCGCACCACACTGTTCTTCAACCTGCTGCCGCTGGTCACTGCGCTGATCGCCGCCGTGGTGCTGGACGAGCGACTGGCCAGTTACCACCTGCTCGGCGGCTTGCTGACCCTGGCCGGCGTGGTGCTGGCCGAGCGCTGGACCACACCGATCCGCCGCTAAAGCCCGGCGGCCTTGAGACGCGCGGCATGCTCGGTAAACAGCCGCACCGGCTCGGCGCCCTTGCCCACGGCGCCGAGCGACTGGTTGACGATGTCCAGGTGATCGAGTGGGTAATCGTCGCCGATCACCTGCCCCAGGTGCGAACTGAAACGCCCGACCATACCGTCGCAATGGCCCTTTTCCTTGATGAAACTGCGTGCGAACAGGCGGCAGAAGCGGTTGCTGCCGTCGAAGCGGTTGCGCCCCTGGTCGGTCACGCCGGGCTGCAAGGTGCCCGACCAGGAGTAATAGCGCACACCCTCGACCTCATAGGCCCCTTCCCCACCCCAGGTCTGCGGCAGGCCCTGTGGATAAGCCTGGTTGAACCGTGCCACCCCGGCGCTGGTCAGCGACTGGTGCGAGGCGTGTACATCCACAGGCAGCGGGTCGCGGCGCCAGCCCGTCTCCAGCCATACCAGCAACAGGGCAAAGCCATGCAGCACGGCCTTGAGGATGCGCCCTTGGGGTGAATCGCCCGGTGCCGTGCGCTCCAGGTGGTCGGCCAGTTCCGAGCCATGGTTGGGCCCGGCCACCGAGGTGACCGAGGCCACCCGCCCAGGCCGCTTGGCCGCTGCGTAGCGTGCGCTCAGGGCACCCTGGCTGTGGCCGATAAGGTTGACCTTGTCGGCACCGGTGCGCTGGCAAATGTCTTCGATGATCGCCAGCAGCTGCTCACCGCGCACTTCGCTGGAATGCAGCGGCGAAACCTGCACCGCAAACACCTGCGCGCCCCCTTTGCGCAAGGCCGGCACGATGCCGAACCAGTAGGGGTAAAGCACCACCCGGACAAACCCGAGCATGCCCGGCACCAACACCAACGGGTATCGCGTGGCCAATTCCTGCGGCATTCCCCCAGCCCCTTTGCGTGGACGACCGGCCAACACTACAGCGGCCATCATGACCATCGCAATCGAACTCCCGGCGCGTGCTGTGGTTCCAAACCACACAGACCCTTTGCAAGGAGCGGGACCATGTACAAGCAGACCCTGGCAATCCTTCTGGCAAGCGCCACCCTGGCCGCCTGCGGCAGCCGCCCGGAAAACCCGGTGGACTACGTCACCTACCGTGACGAACCGCTGGTCAAGCAGGTGGAGAACGGCATGACCATGCAGAAGGTCATCGCCATCGGCGGCAGCCCGTCGAACGTGATCGACCTGCCGCACGGGGGAACCTGCAACGACTACATCCTCAACCGCGATGGCAAGCAACAGCCCTACTACGTGCGCTTCGATGCTACCGGCCACGTCGATGCCAAAGGCTTCAAGACCTGCAAGCAACGCCAGGAAGACAGCGACGCCTTGCATGGCGCATAAGCCAATGCCCCAACCTGACCCCTGTTGGAGATAACCATGAGCAATGTTGAACTGACCGATGTGAAGACCCTGCGCGAACGTGCCCGCCAGCATGTGGAGCAAGGCGCGGTGACCGAGGGCTATCACGCCGATCGCAAAGAGATCCTGCGCCTGCTGAACGAGTCGCTGGCCACCGAGCTGGTCTGCGTGCTCCGCTATAAACGCCATTACTTCATGGCCAGCGGTATCAAGGCCAGCGTGGCTGCCGAGGAATTTCTGGAGCATGCCAACCAGGAAGCCGAACATGCCGACAAACTGGCCGAGCGCATCGTGCAACTGGGCGGCGAGCCGGACTTCAACCCCGATAACCTAACCAAGAACTCCCATGCGCAGTACGTGGCAGGCGACTCGCTGAAGGAGATGGTGCTGGAAGACCTGGTGGCTGAGCGGATCGCCATCGACAGCTACCGCGAGATCATTCAGTACATCGGCGATAAAGACCCGACTACACGGCGGATCTTCGAAGACATCCTGGCGCAGGAAGAAGAGCACGCGGACGACATGTCCGACCTGTTGCAAGGGCTGTAATCGCAAGGGGCTGCGTTGCAGCCCATTCGCGGCACAAGGCCGCTCCTACAGGGGGATACGCGATCCCTTGCAGGAGCGGCCTTGTGCCGCGAGTGGCCCCCTGCTATTTCCGCCCTTTCACCGCCGCCGGCGCCTTGCCTGCCTTCATCTGCTGCAACAACGGCGTGCACTGGTTAGGCTCATCGCCACTGCTGGGCGCAATCAGCGCCAGCAACCCCGCCGCCGGCCCGGCCACCACCCCCAGCGCCACCATCCCAGCACCGCGCAACGCCAGCGGCAGCGCCTGCACACCGGCGTTCGGCTTGGCAAACGGCCCACGTACATACAGTGGCGAACGCAGCGAGAACAACCGCAGCCCTTTCGATTCCGGGGTGATCTTCAAATCCAGTTGCTCAGCGGCAAAATTGGCCGTGCCGTTGATGTAGATGATCGCGTTCTCGGTATCGAAGATGAACAGCCGCGTAGTCGCCAGGCCATCCTTGATCCCCACATCGGCCGCCGCGCAGTTGATCTTTACGTCTTCATCGCCGAACAGCTTGCCGACCACATAGTTGCCCACGTTCAACCCGGCAATCTCCATCAGGCTGCGGCTGATGGCGCCATCGTTGATCAGCATGCGCAGATCGCCATTGGCCGTGCCCAGCAAGGCGGCCACCGAGTTGCCACGGCCAGTGATGTCGGCGTCGCCGTTCAACTCACCGAAGCTGGTTTGCATTGGCGCAAACCTGGGGAACAGTTGCTTGAGCTTGAAACCCCGTGCAGTCAAGCGTGCGCGGCCTTGCAAGGGCACGCTGCGCCCGTCCAGGCGGATGTTGGAGGCCAGGCTGCCGCCGGCCACGCCAAAGCGCAGCGGCTCCAGGCGCAGCAGGCCGTCGTCCAGAATCACGTGGGCCGACAGGTCGTTGAACGGCAGTTGCGCGCTGTGCACGATGCGCTTGCCGGCAAAGGTGACGTCAGCGTCCATCGCGCGCCAACGCTCGGTGCGGAACTCCTCCACCGGCAGCACCTTGCCTGCCGGCTGCTTGCTGGCACCGCCGCGGGCCTTCTGTTCGGCGTTGGAGTCGGCGCCGATCAACGGCGCCAGGTCCTTGAACAGCAATTGGTTCGATACCAGGTTGCCGGACAGTTTGGGCCGTGGCTGGCTGGCGACGAAGGCCAGGTCACCGTGGATGTCGCTGTCGCCGATCTTGCCGTTGAAGCCCTGGTAATCGAACGTCGCCCCTTGCGCCGCATGCAGGTTGGCGCGGAGGCGGCCGTCGGTGGAATAGGCCGGGGTGTCGGGCAAGGTTACTCCCGTCAACGGGTAGAGGTTGCCCAGGCTGGCACCCGACAAGCGCAGGCGCAGGTCGAGGGCACCGAGGTTGCGCGGGTCGGTCAGGGTGCCGGCAAGCACCACATGGGTGTCGGCGATGCGCACGTCGGCCTGCAGCGGGAACGGCTGGCTGGCATCCTGCAGGGCCAGCAAGCCACCGATCTTGCCGGTGCCGGACACTGGCTGGCCTTTGTAACGGCCCTGGGCCTTGAGGCCGAAGGCATAGTCCTGGGCAGCGCCAACTTTCTCGGCGCTGGCCTTGCCGACAATGTCGCTGAACGGGATGGGCTTGCCCAGGGGGTCGATCTGCACCTTCATGCTGGTTTTCAGGGTCTGGTCGTCGAAGCTGACATTACCCTGGTCAAAACCGATGGCGCCGATATCCAGCTGCCATTTGGAGGGTTCGGCGTTTTCATCCTTGGGGCCGAAGTCGAACACCCAGTTGGCGCGGCCGTCGGCCAGGCGGGTGAGGCTGGCGGTAGGCTTGGTCAGGTCGATGCGGGGGATGCTGATCTGCTGAAACAGCAGCGGCAGCGGCGCCAGGCGAAATTCCACGCGCTCCAGGCCGACCATCTTTGGCTCCTTGAGCCAGTCCGGGTTGCCCAAAGTCAGGTCTTCGGCAATGAAGTGCGGCCACGGCACCCAGGCCCGCCAACCGCCCTCTTCGGGCTCGGTACGCCAGTGCACGGCGAGGTTGCCATTGATTGCGAAAGGCCGATGCAGGGCTTCGGAGACCTTCTCGTTGAGCAGCGGCTTGACGCGGTTCCAGTCGAAGGTGGCGATTACCACCACCAGGATCGCCAGCACGGTCAGCAGGCTGGTGAGGGTCCAGACGAGGATTCTGACGGGACGCGTCATTGCGTGATTCTCCTTGCGGTATGACACAGAACAGGCACTGCAGTGGCACTCAATATCTCGGACTCATGAAAACCCATGGGGTTTTATCGATGGCGCCATGATAGCGAAGTTTTTCCTGGCCTCTTGCTCAGCAATTTGTCGCGCCAGGCTGTACCTGTTACCCACCCACAACAGGCGCCGCGGGTCGCCTGCATGCCTGCAAGGTGCTGAATAGACAGGTTGCGAACCTGTATCAATACGGTCGATTGTTACCATTACCCGTATGAACTTCTCTCTGGCGTTACGCGGCGTAGCATTGGCTTCGTACCCACTTTCCAGCCCCCGAGAGGAGCACCGAAATCATGAAACGCCATCTGCTGACCCTGACCCTGTCCATCCTGGCTGCCAACGCTTTTGCCCTGCCAGCCGCCGAACAACACCTGACCGCCGAATCGCGCACCAGCGCTGCCGAGATCGCCCAGCCGCTGAAAACCGTAGCTGAAGGTGGTTCCGATCGCCTGATCGAACGGACTGGCCGCGTGGCTGAAGGTGGCTCCGACCGCCTGATCGAACAAGCTGGCCGCGTTGCCGAAGGTGGCTCGGATCGCCTGATCGAACAAGCTGGCCGCGTTGCTGAAGGTGGCTCGGATCGCCTGATCGAACAAGCTGGCCGCGTTGCCGAAGGTGGCTCGGATCGCCTGATCGAACAAGCTGGCCGCGTTGCTGAAGGTGGCTCTGATCGCCTGGTTGAACTCAGCCGTGTGAGCTGATCACCATGGCCGAAAAGAACAACCTCTGTCACACCGCTTGCTCCCCTCCAGGCCCGGTCCATTGACCGGGCTTTGTTTTTTTATCTAGAGTGCCCAGCCTTACCGTCACAGAAGCCCGCATCATGCTGCCGCGCGCCGAACAGAAGCTACAGACCCGCCAGGCCCTGCTCGATGCTGCCTGCCTGCTCATGGAGAGTGGCCGTGGTTTCGGCAGTATCAGCCTGCGCGAGGTGTCGAAAACGGCTGGCATCGTGCCGACCGGCTTCTATCGGCATTTTTCCGACATGGATGCCTTGGGCCTGGCCCTGGTAGCGGAAATCGACACCACCTTCCGCCAGACCATCCGCCTGGTGCGGCAAAACGAATTCGAGCTGGGTGGCATCACCGACGCTTCGGTGCGCATCTTCCTCGACGTGGTAGCCGCGCACCGCGCGCAGTTCCTGTTCCTGGCCCGCGAGCAGTACGGCGGTTCACAGGCCGTGCGCCAGGCCATCGCCCGCCTGCGCCAGGACATCAGCGACGACCTGGCCACCGACCTTGCGCGCATGAAGCGCTGGCAGCACCTGGACAGCGCCGCGCTGGCAGTGATGGCCGACCTGGTGGTGAAAACCGTGTTCGCCACCCTGCCCGAGCTTATCGACAGCCCGGAAGCGGGTTATCCACAGGCGCTGACACCACAGGAAAAGATCACCCAGCAGTTGCGCTTCATCTTCGTCGGGGCGCGGCATTGGCAGGGGCTGGGCAACCCAGGCTGAGTAGACAGCCCGCGAAGAGGCCCGCACAGGCTACCGAAAACCCCAGTTCTGCTACCATGGCGCCCTGCCCGAAAGCGACGAGCGCCGACATGTCCGACCCCCGCCCCACCCAGCCCGAACTGGCCCGCTTCAATCAGCACTTTGCCGAACGCATCGTGCCGCTGTGGCAAGGCCCAGGCTGGAACGCCGACATGGCCCTGCCCTACGAAGCGCTGGACGCCCAGCACCAGCCATTGCCGGTGCAGCGCTACCGGGCCATGGCCTGTGCCCGTCAGCTGTACCTGTTCAGCAGCCGTATCGGGCAACCGGGCGCCGCAGAGCGTGCGGCAGCCCTGTTCCGCTCGCTGCAAAAGCACTTCCACGACGCCGAGCACGGTGGCTGGTTCTACAGCATCGACGCCCAAGGCAAGCCGCTGGACCGGCGCAAGGACCTGTACACCCACGCCTTCATCGTGTTCGCCTGCGCGCACTACTGGGGCCAGGTGCGCGAAAGCCTGGTGGAATCCACGTTGAATGCCGCGCTGGACATCATCGACCAGCAGTTCGCCCGTGACGATGGCCTGTACGAAGCCAGCCTGGACGAAGACTGGGCCGACCTCGGCAGTGGGCCGCTGCAAAACCCGCAAATGCACCTGGCCGAAGCGTTCCTGCAGGTTCTGGCAGTGCGTGACGACGAACATGCCCGCCAGTCGCTGCTGCAACTGTGCGAGGCGCTTGAGGCGCACTTCATCGAACCGGCCCATGGCCTGATGCTGGAGAAGCCACGCGGGGCTGTGGATAACTGGTTCGAGCCGGGGCACCAGTTCGAGTGGTTCTACCTGCTGCACACCTCGCCGCTGCTGCGTGACACGCCGCTGCATGCGTCCATCGACCGGGCTTTCGGCTTTGCCGAGCAGTTCGGGGTGAAAGGTGCGGCGGTGTTGGCGATGCTCGATGTGGATGGCAATGTGATCGACGCTACCCAGCGGATCTGGGCTCAGGCGGAGTATCTGCGCGCGCTCGGGTTGCGCTCGGCGAGCGACGCGAAGCTGGTAGACCAGCTGCAGGCGCTTGAAACGCGGTTCTTGCGCGAAGCGGGTTGGTATGAGTGCCGGGATGGTGAAGGGGCGGTCAGTCGGCATGATATGCCCTCTACCACGCCCTACCATTTGGCGACCTGCCTGGAAGGGTTGCAGCGCCTGGGCTGACGCATTCGCGGGCATGCCCGCTCCCACAACCTCAAGGCATGCGCAATCCCTGTGGGAGCGGGCATGCCCGCGAAGAGGCCGGCACAAGCAGCACAAGACAGTTGCTCCCACAGGGCTCGCGCAGTAATTGTGGGAGCGGGCGTGCCCGCGAATAGGCCCTTGGATCAGCCCTTGGCCGACCGGTCGATGGAGAACCCTGCCCAGTCCTGGCTCACAGGCATCAGCTCCAGGCTGTTGATGTTGATGTGCGCCGGCTGGTTGAGGATCCAGAAGATGGTCTCGGCAATGTCCTGTGGCTGGATCGGCTCGGCACCTGCGTAGGTGGCATCGTACTTGGCCTGGTCACCACCAAAACGCACCAACGAGAACTCGCTCTCGCACAGACCCGGTTCGATGTTGCTCACACGCACGCCAGTCCCGCGCAGGTCGCAGCGCAGGCTCAGCGAAAACTGGCCGACGAAAGCCTTGGTGCCGCCATACACGTTGCTGCCCGGATACGGGTAGTTGCCCGCCACGGACCCTACGTTGAGGATCGACGCGCCGCGGCCGTGGGCGATCAGCCGAGGCAACAGCAAGCGGGTGGTGTACATCAAGCCCTTGATGTTGGTGTCGACCATGGTTTCCCAGTCGTCCAGGCTGCAGTTTTGCGCCGCATCCACACCCAGCGCCAGGCCGGCGTTGTTGACCAGGCCGCGAATTTTTTCGAACCCAGCCGGTAGATTGGCGATGGCCTGCTCCATGGCCTTGCGATCACGCACATCAAGCACCAGGCCGTGCACTTCGGTCTTGGCCGACAGTTCGGCGCACAGGGCGTCCAGGCGCTCTTTGCGGCGGCCAGTGAGCACCAGCTTCCAGCCCGCTTCGGCGAAGCGGCGGGCGGTGGCTTCGCCAAAACCGGAAGTCGCGCCAGTGATGAATACGGTGGACGTCATGCTCTGTTCCTCGGGGTAGGTTGTCATGGCAGCTTTGCAGCATGCCCGCGCCAGGCGCTGGCAGCAAGCCGTTCAGGGTGCTGTTCATTTTTTGTTCATACCTGCCAAACCCTTGTGTCAGAGGGCTCACCGCCAGGTATGCGCATGTTATCCACAGGGCTTTCCCCACAGATTGGGGGCAACTTGTCCACCGTGCGGAACCCATTCAGCGGTCTGTGGTCTGTGGATATCTTTTCAGTGATGGCGCAAGGCTTTCAATTATGCCGCCTGCAGCGGTCTGTCCAAGGTTTTTGCACAGAGTTATCCACAAGCATTCCGCAGGCTTGAAGATAGCCACAGGCCTTTGAAAAACCTGGGAAAATCATCCACGAACGAGATGTGATCAAAAAACGACCACGTCGCTGCAAGGCTTGGTATCAAAGGGCTTGAGCAAGATGCCACCATGTTTTCCACAGGCGGTTCCACATTATCCGTGGAAAAGATCCGCCCTGTGGAAACAATGGCTTGCGAGAAGATACTGGGGTGTGCGGGGCGTGATGCGCGACAAGTTGTCCACATTGATGATGGGGCTGCTTTGCAGCCCCGGATGCAACTCAGTGCCCGCCAAGATAAGCGTTACGCACTTCCTCGTTGACCAGCAGCTCCTGCCCGGTCCCGGTCATGCGAATCTGCCCGTTGACCATCACATATGCCCGATCCGACAGTTTCAGTGCATGGTTGGCATTCTGCTCGACCAGAAAAATGGTCATCCCGGTCTTGGCCAGCTCGCGCAGGGTCGAGAAGATCTGCTTGACCACGATCGGCGCCAGCCCCAGCGATGGCTCGTCCAGCAACAGCAACTTTGGCCGGCTCATCAGCGCCCGAGCAATCGCCAACATTTGCTGCTCGCCACCTGACATGGTCATCGCCCGCTGGTTGCGCCGCTCCTTCAAGCGCGGGAACAGCTCGTACATACGCTGCATGTCTTCGTCAGCATGCTTGTCGCCGATGGGGATGGTCCCCATCATCAGGTTTTCCTCCACGGTCATGTCCGGAAACACCCGGCGCCCTTCCGGCGACTGGGCAATGCCGTTGGAGGCGATGTAGTGGGAAGACTTGCGGGTGATGTCGGTGCCGCGGTACACGATATGGCCGGAGGCCGCGCGCGGCTGGCCGAAAATCGACATCAGCAGGGTCGACTTGCCGGCACCGTTGGCACCGATCAGGCTGACCGTCTCGCCTTCGTTGATGTGCATCGAAACCTTTTTCAGCGCCTGGATCGGCCCGTAGAACACGTCCAGGTCCTTCAGTTCGAGAATGGGTGCACTCATACCAGTTCCTCTTCGTCTGCACCCAGGTAGGCGGCGATCACCGTCGGGTTGTGGCGGATGTCCTGCGGCGCGCCTTCGGCAATCACGTTGCCATGGTCCAGCACCACGATATGGTCGGAAATGCTCATGACCATGCCCATGTCGTGCTCGATCAGCACCACGGTGATGTCATGCTCGTCACGCAATACCCGGATCATGCGGCTGAGCGCCTCGGTTTCCTGCGGGTTCAGGCCCGCCGCCGGTTCGTCCAGGCAGATGATTTTCGGCCGTGTGCACATGGCCCGGGCAATCTCCAGGCGCCGCTGCTGGCCGTAGGACAACTCGCCGGCCAGACGGTTGGCACAGTCGACCAGGTCGACCACCTCCAGCCAGTAGAAGGCGTGGTCCAGGGCATCGCTTTCAGCCTTGCGATAGGCCTTGGTGTTGAGTACCCCGGCCAGCAGGTTGCGGTTGACCCACATGTGCTGGGCCACCAGCAGGTTCTCCACCACCGACATTTCCTTGAACAGGCGGATGTTCTGGAAGGTGCGGGCCAGGCCTGCGCGGTTGACCAGGTGGGTGCCGCCGAACATCTTGTAGTACATGCGATTGGCAAAGCGTGCAGGCGACACGAAGTCGGCCGCCTGGAAGCGCTCGCCGAGCAGCTGGATGACGTTGGTGTGGCTGCCGCGCACGTTCAGCTCGATACGCCCGCCACTGGCCTTGTAGAAGCCGGTCAGGCAGTTGAACACTGTGGTCTTGCCGGCGCCGTTGGGGCCGATCAGGGCGAAGATCTGGTTGCGCCGGACCTTCAGGCTGACATCGCTGAGCGCCTTGATGCCACCGAACTGCATCATCAGGTTGTCGACCGAGAGAATGATATCGTCGCTCATGGCGCCACTCCTTTACGCGGGGTCACACCGGTGCGGCTGATGCGGATCAGCCCACGCGGTCGCCAGATCATCATCAGCACCATCAGCACGCCGAACAGCAGCACCCGGTACTCGGAGAAGCTGCGCAGCAGCTCCGGCGCCACGGTCAGCACGAACGCCGCAATGACCACGCCCACGGTCGAACCCATGCCACCCAACACGACGATGGCGAGGATCAGCGCCGACTCGAAGAAGGTGAACGACGACGGGTTGACGAAGCCCTGGTAGGTGGCGAAGAACACCCCGGCCAGGCCGGCGGTGGAGGCACCCAAGGTAAACGCAGAAAGCTTGACCAGCACGTGGTTCAGGCCCATCGAACGGCAGGCGATTTCGTCTTCGCGCAGCGCTTCCCAGGCCCGGCCGACGGGCATGCGGGTCAGGCGGTGCTTGATGTACAGCACGGCCAGCACGACCAGGAACAGCACCGCGTAGATGAACACGAACTTGAGGTTGGCGTTGTACTCGAAGCCGAAGAACTCGTGGATCGGCACCCCGCCGTCCTTGGCCCGGCGGCCGAACTCCAGGCCGAAGAAGGTTGGCGAAGGCGCCGGCATGCCATTGGGGCCACCGGTGAACGACAGCCAGTTGTTCAGCACCAGGCGGATGATCTCGCCAAAGCCCAGGGTCACGATCGCCAGGTAGTCACCGTGCATCCGTAGCACCGGGAAGCCAAGGATGCACCCCGCCAGCGCCGCTGCGATGGCCGCCAGCGGCAGCACGCTCCAGAAGCCCAGGCCGAGGTACTGGTAACCCAGCGCCAGGCCGTAGGCGCCAATGGCATAGAACGCCACGTAGCCGAGGTCGAGCAGGCCGGCCAAGCCGACCACGATGTTCAGGCCAAGGCCCAGCAGTACGTAGATCAGGCCGAGGATGACCACGGTCAGCAGGTACTTGTTGGCGAAGATCGGGAAGACGATGGCGATCACGATCAGCGCAGGGATGATGTAGCGCAGGCGCGACTTGTAGTCCGGGGCATTCACATGCACGCCCGAGCCACCGCTGTCGAAGCCCTGGAGCATGCGCTGCCCAGGGGCGGTCTGCAGGAACAGGCTGAGCAGGAAGCGCCCGACCATCACACCGCCGACCAGCCAGGCCACGCGGCGCGGCTCGGCATTGAAGGTGTAGCCGTCGAGCACCACGCCAACGACCGGGCCAAACACGATAAGTGCCAGCAGGCCAGCGACGATCGTCTCCAGCAGGCTGCGTTTAAGGTCGAAACCCTTGGTTTCGCTAACAGAGGCAGTTTTGGCAACGGACATGTTCACACCTTAGCCACGAGCGGGCGACCCAGCAGGCCTTGTGGGCGGAAGATAAGGATCATCACCAGCAGCGAGAAGCTGAACACATCCTTGTAGTCGGAGTTGATCAGGCCGGAGAACAGCGACTCGGAAATACCCAGGATGATCCCGCCGAGCATGGCGCCAGGCAGCGAGCCGATACCACCGAGCACTGCGGCGGTGAATGCCTTGATACCGATGATGAAGCCGGCGTAGAAGTCGAAGGTGCCGTAGTTCATGGTGATCAGCACGCCGGCCAGGGCGGCCATCACTGCACCGATGACGAACACGTAGGAGATCACCCGGTCGGTGTTGATGCCCAGGATCGAGGCCATCTTGCGGTCTTGCTGGGTGGCACGGCACATGCGGCCGAGCTTGGTGTACTTGATCACGTAGGTGAGCAGGCCCATGCCGACGAAGGCTGCCACCAGGATGAAGATCTTGGTATAGGTCAGTTGCACGAAGCCGGTGCCGACTTCGATACGCATGGCCCCTTCCAGCAGGGTTGGCACGCCTTGCTGGCGGGCGCCCTGGCTGATCTGGGCGTAGTTTTGCAGGATCAGCGAAATGCCGATGGCACTGATCAGCGGCGCCAGGCGGGTGGAGTTACGCAGGGGTTTGTAGGCGATGCGCTCGATGGTGAAACCATAGACGCCCGTGACGACGACGGTGAACAACAGCGTGCCCAACATCAGTAGCGGGAACGACTCGACGCCGAAATAGGCCAGCAATGCCAGGCTGATTGCCGCGAGGTACGCGGAAATCATATACACCTCGCCGTGCGCGAAGTTGATCATGCCAATGATGCCATAGACCATTGTGTAGCCGATGGCGATCAGGCCATAGACCGACCCGAGGGTCAGGCCGTTGACCAGTTGCTGCAGGAAAATACCATCCATAACGCAATCTCACCTGATTGAGATTGCACGAGCGCCGACCACGGCGCGGGCCACCTGTGCGGGGCCCTCGCAGCGCAGAACTGTGCAGATCTACGAATAAAGACTGGTACCGCGGGGCTTGGGCCCGAGCATCAGCCCGGGCCGTGGGCCGTTGTTATTTTTGTTTTTCCAGCTGGTGGTATTTACCGGTCTTGTCCCACTGGTAGACCACATAGTCGGAGACGGTCAGGTCACCCTTGCTGTCCCATTTCTTCTCGCCCATGACGGTCTGCACCGGGTTGGCCTTGAGCCACTTGGCAGCGTCTTCGCCCTTGTTCGACTTGGCGCCGTTGAACGCGGCGGCCAGGGCCTGCAGCGAGGCGTAGGCATACAGGGTGTAGCCTTCAGGTTCGGTACCGGCCTTGCGGAACTCCTCCACCACCGCCTTGCTGTCTGGCAGCAGGCGCGGGTCGGCGCCGAAGGTCATGTACACGCCATCGACGTACTGCGCGCCGCCGGCGGTGGACACCAGTTCGTCGGTGACGATGCCGTCGTCGGACATGAACTTGACGTCCTTCAGGCCCTGCTCGCGCAGCTGGCGCACCAGCGGGCCGGCCTCTGGGTGCAGGCCACCGAAGTAGACCACGTCGGCGCCAGTGGAGCGGATCTTGGTGACCACGGCGCTGAAGTCTTTTTCGCCACGGGTCAGGCCTTCGTACAGCACCGGCTTCACGCCGCGTTTTTCCAGCTGCGCCTTGGTCGCGTCGGCCAGGCCCTGGCCGTAGGTGTCCTTGTCGTGCAGCACCGCGACTTTCTTGCCCTTGAGCACGTCGACGATGTAGTCGCCAGCGACGATGCCTTGCTGGTCGTCACGGCCGCACATACGGAACATGGCGCTCAGGCCGCGCTCGGTAACCTGTGGGTTGGTGGAGCCCGGCGTGATGGCGATGACACCCGCCTCGTCATACACCTCGGACGCCGGGATGGTGTTGGAGGAACAGAAGTGGCCGACCACGCCGATCACCTTGTCCTGATCCACCAGGCGGTTGGCCACGGCCACGGCCTGCTTCGGTTCACAGGCGTCATCGCCTTTGACCAGAACGATTTTCTCGCCGTTCACGCCACCGGCGGCGTTGATCTTGTCGGCCGCTGCCTGCGCACCTTTCATGTACTGCTCGCCAAACGCTGCGTTTGCCCCGGTCATGGGGCCCGCTACACCGATCTTGACGTCGGCCTGAACATACGAAGAAACACCCAGTGCCGTAGCTACGGCCAGAGCCAGGAAACCTTTCTTGTAAAACGTCTGCGACATGAGGTGGTGCTCCTAGAGTTTTTTTTGGTTGGCACTACAACTTCTCAGCCCTGTGCTCTGAGCAAGGGCCGTGCCATAGGTTTTGTATTCCGGGAAAACACACTGTGCAGGGTGCAGGCAGGCGACCGGCGGCCTTTTCTTTATTGAGCGTGCAACCGTCTGCCGCGCGGCAGGCGCCACCACACGTACAGACAAGGAGCAACCGCCTGGTGCCATCATTGCAACCTCGGCAAGTGTTTACGTGCAACCGCCCTGTAACAGCGGACGTCACCGAAGTGCACACCGCTGGTGCGCGACTGCTACAGGCGGCACCGTTTCAAGGCTAGCCGGTGCACGGAAAAACACCTCTGTTTTGGCTGTTCTGGCTTCTTCGCAGGCCGGAACAGGCACAACAAGGCCGAAAAGGCTGGCACAATATCGGCCATTCGCCGCTTCCGGAGCCCCCTTGATGAGCGAAAGCGCATTCGCCGAGCGCATCGTGCACAACCTGCTCGACACTGACTTCTACAAACTCACCATGATGCAGGGTGTGCTGCACAACTACCCGGACGCCGACGTCGAATGGGAATTTCGCTGCCGCAACGGCGAGGACCTGCGCCCCTACCTCGGCGAGATCCGCAACCAGCTCGAACTGCTGAGCGACCTCACCCTGGACGACGGCCAGCTGGCCTTCCTCGAACGCATCAGCTTTCTCAAGCCTGACTTCCTGCGCTTTCTGCGCCTGTTCCGCTTCAACTTGCGCTATGTGCGCATCGGCATTGAGAACGACCAACTGTTCCTGCGCCTGAAAGGCCCGTGGCTGCATGTGATCCTGTTCGAAGTGCCGCTGCTGGCCATCATCAGCGAAGTGCGCAACCGCCAGCTGCACCCGCACATGCGCCTGGCCGAGGCACGCGACCAGCTATACCGCAAGTTCGACTGGCTGCGCGCGCATGCCAGCGATGACGAACTGGCCGAGTTGCAAGTGGCGGACTTTGGCACCCGCCGGCGCTTCTCCAGCCGCGTGCAGGAAGAAGTGGTTCGCGTGTTGCGCGATGACTTTCCGGCGCGCTTCGTCGGCACCAGCAATGTCGACCTGGCATGGAAACTGGATATCAAGCCGCTGGGCACCATGGCCCATGAATGGATCATGGCCCACCAGCAGCTCGGCCCACGGCTGATCGACAGCCAGATCGCCGCGCTGGACTGCTGGGTGCGCGAGTACCGCGGCCTGCTCGGCATCGCCCTGACCGACTGCATCACCATGGATGCTTTCCTCGGCGATTTCGACCTGTACTTCGCCAAGCTGTTCGACGGCCTGCGCCACGACTCGGGCGAGCCGGTGGCCTGGGCGGAAAAGGCCATCGCCCACTACCAGCAACTGGGTATCGACCCGATGACCAAGACCCTGGTGTTTTCCGACGGCCTCAACCTGACCCGTTCGCTGGAAATCTTCCGCGCCCTGCGCGGTCGCATCAACGTCAGTTTTGGCATCGGCACCAACCTGACCTGCGACATACCGGGTGTGGCACCGATGAGCATCGTGCTTAAAATGACCGACTGCAATGGCGCGCCAGTGGCCAAGATCTCGGACGAAGCCGCCAAGACCCAGTGCCGCGACGAAAACTTCGTCGCCTATATGCGTCACGTATTCAAAGTCCCCAGCAAGGAGTAACCCATGCAAGCGGTTCAGCAAGAGATTGCCCAGGCGCTGAAGGTACAGCCGCCGTTCGCCGACGCTGCAGCGCTTGAGGCCGAAGTCGCCCGACGCGTGGCGTTCATCAAGGGCTGCCTGGCCAACGCCCGGCTCAAGACACTGGTGCTGGGCATCAGCGGCGGCGTCGACTCGCTGACCGCCGCCCTGCTCGCCCAGCGCGCCGTCAACGAACTGCGTGCCGAAACCGGCGACAAGGCCTACACCTTCATCGCCGTGCGCCTGCCGTACCAGGTGCAGCATGACGAGCATGACGCCCAGGCCTGCCTGGAAGTGATCAAGGCCGATGAAGTGCACACCGTGGACATTGCCCCGGCAGTACGGGCGCTGGCGGCTGAAGTGGTGGAGTTGAAGAACGGTTCGCCGACGTTGGTGGATTTCGTTGTCGGCAACGTCAAGGCACGCACGCGCATGGTCGCCCAGTACACCATCGCCGGCGCCCGCGCGGGTTTGGTGATCGGTACCGACCACGCCGCCGAGGCGGTGATGGGCTTCTTCACCAAGTTTGGTGATGGTGCCTGCGACCTGGCGCCGCTGAGCGGCCTAGTGAAGAACCAGGTACGGGCGATTGCGCGCAGTTTCGGTGCGCCGGAGTCACTGGTGGAGAAGGTGCCGACGGCCGACTTGGAAGACCTGGAGCCAGGCAAGCCGGACGAAGCGTCGCATGGCGTGACCTACCAGCAGATCGACGCCTTCCTGCATGGGCAGCCGGTTGACCAGGCAGCGTTCGACATCATCGTCGCCACCTACCGCAAGACCCAGCACAAGCGCGAACTGCCGTTCGCCCCGTAAAAGCTTCGCGGGCACGCCCGCTCCCACAGGTACACCACAGAAGCTGGATCTTGTGGGTTACCTGTGGGAGCGGGCGTGCCCGCGAATAGGCCCGAAAGCCCTACACCGGGATCATTACTTGACGATGACCTTGCCTTTCATCATCGAGATGTGGCCTGGGAAGGTGCAGAAGAAGCTGTAGTCACCACCGGCTTCCAGCTTGGAAGTGTCGAACTTCACTTCGGTTTCTTTTTCCGGTGCACCGATCATCGCAGTGTGGGCGATGATGTTGGCGTTATCTTCCTTCAGGTAGCCCTTTTCAATGCCCTGGCTCATGCCTTCGGTAGCAATGCCCTGCATATCGGCAGTCTTGCTGATCACCAGGTTGTGGCCCATGACGTTCTTCGGCAGGTTGCCGGAGTGGGTCAGTTTGACGGTGAATTCCTTGCAGCTCTTGTCGACGGTGAATTCCTTGGTGGTATAGGACATCTGGTCCGTCGATTCGACAGTTACCGAGCACTCGGCGGCGAAGACAGAGGCGCTGGCGAGGGTCAGCAGGGATACCGCTACAGCTTTCGCAAACATCATGAATCTCCTTGGCAGGGTTTTATCAATTGCGAGACTGCCTGAACCCGTTCATTCCCTTGCTGATATGGGTCAAGGGGGTGTCAAGAGGCCAGCCAGTAGAATTGTTCAATGGATTGTATACAACCAATCTAAGGGCACATCATGCCCTTTTATTGGAGGATGGGACAACCTCTCATTTAGGAGCAATACCAAATGCCCATCTCCAACTTCTTGAATAGCCTGCTTGCTGCCTACGCCCACGGTGCTACGGGGGCCATCTGCGAATTCTCCCGCCCGGAATGAACGCGGCCTTGGAAGCGACGGGCATGCGCCGTACCCTGTGCACCTAAGTGACAGGAGACAAGCAATGCCCGTACGTTCCGTTTGTGTGTTCTGCGGCGCCAGCATCGGCACCAACCCTGCCTACCGTGAAGCGGCCGTCGCGCTGGGCCAGTCCATTGCGCGTCGCGGCCTGACGCTGGTGTATGGCGGCGGCGCCGTGGGCCTGATGGGTGTGGTGGCCGACGCTGCCATGGCAGCAGGTGGCGAAGTGGTAGGGATCATTCCACAGAGCCTGCTGGACGCCGAAGTCGGCCACAAAGGCCTGACGCGCCTGGAAGTGGTCGATGGCATGCATGCGCGCAAGGCTCGCATGGCCGAGTTGAGCGATGCCTTTATCGCCCTGCCGGGTGGGCTGGGTACGCTGGAGGAATTGTTCGAGGTGTGGACCTGGGGGCAACTGGGCTATCACGCCAAACCGCTGGGGCTGCTCGATGTGAATGGCTTCTACGACAAACTGGGCGGGTTCCTCGACCATATCGTCGAAGAAGGCTTCGTGCGGCCGCAGCACCGGGCGATGTTGCTGCTGGCGCAGCAACCGGAGGAGCTGCTGGACGGGATGGAGCGCTTTGTTGCGCCGGTCGCGCCGAAGTGGGTCGACAAAAAACCGGATTGAAGCTGAGATTTTTGGGACCGCTTTGCGGTCCTTTCGCGGCACAAGGCCGCTCCTACAGAAAACCGCGATTTCTTGTAGGAGCGGCCTTGTGCCGCGAAAGGGCTGCATAGCAGCCCCAAAATCGATCAGTTAACGCGGAATGACAGGCTGGCGCGGCTTCTTGTTGCCCTTGCCGCCCTTGGCCGCTTCCTTGCGCTCCTTGGCCGCCTGCTGGTTACGCGCAAATGCTTCGGCCTTGGCCTTCTCGCGCTTGTCCCATGGCTTGCTGCCATCGCTGGCACGTGGCGGCAGGCCGGTGTGCTGGGTGAGGATCTTCTGGTCCTTGCCCACCTTGTGGCTACCCGCCGGGGTCGAGTTCTTGCGGCGCGCGCTCTGGTAGCTGTCGCTCTGCGGCTGGTGCAGCGGGATCAGCTGGTGCTTGCCCGGCCCGATCAGGTCGGCACGGCCCATGCGCTCCAGCGCTTCACGCAGCATCGGCCAGCCTTTCGGGTCGTGGTAGCGCAAGAACGCCTTGTGCAGGCGGCGCTGCTCGTCGCTCTTGACGATCTCCACCCCTTCGCTCTTGTAGGTCACCTTGCGCAGCGGGTTCTTGCCCGAGTGGTACATGGCCGTGGCCGAAGCCATCGGCGACGGGTAGAACGCCTGCACCTGGTCGGCGCGGAAGCCATTGCCCTTCAGCCACAGCGCCAGGTTCATCATGTCTTCGTCGGTGGTGCCCGGGTGCGCGGCGATGAAGTACGGAATCAGGTACTGTTCCTTGCCCGCTTCTTTCGAGAACTTCTCGAACATGCGCTTGAAGCGGTCGTAGGTGCCGATACCCGGCTTCATCATCTTGTCCAGCGGGCCGCGCTCGGTGTGCTCCGGGGCAATCTTCAGGTAACCGCCAACGTGGTGGGTCACCAGCTCCTTGACGTACTCCGGCGATTCCACCGCCAGGTCGTAACGCAGGCCGGAGGCGATCAGGATCTTCTTCACGCCCGGCAAGGCACGGGCCTTGCGGTACAGCTCGATCAGCGAGCTGTGGTCGGTGTTGAGGTTTTCGCAGATACCCGGGAACACACACGACGGCTTGCGGCAGTGCTTCTCGATGTCGTGGCTCTTGCAGGCGATGCGGTACATGTTGGCGGTTGGCCCGCCAAGGTCGGAGACCACGCCGGTGAAGCCCGGCACCTTGTCGCGCATCTCTTCGATCTCGTTCAGGATCGACTCGTGCGAACGGTTCTGGATGATGCGGCCTTCGTGCTCGGTGATCGAGCAGAAGGTGCAGCCACCGAAGCAGCCACGCATGATGTTCACCGAGAAACGGATCATCTCGTAGGCCGGGATGCGTTCCTTGCCATAGGCCGGGTGCGGCACACGGGCGTACGGCATGCCGAACACGTAGTCCATTTCTTCGGTGCTCATGGGGATGGGTGGCGGGTTGAACCACACATCCACTTCGCCGTGCTTCTGCACCAGGGCGCGGGCGTTGCCTGGGTTGGTTTCCAGGTGCAGCACGCGGTTGGCGTGGGCGTAAAGCACCGGGTCGTTACGCACCTTTTCGAACGACGGCAGGCGGATCACCGACTTTTCCCGGGTCACGCTCGGGCTGTCGAGAATCTGTACGACCTTGGCTTCGTTCGGGTCTTCCTGGTCGCCCTTGGCCTGCTCGATGGCGCAGGCCTGGGTGTCCTGGGTGTTCACGTACGGGTTGATGATCTTGTCGACGCGGCCTGGGCGGTCGATACGGGTAGAGTCGATTTCGTACCAGCCTTGCGGCGTGTCACGGCGCACGAACGCGGTGCCGCGCACGTCGGTGATGGTTTCGATCTTCTCGCCGTTGGACAGGCGCTGGGCCACTTCGACCACAGCGCGCTCGGCGTTGCCGAACAGCAGGATGTCGGCGCTGGCGTCGATCAGGATCGAATGGCGGACTTTGTCCTGCCAGTAGTCGTAGTGGGCGATGCGGCGCAGCGAAGCCTCGATGCCGCCGAGCACGATCGGCACATGCTTGTAGGCTTCCTTGCAGCGCTGGCTGTACACCAGGCTGGCGCGGTCCGGACGGCTGCCTGCCAGGCCACCTGGGGTGTAGGCGTCGTCGGAGCGGATCTTCTTGTCCGCGGTGTAGCGGTTGATCATCGAATCCATGTTGCCGGCGGCCACACCGAAGAACAGGTTCGGCTCGCCGAGCTTCATGAAGTCGTCTTTCGACTGCCAGTTCGGCTGGGCGATGATGCCTACGCGAAAGCCCTGGGCTTCCAGCAGGCGGCCGATGATGGCCATGCCGAACGACGGGTGGTCGACGTAGGCATCACCGGTCACGATGATGATGTCGCAGGAATCCCAGCCGAGCAGATCCATCTCCTCCCTGCTCATTGGCAGGAACGGTGCTGGCCCGAAGCATTCGGCCCAGTACTTGGGATAGTCGTAGAGTGGTTTGGCTGCTTGCATGTCAGTGACCGGTTCTGGTGTGCAGGGAAATCGCGGGCGCGGAATATAGCACAAATTTTGACCAAATCCGACTGGATTCGTGGGGATTGGTGGGCGGGGTGACGGCTGGGGGCGAGTCAGGTAGCGGGAGGGCCGCCATGTGTTCGCCGCAGCAGTTTCGGTGCCTATGAGATCGAGCGCCGCCCGCGCGGCGCTTCGCGGCACAAGGCCGCTCCCACATTTGTTGCAACGTGGCCATGCCTGTGGGAGAGGCGTTGTCAGCCTTGGTGCAAGGCTTGAGGCAGGTGGGGCGGCAGTGGTGGCAACCCAGAAATCCAGCCGGCCCTCCCAGGCTGACAACCATGGCCTGACAGGTTTGGCACGTTGCAACAAATGTGGGAGCGGCCTTGTGCCGCGAAGCGCCGCGCGGGCGGCGCTCGATCTCATAGGCACCGAAACTGCTGCGGCGAACACCTGGCAGCCTTCATGCCATATGAAGACAAGCCCTCAACGTCTCATCCCAACAGCCGGCGGCCGTCACTCGTCATCATCGAAGTTGTACATACCCGGCGCAAGGTTCTCGAAGCGGGTGTACTTGCCGATGAACGCCAAACGTACGAAGCCGATGGGGCCGTTACGCTGTTTACCGATGATGATTTCCGCCACGCCCTTGTGCTCGGTCTCGGGGTGGTACACCTCGTCGCGGTACACGAACATGATCACGTCGGCGTCCTGCTCGATTGCACCGGATTCACGCAAGTCGGAGTTCACGGGGCGTTTGTTCGGGCGCTGTTCCAGCGAGCGGTTCAGCTGCGACAGGGCGATGACCGGGCAGTTGAACTCCTTGGCCAGGGCCTTGAGCGAGCGGGAGATCTCGGAAATTTCGTTGGTACGGTTGTCACCCGCCGAGCCAGGGATCTGCATCAGCTGCAGGTAGTCGACCATGATCATGGCGATGTCGCCGTGCTCACGAGCCAGGCGGCGGGTACGCGCGCGCATTTCCGACGGGCTGATGCCGGCGGTGTCGTCAATGAACAATTTGCGGTCGTTGAGCAGGTTCACCGCCGAGGTCAGCCGAGGCCAGTCGTCGTCGTCCAGTTGGCCGGAACGCACCTTGGTCTGGTCGATACGCCCAAGGGACGAGAGCATACGCATGATCAGCGATTCACCTGGCATCTCAAGGGAGAACACCAGCACCGCCTTGTCGGTACGCAGCACGGCGTTTTCCACCAGGTTCATGGCGAACGTGGTCTTACCCATCGACGGACGACCGGCGACGATGATCAGGTCGGCAGCCTGCAGGCCGCTGGTCTTCTCGTCGAGGTCGGTGAAGCCGGTAGAGACACCGGTGATATCGCTGTCGGAGTTGAACAGCGTATCGATACGGTCGATGGCCATGGTCAACAGTTCGTTGACCCCCACCGGGCCGCCGGTCTTCGGCCGCGCCTCGGCGATCTGGAAGATCTGCCGTTCGGCATCGTCGAGAATCTCTTCGGCGTTGCGCCCTTGCGGGTTGAAGGCGTTGTCGGCGATGTCGGTGCTGATGCTGATCAGCTGGCGCAACGTGGCCCGCTCGCGAATGATCGCGGCGTAGGCCTTGATGTTGGCCACCGACGGGGTGTTCTTGGCCAGCTCGGCCAGGTACGCCAAGCCACCGATTTGCGAGGACAGCCCTTCCTTGTCCAATTGCTCGTGCAGGGTCACCACGTCGAATGGCTGGTTGGCGTCGGCCAACTTGTGCACGGCACGGAAGATCAGGCGGTGGTCATGCCGGTAGAAGTCGCCATCCGATACCTGGTCCAGCACCCGCTCCCAGGCGTTGTTGTCCAGCATCAGGCCACCGAGCACGGCCTGTTCGGCCTCGATGGAATGCGGCGGCACCTTCAGGGCTGCGGTTTGCAGGTCAAGCTGTTCGGAGGTGGTGATCTCGTTCATGGCCACGAAAGAATTCTGGAGGATGAAAAAGACAAAGGGCACGGCCTGTCGAAAACAGGACCGTGCCCGATGTTAACCGCCCGACTCACAAGGAGCCAGCCAGTTAGCGCAGCTTAGGCAGCTACGACGACCACACGTACGGTGGCTTCAACGTCGCTGTGCAGGTGCACGGCTACGTCGTATTCGCCAACCTGACGGATGGTGCCGTTCGGCAGACGAACTTCAGCTTTGGCCACTTCAACGCCGGAGGCGGTCAGGGCGTCAGCGATGTCGTGGGTGCCGATCGAACCGAACAGCTTGCCTTCGTCGCCAGCGGTGGCAGTGATGGTCACTTCCAGCTCGGCCAGTTGGGCAGCGCGGCTTTCAGCCGAAGCTTTCTTGTCAGCGGCTGCTTTTTCCAGCTCGGCGCGACGCTCTTCGAACGCGGCCAGGTTGGCGGCGTTGGCAACGGTGGCCTTGCCGAATGGCAGCAGGAAGTTACGGCCGTAACCAGCCTTAACTTTTACTTTGTCGCCCAGGTTGCCCAGGTTAGCGACTTTTTCCAGCAGGATCAGTTCCATTTGGTAAAACCTCTTAACTTTTAACCTTCACCGTTCGCGGAGTCATTCCCCTTGGGGGACTTGCGACCGCGAAAATCAATCAGGCTGTCGACAATGGCCAAAACCATCAGCAAGGGGTAAATCAGCTGCATGATCAGCGGTAGCGTCACGTACATCCCTACCAGCCAGAAACCGGCCAGTCGGCCCTGTGCCACCAGCCCGTGCATCAAGGCGATGCCGGCCAGCACCAGAACCAGGCTTGAGGCCGATGCCAGGATGATGAACTGCGGCCCGATAAACGGAGCCACCACCATCACTGCCACCAAGACCGCCATGGTCTGTTTCGGCAACTTCAGCGCGCGAAACTCGCGACCGAAGCCTCCAGGGTTGTACAACGCTGCCTGCCAATAGCGCGCCAGCACCAAGGCCAGCACACTGAACAATTGCACCGTCACTGCTGTGGAGGCGACCAGCACAGGGCGGATCAGCTCACCGGAAAGCACCGGTTGCCCTTCGATTTTCGGCATGGCTTCGGCAAACGCCTTGGCCAGCACATCGAAGGTTTGCGCCAGCGCCAGATCGAGCACGAGGCTGAAAGCCACGGCGAACACGGCACTGACCAGCAACACTCGGCTCCAGGGATGCTCGGCACGCAACAGGGCGGCCAAGGCCACAGCACCCGCAATCACCAAAAAGGTGATGGGATCGCCCATGACCCACACGGCCAGCCCGGCCAGCAGGCCGCCGGCGATGACCGTTGTAGCATCCTTGAACCCACGCCGCAGCAGCACAAGGCTGCAGGCAGCGGCACTCAACCAGAACAGCAGCGGCAGTACCGCGCTGATGACCACCACCAGGGTGGCCTGCACACGACCGCGCATGATGAAACTTGCTAACGCTCGCATGCTAATCCCTTACTGCTTGTCGACGACCCGGTCTCAGCGGCCGTGGCTGTCGGTGTAGGGCAGCAGGGCCAGGAAGCGGGCGCGCTTGATAGCGGTAGCCAGCTGACGCTGATAACGAGCTTTGGTACCGGTGATACGGCTTGGAACGATCTTGCCGGTTTCGGATACGTAAGCTTTCAGGGTGTTGAGATCTTTGAAGTCGATCTCTTTCACGTCTTCAGCAGTGAAGCGGCAGAATTTACGACGACGGAAGAAACGTGCCATTTAATAGGCTCCTCTAAAGGTCCGTGGATTACTCGTCAGCGTTATCGCTGGAGTCGCTGTCATTGCTGTCGTCGCCTTCGGCGGAGTCAGCATGCTCAGGACGCTCGCGACGCTCACGGCGCTCGCTGCGGTTCTCTTCAGCCTTCAGCATCTCGGACTGGCCGGTAACGGCTTCGTCGCGACGGATGACCAGGTTACGGATAACGGCATCGTTGTAGCGGAAGTTGTCTTCCAGCTCGGCCAGGGCCTTGCCGGTGCACTCAACGTTCAGCATCACGTAGTGAGCCTTGTGAACATTGTTGATTGCGTAGGCCAGTTGACGACGGCCCCAGTCTTCCAGGCGGTGGATCTTGCCACCATCTTCTTCGATCAGCTTGGTGTAACGCTCAACCATGCCGCCGACTTGCTCGCTCTGGTCCGGGTGAACCAGGAAGATGATTTCGTAATGACGCATGAATGCTCCTTACGGGTTAGTAGTCTGCCAGCGAATCTGGTCAGACAAGGAGTGAATGACACTGTATGTCTTGCACGGAGGGGAGGCACATGAGCGCCTGCCAGCTCGGCAAGGGGCGCAATTGTAGAGAAGGCGTGGCGCACAAGCAAGGTAATTGGCGAATATTTGAACAGCCTGAAACATATTCAGAATGTGCCACCCCCCATTCGCGGGCACGCCCGCTCCCACAGGTTCACTGCTGCCTTTGGCATTGCAGATTACCTGTGGGAGCGGGCGCGCCCGCGAAGAGGCAGGAACAGGCTGAGATCAGCGCTTGGCCTGACGCTGACGCACCGCTTCGAACAGGCAAACCCCGGTCGCCACCGACACGTTCAGGCTGCTGACGCTACCGCCCATCGGCAACTTCACCAGGAAATCGCAATGTTCGCGGGTCAGTCGGCGCATGCCCTTGCCTTCCGCGCCCATGATCATCACCAGTGGCCCGGTCAGGTCCTGCTGGTAGATCTCCTGCTCGGCCTCGCCAGCGGTACCCACTACCCACAGGCCACGCTGCTGCAGCTTTTCCAGGGTGCGCGCCAGGTTGGTCACGGCCACCAGCGGGATCACTTCCGCCGCGCCGCAGGCCACTTTGCGCACAACCGGCGTCAGCGTTGCGGACTTGTCCTTGGGCACGATCACTGCCGTGGCGCCGGCCGCATCGGCCGTGCGCAGGCAGGCGCCAAGGTTGTGCGGGTCGGTCACGCCATCGAGCACCAGGATCAGCGGCGGCGTCTCAGTGCGTTCGAGCAGCTCTTCGAGCATCAACTCGCCCCACACCTGGCTTGGGCTCACCTCGGCGACCACGCCCTGGTGCACGCCCTCTACCCAGGCATCCAGCTCACGGCGCTCGGCCTGGCCGACCGCCACGCGGTTTTCCGCGGCCAGCGCCAGCAGGGTTTCCAGGCGTGGCTCTCTGCGCCCTTCCGACAGCCAGATCTGCTTGACCCGCTTTGGATGGTGCTGCAGCAATGCCTGCACGGCGTGCACGCCGTAGATTTTTTCCAGCTGACTCATGACTTGCTCTTGCTCTTGCGTGGCGCGCCGGACTTCGGCGGGCCTTTACGGTGCTTGGTCGGTTTGCCGGACGACTTGCCGCCTTTCTCCGACTTGCTGCCAGCATTGCTGCGCGCATCGGTCATCAGGGCTTTCTTCATCTCGCGGCTTTTACGCACTTCAGCGTTACGCTGCACGGCATCCTTGGGGAAGTACGCCTCGGATGCTTCGCTTTTGCGGCTGCGCGGCTTGGGCGTGGCTTTCGCTTCGGTAACGGGCTGCTGCTCGGCCTTGTCGGCCACCGGCGCGGCGCCGCGCTGCTTGCGGCCGATCGGTGCGGCGAGGGTCTTGTCCGACACTTCGAAGTCGATCTTGCGCTCGTCCAGGTCGACACGCATGACCTTGACTTCGATGGTGTCGCCCAGGCGGAAGCTGCGCCCGGTACGCTCGCCGGACAGGCGATGGTGCACTGGGTCGAAGTGGTAGTAGTCGCCCGGCAGCGCACTGACGTGCACCAAGCCTTCTACATAGATATCGGTCAGTTCGACAAACAGGCCGAAGCCGGTCACCGCAGTGATAACACCCGGGAACGTCTCGCCCACGCGGTCCTTCATGAACTCGCACTTGAGCCAGTTGACCACGTCACGGGTGGCCTCGTCGGCCCGGCGCTCGGTCATCGAGCACTGCTCGCCGAGTTGCTCCAGGGTGTTTTCGTCGTACGGGTAGATACGCGCCTTGGGGATGCTCATGGCGCCGGCACGCTTGACGTGCGGGGTATCCACCTTGGAACGGATGATGCTGCGGATGGCGCGATGCACCAGCAGGTCCGGGTAACGGCGAATCGGCGAGGTGAAGTGGGTGTACGCCTCGTAGTTCAGGCCGAAGTGGCCGTTGTTCTCGGTGCTGTACACCGCCTGGCTCAGCGAGCGCAGCATGACGGTCTGGATCAGGTGGAAGTCCGGGCGCCCGGCGATGCTCGCCAGCAGGGCCTGGTAGTCCTTCGGCGACGGGTCCTTGCCCTTGTGCAGGCTCAGGCCCAGCTCGCCAAGGAAGGCGCGCAGTTTTTCCAGGCGCTCCGGCGGCGGGCCGTCGTGCACACGGTACAGGGCCGGCACGCCGTGCTTCTGCAGGAATTCGGCGGTGGCCACGTTGGCCGCCAGCATGCATTCCTCGATCAGCTTGTGGGCGTCATTGCGCACGGTCGGGCGGATTTCCGCGATCTTGCGCTGGTCACCGAAGATGATGCGGGTTTCCTGGGTTTCGAAGTCGATGGCGCCACGCGTGTGACGCGCATCCACCAGCACCTTGTACAGGTTGTACAGGTTCTTCAGGTCCGGCACGACCTCCTTGTACTCCTCGCGCAGCGCTTTGCCCTCACGGGTGCGCGCATGCTCGAGCATGCTGCTGACCTTGTTGTAGGTCAGGCGGGCGTGGGAGTGGATCACGCCTTCATAGAACTGGTAGTCGACCATCTGGCCAGCTTTGTTCATGGTCATTTCACAGACCATGGCCAACCGGTCGACGTGCGGGTTCAGCGAGCACAGGCCGTTGGACAGCTCCTCGGGGAGCATCGGCACCACGCGCTCGGGGAAGTACACCGAGTTGCCACGCTGCTGGGCTTCGACATCCAGGGCCGAGCCCAGGCGCACATAGCTGGACACGTCAGCGATGGCCACGTACAGGCGCCAGCCACCGGAGAACAGGCGCAGCTTGCCCAGCGGCTCGCAATAGACGGCATCGTCGAAGTCGCGGG
Source organism: Pseudomonas sp. NY11955 (assembly GCF_048068035.1). Classification (NCBI taxonomy): domain Bacteria; kingdom Pseudomonadati; phylum Pseudomonadota; class Gammaproteobacteria; order Pseudomonadales; family Pseudomonadaceae; genus Pseudomonas; species Pseudomonas sp. NY11955. Next base: position 247,665 of record NZ_JBLUPS010000001.1, read on the forward strand.
CATCTTCACCGTCGATGGTGACGAACGGCAGGTGGCGCAGGTCGACACGCTTCTCTTTGTCCTTCTCCTCGACTTCGGAGCGGAACTTGCGCGCTTCCTTGACCACATCGGCGGGCCAGACGTGCGGAATGTCGTAGCTGCGCAGGGCAACATCGATTTCCATGCCCGGCGCCATGTAGTTGCCGATGACTTCGACCACGTCGCCTTGCGGCTGGAAGCGTGGGGTTGGCCAGTGGGTGATCTTGATCTCGACGAACTGGCCGATCTTCGCGCCACCATTACGCCCGGCGGTTACCAGCACTTCTTGCTGGATTTTCGGGTTGTCCGGGGTTACGTAACCAATGCCGCCTTCTTCGAAGTAGCGGCCGACCACGCTTTCATGGGCACGGGATATGACCTCGACCAGCACACCTTCGCGGCGGCCACGGCGATCGACGCCAGAAACGCGGGCCAGGCCGCGGTCACCGTCGAACACCAGGCGCATTTGCGACGGGCTGAGGAACAGGTCTTCGCTGCCGTCATCCGGGATAAGGAAGCCAAAGCCATCACGGTGGCCGGAGACGCGACCGCAGATCAGGTCCAGCTTGTCTACCGGGGCATAAGTGCCGCGCCGGGTATAGATAAGCTGGCCATCACGCTCCATGGCACGCAGGCGGCGGCGCAGGGCTTCGATCTGGTCTTCTTCATAGAGACCGAACTCTTTCGCCAGCTCCTCGCGCGCGGCGGGTTCGCCACGGTCGGCAAGGCGCTGCAGGATCAGCTCACGGCTGGGAATGGGGTTGTCGTATTTTTCCGCTTCGCGAGCGGCCTCGGGATCGAGGGATTGCCAATCGGCCATCAGAAGGGGTTCACCTTGGGGTATATAGATAGGAATTCTGGCATAGGCGTATTGAAACCGGAAATGTCTGCCTTGGACAGCCCCCGCCGCAGTGCATAGACAGCAGGAATAGGCCTGTGGAATCAACAAGTTGAATTTTTTGAAATTTTTTTTGATTGGGGGCTTTACAGCCTTGGGGAGCGTCCGTATAGTGCGCACCACAACGACGGACAACCCCGAAGTTGTAGTAGAGATGAACGGCGCTGTAAAGCATCTTGTAATCTCGAATGTGTGCCCAGGTGGCGGAATTGGTAGACGCGCTGGTTTCAGGTATCAGTGACCGCAAGGTCGTGGAAGTTCGAGTCTTCTCCTGGGCACCAAATATTTTCAAGTAACAGATGACCAAGGATCTGTTACTACTGTGTGAAAGCGAACGATAGTCGCCTTCTCCAGACGATGTAAAGCTTTGCCCAGGTGGCGGAATTGGTAGACGCGCTGGTTTCAGGTATCAGTGACTTAACGGTCGTGGAAGTTCGAGTCTTCTCCTGGGCACCATACAAAAACCCACTAGCATGCTAGTGGGTTTTTTCTTGCCTGCGTTTTTTGCATCCCTCCCCTTTCAGCCACAGGTGCAAGCCCGTTCCGACGGTTACACCATCGTCTGACCATGAATTTCTCCTCACTCGGCCACTTGAGAAACGATTTCGTTTACCATTGTTTCCAAATATGTAGCCGTAAGCGAGGAAGTACCCGCATGACGATCCGCCCGCAACCGCTGATGCGTACCTTGGCCGCCGCCGTGCTGAGCCTGGTCATCGGCGCTCCGGCCGCCATGGCAGACGCACCGGTCAGCTTGACCATGTACAACGGTCAGCACAAGGAAATCGGCGAAGCCATCGCCAAGGCCTACGAGGCCAAGACCGGTATTCATATCGACATCCGCAAAGGCAGCAGCAACCAGCTGGCCAGCCAGATCATCGAGGAAGGCGACCGCTCGCCGGCCGACATCATCTACACCGAAGAGTCCCCGCCCCTGAACAACCTGGGCGAACTGGGTCTGCTGGCGAAGATCGACGACGCCACCGCGAACATGATGCCCAAGCAGTACGTGGGCGCCAACGGCACCTGGATGGGCATCACCGCCCGTACGCGTATCGTGGTGTACAACCCGAAGAAGGTCGACGAGAAAGACCTGCCAACCACGGTGATGGACTTCGCCAACCCTGAGTGGGAAGGCCGCGTCGGCTACGTCCCCACCAGCGGCGCATTCCAGGAGCAGGCGGTTGCCATTCTGAAGATGCATGGTCGCGAAGCCACCGAAGAATGGCTGACCGGCCTGAAAGCCTTCGGCAAGACCTACACCAACAACATGGTCGCCCTCAAAGCCGTGGAAAAAGGCGAAGTGGCTGCGGTACTGGTGAACAACTACTACTGGTACGCGCTTGAACGCGAACGCGGCAAGCTGGACACCAAGCTCTACTACCTGGCCGACGGCGACGCCGGCAACCTGGTCACCATCTCCGGCGCGGCCGTGGTCAAGGCCAGCAAGCACCCCAAAGAAGCCCAGGCCCTGCTCAACTGGATGGCCAGCGAAGAAGGCCAGCGCGTGATCACCCAGACCACCGCCGAGTACCCGCTGCACAAGGGTATGGTTTCCGACCGCGGCCTGAAGCCGTTCGACGAACTGCGCCCGCCGAAGATCTCGCCAGCCGATCTGGGCAATGCCGAAGAAGCCATCGAGCTTGAGCGCGAGGTCGGTCTGCTCTGATGACTGCCGCCCTGTCCGAACCGGCGCCGGTACGCTTCGTACCGCGCCGCAAGCGCCCCTCCATCTGGGTGGTGCTGCCTGTGCTGTTCCTGGTGGCGATGAGCTTGCTGCCACTGGCTTACGTCGCCATCAAAGCCTGGGAAGCCGGCTGGCGCGAGGCCTTGCACTTGCTGTGGCGCCCCTTTGTCTGGGGATTGATGCGCAACACCCTGATGCTGATGGTCGGGGTGACGCTGACTTGCATGGTGGTCGGCCTGGCGCTGGCCTGGCTGCTGGAGCGTAGCAACCTGGCGGGCCGTCGGCTGTGGGGCGTGGTGCTGTGCCTGCCGTTCGCCGTGCCATCGTTCGTCAGCAGCTTCACCTGGGTGTCGCTGAGCTCGGACTTCGAAGGCCTTGGCGGGGCGATCATGGTCATGGCCCTGTCCAAATACCCGCTGGTGTTCCTGCCCGTTGCCGCGACCCTGCGCAACCTCGACACCTCGCTCGAGGAATCGGCGCGCACCCTGGGTTGCAGCCGCTGGGGCGTGTTCAGCAAGGTCACCCTGCCGCTGCTGTGGCCGTCGATGCTTGGTGGCGCGCTACTGATTGCCCTGCACATGCTGGTGGAGTTCGGCGCGCTGTCGATTCTCGGCCTACAAACCTTCACGACGGCGATTTACCAGCAGTTCGAACTGGAGTTCAGCAATGCCAACGCGGCCATGCTGTCCGCCGTGCTGCTGGCGATGTGCCTGGTGATGCTGTGGCTGGAACTGCGCGTTCGCGGTAAAGCCCGCCATGTGCGCATCGGCCAAGGCGTAGCGCGGCGCGCACAACCGGTACGGTTGCGTGGCTGGGCGGTGCTGGCGCAGGTGTTCTGCATTGCCTTGGCGGTGCTGGGCAGCGGTATTCCGCTGGCCATGCTCGGCTACTGGCTTAGCGTCGGTTCATCGGCGGCGTTCCCTGTGGCAGCCATTTCCAAGGCACTGTTTACTTCGCTGTCGGTATCACTGGGTGGCGCGGGCTTCTGTGTGCTGCTGGCCCTGCCTATCAGCTTCCTGGTGGTGCGTTACAAAGGCCGCCTGGCGATTTGGGCCGAGCGCCTGCCGTACCTGCTGCACGCCCTGCCCGGCTTGGTGATAGCCCTGACCCTGGTGTTCTTCGCCCTGCACTACGTGCCGGCGCTGTACCAGACCACGGCATTGCTGCTGCTGGCTTATGCGCTGCTGTTCTTGCCATTGGCGCAGTCACCGGTGCGCACCGCGCTGAACAAGGCCTCGCCGACGCTGGAAGAAGCCGCGCGCACGCTGGGTGCCAACAGCTTCGCAGCGTTCTGCCGGGTGACCTTGCCAATCATCTTCCCGGCCATGGCGGCAGCGTTTGCGCTGGTGTTCCTGGATGCCATGAAAGAGCTGACCGCTACCCTGCTACTGAGCCCGACCGGGATGACCACCCTGGCGACCGAGGTATGGGCACACACCGCCAACGTCGAATTCGCCGCAGCGGCGCCTTATGCGGCATTGCTGATTGTGGTGTCGGGGCTGCCGGTTTATCTGCTGACCACGCGGATGTACCTGAACAAGGCATGAGTCGTGTAGCCCTCATCGCCTGCAAGGCAGCGATGAGGGCACCCCAGCCATCACGCGATATTGCGCAGCATGCGCCGCACGATTGGCCCGTGAGCCATGCCGACAGGCAGCATGTAGTAGCGACCGAAACGATTGAAGCACTGCACCGAGGTGGTGACGCTAAGGCGCTGCCGGCCTTGCTCTGCTTCACCCAGATCCATGCTCACCATGACCGCCAAGTGCGTGTCACGTGAAGTCAGGACCAGTTGCTGGTCGCTAATTGCCTCGACGGTGAAGAAATCCAGACGCTCACCCACTGCCGGTATCCGCTCGGGGTTGCGCGATAAGAAACCGTGGATGGCGGAAACGTTGAACCGGCGCGAGATGAAGTCGCGCAAGCGGAAGGCTGCAGCCAGCCAGCCCGGCACGTCCGAGGTCATGGCGTAATAAGCCTGGATGGCAGTCATTGGCGCAGTGACGTTTATGCCATCGCTATGAAGAAAATCCAGCTCCGCCGGAGCGGCGACCAGTTGGGCGGACATGAACAACTCCTTTTGTCACGTGTCGCCGCCATCATAGCAATACCGCCCACGGAGTAACGGCCCTGTGTGCCGATCTTTGTGGGAGCGGGCGTGCCCGCGAACACCGGCGAAGCCGGTGCAATTCACCGCGTCGCCTGCTTCGCGGGCACGCCCGCTCCCACAACGCTCACCTTATGCCCTGAATTGTCCCAGGCTTGCCCGCAACTGCGCCGCCAAGTCATCCAGCACCTTGCTGCTGGCCGTTGTCTGCATCACCACCTCAGCCGAACGCTCAGCCTGGGCATGGATGGTTTCCACCCGGCCACGCACCGCCTGTGCGCCATTCGCCTGCTGCTCTGCAGCTCGGGTAGCCAGGCCAATGGCCGCATGTACCTGCTCGACCGCCGCCTGCACCGACTGCTGCCGGCGCTCGTTGTCACGCAGCACCAGCAACCCTTCGCTGGCCTTGAGCCCGGCCTGGCTGATAGTCGCCACTGCTTCCTTGGCGCCCTTCTGCAACGCGGCAATATGCGCCTGGATATCCCCGGTGGAGCTTTGCGTCTTGCTCGCCAGCGCCCGCACTTCGTCGGCTACCACGGCAAAACCGCGCCCGGTTTCACCAGCTCGGGCCGCCTCGATGGCAGCATTCAAGGCCAACAGATTGGTCTGCTCGGCGATGCCATGGATCACTGTCAGCACCACTTCGATCTGCTCACTCTGCTTGGCCAGCCGCTCGATCACCTGGGAGCCGGTATTCACTTGCCCGGCCAGGTTCTCGATCAAGCCGGCGAGCTGGGTCGAGGTGCGGCTGTTCTCGTCAGTGGCCTGGCGGATGTCCACTACCTGCTGCAAGGCCGCCTGCATCGCATGGCTTTCGGCCTGAGCCTCATCGGCCATGCTCGACAAGTCACGCAGGCTGGCCGCCACTTCATCGCGCTGCAGCGCAGCAGCGGCATCGGCACCCGCATTGCGCTGGGCCATCGCGCCAATCTCCACACCGGTGCGCTGCGCCACTTCACCCGCCTCGCGCACGATCGGCTGCAGCTTGTCGACGAAGCGGTTCACCGCCGAGGCCATATCGCCAATTTCATCGCGGCTGTCGAGTGGCACGCGCTTGGTCAGGTCACCTTCGCCGGCCGCCAGGTCGTCAAGGGCAGCAATCAACAGACGCAGCTTGCTCAACACGCGGCGGCCAAGCACGACAGCTACCACCAGCAGCACACCGAGACCGACCAGCACCAAGCCCAAGCCGATGCGCCAGCGCAGCTCAGCAGCGGCATCGCGCACGGTCTGTGCGGTATTGGCCTGCATTGCCGCCGCACTGCCTTGGGCTTTCTCCAGGCGTTCGCGCAGGGTCTTGCCACTGTCGGCAGCGGCGCCGACCAGGCTATCACCTACCAATTGCTCACCACTGGCAATCAGTGCCGCAAAGCGTTGATCCAGGGCTTTGAGTTCCTGGTCAATGCCGGCAGTGGAAACGCCCATCACCACCTTGCCGATTTCCGCACCATTGGGGTTGATCGAGGCTTCGACGAAGTACACCGCCGGATCACGCCGGGCCGCATCGATCACCTTGTCCAGCGCGCGCTCGCCCTGGCCCTTCTCCATCAACGCCTGGTTGATTGGGTTTTGCCGGTTGAGGTAGCGGGTCAGGTGCTGGCCCTGGGCGTCGTCGTACACCACGAACAGCACGTTCGGGTTGCGCTGGGCGCGCCGGGCGAAGTCGGAGAGTACCGGCACGTCGTTGTCCCAGATCGCCCGCGGGGCAACCGAAGCCAGCAGCTCGGCCATGTCGTTGGCGGAGTCCTTGAGATTCTTTTCCAGGGTGCTGCGCAGTTGCTGCTGTTCGCTTTGCAAGCGTTCCGACAACCCTGCACTCAGCCGCTGACGGGTACTGCTGGACAGGCCGTCGAGACCAGAGCGCACATCTTGCCCAGCTTGCTCCAGATCGCTGGCGAGTTGGCGGCTGTCATTGCCCAGGCGTTCGCCAAGCTCGGCCTCCAGGGCGGTGACCGTGCTTCGGGTGAGCGCAACGGCAACCAGCACCTGCACCAAAAGAGCGATACCAAGGGCAACAAACACAGGCCGCAAAAGGCGGCTTCGTAACAGTGAGAGGATGGCAGACACGGTGTAACCCTCGTGTTTTCTGGCGCCACTATTTTGATGGCATCTACAGAAACTTCTTACAGCAAGGGTTGTGCCGGGAGCAGCAGGGATAAACGCCAAGATTCAGCAAGGCGGTTGCCTGCCCCACAAATGAAAACGCCGCAGCCCCTTTCAGGGCCACGGCGTCAGATCAGCCTGGAGGCAGATCAGGCGAACGGATGACGCAGCACGATGGTCTCGTTGCGGTCCGGGCCGGTCGAAATGATATCGATCGGCGCGCCAACCAGCTCCTCGATGCGCTTGATGTAGTTACGCGCAGCTTGCGGCAGCTCTTCCAGGGTTTTCGCACCCAGGGTCGACTCGCTCCAGCCTGGCATCTCTTCGTACACCGGCTCCAGGCCGATGTAGCTGTCGGCATCGGAAGGGGCGTCGATGACAGCACCGTTCTCGTTCTTGTAGCCAACGCAGATGTTGATGGTTTCCAGGCCGTCCAGTACGTCCAGCTTGGTCAGGCAGATGCCCGAGATGCTGTTGACGTCGATGGCGCGACGCAGGATCACGGCATCGAACCAGCCGCAACGACGGGCGCGGCCAGTGGTGGAACCGAACTCGTGCCCACGCTTGGCCAGGGTAGCGCCGGTCTCGTCGAACAGTTCGGTCGGGAACGGACCGGAACCCACGCGAGTGGTGTAGGCCTTGGTGATACCCAGGATGTAGTCCAGGTACATCGGGCCAACGCCGGAACCGGTGGAGATACCGCCAGCGGTGGTGTTGGAGCTGGTGACGTACGGGTAGGTACCGTGGTCGATGTCCAGCAGCGAGCCCTGGGCACCTTCGAACATGATGTCCTTGCCGGCGCGGCGCAGGTTGTGCAGCTCGGCGGTGACGTCGAGCATCATCGGCTTGAGCTGTTCGGCGTAGGCCATGCACTCGTCCAGGGTCTGCTGGAAGTCGATGGCCGGCTCTTTGTAGTAGTTCACCAGCTGGAAGTTGTGGTAGTCCAGCAGCTCACCCAGCTTGGCGGCGAAACGCTCGCGGTGGAACAGGTCGCCCACGCGCAGGCCGCGGCGTGCGACCTTGTCTTCGTAGGCTGGGCCGATACCACGGCCGGTGGTGCCGATCTTGGCTTCGCCACGGGCTTTTTCGCGGGCCTGGTCCAGGGCCACGTGGTACGACAGGATCAGCGGCGCAGCCGGGGAGATGCGCAGGCGCTCGCGCACCGGTACGCCCTTCTCTTCCAGCTTGGTGATTTCACGCATCAGCGCGTCCGGGGCAACGACCACGCCGTTGCCGATCAGGCACTGTACGCCTTCACGCAGGATGCCGGACGGAATCAGGTGCAGAACGGTCTTTTCACCGTTGATCACCAGGGTGTGACCCGCGTTGTGGCCACCCTGATAGCGCACTACGGCGGCAGCATGTTCGGTCAGCAGATCGACGATCTTGCCTTTGCCCTCATCACCCCACTGGGTGCCCAGGACGACGACATTCTTACCCATTACATTGGTCCTCATTCACGCAAACTTGGTTGCCGGCCTGTTGCCGACGCAGAAACTCACTGGGCCAGCGGCAGAACCTGCCAGCGCCCGTCTTGCTGAATCAATTGCCGATCACAATCCGCCTCGAGAGCAGCACTCAACGGCTGGCCAGGCAGAGCCTGGACCACACGCTGGCCCTCGTTGCGCAACTGGCAGACTTGCTGCCAGAGGGCCGCGTCGCCACTGTCCGGCATCCAGATGCCGCCAGTTGGCAATACGACCTCCGCTCGCCCCAGTGTGACCAGGGTCTTCAAATCCGTGGAGAAACCGGTAGCCGGGCGTGCCCGGCCAAAGTCGGCGCCGATGTCGTCGTAGCGCCCGCCCTGGGCGATGGATTGACCTTCGCCCGGCACGAACACGGCGAACACCACGCCGGTGTGATAGTGGTAACCGCGCAGTTCGCCGAGGTCGAAGTACAGCGGCAGGTCCGGGTAGCGCGACGCCAGGCGATCGGCGATCGCCAACAGGTCGTCCAGCGCCGCCAGCACGCTGGCCGGAGCACGGCCCAGGCGCACGCGGGCTTCGGCCAGCACTTCGCGGCCACCGCACAGCTCGACCAGCGCGCGCAGCATGTTGCCCAGGTCCTTCGGCAGGTCGGCGGTCAGCGCCTGCACTTCATCGACAGCCTTGCGTTGCATGGCATCGAACAGCTGTTGCTCGACCGCACCGGACAGCCCGGCGGCACGGGCCAGGCCGCGGTAGATACCGACGTGGCCCAGGTCCATGTGCACATCCGGCACGTCGGCCAGCTGCAGCGTGGCGAGCATCAGGCTGATGACTTCGACGTCGCTGGTGGGGCTGGCATCGCCGTACAGCTCGGCACCCAGCTGGATCGGGCTGCGTGAGGTGGACAGCGCACGCGGCTGGGCGTGCAGCACGCTGCCGGCATAGCACAGGCGGCTCGGGCCTTCACGGCGCAGGGTGTGGGCGTCGATGCGCGCCACCTGCGGGGTGAAGTCGGCGCGGAAGCCCATCAGGCGGCCGGACTGTGGGTCCACCACCTTGAAGGTGCGCTGATCCAGGTCCTGGCCGGCGCCGGTAAGCAGCGACTCCAGGTACTCGATATGCGGGGTGACGACCAGTTCGTAGCCCCAACTCTGGAACAGGTCCAACACCTGGCGGCGCGCGATCTCGATGCGCGCAGCCTCAGGTGGCAGTACTTCCTCGATGCCATCTGGCAGCAGCCAGCGGTCTACCGTTGCCATTACGCCATTTCCCCTCTGGTCCGGGCGGCTTGCCAGCAGGCGAGCCGTCAGTAAAGCCGGTATCGCGCACAGCAGCGGGCAGCACTGATCCCAGCGCAGCCACCGTACCCGACACCCTCGAATTGCCTTGCGACCTGACCAAACCGTCAACTGGCGCGATGCCAATCAACCTTGCAGACGCAAAAAAGCCGGGAAATTTCCCGGCTGCCTCATCATACACCCCTTTTCATTCAGGATGCACCCCGCCTGGTGTTTTAGCTGCCAGGCGGGGCGCCGCTGCACGAAAATCAGGGCCTGAGCATCACGGCTTGCTCTTGTCCAGGTAACGGAAGAACTCGTTCTTCGGGTCCAGGACCAGCACGTCGCTCTTGCTCGAGAAGCTCTCGCGGTACGCCTGCAGGCTACGGTAGAACGCATAGAAATCGGCGTCCTGGGTGTAGGCCTTGGCATAGATGGCGGCCGACTGGGCGTCGCCGTCACCGCGGGTTTCTTCTGCTTCGCGATAAGCTTCGGCCAGCAGCACACGGCGCTGACGGTCAGCATCGGCACGAATACCTTCAGCCAGCTCGTTACCCTTGGCACGGTGCTCGCGGGCCTCACGCTCACGCTCGGTGCTCATGCGGTCGAACACGCTGCGGTTGACTTCCTTCGGCAGGTCGATGGCCTTGACGCGCACGTCGACCACCTCGATACCCAGCTCCTTGCTGGCCATGCGGTTCAGCGATGCCGTGATGTCAGCCATCAGTGCGTCACGTTCACCGGATACCACTTCGTGCAGGGTACGTTTACCGAACTGGTCACGCAGGCCGCTTTCCAGACGACGCGACAGGCGCTCGTCGGCGATCTGCTTCATACCGGACGTGGCGGTGTAGAAGCGCTCGGCATCCTTGACGCGCCACTTGGCGTAGGCGTCGACCATCACCGCTTTCTTCTCCAGGGTCAGGAACCGCTGGGTCGGAGCGTCGAGGGTCATCAGGCGGGCGTCGAACTTGCGTACCTGGTTCACGTACGGAATCTTCACGTGCAGGCCAGGCTGAACGTCCGCCTGGACCACCTTACCGAAGCGCAGCAGTACCGCACGCTCGGTCTGGGACACGATGTAGAAGCTGTTCCAGGCCACGATGGCCAGGACCACGGCGGCGATCAGGGCGATCAGCGATCTATTGCTCATCAGCGGCTCTCCCTAGTGCGCAGCGGCTGCTGTTGCTGTTGCAGGTCCTGCGCCGCACGGGCGGCTGCATCGTTGACCGATGGCGACACGCTGCTGGTCGGCGCGGACGGGTTACGGCTGCCTTCGACCATCTTGTCCAGCGGCAGGTAGAGCAGGTTGTTCTGCCCATCCTTGGTGGCCACCATGACTTTGCTGGTGTTGCTGTAGACCTCTTGCATGGTCTCCAGGTACAGGCGCTGACGGGTCACGTCAGGTGCCTTGCGGTACTCGGCGACCAGCTTGGTGAAGCGGTCGGCCTCACCCTTGGCGCGGGCAATGACTTCGTCGCGGTAACCGTTGGCGTCCTCGATGATGCGCTGAGCCTGACCACGGGCTTCCGGCACCACGCCATTGGCGTAGGACTCGGCCTGGTTGCGGGCACGCTGCTCGTCTTCGCGGGCACGGATCACGTCGTCGAAGGCTTCCTGCACTTCACGCGGGGCTGCCGCGCTCTGTACGTTGACCTGGGTAACGGTGATACCGGTACGGTAGTTGTCGAGGAAGCGCTGCAGACGTTCGCGGATATCCACGGCCATCTGTTCACGGCCTTCGGTCAGCACCTGGTCCATCGAGGTGGAGCCCACCACGTGGCGCAGGGCACTGTCGGTCGCGTGCTGCAGGCTAACCTCAGGCTGGTCGACGTTGAGCACGAAGTCCTGCAGGTTGCTGATCTTGTACTGGACGGTCAGCGGCACCTCGACGATGTTCTCGTCCTCGGTCAGCATCTGGCCCTGTTTGGTGTAGGCACGCTCGCGCGTGACGTTTTCCATGTACTTGCGATCGATCGGCGGGAAGTAGATGTTCAGGCCGGGACCGACCGTCTCGTAGTACTTGCCGAAGCGCAGCACCACGGCCTGCTCCTGCTCGTCGACCACGTACACGGCGCTGTACAGCCAGATGGCCGCCAGTACCGCCAGGCCGATGCCCAGCAGGCCCAGGCCACCGCCCTTGCCGACATTGCGGTCACCACCGCCACGTTTTTTGTTACCGCCGAACATGCCATTGAGGCTGTCCTGCAGTTTGCGGAAGGCCTCGTCCAGATCCGGCGGACCTTTCTTGTCACCACCACCGCCACCGCCACCACGGCGGCCGCCCCAGGGATCCTGATTGTTCGAGTTGCCACCCGGCTCGTTCCAAGCCATAGCGCTCTCCATCTGATAAAGCAAAGACGCGCCCACGGCGCGCCGTCCAATGCTACAGAATGCCTGTCACTGCTGCCCGGCGACCTCGACGAGCATTTATTGCAAAGTGTGTTGCTCGACAAACACTTGCGGCTCCATGCCTTCGCGGCTGACCAGGCGATTCAGTTCGACCATGGGCAGTCGCACGCTCAGCAGGCTGCGCCCTTCTTCATCATGCGCTTCACTCTGCACGGCACCCAGGGCAAAGAATTGCGCGCGCAAGCGGGCAAAACGCTGCTCCAGGCACAGGGTACCGACAAACAGATCATCCCCCAACAACTCGGCAACCGCCTGGCCAACCAGCTCCAGGCCACGCCCATCGCGTGCCGATACCCAGACCCGTTCCGGCTTGCCATCGGCATTGCGCTGGATCTGTGGCTCAACATCTTCGAGCAAGTCGAGTTTGTTGTACACCTCGAGGATCGGCAACCCCTCGGCACCAATCTCGCCCAACACCGCCAGCACTTGCTCGATCTGTTCCATGCGCTCTGGCTCATGGGCGTCGATCACATGCAGCAACAGGTCGGAGTTGCTCGACTCTTCGAGCGTAGCCCGAAATGCCTCGACCAGCTTGTGCGGCAGGTGGCGAATGAAACCCACGGTATCGGCCAGCACGATCGGCCCCAGGTCGTTGAGCTCGAGCCGGCGCAGGGTCGGGTCGAGGGTGGCGAACAGCTGGTCCGCGGCGTACACCTCGGATTCGGTCAGGGCGTTGAACAGCGTGGACTTGCCGGCGTTGGTGTAACCCACCAACGACACCGACGGGATATCCGCGCGCTTGCGCCCACGCCGCGCCTGCTCGCGCTGGCTGCGTACCTTCTCCAGGCGTGACTTGATCTGGCGTATGCGCACCCGCAACAGGCGGCGGTCGGTTTCCAGCTGGGTTTCACCCGGGCCACGCAGGCCGATACCACCTTTTTGTCGCTCAAGGTGAGTCCAGCCGCGCACCAGCCGCGTGCTCATGTGCTCCAGCTGGGCCAGTTCGACCTGCAGCTTGCCTTCATGGGTACGCGCCCGTTGGGCGAAGATATCGAGGATCAGCCCGGTACGGTCGAGCACACGACACTCGAACACACGTTCAAGGTTGCGCTCCTGACTGGGCGTGAGGGTGTGATTGAAAATCACCAGGTCTACCTGTTCGGCATGGACCAGGTCGTGCAACTCCTCGACCTTGCCACTGCCAATCAGGTATTTGGCGGAAGGCTGATGCCTTGTCACCGTGACCAGCGAGACGATGTCGGCACCGGCCGACAATGCCAGTTCCTGAAACTCCTGCGGGTCTTCGCGCGCCTCAGGGTTCTGACCTTCCAAGTGAACGAGCAACGCTCGCTCACCACCACCGTGGCGCTCAAAGAACAATGCAGGCTCCTATCAGGCGTTGCCTGGCTCGCTGTCGCCGTGCTCGCCATCGGTCGGGCTTGGCAGGCGGACCGGACGGGCCGGAACCACGGTCGAAATGGCGTGCTTGTAGACCATCTGGCTGACGGTGTTCTTCAGCAGGACCACGAACTGGTCGAACGATTCGATCGAGCCCTGCAGCTTGATGCCGTTGACCAGGTAGATGGATACCGGGACCTTTTCTTTTCTCAAGGTGTTCAAGTAAGGGTCTTGTAGCGAATGCCCTTTTGACATATGCCGCACTCCTGTAAGGATAAATAATAGAAAATCAATAAAATCGATAAATTAGGCCGCCCCTTCGCAAGAATAGACGGCAATCAGCAGGGACTCAGCTCAATATGGAGATGGCCCCTAGGTATTTCAAGGTGCGGGACAGATTGTCGCAGGCCAGGCTGTCAAGCCAGTGCACTTCAGGCCAGCCACGCAACCAGGTGAACTGCCGCTTGGCCAGCTGCCGGGTAGCAATGATACCGCGTTCACGCATCTCATTCTCAGTCAGCTTGCCGTCCAGGTAGTCCCAGACTTGCCGATAACCCACTGCCCGTATAGACGGCAGCCCGGCGTGCAAGTCACTTCTGGCTCGCAGCGATCGGACCTCGTCAACGAAGCCCTGTTCCAGCATCTGCGAAAATCGTAACGCAATTCGCTGATGCAAAATGTGACGATCTGTAGGAGCAATCGCCAAACTGGCGACAGTATAGGGCAAATGTCCGTCAGCGCCTGCGTCTGCGCCGCGACTTTCCGCGAATTGACGCTGACGATGGGCTGTCATGCTCTCACCACTTACCCGGTAGACCTCCAGCGCACGGATCAACCGCTGCGGGTCGTTGGGGTGGATCCGCGCCGCCGAAACGGGGTCTACCTCGGCCAACTGGCGGTGCAACTCGGCCAGGCCCAAGGCTTCGGCCTGAGATTCCAGCTCGGCCCGCACGGCAGCATCGGCAGCCGGCATATCGGCCAGGCCATCGATCAACGCCTTGTAATAGAGCATGGTGCCGCCGACCAGCAGCGGGATCTTGCCGCGCGCGGTGATCTCGGCCATGGCCTCCAGGGCATCGGCACGAAACTGCGCGGCCGAGTAACTCTCGGCCGGGTCACGAATGTCGATCAGCCGGTGCGGGTGGGCGGCGAGGACCTCTTTCGACGGTTTGGCCGAACCGATGTCCATGCCCCGGTAAACCAGTGCCGAATCGACGCTGATCAGCTCACAGGGCAGCACCTTGGTCAGCTCGATGGCCAAGTCGGTCTTGCCGGCCGCCGTCGGGCCCATCAGGAATATTGCGGGGGGCTTGCTGCTCATTTCATCGACCGCGCAAGAAGAGTTTGTCCAGGTCGTCCAGGCCCATCTGGGTCCAGGTGGGACGACCGTGGTTGCACTGGCCACTGCGTTCGGTGTTTTCCATGTCGCGCAGCAAGGCGTTCATTTCGGGAATTGCCAGGCGCCGGTTGGCGCGCACGGCGCCGTGGCAGGCCATGGTACCGAGCAGTTCGTTGAGGTGCGCCTGAATACGGTCGCTGGTGCCGTACTCCATCAGGTCGGCAAGCACGTCCTGCACCAGGCGGTTGGCCTCGGCCTGCTTGAGCAAGGCCGGGATCTGGCGAATCGCCAAAGTCTCGGGGCCCAGGCGCTGCAATTCGAAGCCCAGGCGCTGGAACCACTGCGCATGCTCTTCGGCACAGTCGGCCTCACGCTGGCTCAGGGCCAGGGTTTCCGGCACCAGCAGCGGCTGACCACTGAGGCCTTCGCTGGCCATGGCCACCTTGAGCCGCTCGTACATGATCCGCTCATGGGCGGCGTGCATGTCCACCAGCACCAGGCCAACGGCGTTCTCGGCCAAGATGTAGATGCCCTTGAGCTGCGCCAGTGCGTAGCCCAGCGGGGGAATGTCGCCTTGGCTTTCGGGCAGGGCTGCAGCAGGCGCGGCAGCGTTTTCCAACGGTTTGTAGAACTCGCGATACACCGCCTGCGCCTCGGCGGCCGGCAGCGGCTGCGAAGGGCGCGGCGTGTATTGATACTGGTAACCGGCGCCACTGCCGCCATTGGAGAACGGCTGCTGCGCGGCACGCGGCTGCTCAAGCACCGGCGATGCCAGGCGCATTTCACCCTGGGGGCCGAACTCACCGGCCTGCTGACCCGTGGGGCGGATCGCCTCCGGCACGGCGGCAGGCGCGGCCAGCTGGTCTTCCGGGCGGACATCGGCCAGGGCGCGGTGCAGGGTGCCATACAGGAAGTCATGTACCGAGCGCCCCTCACGGAAGCGCACTTCATGCTTGGTCGGGTGCACGTTGACGTCGACGCCGTTGGGCTCCAGTTCGAGGAACAGCACGAAGGTCGGGTGCCGGCCATTGAACAACACGTCGCGGTAGGCCTGGCGCACGGCGTGTGCGACCAGCTTGTCGCGCACCGCGCGGCCGTTGACGAAGAAGTACTGCAAGTCTGCCTGGCTGCGTGAGAAGGTCGGCAGGCCGACCCAGCCCCACAGGCGCAGACCGTTGCGCTCGACGTCGATGGGCAGCGCCTGTTCCATGAAGCCTGGGCCGCATATGGCCCCCACCCGCCGCGCGCGGGCGGTTTCGTCGTGGGCTTCGTGCAGGCTGAGGATGCTCTTGCCATTGTGGCGCAGGTGGAAGCCGACATCGAAACGCGCCAGCGCCAGCCGGCGAATCACTTCTTGCAGGTGGTCGAATTCGGTTTTCTCGGCCTTGAGGAACTTGCGCCGGGCCGGGGTATTGAAGAACAGGTCGCGCACCTCCACCAAGGTGCCGACCGGGTGCGCCGCCGGCTGCACCCGCGGGAGCATGTCGCGGCCTTCGGTTTCCACCTGCCAGGCCTCGGTGGCGCTGGCGGTACGCGAGGTCAGGGTCAGGCGCGCCACCGAGCTGATCGAGGCCAGGGCCTCGCCCCGGAAGCCCAGGCTCAAGACGCCTTCGAGATCTTCCAGCTCGCGGATCTTGCTGGTGGCGTGACGGGCCAGGGCCAAGGGCAGGTCGTCGGCGGAGATGCCACTGCCATCGTCCCGTACCTTCAGCAGCTTGACGCCGCCCTGCTCGACCTCCACGTCGATACGCCGGGCACCGGAGTCCAGGCTGTTTTCCAACAGCTCCTTGGCAACGGAGGCGGGCCGTTCGACAACCTCGCCAGCGGCAATCTGGTTGGCCAGCCGCGGGCTAAGCAGCTGAATGCGCGAACCGCCACTCATTATTGCGCGGCCAAGGTTGTGGCAGGGACATCGAGGCGCTGGCCAACCTTCAGCTCATCGGTCTTGAGGCTGTTGGTGCTGCGCAGGCTGGCCACACTGACCTGGTAGCGCACGGCGAGCATCGCCAGGGTTTCGCCAGGGCGCACGGTGTGCTCACGCGGGCCGGCGGCAATCTTGCCGGTGTCGCGCAGCCAGGCGATGTACGTGCCAGGCGGCGGGTTCTGCTGGAAGTACTGGCGCACGCCGGTGTGAATCGAGCGGGCCAGGGCCTGCTGATGGCTGGCAGTGGCCAGTTTGGCGGCTTCGTTGTTGTTCGAGATGAACCCGGTTTCAACCAGGATCGACGGAATATCCGGCGATTTCAGCACCATGAAGCCGGCCTGCTCCACACGCTGCTTGTGCAGCGAAGTGACACGCCCCATGTTGCCCAGCACCTTCTGCCCCACGTTGAGGCTGGAGCTGAGCGTGGCGGTCATGGAGAGGTCAAGCAGCACACCCGCAAGCATGCGGTCCTTGTCATCGAGGCTGACGTTACCCGCACCACCGATCAGGTCGGAACGGTTTTCCGTATCAGCCAGCCAGCGCGCGGTTTCGGAAGTGGCGCCGCGGTCGGACAGGGCGAACACCGAGGCACCGAAGGCCGCGCGCGAAGGCGCCGCATCGGCGTGGATCGAAATGAACAGGTCGGCGCCCTTCTTGCGGGCGATTTCCGTACGCTTGCGCAGCGGGATGAAGTAATCGCCGGTACGGGTCAACTCGGCACGGAAGCCTCTCTCGCTGTTGATCTGCCGCTGCAGCTCTTTAGCGATCTGCAGCACGATGTCTTTTTCGTGCTGGCCGCGCGAGCCCGACGCGCCCGGGTCTTCACCGCCGTGGCCGGCGTCGATCGCCACCACGATGTCACGCTTGCCGCTGGGTACCGGTGGCAGCTTGATCGCAGGCTGGGCCGGCGTCACCGGCACCGCTGGGGTGGTTGCGGGCGTTTGCACCGGGGCCGGTGCGGGCGGCGGCGTGCTGGCCGCGATGGCGTCGGCCTCCTGGTCGTACAGGTCGACCACCAGGCGATTGCCGTACTGGGCATTGGGCGCCAGGGTGAAGCTTTTCGGGGTGACCGACTTTTTCAGGTCGACCACCACGCGCAAGTCCGTCGGCGTGCGCTGGGCCGAACGCACGCTGCTGATCGGCGTGTTGGAGGTAGCCACATTCAAGGGCGCGGCCAGGGTCGCGCCATTGATGTCGATGACCAGACGATCGGGTGCGCTCAGGGTGAAGACACTGTGCTGCACGGGGCCAGACAGGTCGAAGACCAGCCGCGTGTTGTCCGGTGCGCGCCACAGGCGCATGCTCTTGACTTGAGTGACGGCCAGAGCGTCAACGGTCACCGTTGTCAGCAGCAGCCCAACGATGGCGACCAGTGCGCGTATGCGCATACCTACCCCACTTACTGTTTATAGTGTTCGGCCAGTGCCACGCACCAGGCCTCGCCGCGAGCCCCCTGCGGCGAAAGGATCAGCGAGCGTCCGCCCGCTTGGGGGCTTATGGTAATGGTCAGGTCGGGCTTTGGCAAAACGCCCGCACCCTTTTGTGGCCACTCGAACAGGCACAGCGGGTCGCCCTCGAAATAGTCACGAATGCCCATGAACTCAAGCTCCTCCGGGTCGACCAGGCGATACAGGTCGAAGTGAAAGGCTCGGACCTCGCCGATTTCGTAGGGTTCGACCACCGTAAAGGTTGGGCTTTTCACTGCACCCGTATGGCCCAGGCCACGAATCAGCCCTCGGGAAAGCGTAGTCTTGCCCGCCCCCAGGTCGCCTTCAAGAAAGATCACGCCGCGACCACCGGTCACTTCGGCCATTTTTGCACCGAAGTCGACCGTGGCCGCTTCATCGGCCAGAAACAGATTTAAGCCAGACACGCAGAATGCTCCTCCAACAACTCACGAATGACCGGCGCCAGATCGCTGGCCGCCAGGCCTCTACCTTTTACCCCCAGGCGCTCGCCCGCACAGGCGTGCAGCCATGTCCCCAGGCAGCCCGCGCGCCAGGCGTCCAGGCCCTGGGCCAGCAGTGCCGCCAGCACGCCGGTCAGCACATCGCCCAGGCCGGCGCCGGCCATCGCCGGATGGCCGCGCTCGCACAGCGCCAGTTGCCCGGCCGGGTCCGCCACCAGGGTACCGGCACCTTTGAGCACGCAGACGCTGTTGTAACGGCGCGCCAGCTTGCGCGCGGCCCCCGGGCGGTCGGCCTGCACCGCCTCGGTGGAAATGCCCAGCAGCCGCGCCGCTTCCCGGGGGTGCGGGGTAAGGATGCTGCCACTGGGCAGGGCCAGTGGCGTGCGCGCCAGCAGATTCAGGGCATCGGCATCCCACACCTGCGGCCGCTGGGCGTTGGCCACCGCCGACAGCAGGCTACGGCCCCACGCTGCCTGCCCAAGGCCCGGGCCGACCACCAGCACCGAGGCGCGCTCCAGCATGCCCATCAGCTGGTTGGCCGAACTGGCGCCCAGGCACATGACCTCGGGCAGGCGCGCCAGGCTGGCCGCCACATGTTCTGGCCGGGTTGCCACGCTGACCAGCCCGGCGCCGCAGCGCAGGGCGGCTTCGGCGCTGAGCAACACCGCGCCACCGGTGCCGAGGTCGCCCCCCACCACCAGCACATGGCCGAAGTCGCCTTTGTGGGCATGCGCATGCCGTGCCGGCAGGTGCGCGACGGTCACGCTGCTGAGCAGTTGCGGGGCATTGCTGGGGTGTTTGGTCTGCGGCATGGGGTCAAAGGCTCCAATGTCTGGCAGAATTATACGCACCTGAGCCCGTATTGCCTTGCCCATCCATGCCCGCCTCTACTCCTGACCTCGCCCAACTGGCCCAATCGATCAAGACTTGGGGCCAGGAACTCGGTTTTGCCCACGTGGGCATCGCCGGGGTCGACCTTGGTGAACACGAACACCACCTGCAACGTTGGCTCGATGCCGGCTACCAGGGCGAAATGGAGTACCTGGGCGCCCACGGCAGCAAAAGGTCACACCCCGACCAGCTGATCCCCGGCACGATACGCGTGGTCTCGCTGCGCATGGACTACCTGCCGGGCGATACACAGATGGCGCAGCGCCTGGCCCAGCCGGAAAAGGCCTACATATCGCGCTATGCGCTGGGCCGGGACTATCACAAGCTGGTGCGCAAGCGCGTGCAGTTCCTCGCCGACCGCATCCAGGAGGCCATCGGCCCGTTCGGCTACCGCGCCTTCGTCGACAGCGCCCCAGTGCTGGAAAAGGCCCTGGCCGAACAGGCCGGGCTGGGCTGGATCGGCAAGAACACCCTGTTGCTCAACCGCAAGGCGGGTAGCTATTTCTTCCTTGCCGAACTGTTCGTCGACCTGCCGCTGCCAGTGGACGAAGCCACCACCAGCGAGCACTGCGGGCGCTGCCAGGCCTGCCTGGACATCTGCCCGACCCAGGCGTTTGTCGGGCCCTATGTACTGGATGCGCGGCGCTGCATCTCGTACCTGACCATCGAGTTGAGGGGCGCGATCCCTGTGGAGTTGCGCGCAAAGATGGGCAACCGGGTGTTCGGTTGCGACGACTGCCAGATCGTCTGCCCGTGGAACCGCTTCGCCAAGCACAGCCAGGAGCAGGATTTCCAGCCACGGCACGGGCTGGAAAATGCCGAATTGGCGCAGATGTTCCTGTGGGATGAGCGCACTTTCCTGCGCAAGACCGAAGGCGGGCCGCTGCGGCGGGCGGGGTATGAGCGGTTCTTGCGCAACCTGGCGGTGGGGTTGGGCAATGCGCCCTCCACGATTCAGGTGATCGAGGCGTTGAAGGCGCGCCGCGAGGATGCGTCTGAGCTGGTGCGCGAGCATGTGGAGTGGGCGCTGGCCCAGCACGGACAGGCGTAGTTTGCGTTAAGACTGACAGGTGCTTGCCTTGAGGTTTATGGTGCCTGTGGGGCCGAGCGCCGCCCGCGCGGCGCATCGCGAGCAAGCTCGCTCCTACATTTTTTCGGGCCAGTTATTCCTGGGGCAGCGGCGCGCGGCCGCTTGGTATTCGCCTCAAAATCGTGTCGTGCAAACAAGGCGGACGCGCACGTTGGCGCAGGCGTTACTGGCCCGAAAAAATGTAGGAGCGAGCTTGCTCGCGATGCGCCGCGCGGGCGGCGCTCGGCCTCACAGGCCCCGCAACACTCATGCCTGGCCTATTGCTGGTCGTTGTAGTGGAACTTGGGCATTTCCCAGTGGAAGCGAATCGCCAACAGGCGCAGCAGGAACCCGCCAAACAGGGTCAGCAGCATCGCCTGCTCCGCCGGCACCTTGAAATACACGCACCCCAGATAGAACCAGGCCGCCGCGAACGACACACTGGCATACAGCTCACGGCGGAACACCAACGGGATGTCGTTGCAGAAGATATCCCGCAGGATGCCGCCAAACACCCCGGTGATCACCCCGCTGATCGACGCCACCAGCATGCCCTGGCCCATCTCCAGCGCCGTCATGCAGCCAATCAGGGTAAACGCCACCAGCCCCAGGGCATCGAGCACCAGGAACAGCGAGCGCAGGCGGCGCATCATCGGCGCGATGAAAATGGTCAGTAGCGCGGCAAAGCTGGTCAGCACCAGGTACTCCGGGTGCTTCACCCAAGTCAGCGGGTAGTGCCCAAGCAGCACATCACGCACCGAACCGCCGCCCAGGGCGGTGACGCAGGCAATCAGCACCACGCCGAACCAGTCCATGCCGCGACGCCCGGCAGAAAGCGCGCCAGTCATGGCTTCGGCGGTGATGGCGATGAGGTAGAGCATCAACAACATGGTGCGGGTCCGTGCAGGAAAGGCGCGCAGTCTAACCAGTTGCCCAAGGCACCAAAAGGGGGCGCAGATACATTATCTGCGCCGTTTCGGATCACAGCTTGATGAAGTGCTCGCGGTAATGACGCAGCTCGGCGATCGATTCGCGGATATCGTCCAGTGCCAGGTGGGTATTGCCCTTCTTGAAGCTGTCACGCACATCCGGCGCCCAACGCGCGGCCAACTCCTTCAGGGTGGAGACATCCAGGTTGCGGTAGTGGAAGTAGTTTTCCAGGTTGCGCATGTGGCGGTAGAGGAAGCGGCGGTCCTGGCAGATGCTGTTGCCGCAGATCGGCGACTTGCCTTTTGGCACCCATTGTTCGAGGAAGGCGATGGTCTGCGCCTCGGCTTCGGCCATGCCGACCTTGCTTTCGCGCACGCGCTGGGTCAGGCCCGACGCGCCATGGGTGCGGGTGTTCCACTCGTCCATGCGCGCCAGCACTTCGTCACTGTGGTGGATGGCGATCACCGGCCCTTCGGCCAGGGTGTTCAGCTGGCTGTCGGTAACGATGGTGGCCATTTCGATGATGACGTCGCTGTCCGGATCCAGGCCGGTCATTTCCAGGTCGATCCAGATCAGGTTCTGTGGGTTTTGCATGCAGGGGCTCCTCGTATAGGCCGTCATAGTAGCCTAGTGGCCCAGGCTCGCCCATTCACGGCACAAAGGTAAGCGCAATGGTCCAGCGCCTGGCGTGCTAAACTCCCTGCCGTTTTCAATGCCCTATCCTGGGCCTTTCTCACGGTACCTTCATGGCCAAACGCCAGCTCAATCGCCGCCAGAACTGGCGGATCGAAAAAATCCAGGGCGAGCGCGCCGCTCGCGCAGCCAAACGCGAGCAGCATGTACTGCAGGAACTGGAGGGCGGCGACCTGGGGCCAGAGCAACTGGGCCTGGTGATCGCGCACTTCGGCGTACAGGTAGAAGTGGAAGCCCAGGATGGCGAAAGCGCAGGCCAGGTATTCCGCTGCCACCTGCGCGCCAACCTGCCGGCGTTGGTCACCGGTGACCGCGTTGTGTGGCGGGCGGGTAACCAGGGCATTGGCGTGATCGTGGCGCAGATGCCCCGCAGCACCGAACTGTGCCGGCCGAACAACCACGGCCAACTGAAGCCGGTAGCCGCCAACGTCGACCTGATCGTGATCGTGTTCGCCCCAGCGCCGGAGCCGCACCCAAACCTGATCGACCGCTACCTGGTAGCTGCCGAGCACGCCGGTTTGCGCCCTTTGTTGCTGCTGAACAAGGCCGACCTGATCAACGAAGAGAACGGCCCTGGCCTGCATGCACTGCTGGATGTTTATCGCGAGTTGGGCTACCCGCTGCTGGAAGTATCGGCTCACCACGGCGATGGCATGCAGCGCCTGCAGCAGCAGCTCGACGGCCACATCAGCGTGTTCGTCGGCCAGTCGGGGGTGGGCAAGTCGTCGCTGGTCAACAGCCTGTTACCAGAGGCCGGCACCCGCGTCGGCGACCTGTCGGAATGGTCCGGGCAGGGTACCCACACCACCACCACCGCACGCCTGTATCACTTCCCCAATGGCGGCGACCTGATCGACTCGCCAGGCATCCGCGAGTTCGGCCTAGGCCATGTCAGCCGCAGCGACGTGGAAGATGGCTTCATCGAATTTCGCGACCTGTTCGGCACGTGCCGCTTCCGCGACTGCAAGCATGACCGTGAGCCAGGCTGCGCGCTGCTCAAGGCACTGGACGACGGACGTATCAAGCCGCAGCGCATGAACAGCTACCGCTCGATCATCGCCAGCCTGACAGAAGACAGCTATTGAGTGGTCGGCTGAGCAGAGCGAGCTGTAGGATTTTTTACCGCGACATGTAGGGCAATTCTGGTTTCTCCGTCAGCTATTGCCCAAACATCTGCTTTCCCTGATGGTCATGGCTTCTATCAGGGAGCGTAACCGCCATGCCGGTTCTTATCAGTTACCGCCACGAAGTGCGGCTCGACGCCTTCATCCTCAACGAGCGCCTGCTGCTCGAAGGCATCCCCACGCAAGTGGTGCAATTCGACTGCGACGGGCAGACCCATGACGACCTGTATGGCAGTTTCTGCCAACAGATGAACGATGCCACCCACTGGATCGGCGTGCTGCCAACCGATGCCGGCGAGGACTGGTGGACCGCCTGGCGGCTAGGCGCGGCAGCGATGGCCTGCCGCCGGGTGAGCTTCTTTCGCAAAGGGCCAGACGAACTGCCGGAGCACCTGAGCAAATGGCCAACCATGCGCGAACGTGCGCATATCGACCTGTTTGTGCGGGCTTACCATGACGAACGCACGTTCGACCGGGCCATGACCCTACCGCCGGGGCGTGGCTCTGGTACCGACAGGGACAATGCGGACTTCTTTCATGCTGATCTCAAGGCCAAGATCAGGCGGGGGTTCTGATGCAGTCGCAGCCAGTGGCACCGGCTGCGCCGGTGTTCGCGGCTAAAGCCGCTCCCGTAGGAGCGGGCTTGCCCGCGAAGAATCCAGCGCGGTGCATGGCACCGGCTGCGCCGGTGTTCGCGGGCAAGCCCGCTCCCACAGTGTTCGCGCAAACCTGCGGAGGCTGAGCAACACAGTTGCGCCCGCAAGATGCCGGGCTTACTGGTCCTTGGCCTCATCCATCTTCAACGTACCATCCTCGAAGATGTTCAGCTTCTGGCGTAGCTCACGCGGCTGCATCGGCGCCTGTTCGGTCTCGCCGCCCGCCCCCGAGGCAGTTGGCGCGGCCGGTGCAGCAGCCCCAGGCGCTGCACCACTGGCCGGCGGCGCGGCAGGCTCGGCGGCCGGCGTTTCCGGCGTACCCTGCTCGCCCTCAATGTTGCGCTGGGCCTTCTTGGTCAGCACGATGATGTCGATGCGGCGGTTGACCGGGTTGAACGGGTCCTTGCGGTCGAACAGCGACGACGAAGCGTAACCCACCACCCGCGCCACCTGGCCGTCCGGGTAACCACCGGCCACCAGTGCACGACGCGCGGCGTTGGCGCGGTTGGCCGACAGCTCCCAGTTGCCGTACTCGCCAGTGCCGGCATACGGCTTGGCATCGGTGTGGCCGCTGATGCTGATCTTGTTCGGCACCGCCTTGATGGTGTCGGCCATGGCCAGCAGGATGTCCTCGAAGTACGGCTGCAGGCGCGCGCTGCCGATGTCGAACATCGGCCGGTTCTCGGCATCCATGATCTGGATGCGCAGGCCGTCCTGGGTGATCTCGAACAGGATCTGGTCCTTGAACTTCTGCAGCTGCGGGTTCTCTTCCACCTTGTTCTGCAGTTCCTGCAGCAGCAGCTCCAGGCGCTCACGCTCCACCTGCTCGGCCATGGTCTCGACCTGGTCCTTGCTCAACTGGGTGGTGGACTCCTGCGTCGGTTCGGCCTTCACTTCCGGGTTGATGGTCTTTTCCGGTGCCAGCTCAGGTGAACCGCCCAGGTCGATGACATAGGGCGTGCCGCTTTCGGAAAAGCCGATCGGGTCCTTGAAGTAGCCGGCAATGGCGATCTTCTGCTCCGGCGTGGCCGTGGACATCAGCCACAGCACCAGAAAGAACGCCATCATCGCCGTGGCGAAGTCGGCGAAGGCAATTTTCCAGGCGCCGCCGTGGTGGCCGCCGCCAAAGCGCTTGACGCGCTTGACGATGATGGGCTGGTTGTTCTCCATGACTCAGCGACCGCGAACCGCTTGTTCCAGTTCGGCGAAGCTTGGGCGGTGCTTGGGGTACAGCACCTTGCGCCCGAACTCGACCGCCAGCGAAGGCGGCATGCCCGAGGCCGAAGCCACCAGCGAGGCCTTGATCGATTCGTAGAGGTTCAACTCTTCTTTGGCATCGTGCTCCAGGCACTTGGCCAACGGGCCGAAGAAGCCGTAAGCCGCCAGAATACCGAAGAAGGTACCGACCAACGCCGCACCCACGTGCATGCCGATGGCCGCCTGATCACCCTCGCCCAGCGAAGCCATGGTCACCACGATACCCAGCACTGCCGCGACAATACCGAAGCCGGGCATGCCGTCGGCGATGCCGGTCACCGCGTGGGACGGGTGCTCCAGTTCTTCCTTCATGCTCAGCAGTTCCATGTCGAACAGGCCCTCGAGCTCGTGCGGGGCCATGTTGCCGGTGGACATGATGCGCAGGTAGTCGCAGACGAACGCCGTCATGCGCTCATCGGCCAGCACCGTCGGGTACTTGGCGAAAATCGGGCTGGCGGCGGCGTCCTCGATGTCGGCCTCGATGGCCATCATGCCTTCGCGACGGCTCTTGTTGAGGATCTCGTACACCAGGCCCAGCACCTCCAGGTAGAAGGCATGGCTGAAGCGCGAGCCGAACATCTTCATCGACTTCTTGATGACGTGCATGGTCATGTGGCCAGGGTTGGCCTGCAGGAACGCACCAAAGGCCGCACCGCCAATGATCAGTACTTCGAACGGCTGGATCAGCGCCGCGATCTTGCCGTGGGAGAGCACGTAGCCGCCGAGCACGCTCGCGAATACGACGATGATGCCGATAATTTTAGCCATAGGTTCAAAGCACTTGCTGTCGTGGTCAGGGGAAGAGACGGGAGCTTTAAAACTCTTCTTCTACTTATCGGCAGAACTGCGCCAGACTATAGCCACTCAATGCGAAAAGCCAGTTCGGACTGATGTCAAAATGCCAATTGAAACCAAGGTGCCCGCTCAGGCCCCGCGTACGTTAGAGGCCTGGGTAAAGCTGCTCGAGAGTGTTCGCATCCCCGTGCCGAAGCCTAGCTACGACCGGGTAATGGCCGCCATCAACGATAGCCGCCGCTCGCTGCGCGATATCGCCGAACTGATGCAGGATAGCCCGGCACTGGTGCTGTCGGTGATGCGCGAAGCCAATCACCCCACCAATGCCAGCCTGGCCGAGCCCGCCGAAAGCCTGGAAGTCGCCCTCAACCGTCTGGGCCTGGAACGCACCGAACAGTTGCTCAAGCGCCTGCCGGCACTGCCCGTGGAGGAAATCCCGCCGGTGCTGTGCCAGTTCCAGATGATCAGCCAACATGCCGCGCAGCAGGCCAGCGGCCTGTTCGCCAGCCGCCTGGCTCGGCTCTGGCAGGAAATTCATTGGGGCAGCCTGCTGTTCCTGTCGCCTTTGTGGCCACTGGCACTGGCCTACCCCAAGCTGCTCGATACCTGGGAGCTGCGGGTTATCCACAAGGGTGAGGACGCAACTGGGGTGGAGGAAGAACTGTTTGGCGTGCGCATCATGGCGCTGTGCCAGACCATGGCCGAGTACTGGCGACTGCCACAATGGGTCACCCAGGGTTACCGCCTGCTGCTGGAAGAACGCGATCAACTGGCCCAGGTGCTGAACATCGCCCGCGACGAAGACCTGCTCAGCCAGCAACACCGCCTGGACGCCGAACCCGGCCTGCGGCGCTGGTTCAACCAGCCGGCCAATACCGTGTTGCTGGCCAACAACCTGGCCCTGGCGGCACAAGTCGGCTGGGACAACCCGCACCTGCTGCGCTGGCAGCTGCTGACTGCGCTGTACCTGCAAACCTCGCTGGAAGACGTGCAGCAGCAGGTGCACCAGCAGGCCGCCGCCAGCGCCCGCCGCCACGCTCGGCATGCCCTGTTCCACCCGGCCGAGGCGTTGATCTGGCCCTGGCACCAACGCCGCCCGCACCCGGACATGCTGGCCCCGCCTCCACCCAGCAGCGAAGACCTGGCACGCTGGCGCACGCTGTGCCAGGACCTGCTGGCCCAACCCAGCCCGTTCACCAACACCGTGCACCTGGCCACCCAGGCCCGCGAGGCCCTACTGGCTTGCGGCATGCAACGCATCATGCTGCTGAGCCTGGACAAAGCCAATGACTACCTGCGCGTCCAGCAAATTGCCGGCCTACCCAAGGAAGCCGGGGCATTGGCCCTGCAGGTGTCGCAGAGCAAGCTGCTGCAAAAGCTGTTGAGCCAGGCTGGGCAGCTGCGCATCACCCCGGAAAACCACAGCCAGTTCTCGGCCCTGCTGCCCGCCCCGCTGCGTGCCTTGTTCCGCAGCGAGCATGTATTGCTGCGTTCGCTGGCGGTGAACGACCAGGTGCTGATGCTGCTGGTGGCCGACCAGGGCTGCCGGCCCTTGGCCGATATCAGCGTGCAAGCTTTCGGCAAGACCGCACAATGTATCGAGCGGGCCCTGTCGGTGTTTGCCAACCGCAAGGGCTGAGGCTTGCGCTACAATCGCCCCTCTTTCCACACTGGAGACCGTGGATGACTGACTTTTCCGGCTTGCCTCTGGTAATCGAAGCCGCGGACCTGCTGCCACGCCTGGATTCGCCACAGCTGATCCTGGTCGACTTGAGCAGCGCCAACCGCTATGTCAGCGGGCATATTCCCGGCGCACGCTTTGTCGAAGGCAAGCGTACCCAGCTTGGCCAGCCGCCCGCGCCCGGCCTGCTGCCGGCCCTGGGCGACCTGGAAAAACTGTTCAGTGAGCTCGGCCACCGCGACGATGCCGTGTATGTGGTGTACGACGATGAAGGCGGCGGCTGGGCCGGGCGTTTCATCTGGCTGCTCGACGTGATCGGCCACACGCGTTACCACTACCTCAACGGCGGCATCCAGGCCTGGCCAGCCGACAAGCTGGTCACCGAAGTGCCCGCAATCGGCAGCAGGCCGGTGCACTTGCATCTGAACAACGCCCCTACCGCCACCCGCGAGTACCTGCAAAGCCGCCTGGGCGCCGATGACCTGGTCATCTGGGACGCGCGCGGGCCGCAGGAATTCAGCGGCGAGAAAGTGCTGGCAGCCAAAGGCGGCCACATCCCCGGCGCGATCAACTTCGAGTGGACCGCCGGCATGGACCTCAACGACCATCTGCGCATCCGCCAGGACATCGCCGAAGTCCTGCAGAAGCTGGGCATCACCCCCGACAAGGAAGTGATCACCCACTGCCAGACACACCGCCGCTCCGGCTTCACTTATCTGGTGGCCAAGGCCCTCGGCTACCCACGTGTAAAGGCCTACGCCGGCTCGTGGAGCGAATGGGGCAACCACCCGGACACGCCTGTAGAAGTTTAAGGAACCTGCATGAAATCCCGTTTGTTCATCATCAGCCAGTACCTGCTGCCGCATCACCTGCTGTCGCGGCTGGCCGGCTGCATCGCCGAGTGCCGCGTACGCTGGTTCAAGAACGCCTTCACCGCCTGGTTCGCCAAGCGCTACCAGGTCAACATGAGTGAAGCGCTGGTCGAAGACCTGAGCGCCTACGAGCACTTCAACGCGTTCTTCACCCGCGCCCTGAAACCAGGTGCTCGCCCGCTCGACGAAACCCCGGGCGCCATCCTGTGCCCGGCCGACGGCGCTGTCAGCCAGCTCGGCCCGATCGAGCACGGCCGCATCTTCCAGGCCAAAGGCCACGGTTTCAGCGCGCAAGAGCTGCTGGGCGGCGACCCGGCCATGGCTGCCCCATTCATGGGCGGCGAGTTCGCCACCATCTACCTGTCGCCCAAGGACTACCACCGCGTGCACATGCCGCTGGCCGGCACCCTGCGTGAAATGGTCTACGTGCCGGGTCGTCTGTTCTCGGTCAACCAGACCACCGCGGAGAACGTCCCCGAGTTGTTCGCCCGCAACGAGCGCGTGGTCTGCCTGTTCGACACCGAACGCGGGCCGATGGCCGTGGTGCTGGTCGGCGCAATGATCGTCGCCTCGATCGAAACCGTATGGGCCGGGCTGGTCACGCCGCCCAAGCGTGAGCTGAAAACCTTCCGTTACGACGAAGCCAGCCGCGCGCCGATCCACCTGGAGAAAGGTGCCGAACTGGGCCGCTTCAAGCTGGGGTCGACCGCTATCGTGCTGTTCGGGCCAGAGCAGGTGAAGTGGGCCGAGAGCCTGGGTGCTGGTTCTGCGGTGCGCATGGGGCAGCAGTTGGCGGCGCCTGTGCAGGCTTGATTGCTTTGGGGTGTATGTCGCGGTTTATTCTGCGCTTGTGAGATCGAGCGCCGCCCGCGCGGCGCTTCGCGGCACAAGGCCGCTCCCACATTTGTTGAAACGTGGCCATGCCTGTGGGAGAGGCGTTGTCAGCCTTGGTGCAAGGCTTGAGGCAGGTGGGGCGGTAGTGATGCCAACCCAGAAATCCAGCCGGCCCACCCAGGCTGGCAACCATGGCCTGACAGGCTTGGCACGTTGCAACAAATGTGGGAGCGGCCTTGTGCCGCGAAGCGCCGCGCGGGCGGCGCTCGATTTCACAGGCGCTGAAGATACAACGGCAAACTAGCCGCGGGCGTCGCGGTCGCGCAGGCCCAGCAGGTACAGCACCCCATCCAACCCCAGGGTTGAAATCGCTTGTTTGGCCGACTGGCGCACCAGCGGCTTGGCACGGAACGCCACGCCCAGCCCGGCCAGCGACAGCATCGGCAGGTCGTTGGCGCCATCCCCCACGGCAATGGTCTGCTCCAACTGCAAGCCTTCTTCGCTGGCCAGCTTCTGCAACAGCTCAGCCTTGCGCTGGGCATCGACAATCGGCTCCACCGCCACACCTGTCACTTTGCCGTCGACCACTTCCAGCTCATTGGCGAACACATAGTCGATACCCAGGCGCGCCTGCACCTGGCGGGCGAAGTAGGTAAAGCCACCAGACAGAATCGCAGTCTTGTAACCCAGGCGCTTGAGCTCGGCGAACAGGTTCTCGGCGCCTTCGGTCAGGCGCAGGGATGCACCGATCTCGTCCAGCACCCCCACGTCCAGGCCCTTGAGCAGCGCCATGCGCTCCTTGAAGCTGGCGCGGAAGTCCAGCTCACCGCGCATGGCGCGCTCGGTGATGGCTGCAACTTGCTCACCCACACCGGCCGCCTTGGCCAATTCGTCGATGACCTCGGCTTCGATCAGTGTCGAGTCCATGTCGAACACTGCCAGGCGGCGGTTGCGGCGGAACAGGTCGTCCTTCTGGAACGCGATGTCGATGCTCAGCTCTTCTGCCAAGGCAAAGAAATCGGCACGCAGCGCCTGGGCATCGCTCGGTACGCCGCGCACGGAGATCTCGACGGCTGCCTTGCCCTTTTCGGTTTCGGCATCCAACGCAACCCGAGCCGACAGGCGTTCGATGCGTTCGATGGTCAGGGCGTACTGGCTGATCACCGCACTCACCCGCTGCAGTTGCTCGGGGGTGATCTTGCGGCTGAGCAGGGTAACGATATGGCGCGCTTCGCCATGACCGTCGGCCCACTGCTGGTAGTCCGACTCGGAAATCGGTGTGTAACGGGCCTGCAGGTTCAGTTCGTGGGCCTTGGCCTGCACGCTTTGCAGCAAGGCAGTAGCCACTTCGTTGTCCGGGATGTCGACCAGGATGCCAAACGACAAGGTGCCGTGCATGACTGCCAGGCCGATGTCGAGGATACTCACACCGCCCTGCAGCAGGACGCCGGTGATTGCCGCAGTGAGACCGGGACGGTCCTCACCGGTGATGTTGATCAGGACGATTTCGCGCACAACCTGGCTCCGACTTCGATGAAAAATGCGCATTCTACCGATTTTCCATGACCATCGGGCGCCAACGATACTTTGCCGACAAAACCCGGCTCGCTATACTCCCCCCACTTTCATGCCATTAAGAGCCGAGCTCAGTGAACCGGCCCACGCCAGTCAAACCAGACAACTTCTTCCTGATGATCTATCGTGCCCTGAGTCAACGTCGCGTGCCGCTGGCACTGCGTATCGCCTGCACCAACATCTTCCTGGTGGCGCTGGCGCTGGTGATCTATGCCTGCGTGATGGGCCTGCAGTTCAAGCAGGCCATGCATGAGCAGGCCGATGCCCTGGGGCAGAGCCTGACCACTCAGACGGCCACGTCGGCAACCGAGCTGCTGGTGTCGAACGACATCCTCAGCCTCAACGTGCTGCTGGGCAACCTGGTGAAAAACCCGCTGGTGGCCCATGCGGCGATCTACAGCGTGGACAACCGCATCCTCGCCGAGGCTGGCCAGCGCCCACGCAACAGCCTGCTGGGCGAGGCCGAAGGCCTGTACCAGACCAAGATCACCTTCCAGGACGTGACCGCCGGGCAACTGCGCATCAGCCTGGACATGAGCCAGTTCCAGCAACCGATGCTGATCAGCCTGCAGAGCATGGGCATTCTGGCCGCCATCCTGCTGGCCCTGGCCCTGGCCCTCAGCTTGCGCCAAGGCCGTTTCATCACCCTGCCGCTGCTGCAGCTGCGGGTCTGGCTGCGCGACCCGCAGCCCTATACCCCAGCCACCGACCGCCAGGACGAGATTGGCGACATCGCCCGCCAGTTGCATGCACGCCTGGCCCCGCCGCCGCCGCCAGAGCCGGAGCCCGAGGAAGAGGACGACGAGCAGTTCGACGACCTGCACGAAGCTGCCCCGGCCCCCAAGGCCGCACCGCGCGCCAAAAAAGTTGTCGCCCTGGAAGACGAAGATGACGACGAAGCCTTCGCCGGCCTGCTGGACGACGACACTGCGCCCAAAGCCGCCGCGGCGGTCGAGCCTGACGAGCCGCAGTACAGCGCCGTGCTTGCCGTGCAGTTGGGCTCGCAGGAGCAACTGCGCCGCCTGCCACGCACACGCCTGGCCGAGCTGACCGAGCGCTACCGTGATTGCCTGGAGCACGCGGCTTCGCTGTACGACGGCGAAACCCACACGCTCAACGACGGCAGTACCCTGGTGCTGTTCCACAGCCGTGAGTGTGGCGAGGACTACCTGACCAACGCCATTTGCTGCGGCGAGCTGTTGCGCGCCCTGGGCCATGCCTTGCAGATCGAAGTGGCCGACAGCGGCATCACCTTGCAGCTGCAGTTGGGGCTGGTCTTGGGCAACGACCTGCATGGACTGGAACTGGTCGACCTGCTGATGGCCGAGAAGGTCCAGGATGCCTTGGCGCTGTCGCAGCACAGCCGCAACCTGTTGCTGGTGGAGCGGCAGATCAGCGATGACACGCTGATTCGTCAGCGTGCCCGCATTCGCCCGATTGCCAGCCCTGAAGGTGCCTGCTGCGTAGAGCGCCTGATGGAGCCCTACCCGTCCATGCTGGAACGCCAGCTGGCGCGCATGCACGAGCGCAGGGCCTGATACTGCGCCGGCTTCTTCGCGGGTAAACCCGCTCCCACAGCTACTACACAGGCCCTGAGGGCGGTGCAGTGCCTGTGGGAGCGGGTTTACCCGCGAAGAGGCCGGCGCAGGCGATACATGAACCAGCAGATACAAAAAAGCCCGCATGTTCGCGGGCTTTTTTGTATCTGGCAGTTCGATCAGAACCGATAAACTTCCATATCGGTACGAATCGGCGAGGCCATCGGGATCTTGGACTTCTCCGGTTCCTTCTTCACCTGTACCGGCGCAGCAGGCTTTTTCGGTGCTTCTTCGACAATCGCCGGCTGGTTGGCCAGTGGCTTCACCGCGGTGCTCAGCTGCTCGGCCAGCTTCTGCAGCAGTTGGCCCTGAGCCTGAACCTGCGACGACTCACTGCCCTCGTGCGGCTGCTCAAGGTGAACAATACGGTTGTCACGCACATGGCCACGGCGGTCGAGCAGGCGCCATTGGGCATCCAGAATGGCCGGCTGATTCTTGCCCGAGTCCAGGCGAGTGATCGACAACAGCACCTGCACGTCCGGGCTGAAGCCAGCGGTCGCCGGTGCCAATACCACGCGCTGGCTGTCCAGGCGCCAGGCCAGTTGACGGACCAACAGCTGGTCGATATCCGACGAAAGGCTACCGGCCCAACGGCCATCGGTCGCCGCGCTCAGGCTGCCATCGGCTTGACGCTGCAGGAACGTCTCGCGCTGCAGGTAATCGGCCACCGATACCGGGCCGAGTACCACGGCCATGCCCGCACTCTGCGACGGCTGGCCAGGATCACCACTGTCGAGCTGATACAGGGCAACCGGCTGGTGCATGGAGCACCCGCCAAGGCCCAGCAGGCCAGTCATCAACAGCGCAAATGGAAGGCGCAGAAATTTCATCATCCCATCCAGGCGGCCGCCATCAGGCACACCGCAGTGATACATGTAGATTCAAACGGGCACACGGCCACGCCGGCACCGCAAGGGCCATATCATCCGCGAAATAACCGTCCGACTCCAGCATTTCTGCCCGGAACGGCGCTGAAATTGCCGTTCCAGACATTTCTGGCCGTTACGCCGGCACTTCCACCTGCAACCCATCGACGCGCTGGAAGCCGCGTGGCAGCTTGCTGCCGCGCCGTCCACGCTCGCCCTTGTAATGCTCCAGGTCGTCCGCCTTCAGAGACAGGGTACGCTTGCCGGCCTGCAATACAAGGGTCGCGCCTTCTGGAATCACCGCCAGATCGGTGACAAATTCTTCACGGCTGGCCACCCGGTCGCCCGGCACGCCAATAATCTTGTTGCCCTTGCCTTTACCCAGCTGTGGCAAGTCGCTGACCTTGAACACCAGCAGGCGGCCTTCGGTGGTCACCGCCGCCAGCCAGTCCTGCTCGCGATCGGCCACCGGGCGCGGGGTCATGACCTTGGCGCCATTGGGCAGGCTGAGCAAGCCCTTGCCGGCCTTGTTCTTGGCCTGCAGGTCTTCACCTTTGACCACGAAGCCGTAACCGGCATCCGAGGCCACCACATACAGCGCATCGTCATCAGGCAGCAGCACGCATTCGAACGTGGCCCCCGGTGGCGGCGTCAGGCGGCCTGTCAGCGGCTCGCCCTGACCACGCGCCGATGGCAGGCTGTGAGCGGGCAGCGAATAGCTGCGCCCGGTGGAATCGACCAGTACGGCAAACTGGTTGGAACGCCCGGCCGCGGCGGCCTTGAAACCGTCGCCGGCCTTGTAGGAAAGGCCGGTGGCGTCGATGTCGTGGCCCTTGGCGCAGCGCACCCAGCCCTTCTCCGACAGCACCACGGTGACGGGCTCGGTCGGCATCAGTTCGTTTTCCGACAGGGCCTTGGCTTCGCTGCGCTCTACAATTGGCGAGCGGCGATCGTCGCCATAGGTTTCGGCATCCTTGATCAGCTCGCTGCGCACCAGCTTGCGCAGCTTGGCCTCGCTACCCAGCAGGGCCTGCAGCTTGGCTTGCTCTTTCAGCAACTCATCCTGCTCGCCACGAATCTTCATCTCTTCCAGGCGCGCCAGCTGCCGCAGGCGGGTCTCGAGAATGTAGTCGGCCTGGATCTCGGTGAGGTCGAAGCGGGCAATAAGGGCCTGCTTGGGGTGTTCCTCGGTGCGGATGATGTGGATCACTTCATCCAGGTTGAGGAAGGCGGTGAGCAAACCGTCCAACAGGTGCAAGCGCTTCTCGACCTTGTCCAGACGGTGCTGCAATCGGCGACGAACGGTATTGGTGCGGAACTCCAGCCACTCCACCAACAGGGCTCGCAGGTTTTTCAACTGCGGCCGGCCATCGAGGCCGATGATGTTCACGTTGACCCGGTAGGTGCTTTCCAGGTCGGTGGTGGCAAACAAGTGCTGCATCAGCTCGTCGGCATCCACGCGGTTGGAACGCGGAATGATGACGATGCGGCACGGGTTCTCGTGGTCCGACTCGTCGCGCAAGTCGGCGACCATCGGCAATTTCTTGGCCTGCATCTGCGCCGCGATCTGCTCCAGCACCTTGGCCCCGGAGACCTGGTGCGGCAGCGCGGTGACGACGATGTCGCCATCCTCGATGCGGTACACGGCGCGCATGCGGATCGAACCACGGCCACTTTCGTACATCTTGAGGATTTCGGCCCGTGGCGTGACGATTTCGGCCTCGGTCGGGTAGTCCGGCCCCTGGATATGCTCACACAGCTGCTCGATGGTGGCCTTGGGCTCGTCGAGCAGGCGCACACAAGCGCTGGCCACTTCACGCAGGTTGTGCGGCGGCACGTCGGTGGCCATGCCCACGGCGATACCGGTGGTACCGTTGAGCAGGATGTTGGGCAGGCGCGCCGGCAGCACGGCCGGCTCCTGCAAGGTGCCGTCGAAGTTCGGCACCCAGTCCACGGTGCCCTGGCCGACTTCGCTAAGCAGCACTTCGGCGTAGCGCGACAGCCGCGCCTCGGTGTAACGCATGGCGGCGAACGACTTCGGATCGTCCGGCGCACCCCAGTTGCCCTGGCCGTCGACCAGGGTGTAGCGGTAGCTGAACGGCTGTGCCATCAGCACCATGGCCTCGTAGCAGGCCGAATCGCCGTGGGGGTGGAACTTACCGAGCACGTCACCGACGGTACGCGCCGACTTCTTGTGCTTGGAATCGGCATCGAGCCCCAACTCGCTCATGGCGTAGACGATACGTCGCTGCACCGGCTTCAGGCCGTCGCCGATATGCGGCAAGGCACGGTCCATGATCACGTACATGGAGTAGTTGAGGTAGGCCTGTTCGGTGAAGTCAGCCAGCGAGCGGCGTTCGACGCCGTCCAGGCTGAGTTCCAGTGAGTCGCTCATGCGGGCCTCGTCATTTCAGGTTCTGGCGCAACAGCATGGTGCCGCCGCGCTGGGTAAATTCAAGTTGTTGCAGGGCACTCATGCCCAGCAATACGGTGGGCCCATCCAGGCCCGGCACCACGATGGCGCGTACGTCCCGCAGGCGGATATCGCCCAGTTGCAGGCTGGCCAGGCGCGTGCGGTAGCCCTCGGTACGGCCATTGGCGGTGCTGAGCAGCACGGGGCTGCCGCGCTCCAGGCTCAGATCACGCGCCAACGCCTCCGGGATCGCCACGTCGGTGGCACCGGTGTCGAGCATGAAATGCACCACCTGGCCGTTGATCGCACCATCCACCACGAAGTGGCCTTGGCCGTTACTCAGCAAGCGCACTTCGATAAAGCCTTCGCCATGCTCGGATTGCACCTGGCTGTTGGGGTTGCGCTGGTTGTCTTCCCACTGGCCGAAAAAGCGCGTGGCAAGGAACAGCGCCGCCGCCCAGGCGACGATCATCAGCACCCTGCCCGCGCGCTTGCCCGGCGCCTGGCTCATGGCTTGGCGCTCCAGCCGCCTTCGGGCGCGTCGAAGCGCCAGACGATCGGGCGGGTTTCGCCATCGGCACGGGCGCCGTTGTTGTTGTCCAGGCCGATCCAGGCACCCTTGGCATCGATCACCAGGGCTTCGGCCAGGCCAAACGGCTGCGCGTAGCGGCGTGACTCGACCAGCGCATCGGCAGCGAAAGACCAGCAACGCTCGACTTTACCGGTGTCGGCATCACGCCGGCACACCCGGTAGGCGTTGCGTTCAAGGGTAAACAGTTTGCCCTCGAACCAGGTCAGGTCGGCGAAGTCGCGCGACAGGGCCCTGGCATCGGGCATTTGCGCCGGCTGCATCTCGACCCCGGCCTCGCTCAGCAGTACGCAACTGCGCCCGCAGGTCCATACCGATTGCTGGCGCTCGATGGCCACCAGGCCACGGCGTTCACGCTCGGCGGCCAGCCACAGGCGGTCACCCGCCGGGTTGATCGCCAGCCCTTCGAACAGGGCATTGAAGTTCAGCAGCATGCCACTGGCCCGCGCCTGGCGCACCATGGCCGGGTCGATCTTCAACCAGTCCGGCTCGCCTTCCAGCGGTAGTTGCAGCACCGCGGCATGGGCTTCGCTGACCAAATACAGGTTGCCCGCCTGGTCACAGGTGATGCCTTCGAAATCCAGCTCGCCACCGCGAATGTACGACGCTGCCCAGTTACGCGACCTCAACCCCCACGGCAGGCCGCTTTCCGGCGGCGATGGCGGGGTGAAGGTAAGCGGTTGGGCGCGCCAGGTGGTGTTCTGCTGGTCGAAGCGGTAGATACGGTCGTCGTCGCGATCGGAAACGCCCCACAGCCCGCCCCGGCATTGCGCCAGGCCAGACAGGTTGCCACCGCGCATGCCTTCGATCGGGTGCTCGGCACTCAGCTTCAGCTCTGGCCAGTTGCCCGCCAGGCAAGGCAGGGCAACCAGCGCAAGGCAAACGGCAAGTACTTGCCGAATCAAACCATGACCTCGGCCAGGTTGCCCTTGGTTTCCAACCAGCTCTTGCGGTCACCGGCACGCTTCTTGGCCAGCAGCTTGTCCATCAGCTCGCGGGTGGCCTCCACGTCGTCCAGGGTCAGTTGCACCAGGCGCCGGGTGTTCGGGTCCATGGTGGTTTCGCGCAACTGCGGCGGGTTCATCTCGCCCAGGCCCTTGAAGCGGGTGACCTGCGGCTTGCCACGTTTCTTCTCGGCCACCAGGCGGTCGAGGATGCCGTCACGCTCGGCTTCGTCGAGGGCGTAGTAGATTTCCTTGCCCAGGTCGATGCGGTACAGCGGCGGCATGGCCACGTACACATGCCCGGCCTCGACCAACGCGCGGAAGTGCTGGACGAACAGCGCGCACAGCAAGGTGGCGATGTGCAGGCCGTCGGAGTCGGCGTCGGCAAGAATGCAGATCTTGCCGTAGCGCAGCTGCGCCAGGTCCGTGGCACCCGGGTCGACGCCAATGGCCACGGCAATGTTATGCACTTCCTGGCTGGCCAGGACCTCGCCACCGTCCACTTCCCAGGTGTTGAGGATCTTGCCGCGCAGCGGCAGGATGGCCTGGAACTCTTTGTCCCGCGCCTGCTTGGCCGAGCCACCTGCCGAGTCACCTTCGACCAGGAACAGTTCGGCACGCATCGGATCCTGGCCTGCGCAATCGGCCAGCTTGCCAGGCAATGCCGGGCCCTGGGTGATGCGCTTGCGCTCGACCTTCTTGCTGGCCTTGAGGCGGCGCCCGGCATTGCTGATGGCCAGCTCCGCCAGTTGCATGCCCAACTCTGGGTGGGCGTTGAGCCACAGGCTGAAAGCATCCTTGACCACACCGGAGACGAACGCAGCCGCCTCGCGTGACGACAGGCGCTCCTTGGTCTGCCCGGAGAACTGCGGGTCCTGCATCTTCATCGACAGCACGAAGGTAATGCGTTCCCAGACGTCTTCCGGCGCCAGCTTCACCCCGCGCGGCAGCAGGTTGCGGAACTCGCAGAACTCGCGCATGGCGTCCAGCAGGCCTTGGCGCAGGCCGTTGACGTGGGTACCGCCCTGGGCGGTGGGGATCAGGTTGACGTAGCTTTCCTGGATGCTGTCGCCACCCTCGGGCAGCCACAGCAAGGCCCAGTCCACAGCCTCCTTGTTCCCGGCCAGGCTGCCGCAGAACGGCTCGTCGGGCAGGCGCTGGAACTCGTTGACCGAGTCAACCAGATAGGAACGCAGGCCATCCTCGTAGTGCCATTCGACCTTTTCGCCACTGGCCTTGTCCTCGAAGCTGACCAACAGCCCCGGGCACAGCACAGCCTTGGCCTTGAGCACATGCTTGAGGCGGCTGATGGAGAACTTGGGCGAATCGAAGTATTTCGGGTCGGGGCTGAAGTACACGCTGGTGCCGGTGTTGCGCTTGCCGACCGAGCCGACCACTTCCAGCTCGCTGGCTTTGAAGCCGTCGGCGAAGGTCATCTGGTATTCGTTGCCGTCACGCTTGACGCGCACACGCACCTGGGTCGACAGGGCGTTGACCACCGAAATGCCCACGCCATGCAGGCCGCCAGAGAACTGGTAGTTCTTGTTGGAGAACTTGCCGCCGGCGTGCAGCTTGGTGAGGATCAGCTCGACCCCGGACACGCCTTCTTCCGGGTGGATGTCCACCGGCATGCCACGGCCGTCGTCGCTGACTTCCAGCGAGTGGTCGGCATGCAGGATGACCTGCACCGAACGCGCGTGGCCGGCCAAGGCTTCGTCGACACTGTTGTCGATGACTTCCTGGGCCAGGTGGTTGGGGCGGCTGGTATCGGTGTACATGCCCGGCCGCTTGCGGACCGGGTCAAGGCCCGAGAGGACTTCGATGGCGTCTGCGTTATAGGCGCTAGCGCTGGGATTGGCCATAGGGTCTCGTCGTCAGTCTGGTGAGTGCAAAAAAGTCAAAATACAGAAAAATCGAGCGCCGCATACTGCCCACGGGCAATGCCAGCGAAGGCCAGCAGTGCCGGCAGGCGCTCGGCGAAGCCCTGGAAGCTGTGGTCGCCACCGGCCTGGATACGCAGGGCACAAGCACGGTAATAGCGCTCGGCGTGGCGATAGTCCAGGGTTTCATCGGCGGTCTGCAGCCACACTTGATAGCGGCTGGCATCTACCGGGGCCGGCACTTCAAGCTCGGCCAGGGCCTGCACGTGATCGTGGGTCAGCTCCCAGGTTTCACCGCTGTAGTGGTTGCGCTGGGTACCCAGGTAACCGTCGAAATGCTTGTGTGGGGTTACCGCCGGGTTGACCAGCAGGGCCTTGAGTCCATGGCGCTCGGCCAGATGGGTGGCATAGTAGCCGCCGAGCGAACTGCCCACCAGCAATGGCGCACCGAGCTCGGCGATAGCCGCTTCGAGCTGGGCGATGGCCTGACGCGGGTGGTGGTGCAAGGCCGGCACACGCAGCTGGTCGGCCAGGCCGAGCTGCTGCATGACTGCTTCGAGTTGGCGCGCCTTGGTGGAAAGCGGCGAGCTGTTGAAGCCATGGATATAGAGGATGGAACCCGACATGCTGCCCCCGGAATCTGTGGCTTCGCGCCTGATGATGCGGGCGCAGGGACGCGCAGTGTAGCGCGTTCGCCGGGTTTTGACGCAGCATGGGTTAATTCGCAACAATTTCTTCAAATTGCCAGCATCGATCCCTTGGCATGCACGGCCTTGGTAGGAGCAGCCTTGCGCTGCGAAGAGGCCGGTAAATCCGGTAGAAATGCAGGGGCTGTGCTGGCCTCTTCGCAGCACAAGGCTGCTCCTACAGGGGGATGTGCCTGCAGTTACCCCCGCTTCAATACCCTGGGCTGTCGAAGTCGAGCTCAACGATGAAATCCAGCGCCCGCTCCACCCCGGTCTCCAGCCGCCCGTCGGCATGCAGGCGCAACCAGCGGTAACCCGGATGCTCTTCACTCACCTTGAAGTCTTCGCTGCGTGCCGCGAACTGAATACAGGTCGAAGGCGTCGCCAACAGGCGCCGGCCATCGCGTACTTCATCCCATTCCTGGTGCACATGCCCCCACAGCAAAGCCCGCACCTGTGGATAACCCTCGACGATATCGAACAGCGCCTGGGCATTGCGCAAGCCGATCGGCGCAATCCAGGCGCAGCCGATGTCCACCGGCTGATGGTGGAAACACACCAGGCAATGCCGCTCGCCGGCTTCTTTCAAGGCAGCGTCCAGCACGGCCAGCTGGTCGTTCTGCAGAAACCCGTGGGTAGCACCGTGCACAGCGGTGTTGAGCATGATCACACGCCACGCGCCGATATCGGTCACCGCCTGCACCAGTTCCGGCGCCACTTGCGCCATCACCTGGGCCTCGTCATGGTTACCCGGCAGCCAGCGGGTGGGCGCGGCAAACGGCGCAGTCAGTGCACGGAACGCCTCATAAGAGGCGGCACTGGCGTCCTGAGACAGATCGCCCGTGCACAACAGCAAGTCGACAAGCGGTTGCTCCCGACGCACCTGGGCTACCACATGGCGCAGGCTGTCACGGGTGTTGAGGCCCAGCATGCTGCCGGTCGGGTCGGCGAAAAGATGGGCGTCGGTCAGTTGCACCACATGTACAGGACGCGTCTGGTCTGTCTGCATGTCAGCGAACGCTCGCCAGTTCGTGGCCGCAGGCCAGGCAGTGGCTGAGCCATTCACCGAGGAACAGGTTGAGCTGGGCCTTTTCGTCCGGCTGGTGCATGGCCGCGTTCGGATACGGGTAGATGCTGCGCAGGCGCCGGGTGTGTTCGGCGCTGACCACTTCGGCCATGCGTGCATCGTGGTACACCTGCACCTCCAGGTGCGGCACGGGCAACCACGGCAGGCTGTGTTCCTGGCGTACGTGCAACGTGGTGGTGTATGGGCAGGCCAGCACCACGTCGAGCACCAGCACACCGAGCATCTGGTCGCCCTGGGTCATGCCGATGCGGCGCGAGCTCTGGGTGGTGCGCATGTCAGGCAACAGGCGCATCAGCCGGGCGTAGTTGGCCTCGCAGGCTGCCTGCAGCCCAACCAGGTCGACTCGATAGCGCTCGCGCAGCAGGTTCACTTCCACATACCTCGTACTTCGTCACGGTTCAGCGCCAGCCATTGCAGGCCAATGATGGTCGCCGCGTTGCAGATGCGCCCGTCGCGCACCGCCTGCAAGGCATCCTCGAACGACCACACGCGCACGCGAATATCCTCGCCCTCTTCTTCCAGGCCATGCAGGCCGCCCGCCCCCTCGCTGCTGCAGCGGCCAAGGAACAGGTGAACGTATTCATC
Source organism: Pseudomonas sp. NY11955 (assembly GCF_048068035.1). NCBI lineage: Bacteria > Pseudomonadati > Pseudomonadota > Gammaproteobacteria > Pseudomonadales > Pseudomonadaceae > Pseudomonas > Pseudomonas sp. NY11955. The sequence continues at coordinate 289,129 of NZ_JBLUPS010000001.1, forward strand.
ACTGCCGCCAGGCGACGGGAAGTAACGGGTAATCGGCCACAGTGCACTGAACGTCAGGCCCGCCTCTTCTTCGGCTTCACGGTGGGCGACCTCCTCGGGCTGTTCATCCTTGTCGATCAACCCGGCCACCATCTCGATCAGCCAGGGGTTATCGGCCTTGCCCAAGGCTCCGACGCGGAATTGCTCGATCAGCACCACCTCATCGCGCAACGGGTCGTACGGCAGCACACACACTGCATCGTGGCGCACGAACAGTTCACGGCTGATCTCGCGCCCCATACCCCCAGCGAACAGCTCGTGGCGCAGGTGCACCTTGTCGAGCTTGTAGAAGCCCTGGAAGCAATTGGCTCGCTTGACGATCTCGACCGCCTTGGGCACTGAACTCAACGTGTCTGACATGAAAATCCTCGTTGCTACATCGACCGCATGGTTACCGCATCGCGCCATCCTACTCTGCACGCCTGCCCGTTTCATCCCTTTCCGGCAACCATTCGTACACTCGGGACAGCAGGTCTTCACTCTGTTAGCTTAGTGGCGAACTGAAGGCCGCGCAGACGGTCAAAGGCCGACTTTTCCCTGTTCTGCAAGGATCATCATGACACTTGTCAAACTGACTTCCGTGGCCGTGCTGGCACTCGCGCTGGGCGCCTGCCAGAGCCTGTTCACGCCCAACTACCGGGCCCCGCTCGAGGTCAAGCGCGACGCCTGGGAGCATGTCAAACCCGGCTGCAGCGAGAGCGACTGCCCGCTGGTGAACATCGACATGGTCCACTTCCCGGCCCTGCCCAAGCTCGACGCCATCGTCGAAAAGCGCCTGCTGCAACTGACCGAAGATAATCAGCATGGCACCGCGCCAGGCACCCTGCAGGCCTACGAACAGCAATACCTGGCCAATGCCGACAAACGTAACAGCAGCTACTTGCAAGCCAAGGTACGCGAGCAGCATGACGGGCTGGTGATCATCGAGTTGTCCAGCTATCTGGACAGCGGTGGCGCCCACGGCATGCCCGGGCGCGGCTTCATCAACTACTCGCGCAAGCTGGACAAGGTGCTGACCTTGCAGGACATGCTGGTGCCAGGCCAGGAGGACACCTTCTGGAAAACCGTCGAGGAGTCACACCGCGCCTGGCTGATGAGCGTGGGCATGGACAAGGACGCCGAGTTCGTCAAAACCTGGCCGTTCAAGCAGTCGCCGCACATCGCCCTGACGTACGGCGCGGTAGTGGTCAAGTACGAGGTCTATGCCATCGCGCCCTATTCCATGGGCCACGTGGAACTGAAGATCCCCTACCCACGCCTGAATGGCGTGCTCAAGCCTGAACTGTTTCCCGGCCGCGGCTGAGGCTTAGCAGCCCATGCAGTACACCTGCCAGTAGCAGTGCTGGCAGGGTAGCGCCCAGTTCCGGTGCATTGGCGGCAATCAGATGATACGCCGCCACACCCGCAAACCAGGCCACCAGCGCCTGCCAGTGCAAGCCATCAACCTGCACCGGCAGGCGACGGCGACGGATCACGTAGTGGTCCATCAGCACCACGCCGAACAGCGGCGCGAACACCGAACCGATCAGCAGCAGGAAGTTTTCGTACTGCGCCAGTGGCGCCAGCAGGGCGATCAGGGTGCACAGCACGCCGATGGCCAACGCCAGGTGCTCGACTTTCAGCGGCAGCAGCACACCGGTTGAAACCGCCGCCGAATGGATGTCGGCGAAGGCCTTTTCCGACTCGTCCAGCAGAATCAGCAGCAGCGGGATCCCCATGCCGGCCCCTGCCAGCGCCAGCAGCAGCGCATTGACTTCGCCACTGGCGGCGAAAGCCAGGGTGTAGGCCACGCCCAGGCTCATCAGCCAGGTGTTGCCGATGAAATAGCCCACGACCGTGCCACCGAACACATGCTTGCCGTTGCGGGCGAAACGCGAGTAGTCGGCGATCAGTGGCAACCAGGACAGCGGCATGGCGATGACGATATCGAAGCCCACCGCAAGGGACATCGAACCATCCCCAGCGCGGCTCCACAGATCAGCCAGGTCGGCCTTGGCGAACAGATTCCAGGTGAGCCAGGCGCAAGCACCCAGCAGCAACCAGATACCCCAGGCGCGCAGTACCTTGCGCACGAAGGCCAATGGCCCGCTCACTGCCAGCAAGGTAGCCAAGGCACCGAAGCACAGGGTCCACAGCATCGGGCTGTTCCAGGCACTGTCCTCACCGAAGGCTCGCGCGCCCAATAGGCTGGCAGCATCGCGCATGACGATGATCTCGAACGCGCCCCAGCCCACCAGTTGCAGGAGGTTGAGCAACGCCGGCAAACGGGCGCCGTGGCTGCCCAGGCTGAGCTTCAGCGTGCCCATGGCGGACAGGCCGGTGTCGCTGCCGATCACCCCGGCGGCGCCCAGCAACAGCACACCGACACCGGTGCCCAGGGCGATGGCAAGCACCGCGCCGGCAAGGCCCAGGCCTGGCGCCAGCATGGCGCCGACCTGCAGCACCATCAGGCCGATGCCGAGGGAGAACCACAGCGAGAACAGGTCGCGGGCGCCGAAGATGCGTTGGTGGGTGGGGACCGGGTGGTCGGGGGAAAACTGGCTGGGGGTGGTCATTGTTATGTTCGCCGGAAGAATATGAGTTTGCGCCATCCCCCTGCAGGAGCAGCCTTGTGCTGCGAAGAGGCCAGTGGCTAAAGCATGGAATGACACATGGCCCTTTCGCAGCACAAGGCTGCTCCTACAGGTAGGGTGTTGCCCTTAGACTTTGTGGTACAGCTGGCTGCCTTCCTGGCGGAACCGCTCGGCCTGCTCACGCATGCCTTCTTCGACCGTTACATCCACGGCCTCGATCTTGGCGGCGTACTCACGCACTTCCTGGGTGATCTTCATCGAGCAGAACTTCGGCCCGCACATCGAGCAGAAGTGCGCGACCTTGGCCGACTCCTTCGGCAGCGTCTCGTCGTGGAAGGCACGGGCGGTGTCCGGGTCCAGGCCCAGGTTGAACTGGTCTTCCCAACGGAACTCGAAGCGCGCCTTGGACAAGGCGTTGTCACGAATCTGTGCGCCCGGGTGGCCCTTGGCAAGGTCGGCGGCATGCGCGGCAATCTTGTAGGTGATGATGCCGGTCTTGACGTCGTCCTTGTTCGGCAGGCCCAGGTGCTCCTTGGGCGTGACGTAGCAGAGCATGGCGCAACCGAACCAGCCGATCATCGCCGCGCCAATACCCGAGGTGATGTGGTCGTAGCCGGGGGCAATGTCGGTGGTCAGCGGGCCGAGGGTGTAGAACGGCGCCTCGTCGCAGCACTCCAGCTGCTTGTCCATGTTCTCCTTGATCAACTGCATCGGCACGTGGCCAGGGCCTTCGATCATGCACTGCACGTCGTGCTTCCAGGCGATCTTGGTCAGCTCGCCGAGGGTTTCCAGCTCGCCGAACTGCGCAGCGTCGTTGGCGTCGGCAATCGAGCCAGGGCGCAGGCCATCGCCCAGCGAGAAGCTGACGTCGTAGGCCTTCATGATTTCGCAGATTTCGTCGAAATGGGTGTACAGGAAGTTTTCCTTGTGGTGCGCCAGGCACCACTTGGCCATGATCGAGCCACCACGGCTGACGATGCCAGTAACGCGCTTGGCGGTCAGCGGCACATAACGCAGCAGCACACCGGCGTGGATAGTGAAGTAGTCCACGCCCTGCTCGGCCTGCTCGATCAGGGTGTCGCGGAACAGCTCCCAGGTCAGGTCTTCGGCCACGCCGTTGACCTTTTCCAGGGCCTGGTAGATCGGCACAGTACCGATTGGCACTGGCGAGTTGCGGATGATCCACTCGCGGGTTTCGTGGATGTGCTTGCCGGTGGACAGGTCCATGACCGTGTCCGAGCCCCAGCGGATGCCCCAGGTCAGCTTGGCCACTTCTTCCTCGATCGAGGAACCCAGGGCGCTGTTGCCGATGTTGCCGTTGATCTTAACCAGGAAATTGCGGCCGATGATCATCGGCTCCACTTCCGGGTGGTTGATGTTGGCCGGAATGATCGCGCGGCCACGGGCGATTTCCTGGCGGACGAATTCGGGGGTGATTTCTTTCGGGATGTTGGCCCCGAAGCTGTGGCCGGCGTGTTGCTCGTTGAGCAGGCCGGCGGCGCGAGCCTCTTGCAGCTTCATGTTTTCACGGATGGCCACGTACTCCATCTCGGCGGTGATGATGCCCTGGCGGGCATAATGCATCTGCGAGACGTTGGCGCCGGCCTTGGCGCGGCGCGGGTTGCGTACGTGGGCAAAGCGCAGCTTGGCCAGCTCGGCATCGTTCAGGCGCTGCTGGCCGAAGTCGGAGCTCAGGCCGGCCAGGCGCTCGGTGTCACCGCGGGCTTCGATCCACGCCGAACGCACATCGGCCAGGCCTTTGCGCACATCGATGATTACGTTGGGGTCGGTGTACGGGCCGGAAGTGTCATAAACCAGCACCGGGGCGTTGGACTCACCACCGAAATCGGTTGGGGTGTCATCCAGGCTGATTTCACGCATGGGGACGCGGATGTCCGGGCGCGAGCCTTCGACATAGACTTTGCGCGAACGCGGGAACGGTTGCACGGACTGCTGATCGACTTGCGCCGATTCGCTGAGGTTGATCGCTTTTTCTTGTTTGGTCATCACAGGCTCTCCAGACGGCTTCCTAGCAGTGGAATGTCGGGGTGAACCTGAAACGCGCGGACGCACCCTCTTTGGAGTGCAGTGCCGGATATGGGGGTGCCTGAAGCTGCATGCAGCTGCGACATTCCCGGACCTGGCACAAGAGGCTCCCCGGGAAGGCGAGCAATCTTGTTCCCTACGCAGGCGCTAACCTGATCAGGTTCAACGGGATCCGCACCTCTGCGATCTCAGCCTTTGCTTCAAGGCACCCCGACAAGAACATGCGCAGTCTAGACTGGAGTGGTCGGCAAAGCCAAGCGGGTAAATGCGCGGATGATGAAAGGCACACCGAGCGATTGTTGCCGGGTGCGCATGGCACTACACTGGCCCGTCGCGCGATACTCAACAGTTCAGTAATTAAATTTCGTACAAGGATTGCCTCTATGCTGCGCAAACTCTCACTGGCGATAGCCGTGTCTTGTGCGTCCAACGGAGTGGTCTGGGCAGCGGACGTGCCCCAATCAGTGAAGACCGACCTGGTCAGCGTCTATCAGGAAGCGGTCGACAACAACGCCGACCTGGCGGCGGCACGCGCCGATTACGGCGCCCGCAAAGAGGTGGTGCCCCAGGCCCGTGCCGGGTTGCTGCCGAACCTGTCCGCCGGCGCCGAAATGCTGAACACGCGCACCAAGCTGGACGAGCCATCGACCACCAGCAACCGCAGCGGCAACACCTGGAGCGCCACCCTGGCTCAGCCGATCTTCCGCGCTGACCGCTGGTTCCAGCTGCAAGCTGCCGAAGCGGTCAACGAACAGGCCGCACTGGAGCTGTCGGCGACCGAGCAGAACCTGATCCTGCAAACCGCGCAGAACTACTTCGCCGTACTCCGCGCACAGGACAACCTGGCCGCGACCAAGGCCGAGGAAGCGGCCTTCAAGCGCCAGCTGGACCAATCCAACGAACGCTTCGACGTCGGCCTTTCCGACAAGACCGACGTGCTGCAGTCCCAGGCCAGCTACGACACCGCCCGGGCCAACCGGATCATCGCCGAACGCCAGGTGCAGGACGCCTTCGAAGCGCTGGTGACCCTGACCAACCGCGAATACACCTCGATCCAGGGGGTGGTGCACACCCTGCCGGTGCAGGTGCCGACACCCAACGACGCCAAGGCCTGGGTAGAGACCGCTGGGCGCCAGAACCTCAACCTGCTGGCTACCAACTACGCGGTTTCCGCCGCCGAAGAGACCCTGCGCCAGCGCAAGGCCGGCCATGCGCCGACCCTCGACGCCGTGGCCAAGTACCAAAAAGGTGACAACGACAACTTCGGTTTCACCAACCCCGCACCGGCCCCCATCACGCGCTACGGCGGCGATGTCGAGCAGACCAGCATCGGCCTGCAACTGAACATCCCGATCTACAGCGGCGGCCTGACCAGCTCGCAGGTGCGCGAGGCGTACCAGCGCCTGAGCCAGAGCGAGCAGCAGCGCGAAAGCCTGCGCCGCCAGGTGGTGGAAAACACCCGCAACCTGCACCGCGCGGTGAACACCGATGTGGAGCAGGTACAGGCGCGCAAGCAGTCGATCATCTCCAACCAGAGCGCACTGGAAGCCACCGAAATCGGTTACCAGGTCGGTACCCGCAACATCGTCGACGTGCTCGACGCCCAGCGCCAGCTGTACACCTCGGTACGCGACTACAACAACAGCCGCTATGACTACATTCTCGACAACCTGAGCCTGAAGCAGGCAGCCGGCACCCTGAGCCCGCAAGACCTGCAGGACCTCAAGCGCTACCTGAAAGCGGACTACAACCCGGACAAGGACTTCCTGCCGCCGGACCTGGCTGCCGCAGCGGCCAAGAACTTCGAACGCAGGCCTTGAGTTAGGTGCTGGATTTTTCGCGGGCTCGCCCGCTCCCACAAGCCGAAGCCTGTGGGAGCGGGCGAGCCCGCGAAGAAGGCGATGCAAAAATCAGCGAATAAGCGCGCCCAGCCCATCGAGCAAGCGCTGCAGCGCCCCCTGATTGGCCCGCATCACCGCCCTGCCCGCCTCACCCATGCGCTGGGCATCCTGCGGTAGCTCGACCAGGCGCCGCACCGCACCGGCCAGCCCATCGGCATCATCCACCTGCTGCAACGCCCCTGCCTCGCGCAGCATCGCGCTGATTTCGAGGAAGTTGAACACATGCGGCCCCATGAGCACCGGCAAGGCCAACGCCGCCGGCTCCAACGGATTGTGCCCACCGGTCGGTACCAGGCTGCCACCGACGAAGGCAATGTCGGCCAAGGCATACAGGAACAGCAGTTCGCCCATGGTGTCGCCCAGCAATACCCGGGTTTGCCCATCGACCGGCGTGCCAGCAGAACGGCGCACGGTGGCGAACTGCTCAGTGCACAACGCATGTACCGCATTGAATCGCTCGGGATGGCGCGGCACCAGGATCAGCAAGGCATCGCCATGCACCTGCAACAACTGCCGGTGCGCCTGCAGAATCAACGCGTCCTCACCCTCATGGGTACTGGCCGCAATCCACACCGGGCGCTGTTCGGCCCCCCACTGCTCACGCAGTGCCCTGGCACGTGGCAGCAGTTGCTCATCGATCTTCAGGTCGAACTTGATCGACCCCGTCACCTGCACACACTCAGGGCGCGCACCCAGGTCACGGAAGCGCTGCGCCTCGGTTTCGGTCTGCACGGCAATCAGGCTCATCTCGGCCAGCATCGGCCGGGTCAACTTGGCAAAGCGCCCGTAGCCACGGGCTGAGCGCTCGGACAAACGCGCATTGGCCAGCGCCACCGGAATTGCGCGTCTAGCGCACTGGTGGATGTGATTGGGCCACAGCTCGGTTTCCATGATGATGCCCAGCTTCGGCTGCACATGGTCGAGAAAACGCCCTGCCGCCCATGGCAGGTCGTAGGGCAGGTAGCAATGCTGCACCCGCGGTTCGTCGGCGAACATGGCGCGAATGCGCTCGGAACCGGTCGGCGTCATGCAGGTCAGCGTGATTGGCAACTCCGGGTAGGCCTTGAGCAAGGCCCGCACCATGGGTGCGGCGGCGATGCTTTCGCCCACCGACACCGCATGCACCCAGATCCCACCCTGGCGCATGGCCGGCAGCTTGAAGGCAAAGCGTTCGCCGATACGTTGGCCATAGGCCGGCGCCTTGCGCGCGCGCAGGTACAGGCGCAGCGCAACCAGCGGCAGGCCCAGGTGAAACAGCAAGGTATAGAGGGTTCTGTTCATGGCGGCGAAGTTTACCCGATCGCGCGCAGATGCACTGCAAAGCGCTCGGCCAGCCACTGCGCGGCCGGGCCCAGCGGCTCATCACGGCGCCAGGCCAGCTCCGCCACTAACGCCGGAGGGCGCCACTCGCTGTCCAGTTCGACCATGTATGCCTGGTATGTTGGGTACTGCACCACATGCCGCGGCAGCCAGGCCCAACCCAGGCCGCGCATGAGCAATTCGGCCATGGCGTAGAAGCTGTCGGCACGCCACACCTGCGGGCTGACCGCCTCGCCACCGGGGTAGCCGCTTTGCTGCGGGGTGATGAGCAGTTGCCGGTGGCGCGCCAGTTGCTGCCGAGTGACCCGGCCTTCGCCCGCCAGTGGGTGGCCAACCGCGCACACCGTGACCATTTCCACACTGCCCAGGGCACGACGCTCCAGCGATGCCGGCATGCTTTCGTGGTGAAAGAACAGGCCCAGGTCGGCACGCCGCTCCACCAGCTTGCGTGCCACATCGCCTTGGGCGCCGCTGGCCAGTTGCACTTCCAGAAACGGGTAGCGGCTGGCCAGTTCGTCGAGGCTGTCGATCACCGGTTGATAGGGCATGGCTTCGTCCTGAGCCACACGTAGCAAGGCCTCCTGCCCGCGCATCAGGGCCAAGGCACGGCCATCCAGGCGCTCACACTGGCGCAGCAATTCGCGGGCATCTTCCAGCAAGGCGCTGCCGTTTTCGGTCAGTTTCGGCTGCCGGCCGCTGCTGCGCTCGAACAGGGTGACCCCAAGGTCGGTTTCGAGCAGGGCGATGGCGCTGCTGATCGCCGACTGGGCCTTGCGTTGCTCACGGGCCACGGCGGAGAACGAGCGCAGTTCCGCCACCCGCAGAAAGGTACGCAGTTGTTCAAGGTTCCACTGCTCGGCCATCAACCTATCTCCCCTATTGATAGGTAATGACTTTACCCCATCCAGGTAACGTCTAGAATGCCCGACCAGTAACCGGAGGATCCCGCCATGAATGCCTATACCTATCTCACCATTGCCATCTGCGCCGAAGTCATCGCCACCGCCTCGATGAAAGCGGTAAAAGGCCTGAGCACGCCGGTGCCACTGCTGCTGATGGTAGTGGGCTATGGCATTGCGTTCTGGATGCTGACCCTTGTGGTGCGCAGCATCCCGGTGGGGATCGCCTATGCCATCTGGTCGGGGCTGGGGATTGTACTGATCAGTGTGGCGGCATTGGTGATCTACGGGCAGAAGCTGGATTTGCCGGCGATGCTGGGTATGGCCATGATCGTGGGTGGCGTGGTGGTAATTCAGCTGTTCTCCAAGACTGCCGGGCACTGATGATTGCCTTGTGCCTGAGAGGCGGTTGCGTTAGGGCGGCTAGGCGCTTGCCTTGATTTTTGTGGTGTTGCGTAGATCGAGCGCCGCCCGCGCGGCGCATCGCGAGCTGCGCTCGCTCCTACGTTTGTTTCGGGCCAATTGTTCCTGGGGGATTTGCGCGCGAACGCCTTGGCGCATGGCGCGATATCGCGTCGTACAAACAAGGCGGTCGCGCGCGCCTGTCACAGGCGTTACTGGCCAAAAACAAACGTAGGAGCGAGCGCAGCTCGCGATGCGCCGCGCGGGCGGCGCTCGATTTCAAAGGCGCTGAAGACGTTAAGGCATGCACCTGTTTCGCAAAACCCACACCTGCCCGACCCTGTATACTTGCCAGCTGTCCCAGTCTTCGAGGTACCGCCATGCCATCTGCCATTTCCACTGACGTGCTGATCGTCGGCGCCGGGGTCGCAGGCCTCTGGCTCAATGCCCGCCTGCGTCGCCAGGGCTACTCGACAGTGCTGGTGGAACGCGCCAGCCTTGGCGGCGAACAAACCATCAAATCGCAGGGCATCATCCACGGCGGCACCAAGTACGCCCTGCACGGTGCCCTGACCGGCGCCTCGGAAGCCATTGCCGACATGCCGCGCCGCTGGCGCGAGGCCTTGAGCGGCAGCGGCGAGCTGAACCTGAGCGGCACTCGCCTGCTGTCCGATGCGCACTACCTGTGGTCGCCAGGCACCCTGGCCGGCAACCTCACCAGCTTCTTCGCCAGCAAGGCCGTTCGCGGGCGAGTCGACCAGGTGAAAGGTGAGCAACTGCCGCCGGCCCTGCAAGACCGCGCCTTCAAGGGCAAGGTCTACCGCCTGGCCGAACTGGTCATCGACGTGCCCAGCCTGCTGGCCAACCTGGCCGAACTGGCGGGCGACAGCCTGCTGGCTGGGGAGCACATCGAGCCGCTGCGCGAAAACGACGAGTTGGTCGGCCTGCGCGTTGACGGTCGCGATATCCGGGCCCAACGCGTCGTGCTCAGCGCCGGCGCCGGCACCGAGCAGCTGCTGCATGCCCTGGGCCTGAGCCAACCGGCCATGCAAACACGGCCGCTGCACATGGTCATGGCCAAAGGCGCCAACCTGAAACCACTTTACGCTCACTGCCTGGGTGGCGGGCCCAAGCCGCGAGTTACGGTGACCACCCATCCGGCAGCCGACGGCCAGTGGGTCTGGTACCTGGGCGGCGACCTGGCCGAAGCCGATGGCGTTGCCCGCGAGCCAGCCGCACAAATCGCCGCAGCGCAAAAGGAAATCGCCAGCCTGCTGCCATGGGTCGACCAGAGCCTGGTGCGTTGGGCCACCCTGCGCGTCGACCGCGCCGAACCGGCGCAATCCGGCCTGGTTCGCCCTGACAACGCCTTCCTTGCCGACCAGCAGCGCCTGCTGGTCGGCTGGCCGACCAAGCTGGCGTTGGCACCGGACTTCAGCGACCGGGTCATCAGTCACCTGGAGCGCGACGGCATCCGCCCGCAAGCGCAGACCGACCTGGCCGGCCTGCCACGCCCTCCACTGGGCGTACCGGCCTGGGAGCAATTGCTGCCATGAGCCTGCCAACCCTGCACGACTTCCATCGCCCGCTGGGCAGCACCGGCTTCAAGGTTTCACCGCTGGGCCTGGGCACGGTCAAACTGGGCCGCGACCAAGGTGTGAAATACCCCACCGGCTTCACCATCCCCGGCGATGACGAAGCCCGCCTGCTACTGGCCCAGGCTCGCGATCTTGGCATCAACCTGATCGACACCGCGCCGGCCTATGGCCGCAGCGAAGAACGCCTGGGCCCACTGCTGCGCGGCCAGCGCGATGAATGGGTGATCGTCAGCAAGGTCGGTGAAGAATTCGACCAAGGCCACTCGCATTTCGACTTCACTGCCGCCCACACCCGCCGCTCGGTGGAGCGTAGCCTGCGTCGCCTTGAAACCGACCGTATCGAGCTGGTGCTGGTGCATTCCGACGGCAACGACCTGGCCATCCTCGAACAGCAGGAGGTCTACCAGACCCTGGCCGAGCTCAAGCAGGAAGGCAAGATCCTCGGCTTTGGCCTGTCCGGCAAGACCGTCGCCGGTGGCCTGAAGGCGCTGGAGCAAGGCGACTGCGCCATGGTCACCTACAACCTCAACGAGCAGGCAGAACGCCCGGTGCTGGACTACGCTGCCGAACACGGCAAGGCCATCCTGGTAAAGAAGGCCTTGGCCAGCGGGCATATCTGCCTGGCCCCGGGCGTTGACCCGGTGCAGGCCAGCTTCGAGCTGCTGTTCGCCCACCCCGGTGTCAGCAGTGCTATCGTCGGCACCATCAACCCGTTGCACCTGGCCCACAACGTGGCCACCGTCGCCCGTATCCTGGGCCAGCAGTGAGTCACCCCTGGCCCAAGGGCCGGGAAACTGACCCGACGCAAGGAGGAGCCTCGTGGCGCGAACGCTGATCCGCAAGAACCCGAGCAACTTCAAGACACTGCCACTGCATGTCGAGGCCACGGCCGAAGGCCTGATCTACCAAAGCATCGGCATGCCGCTGAACTTTGCCCAGACCCAGCAGCGGCGCAAGGCCATCCAGCTCCCCGACGTACAGCGCTTCGTGGTCGAACTGGCCAACCTGGGCGTGTCGGTGCGCCTTACCCTGCATTGGCAGAACCGGGATTATTGGGTGCTGGTGCGTCAGCGCCGACAAGACCGTGGCGATGTGGTGCTGAAACTGATTTCCGGTTACGTACCGGCGCAGGAGTTGAACCTGCCGCTGCACACGGCGGTGCAGGAGGTGGCCGAGGAATGCCTGCTGGAAACCCCGGAAGGCTGGCTGGGCGGGCGCTTCAACGATACCTGGCTGCCCGTCCCGTACGCCGCCGCCCTGCACTACCGCGAAACGCCACACTTCGTGCTGGCCCCGGAGTCCGGTGCCGCCCGGCCCGTGCACTGCGGCAAGCTGATGCTGCTCGAGCGCCCACGGGCCTATGTGCACTTGCCCACCGCCTCGCTGCAACTGATCTACGACATGCGCCTGCAGGTGCCCCGTGACGCCAAGAAGCTCAGCCTGTTCCACGTCGATGAGCGGCTGGAGGGCGGCCAATTGGTAGCGCGGCTTAACCGCAAACGTCCAGACCTGTACCTGATGCCGCTGAAGGACGGCCAGCCGCTGGCTGAGCTGTATACCTTGAAGAAGGATGAGCTGGTGCCGGCGAGTACCCGCGGGCTTTATCTGGCAGAGAGTTTTGCCCGGCAGGAAGGCTGGGTGGTCACCGACGAGCGGGTACGCTGGAAAGACTGGGTGAAGCAGCAGGGGCTGGTGGAGAGTAAACCGGTGCGGGCGTCGCACCTGCAGCGCTTTGGCGACAAGGCGCGAGCGCTGCTGGAGCGGGCACGCACCTCACTGCACAAGTAACGCCCCAGGGCCTGCGCTCGCTCCTGTAGGAGCAGCCTTGTGCTGCGAAGAGGCCGGTAGAGCAACTTTGCCTTACCGGCCTCTTCGCAGCACAAGGCTGCTCCTACAGGTATTGAGGCAGCCTCAACAATGGAGCAAGGCAGCTCGATCAGTTCTTGCGAATCTTCTCGACAATCGCCGTGGTCGAGCTGTTCTCGACCAGACCCAGCACCTTCACGGTGCCGCCATAGGCCTTGACGATATCGGCGCCCACCACCTGGTCGATACCATAGTCGCCGCCCTTGACCAACACATCCGGCTTGACCTGGCTCAGCAGGTTTTCCGGGGTGCCTTCTGGGAAGCTGATCACCCAGTCCACCGCGCCCAAGCCGGCCAGTACGGCCATGCGCCGGTCGACACTGTTGATCGGCCGGCCCGGTCCTTTCAGGCGGCTGACCGAAGCATCGTCGTTGACCGCGACGATCAGGCGATCGCCCTGGGCCCGTGCCTGTTCCAGGTAGGTGACATGCCCGGCATGCAGGATGTCGAAGCAGCCGTTAGTGAAGACGATCTTCTCTTTGTGCGCCCGCGCGTCATCGATGGCCAGCAGCAGTTGCTCCAGGCCCAGCACGCCACGCTCGGAGCCTTCCTCACGCTGGATGGCCCGGCGCAGTTCAGGGGCGCTGATGGCCGCCGTACCCAGCTTGCCGACCACGATGCCCGCCGCCAGGTTGGCCAGCGCCACCGCATGGGGCAGGTCCTCGCCAGCGGCGATGGCGGCGGCAAGGGTGGAAATGACGGTATCACCGGCACCGGTCACGTCGAACACTTCACGTGCCCGCGCCGGCAGGTGCAGCGCCGGCTGGCCTACGCGCAGGAGGGTCATGCCGTGCTCGCCACGGGTCACCAGCAAGGCGCCGAGGTCCAGGTCCTGCAGCAGCTGCAAACCTTTGGCGACCAGCTCAGCCTCATCGGCGCAACGACCAACGATGGTCTCGAACTCGCTGAGGTTCGGGGTGATCAGGCTGGCGCCACGGTAAATGGAAAAATCCTTGCCCTTGGGGTCGGCCAGCACCGGAATGCCTTTGGCCCGCGCCGCCTGGATCAGGCTTTGGTGATTTTTCAGTGCGCCCTTGCCGTAGTCGGACAGCACCAGCACCTTGACGCCTTCGAGCAGGCTGTCGACCTCGGAGGCCAGCGACAGCGGGTCGGTGGCGAACGGTTCTTCGAAATCGATACGCAGCAACTGCTGGTGACGGCTCATGACCCGCAGCTTGACGATGGTCGGCTGGTGCGCGATGCGCTGGAAAACCGAACGAACACCGGCAGCCTGCAGGCTGTTGGCCAGGCTGTCGGCAGCCTCGTCCTGGCCGGTGACACCGATCAGCGAAGCCGGCGCGCCCAGCGCGGCAATGTTCAAGGCAACGTTGGCCGCGCCGCCTGGGCGATCCTCGATCTGATCGACCTTGACCACCGGCACTGGCGCTTCAGGCGAGATACGCGAAGTACCACCATGCCAGTAGCGGTCGAGCATGACATCGCCGACCACCAGTACCGGGGCTTGATCGAAACGCGGCATGGACAACTTCATGGGCAACCCATATGAAAATAATGAACAGGGGCAGGATATTAGCACAGGGTAATCGACGGCTTTATGGCCAGATCGTCCCCGGAAAATTCCCGTGACAATCGGGGCCATGACGGCCCCGATCAAGGGGGTTCAGGTGATATCGGCCTTGGCCGGCTCGTCCAGGCCCATGGCATGCAGGCGGGCATAATGGCCATTAGCCGCAAGCAGCTCGGCATGCGTGCCACGCTCCACCAGGCGCCCCTGGTCCATGACCAGGATCTGGTCGGCCTTTTCGATGGTCGACAGACGGTGAGCGATCACCAGCGTGGTACGGCCCTGCATGACGTGATCCAGGGCCGCCTGGATATGCCGCTCGGACTCGGTGTCCAACGCAGAGGTAGCCTCGTCGAGGATCAGCAGCGGCGCGTTTTTCAGCAGTGCCCGGGCAATTGCCAGGCGCTGGCGCTGACCACCGGAAAGCAGTACACCGTTCTCACCCACTTCAGTATCGAAGCCCTTCGGCAGCCGGTCGACGAACTCCTTGGCATAGGCATCGGCCGCGGCGGCCTCGATGTCTGCACGCGGTGCGCCCGCCAGGTCGCCATAGGCGATGTTGTTGGCCACGGTGTCATTGAACAGGGTGACGTGCTGGGTGACTTGCGAAACATGGCGACGCAGGTTGCGCAGGCGATAGTTCTCGATCTCCACGCCATCGAGCAGAATCTGCCCCTGATCGTGGTGATAGAAGCGCGGGATCAGGGCCGCCAGGGTCGACTTGCCACTGCCGGAGCGGCCTACCAGGGCGATCATCTGCCCAGGCTCGGCGACAAAACTGATGTCGCTCAGCACTTCACGCTCGGTCCCCGGGTAGGTGAAGCTCAGGTTGCGCACTTCCAGGCGCCCTTCCACGCGTTCCTTCTCGACAGTACCGGTATCCACTTCAGGCTCTTCGTCCAACTGCTCGAAGATGCTCTCGGCGCCTGCCAGGCCCTTCTGGATGGTCGAGCTGACTTCCGAAAGCTGGCGAATCGGCTTGGGCAGCAGGCCGGCGGCGGTGATATAGGCCACCAGGTCACCGGCGGTGGACTCGCCACGCAGGAACAGCACCAGGAACATCAGCGCAGCCATGGCGCTGTAGATCACCAGCTGCAGCATCGGCGTGTACAGCGAGCCGGTCTTGGTCATGCGCAGTTGTTTGTCGGTGTTGCTCTGGCTGGCCTTGCCGAAACGCTGCTCCTCGTAGGCCTCGCCACCGAAGCTGCGGACCACGCGGTAACCCTGGATGGTTTCCGAAGCGACATGGGTCACGTCGCCCATGGCCACCTGGATCTTCTTGCTCTGCTTGCGGAATTTCTTGCTGGCGACACTGACCATCACCGCGATTACCGGCAGGATGGCGACCATTACCAAGGTCAGGTGCCAGTTCATCCACAGCAGGTAGGCAAACAGGAAGACCACCGTCAGGCCTTCGCGGATCACCACCTTGATGGCGTCGGTAGCCGCGCCGGTGACCATGGTCACGTTGAAGGTGATGCGCGAAATCAAGTGCCCGGAGTTGTGGTTGTCGAAGTAGCGGTTAGGCAGCACCAGCAGCTTGTTGAACAACTCCACACGCAGGTCGTGCACCAGGCACAGGGAAACCTTGGCCAGAAAGTAGTTGCCAAGGAACGAACCCAGGCCCTGCCAGGCGGCGATCAGGATGATCAACAGCGGCACCGCCTGCAGCAACTGCAGGTCACGCAGGTAGGGGACGTTGGGGAACAAGACCGCTTCGGGGTTGCTCAGCCCATCGACGAAATACTTGAGAATGCCGGCCAGCATCGGCTGGGTCGAGGCAAAGATCACGAAACCGACAATGCTCAGCAGGAAAATGCCGACATAGGGTTTCACATAGCTCAGCAGCCGGAAGTAGATCTTCAGGCTGGAGGTGTGCTCCGCCGGTCGCGGGGTTTCGGCCATTATCGAGCTCGCTGTTCAGGTTGAACCGGAAATTTTACCACAGGCGTCATTTTCGGCACGCCCCCATGGCAGCATCATGGCAAGGCCCACCGGCAACCAGCTGATGAACCATTCTGCACGCGGCGTACCGGTGAGGCTGGCAGCATCGAACTGCATGGCCAGGGTCGAATACACCCAGAACCCCAGCAGGACCTTGCCGAACAAGGTGCCACGGGCGCGCACGATTTCACCCAGCGTGAACAGCCATACCAAGACCCACAGCAGCATACCGGGCAGGCCCATCTCGACCGCGATGTGGGTGAACATATTGTGGGTATGGTCGAAATGCTTGCCAACCGCACTCACGTCGTAGGCCGAGCCCAGGCCCAGGCCTGTCCAGGGATGCGCAGCGATCATGTCCACCACGGCATGGAAGATTTCCGGCCGGTACGACGAGCCGCGCTTGGCGATCAGATCGTACACGAAGTAGAAGGCAAGGCCCGTGGCAAAGACCGCCAGGATGGAAAACACCCGGCTGTGGCGGTCGCGGAACCACAGCGGCGCCATCACCACGGTGATCACCAGCGCCAGAATGGCCCCACGGCTTTGGCTGAGCATGGCAAATGCACCCAGGCAAGCCAGTGCCGCCAGCCACAACACCTGCAAGCCACGCTGCCGAGGCGGCTCGTAGAGCAGAAAGAGCACGGCCGAGCCAATGACATAGGCGCCCAGGATGGGGTGGGATATCTCACCGATACCCGCCAGCCTGAACAGCAAAGGCATGTGCTGCAACCCGTAGAAATTGATGATGGAGACCAGCGCCGCGATGGCCAGCAGCGCGCTACCAAGCAACAGCAACTGGCGAATGCGGGCCAAGCCCAGTTGGGCCAGCAGCGGAAACGCCAGCAGGAAGACCAGGATGTAGAGCAGCCGCTTGACCTCGCGCCCGTCATCTTCGGCAGACGACCACACCAGGCTCAGCCCACTCCAGGCCAACAGCAGCAACACGCTCCCCCACAGCGCCGGCTGACGCTTCCAGGCTTGCACCAGCACGTCACGGGCTGACCAGGCCAATACCAGCGTTGGCAGCCACAGGAACAACACCAGCCCCTGCTGATAAACCTTGTTGCTCGGTGCCAGGGCAATCGCCGCCAGGAACCAGACCAGACCCAATCCTAACCAGGCCCGTGCCCAGTTTTTTTGATACAACATCCATTTCCCCCGATGAATCAAAGGCACCATCCATGGTGCTACCGCATTATTTTCGGCATTATTGCCGGTCATTTTGCTCGCCAGACGACAAGGCTCTATTCATGCAATGCTCCCGGCTCACCCAGGTCGACTTCGATCAGCTGACACAAGGCGCACAGGTGCTTGAGGCAGACAGCCATGGCGCCAAAGTCTACCTGCTCGCGAATGGAAATTTCCTCAAGGTTTTTCGTAGGAAACGACTGATTTCATCTGCACTGCTGCGTCCCTACTCGCAGCGCTTCGTCGATAACGCCGCCCGCCTGGCGCAACTGGGCATCCCCACCCTCGAGGTGATCAGCCAGCACAAGCTCGACCTGCCAGGCCGTACCGCCGTGCTGTATCGCCCGCTACCCGGGCGCACGCTGTTGCAGATGTCGCGCGACGAAGGCTTCAGCTGGGACATTTACCTGCCACGCTTGATCGCACTGATCCGCCAGTTGCACCGCAGCGGTGTGTACTTCCGCTCGCTGCACCTGGGCAATGTAGTGGTCACCCCGGACCAGCACCTGGGCCTGATCGACGTCGCCGACATGCGTTTCCTGCGCCCGCCACTGTCGGCACGCATGATTCGGCGCAATGTGCAACATATGGTGCGCTATATCGAGCGGGAGAACCTGGGCGACCGGTTCCCCCTCGCCGCCTTCGAGGCAGCCCTGCTGGCGCGCTGAGCGTCAGCTGCGCAACAGGCTCTGCGAGCCGTTGCAGAACGCCTGCCAGGCCTGCTCCGGTGCCAGTGCCTGGCGCTGCTTTGCGGCAACCGCCGAAGCGCTGAGCGCCGTGCAACGCTCGATTGCCTCGGCCCAGGCGCACTCGTCGGCAACGGGCAGGTAGCCCCCGGTTTCGCGCAACTGCTCGCGGAACACTTGCAAGTCGCTGCACACCACCGGCACATCGGCCATCACCGCCTCCTGCACCACCAGCCCCAGGCCTTCGGAACGCGACGGCACCAATAGCCAGTCGAACGCCCGATACAGCCGCTGCAGGTCTTCGCGGTGGCCGCACAGATGAACGCGACCCGCCAGGCCCAGCGCATCGATGCGCTCCTGCAGCACGGCATGCTGCGGCCCCTCACCAATGATCGCCAACTGCAGGCCCGGTTGCCGTGCACCGGCCTTGGCAAATGCTTCGATCAGCATTTCGAAGCCCTTGCTCTCTACCAGTCGCCCTACCGCACCCAGCATCACGCCGCCGTTACTAGGCAACTGCAGCGCCTGCCTGGCCTGCTCCCGGCTCAGCAACGGTTCGACGAACGCCAGCGGGTCGAGCGCCATGCGCAGCGTCTGCACCGGCCTGCCCAGGTCGCGCTCCAGCGACTCGGCCAGGGTCTGCGACACTGCCGCGATACTCAGGCGCTCGGCCGGGAGCATCCGCAGCAGGCGAATATCGCTGGCATGCAGACGTGTCTTGCCATGGAACAGCACCTTGGCACGCACCTCTGGAATATGCTGCAGCAGCGGCAGCACCAGCCGCGCGACGCCAATACCGTCGAGCAGCACGATTTCTGCCCTGGCTTCGGCCAGCGCCTTGCGCAAGCGCATGCGCAACCAAGGGCGCAGCAAGCGCCACAAGTGCCGCCCTTTGAGCGCACGTGACGGCATGTGCCACTCCCGGGTCGAACCGAGCCCACAGCAAAGCCCGCTGCCCAGTAGCAGCCAGTTACTGATACGGGCATCGGCACCCGCGTTCGACAACACCTGCCGATGCACCTTGTGGATGGACATATACGGCGTTCCACCCGCCCACATCATATTGACGATGTTCATGGGCCCTCTCCCGCTCATGTCAGGTGGGACAGCGACTTCATTGAACAAAAATGGTGATACCCATGCCGATCAAGGCACCCGCCACCAGCGTCAATGCCAGTTTCATCCGATCACGTTGACGACGCTTGGCCTTACGCTCCACTTCAATGGGCAAGGTCACGTGATTACCAAATCCAGTGTGCAATACTGCATCACCCTCCAAGGTGACCGCTGTCAGATTTAACTCAGCGTAGCGGCGGGAAAGCGCCTTCTCTCCAGCATAGGCGGCAAATGGCGCGCAGCGCTGGTAATCGCTCAAACGACGCAGGCCAGGATTGAGCGAGAACGCCTGCCATTCGGCCTTGTCGGAAAGCAGCGGATAACACGGCACACCAGCGATCACCTGGCGATCACCCAGGTGGATGTACGGGCTGTGGATAGCCAGGTCGTGGGCATGGCTGCGCAGCCACACCTGCAACAGGTTGGGGCTGACCTGCAGAATGGCCCGCGAGTCTTCGACGAAGCCTTGGCGGTAGAAATGCCAGTCGTCTTCGCAGTGGAAGATGTACGGCGTCTTGACGTGGCTATAGGCCAGGTCGATAGACGGCAACTGGCCAAGCTTGGGCCGGTTGACGAACACCTTGCAGTACGGCTTCCAGTGCTCCGGCACAGCGGCGTGCACGGCATCGTCACCGGAATCTTCGGTGATGAATACCTCGCGAATGGGCGCGGTGTTGTAGCGATCGAAACTCTCAAGGGTGTCTTTGAGCAGATCGAACCGCCCACAACTGGTCACGACGAGCGTGACGTCACTCTCATTTGAAAAGCGCACCGGACTCCCTCCGCATTGCGACTGTCGGCTTTCAACATCCCGCTCCTGGGCGCGAAAGCTCTTATTTAGATGCCCAGCTTCAGGCGCAACCGCTGCCACGCAGACAACGGTGGGTGGGGCCTGAGCGCCGGGCGCATGTGGTCGACGATGCTACGTCCAACTGCGCCAAAACTGAAACGTGAAACCGCCAGATGGCGGCCATTCTCTGCAATATTCCGGGCCAGTTCAGGGTCTGCACGCAAACGCTGCAGCTTTTCCTGAAGGGTCGGGATGTTGTCATAGAACACCACGTTGTGCATGTCCTGCAGGCCCAGGGCGCGGTTCTCTTCCTCGCCCTGGTCGTATGCCAGCAATACACAGCCACAGGCCATCGCTTCGAAGTTCTTGATCATGTACTCGCCCATGCCGACATCGGCACTGACGAAGAAACGGATACGGTTGAGCGTGTTGCAGTAGTCTTCGCCCGACTTGGTGCGGGTTACCAGCAGGTTCTCGACCTGCCCCAACTCGTCCAGCAGCGCCTTGCGACCGCTGTAGGCCACGCTGTTGACACTGCCGACGAACGCCAGTTCGATGTCGCGCTCGCGCCCCTGGTCGGCCAGCAACTGCTCGTCATAGCCCTTGGGCACGAACACCGCGTCGAACCCTTCCTGGCGCAGGCGCTCGCTGACCATGTAGCCAGAGCTGATCACCCGCGCCCATGGCAGCTGACGGTAATGGGCGCTGAATTTGCCGGTGTACTTGCACGGGATGTAGTTCTGGTAGGCGTCGTGCTCGAGGATGACCAGGTTCGGCACGGTGCGGATGAAGGCCACCTGGCGGATCTCTTGCTTGAAACGCAGGAAGAACACGATGCGGTCGTAGCGCTCGACCTGCACCTCACGCTTGAAATAGCGGCGCAGGTTGCGCTGGTCTTCGCTGGTCAGCCAGCGCAGGTCGCACTCGCAGTTGGCCGCGACGCCATCGTACAGGCGGTCGAGAATCGCCCGCTGTTCCTTCTGTACCAGAAATAGGACTTTCATAACGTTCCTTGGGCGCTCGGCGCCATCGCGGTCAAGCATGGGGCGTGGTTACAGCTCACGCCGCCAAAACAGTTCATGTCGGCGCACGGCCTTGCGGAAGAACTCGTTCTCCCCGTAAGGCGAGGGACGCCGCCCCGCCAGCCAGCGTTGCAACAAGCGGCGCAGACGGCGCTTGAACGGGGCCGGTGGCTGCAGGTCGTGCATCATGCCCAGGGCCATGGCCTTGTCGCGCTGGGTCGCCAGGTCCAGCACCAGGCTGCAAGGGGCCCAGGCCTGGGCGGCACTCAATTGCGGCGGCAAGGCCACGCCATCGCCGCTATCGCCCATGGGCCAGCGGTCGTTGTCATGCAGGTGGTTGGCGTAGCACAGCAGGGTCTGAGGCTGCCAGGCCGAGCCTTGCAAGGCCTCCAGCACCGCCGCCTGGGCGCAGATGTGGTCGGGGTGCGGGTCGAGCTGCGGGTGCGGCATCACCAGCACCTCTGGCCTGGCCAGTTCCAGCAAGGCACGCAGGTCGGCCAGCAGGTTGTGCCAAGTTGGCGCGCCATCGCCATCACCCGGCAACGGGAACGGGTTGAACTGGCGGAACAGACGGATATCGGCCAGGTCAGCTTCGCGGGAGGCAGCCGGCTGGTCGGGCGCGGCTTGCATGGCCGGCAGTTGCAGGCAGAAATAGCCCAGTTGCACACAACGCGATTCCGGCACACCGGCCCAACGCGGTACGGCGATGCTGTCCCAGGCACGCAGGCGGCCCTTCAGGCGTGCGGCTTCGGCTTTATCCAGGCCCATCTGCTGGTAGTGCTCGGCTTCGATTTCGCCGGCAGTCAGGGTTACCACCCAAGTTTCGTCAGCCTGGCTGTAAAGACCGTATGCGGCCAGCTCGGCATCGTCGGCATGTGGCGCAATCACCATTACCCGGCGCCGCTGCAATTCCACCGCTGGGGTTATCCACAGACGGGGCTGGCCCAGCAGGCGGCAATGCCGACCGCGCAGGCGCAAGGTGCCGGCCTGCAGCGGTGCAGCCAGGCCAGTCAGGTTAAGGAAACGTACACCACCGACACCACGCTCGAAGGTTTGCCGATCGACCTGATCGGCAGCGGTCAGCTCGACCCGCGGGTCGAGGAAGCGCCCCAGCCAGCTGCTTTTTACCTGCAGCTCCAGCACCAGGGTTTCGTCGCCCCGCAACGTGCACTCGGCCTTGAGCAACCCCGCCTGCAGGCTGGCAGGCAACGGCTGCGCCTGGTCGCCGAAGTCATAGGCGTAATCCTCGCCTGGCGCATAGAACAGGTGGTCGGCAAACCAGGCTTCGTGAGCGGCCCAGAGCAGCGGCAACAGCAGCAACGGTAGCCACCACCAGGTGAATATCCCCACGGCGACCAGCGCAGCCAGGCCCGCCAGCAGGCCCAGGCGCTTGTTGCGCCGGTGGCGCTTGAGCAACTGCTGCTTGCGGCTCACGCCTGATACACCGGCACAGGGTTGCACCAGCGATCCTTGTACTCGCGGTCGGCACGGCCGAACGAGAACCGCAGTGGCTTGTTGCGCGCACGGGCATCTTCCCAGGCGGCTTGGGTATTGAGGAAGCTCAGCACGCTGCCGGGGCTGAAGGCTTTGGTTTCAGGGTCGACACCACCATTGATGTACTCGACGCTGATCCACTCCGGCGCTTCGACGCGATACACCAGCTGGATGGCGATCGGTTTGCCGTCCAGCAACAGCACCGAGCCGATCAACAGCTCGCGCAGGCGCTCCAGCACCTCGGCCATGCGCTCGGCGCCCGTGGCCGGGAAGCCCCAGCGGCGCAGGAACAGGTCGCAGTACATGCTGGCGATCTCCTGGGCGCTGAAATCGCTGATCGGGCGCACCAGGCCACCCGCCTCTTCCAGCAGGCGCAGTTCTCGGCGCTGGTTGTAGCGGAACTTCTTCGACAGGTCTTCAGGCGCCCGGGCCATGGCCAGCTGTTCCTTTTGCGCCTTGAGGCCGCTGAAGCGACCCTGGTTCAGTTCGGACAGGTAGCGCATGGTATGGCGCAACGGTGCACCGGCATCGGGCGCCGCCGGCAGGATGATTTCAGCATTGCCGAGGTCGAACAGGGCTTTCTTGCCGACACGCTTGAGCACGTCCTTGGACAGCGCCAGGTGGTGCCCCCATGCAGGGATGGCGGCTTTCAGCTCGCCGGCCTGGTGCCAGCCCAGGTAACGTACCGGGATCTGCGCCAAGTCCGCCAGTTGTTCGACCACCAACGGATGGGTGGCGACACTGCCGCCAAAACGCGCCCATGCCTCGGAGTAGGCCTTGGCATCGATAGCTTGCCAACCGCGTTCGCGGAAGGCTTGGATACGATTGAGCATCAGGCCTGCCCCACCAGCGCACGCACCTGCGGCAGTTGCCAGAAGGCCTCGCGCACCGCCTGGTCGGAGAAGCGCTCATGCAAGCGCTGCAGCATATGCTCGGCACAAGCCTGGCGCTGCTCGGCGTTCAGCACGACCATGTGCTTCAGGCCCTCGGCCAGCTGCGCTGCATCGCCCAACGGGAACAGTACACCTACGCCCTCCACCACTTCGCGGGCACCGCCACAGGCCGTGGCCAGCACCGGCACACCCGCGACCATGGCTTCGAGTAGCACCATGCCGAACGGCTCATGGTCGGAGCTCAAGGCGAATACGTCGAAGGCCTGGAAATAGCGGCGTGCATCCGGCACCTGGCCGAGGAAGTCCACCTGCCCGGCAATGCCCAGCTCGGCAGCCAGGGCCTTGAGCTTGGCCTCCAGGCGACCCTTGCCCAGGACCGCCAGGCGAGCGCCAGTCGGCAACCCAGGCAATGCCTGGGCAAAACCGCGCAACAGGGTGGCCTGGTCCTTGTCCGGGTGCAGACGCCCGACGTTGCCGACGATCCACGCCTGCGCGTCCAGGCCCAGGGCCTGGCGCGCCTCGGCACGCGGCACCAGGGCCGCTTGCAAGGCGTCGATGTCGATGCGGTTGTACAGGGTCTGGATGCGCTCGGCCGGCCACTGGGGCAGGCAACGACGCATGTCGTCACGCACGGCATCGGATACACCCAGCAGGCTCAGGCGCTTGCTGAACAGGTTGGCGAAGAGGCGACGCCCCTTGCGCTGGTAATCACCGAAAGCATGGTGCACACCGATCACCGGCAGGCTAGTACCCAGCAACGCCACGTAAATCGGCTTGAAGCGATGGGCGATGCAGAACGCGAAATTGCGCTCGGCCGCGACCCGCCGCAACGCGCGGATCGCCCCAAGCTTCAGGCCGCGCACGGCCTTTGAGCTGAACTCCAGGAACAGCACCTCGTCCGAAGCGCAGCCGGCCGCTACCTGCGGGTCGGCGGCCCCGGTAAGGAACACCGTGGTGACCTGGTAGCCACGCCCCTGGAACAGGCTGGCGTACTGACGGGCGCAATCCAGGAAAGGCCCGTCATAGCCATGGCAGAACTGCAGAATGCGCGGTTCAGAGCGGCTGGTCATAGGCGGCGGCGCCGTCCTTCACGACCAGGATGTCTTCCATGATCAGGTACTGCAGGTCCGAACCGAAGAACATGTTCAGGGCATCGGTCGGCGAGCAAATCATCGGCTCACCCCGGCGGTTCAACGAGGTGTTCAGCGACACGCCGTTGCCGGTCAGGTCTTCCAGCGCCTTCATCATGTCGTAGTAGCGCGGGTTGTATTCGCGCTTGAGCACCTGGGCACGCGAAGTGCCGTCCTCGTGCACCACTTCCGGCACGCGGGTCTTCCACTCTTCAGCCACTTCAAAGGTGAAGGTCATGAACGGCGCCGGGTGGTCGACCTTGATCATCTGCGGGGCAACGGTGTCGAGCATCGACGGGCAGAAAGGTCTCCAGCGTTCGCGGAACTTGATCTGGTGGTTGATGCGGTCAGCCACGCCTTCGACGCTCGGGCAGCCGATGATCGAACGGCCACCGAGGGCACGCGGGCCGAACTCCATGCGGCCCTGGAACCAGGCCACCGGGTTGCCGTCGACCATGATCTTGGCGATCTGCTGGGGCATGTTTTCCAGCTTGCGCCACTTCGGCTGGTTCGGGTGACGGGCGCAGGCGGCGATCACGTCTTCATTGGAGTACGACGGGCCGAGGTAGACGTGTTCCATCTTCTCGACCGGTACGCCACGGGCGTGGGAAACATAGGCCGCGGCGCCAACAGCGGTGCCGGCGTCGCCTGAGGCCGGCTGGACGAACAGCTCTTTCACGTCCGGGCGGGCGATGATCTTCTGGTTGAGCTTGACGTTCAGCGCGCAGCCGCCGGCGAAGGCCAGCTTGCCGGTTTCGCGCAGGGTGTCGCCCAGGTAGTGGTCGATCATCTGCAGCGCCAGCTTCTCGAACAGCGCCTGCATGCTGGCGGCGTAATGGATGTACGGCTCGTCGGCGATGTCGCCTTCGCGCTTGGGGCCCAGCCATTCGATCAACTTCGGCGAGAAGTAGAAGCCCTTGCCCTTCTCTTTATAGCGGCGCAGGCCGATGACGTTGGCGTACTCGGTGTTGATCACCAGCTCGCCGTTTTCGAAGCTGGCCAGGCGCGAGAAGTCGTATTTGCTAGCGTCGCCATACGGCGCCATGCCCATGACCTTGAACTCGCCGTCGAGCATCTCGAAACCGAGGAACTCGGTGATCGCGCCGTACAGGCCACCCAGGGAGTCCGGGTCGAAGAATTCCTTGATCTTGTGGATCTTGCCGTTTTCGCCGTAGCCAAAGAAGGTGGTGGCGTACTCGCCTTTACCGTCGATGCCGAGGATGGCGGTTTTTTCCTTGAAGCCCGAGCAGTGGTAGGCGCTGGAGGCGTGGGCCAGGTGGTGTTCGACCGGCTCGATCTTGACCTTTTTCGGGTCGAAGCCCAACTGTTCCAGGCACCAGACGATCTTCTTGCGGTAGCGCTTGTAGCGGCGGTTGCCCATCAGGATGGCGTCGAGGGCGCGATCCGGGGCGTACCAGTAGCGCTTGGCGTAGTGCCAGCGCGCCTTGCCGAACAGGCTGATCGGGGCGAACGGGATGGCTACCACGTCGACGTCGGACGGCTTGATGCCTGCCTGCTCCAGGCAGAACTTCGCCGACTCGTAGGGCATGCGGTTCTTCGCATGCTTGTCACGCACGAAGCGCTCTTCTTCGGCGGCGGCAATCAGCTTGCCGTCAATGTACAGGGCCGCGGAAGGGTCATGGCTAAGGGCGCCGGACAGGCCAAGAATCGTCAATGCCAAGGGATTAGCCTCTTCATTCGGTAAAAATGCGCCAGCGGCCTCTTGGGCGGGTGGCGGCTAAAGGGCGGGATTATAACGCAAACACCAAGCGCTGCACGGTCGTTGTAGGAGCAGCCTTGCGCTGCGAAGAGGGCCGCGAGGACGACACAGATGCGTGGCCTGTCCCGGCCTCTTCGCAGCACAAGGCTGCTCCCACAGAAACTGCACAACCTCAACCACCTTATTCGGCGATCAGCCAGTCCATGCGGTAGCTACCGTCCGTCTGCGCCAGCTCTTTGGCCAGCCACGGCAACAGCTCGCGCAGCTCTTCCTCCAGCCCCCACGGCGGGTTGGCGATAGCCAGGCCAGAGCCATTGAGCCCCTGCGGGCTGTCCTGGTGGTGCACGTACAGCTCGACCCGCAGCAGCTTCGGTGCGCCGGTGCTGGTCAGGTCCTGGTAATAGCGGGTCAGCGAGCGCTGGTCCTTGATCGGGTACCAGATGGCCGCCACCGTCTGGCGCATGCGGCCAATGGCCTCTTTCATGGCATTGGTACAGCGCTTGAGCTCGTCGGCCTGCTCGAACGGCGGGTCGATCAGCATGATCGCGCGCTTTTCCTGCACGGGCAGCAGCGCCCGCGGCACATGCCAACCCTCACCCAGGTGCACGACCACACGCGGGTCTTTCTTCATGTTCTCTTTGAGCAGCGGCCCGTCTTCGGGGTGCTTCTCGTTGAGCAGGGCGCGGTCTTGCTGGCGCATCAGGCGGCGGGCCAACTCGGGCGAACCTGGGTAGTAGCGCAGCTCGCCGTCGGCGTTCAGCCGCTTGATGACGCGCAGGTAGTCGCTGGCCATGGCTGGCAGGTCATCGCGATTCCACAGGCGGGCGACGCCTTCCAGGTACTCGCCGGTGCGGGTTGCCTGGTCACCTTGCAGGTCGTACAAACCAAGCCCTGCGTGGGTATCGATGTAGGCGAACGGCTGCTCCTTGCGCGACATCAGGGCGATGAGGCGGGTCAGCACGATGTGTTTGAGGACGTCGGCGTGGTTGCCGGCGTGGAAGGCGTGACGATAATTCATGGCAACTCCTGCGGGGGTGGCAAGTTTACCTTGCCTTGCAGGCGGAGTCAGGCCTGGCTGCTGATTGGCGGTGGCTTCTTCGCGGGCTTGCCCGCTCCCACAGTGCCTGCACAACGCGTGGAGCCTGTGCAGTACCTGTGGGAGTGGGCAAGCCCGCGAAGAGGCCGCTGCCGAATCAACGGGTATTACTTGTCAGCGTGATACGCCGCATCAGCCGTCTCGAAACGCTGCACCATCGCCTTCGAAGGGCTGCCCATCTTGCTCACCAGCAAGATGGCGATACTCGCCAGCAGGAAGCCTGGGATAATTTCGTACAGGCCCCAAGGATCGATCTGCTTCCACAGGATCACGGTAACCGCACCGACCACGATACCGGCCAGCGCGCCGTTACGGGTCATACCTTTCCAAAGCACCGAAATCAGCACCACCGGACCAAAGGCGGCGCCGAAGCCGGCCCAGGCGTAGGCCACCAGGCCCAGCACGCGGTTTTCCGGGTTGGCAGCCATGGCAATGGCGATCAGCGCCACGGCCAGCACCATCAGACGGCCGACCCACACCAGCTCGACCTGCGAAGCATTCTTGCGCAGGAAGGCCTTGTAGAAGTCCTCGGTCAGAGCACTGGAGCACACCAGCAACTGGCAGCTCAGGGTGCTCATCACCGCCGCCAGAATGGCCGACAGCAATACACCGGCGATCCATGGGTTGAACAGGATCTTGGCCAGTTCGATGAACACACGCTCGTGGTTCTCGGTAACCGGCCCCGCCAGGCCAGGGTTGGCCGAGAAATAGGCGATACCGAAGAAGCCCACGGCACAGGTACCGGCCAGGCACAGGATCATCCAGGTCATGGAAATGCGACGGGCGTTGGCGATCGACTTCACCGAATCAGCCGCCATGAAACGCGCCAGGATGTGCGGCTGACCGAAGTAGCCCAGGCCCCAGCCCATCAGCGAAATGATGCCAATGAAGGTAGCGCCCTTGAACATGTCGAAGTTGGCCGGGTTCACCGCCTCGATGGCAGCGAAGGTGGTGTCGAAGCCCCCGG
This sequence comes from Pseudomonas sp. NY11955, assembly GCF_048068035.1. Classification (NCBI taxonomy): domain Bacteria; kingdom Pseudomonadati; phylum Pseudomonadota; class Gammaproteobacteria; order Pseudomonadales; family Pseudomonadaceae; genus Pseudomonas; species Pseudomonas sp. NY11955. The sequence goes on from NZ_JBLUPS010000001.1 coordinate 317,347, forward strand.
TGGAGATCAGCACGATCACCGGAGTCAGGATCAGCGCGAAGATCATCAGCGAAGCCTGCACGGTGTCGGTCCAGCTCACTGCCAGGAAGCCACCAATGAAGGTGTAGGCGATGGTAGCCGCGGCGCCAGCCCACAGGGCGGTCTCGTACGACATGCCGAAGGTGCTTTCGAACAGACGGGCACCGGCAACGATGCCGGAGGCACAGTAGATGGTGAAGAACACCAGGATAACGATCGCCGAAATGATCCGCAGCAGGCCGCTTTGGTCTTCGAAACGGCTGGAGAAGTAGTCCGGCAGGGTCAGTGCGTCGCCGTTGTGCTCGGTCTGCACGCGCAGACGACCGGCCACGAACAGCCAGTTCAGGTAGGCACCCACGGTCAGGCCGATGGCGATCCAGGCTTCGGACAGCCCCGAGAAGTAGATGGCGCCCGGCAGGCCCATCAGCAGCCAGCCACTCATGTCGGATGCGCCGGCAGACAGCGCGGTAACCACGCTACCCAGGCTGCGACCGCCCAGAATGTAATCGGAAAGGTTGTTGGTGGAGCGATAGGCGGCGAAGCCGATCAGCACCATTGCCGCGATGTAGATCACGAAGGTGATCGTTAGTGGATTGCCCATGCGTGTGCCCTGGCGTTTGTTTTTATTTCATGCACAACCGCAGCCATGGCGGTTGCACCCAGGCGGCGAATCCTATGCAACAACACAAAGCAGGTGCAACCATTTTTCATTTGCAAGTTGCACCTTCCCGTGCAATTTCCGCAAAAAACGATTTTTTGCTCCTTTTGGGAGCAACAAGCCGGTTTTTCAGAATAAAACGCATCGAAAACACCCCTTTTCAGGATGTGGAAATGGCTGTCGGACGAGTTGCACCTTGCGTATGAAAAATTCGGGTTGCACCTGGTTGCACCCGAATTGTCCTACAGCTACTCTTGGCGCCAGCTTAGGCCACAACCGTGGCAATAACGAGGATAAGAAATGGCGACTACCACCCTTGGGGTCAAACTCGACGACCCGACCCGTGAGCGACTCAAAGCAGCTGCGCAGTCCATTGACCGCACGCCGCACTGGTTGATCAAGCAAGCGATCTTCAACTATCTGGAGAAGCTCGAGGGTGGCGCCACCCTGACCGAACTCAACGGTCATGTCAGCAACCTGGCCGATGATGCCGGTGAAGTCCAGGCCGACCACAGCCACCAGTGCTTCCTCGAATTCGCCGAAAGCATCCTGCCGCAGTCGGTTCTGCGTTCGGCCATCACCGCCGCCTACCGCCGCCCCGAGCAGGAAGTGGTGCCGATGCTGCTGGAGCAGGCGCGCCTGAGCGCACCACTGGCCGAAGCCACCAACAAGCTGGCTGCCGGCATCGCCGAAAAACTGCGCAACCAGAAGAGCGCTGGCGGCCGCGCCGGCATCGTCCAGGGCCTGCTGCAGGAATTCTCGCTGTCGTCCCAGGAAGGCGTGGCCCTGATGTGCCTGGCCGAAGCCCTGCTGCGCATCCCCGACAAGGGCACCCGTGATGCGCTGATCCGCGACAAGATCAGCACCGGCAACTGGCAGCCGCACCTGGGCAACAGCCCGTCGCTGTTCGTCAACGCCGCCACCTGGGGCCTGCTGCTGACCGGCAAGCTGGTCAGCACCCATAACGAATCCGGCCTCACTTCCTCGCTCACCCGCATCATCGGCAAGAGCGGCGAACCGATGATCCGCAAGGGCGTCGACATGGCCATGCGCCTGATGGGCGAGCAGTTCGTGACCGGCGAGACCATCGCCGAAGCCCTGGCCAACGCCAGCCGCTTCGAGGCCAAGGGCTTCCGTTATTCCTACGACATGCTCGGCGAAGCCGCCCTGACCGAGCACGACGCGCAGAAGTACATGGCGTCCTACGAGCAGGCTATCCACTCGATCGGCAAGGCTTCCCATGGCCGCGGCATCTATGAAGGCCCGGGCATCTCGATCAAGCTGTCGGCACTGCACCCACGCTACAGCCGCGCCCAGTACGAGCGCGTGATGGAAGAGCTGTACCCGCGCCTGCTGTCGCTGACCCTGCTGGCCAAGCAATATGACATCGGCCTGAACATCGACGCCGAAGAGGCCGACCGCCTGGAGCTGTCGCTCGACCTGCTCGAACGCCTGTGCTTCGAGCCTTCGCTGGCAGGCTGGAACGGTATCGGTTTCGTGATCCAGGCCTACCAGAAGCGCTGCCCATACGTGATCGACTACGTCATCGACCTGGCCAAGCGCAGCCGCCACCGCCTGATGATCCGCCTGGTGAAAGGCGCTTACTGGGACAGCGAAATCAAGCGTGCCCAGGTCGAAGGCCTGGAAGGCTACCCGGTCTACACCCGCAAGGTGTACACCGACGTGTCCTACGTTGCCTGCGCTCGCAAGCTGCTGGCCGTACCGGAAGCCATCTACCCGCAGTTCGCCACCCACAACGCCCACACTCTGTCGGCCATCTACCACATCGCCGGGCAGAACTATTACCCGGGCCAGTACGAGTTCCAGTGCCTGCACGGCATGGGCGAGCCGCTGTACGAGCAAGTGGTCGGCAAGATTGCCGATGGCAAGCTGAACCGCCCATGCCGCGTCTATGCGCCGGTCGGCACCCACGAAACGCTGCTGGCCTACCTGGTACGTCGCCTGCTGGAAAACGGCGCCAACACCTCGTTCGTCAACCGTATCGCCGACCACTCGATCTCCATCCAGGAACTGGTCGCCGACCCGGTCGCCAGCATCGAGCGCATGGGCACCCAGGAAGGCAGCATCGGCCTGCCACATCCACGCATCCCGTTGCCGCGTGACCTGTATGGCAACGAGCGGGCCAACTCGGCCGGCATCGACATGGCCAACGAACACCGCCTGGCGTCGCTGTCCTGCGCCATGCTGGCCACCGCCCACAACGACTGGAAAGCCACCCCGCTGCTGGCTTGCGCCGCCAGCGATAGCGCTGCCGTGCCGGTGCTGAACCCGGCCGACCTTCGCGATGTGGTGGGCCATGTACAGGAAGCCACCGTCGCCGACGTCGACAACGCTATCCAGTGCGCACTGAATGCCGCACCGATCTGGCAGGCCACGCCGCCAGCCGAACGCGCCGCCATTCTGGAGCGCACCGCCGACCTGATGGAGGCCGAGATCCAGCCTCTGATGGGCCTGCTCATCCGCGAAGCCGGCAAAACCTTCGCCAACGCCATCGCCGAAGTGCGTGAAGCCGTGGACTTCCTGCGCTACTACGCGGTGCAGGCCCGCAACGACTTCAGCAACGACGCCCACCGCCCACTGGGCCCGGTGGTGTGCATCAGCCCGTGGAACTTCCCGCTGGCGATCTTCACCGGCCAGGTGGCCGCGGCCCTGGCTGCCGGCAACCCGGTACTGGCCAAGCCCGCCGAGCAAACCCCACTGATCGCCGCTCAGGCCGTGCGCCTGCTGCTGGAAGCCGGCATCCCCGAAGGCGTACTGCAGCTGCTGCCAGGCCGCGGTGAAACCGTCGGTGCTGGTCTGGTCGGTGACGAGCGCGTCAAAGGCGTGATGTTCACCGGTTCCACCGAAGTGGCCCGCCTGCTGCAGCGCAACGTCGCCGGCCGCCTGGACAACCAGGGCCGCCCAATCCCGCTGATCGCCGAAACCGGTGGCCAGAACGCGATGATCGTCGATTCCTCGGCACTGACCGAGCAGGTGGTGATCGACGTGGTGTCCTCGGCCTTCGACAGTGCCGGCCAGCGTTGCTCGGCCCTGCGCGTACTGTGCTTGCAGGAAGACTCCGCCGACCGCGTGATCGAGATGCTCAAGGGCGCCATGGCCGAAAGCCGCCTGGGCTGCCCTGACCGCCTGGCCGTGGACATCGGCCCGGTGATCGACGCCGAAGCCAAGGCCGGCATCGAGAAGCATATCCAAGGCATGCGTGAGAAAGGCCGCTCGGTCTATCAGGTCGCCATTGCCGATGCTGCCGAGATCAAGCGCGGCACCTTCGTGATGCCGACCCTGATCGAGCTGGACAGCTTCGACGAGCTCAAGCGTGAAATCTTCGGCCCAGTGCTGCACGTGGTGCGCTACAACCGCCGCAACCTGGACCAGCTGATCGAGCAGATCAACAACTCCGGCTACGGCCTGACCCTCGGCGTGCACACCCGCATCGACGAGACCATCGCCAAGGTGGTGGAGACCGCCAATGCCGGCAACATGTACGTAAACCGCAACATTGTTGGCGCGGTGGTGGGCGTGCAGCCATTCGGCGGTGAAGGCCTGTCCGGCACCGGCCCGAAAGCCGGCGGCCCGCTGTACCTGTACCGCCTGCTGTCGACCCGCCCGGCCGACGCGATTGGCCGCCACTTCCAGCAGCAGGATGGCGAAGGCAAGCCGGACCGCACCCTGCACGAACAGCTGATCAAGCCGCTGCATGGCCTGAAGGCCTGGGCCGAGAGCAACCAGTTGGCCGACTTGGCTGCGCTGTGCGACCAGTTCGCCAGCCAGTCGCAGAGCGGCATCGCCCGCCTGCTGCCTGGCCCGACCGGCGAGCGCAACAGCTACACCATCCTGCCGCGCGAGCACGTGCTGTGCCTGGCCGACAACGAGGCTGACCTGCTGGCACAGTTGGCTGCAGTACTGGCCGTTGGTAGCTCGGCGGTATGGGCTGACGGGGAGCCGGGCAAAGCCCTGCGCCTGCGCCTGCCGCGTGAGCTGCAGGCCAAGATCAAGCTGGTGGCGGACTGGAGCAAGGATGAAGTGGCGTTCGACGCCGTGATCCACCATGGCGACTCGGACCAGCTGCGCGGTGTTTGCCAGCAAGTGGCCAAGCGCGCCGGGGCGATCGTCGGTGTGCACGGGTTGTCCAGCGGGGATCATCAGATTGCGTTGGAGCGGTTGGTGATCGAGCGGGCGGTGAGTGTGAACACTGCGGCGGCGGGCGGTAACGCCAGCTTGATGACCATTGGCTGATGGCTGAGGGTTGTTGAAGAAAAGGGAGAGCTTCGGCTCTCCTTTTTTATGGGTTTTTCTTGAGGTTTGGTTGGGCTGCCGGGTGCTTGCCACAATACTTGCTTCGCCTGTGAGACCGAGCGCCGCGCGGGCGGCGCTCGATCTCATAGGCGCAACAAAACTATCGGCGACCACACGGCGCCCTGATACAACCTACAGGCAACTCCAACCACAAATCCCCCGCCTGACAGGCATCAAGCCACTGCGATCGCAACCAGAGCAAACACCATCATCAGTTGAAGCCCAATCCCGGGCAGCATCCACAGCCAGTTGGCCAGCGTAAGGCGGCTATTGGATTGCCCCGTCATATCCCCCGCACTGAGGTTGATGCCGTTCTGCATCGCGATAAAGAGCATTACCCACGCTGCCTGGAGCACCAGCGACGCCAACAGTACAGCGGCCGGCCGCCCTTCAAGCATCGCGTTGACGACGACCCCGGCCACGGCCAGAGCGTAATGCACAAGCGTTAACCCGAGAATGGACCAGTCACTGGACCTTCCCGACACACGAATGCAGTCGTTCACCCGCCTCAACAGTGGGTAGATGAAGAAAATCGCAAAAAAGCAACGCCAGAAAGGGCTTACCTGCTCACCGGTCCTGGCTTGGTGCAGTTTCCAGTTTTGATAAAAGCAATAAAGCCAGTAAATACCAAAGGTAAAGAAGCCCATGACAGCCACCTTGCCTGGTGAAACGACGAAGAAAGGCGGTTGTTCGGCGCTACTATTAGCCGCGACCCCATTTACAAAATCGCTCATATGAAATGTTTCCCCATTGAATCCACGAATGCGCATTCAACGCCATATGGCACTCCAGTCGCAGTAGTCCGGCGCTAGCAGACTGCGTGGGAAACACCGCTTCAGCTTGTAGGATGAACTTGCACTGTTTGTATCGTCGTGTGTAGCGGTACACACACGACGGCCTTCATGCAACCTGACGACTCCAGGCACTGCAAAAATTCTGAAGACTGAAATAATCCTGTGGGAGCGGGTTTACCCGCGAAGAGGCCAGCACAGGCGACACGCCAATAAAGCACCAGTGCAACGTCTGAGACCAAGTGGCTTGCAGGGGAGTTGGAGGTATATTTCGGAAATGGACTACAAGGAATAGGTGAAAACCTAAAAAGATTGTAGGCAAAGCAGCTAAAAATCGACGGGATCGTAGGTGCGTGCCCTATATAGTTTTCAGCAATCCACGCGCGGCATGATAATAGCACCCACTAATGCACACCCACAAAGATATCTATCATACCACTCCCTTTTAAAGGCAAGAAATTTCCTATAGATATCCCGCTACAATATTGATCAGCCTAATTATTGACCTTCAGCTCTTGGCATATTTTCATAACCACTCTCAAAGGGTGGTTGCCATGCACTGGAAGAACTTAATCATCAACGGCAAGGAACACTGTATGGCACACTTGCGGCCTGCCACCCATTCCTTCAAAACTGTCTCACGCCTCATAAGCGTAGACTTCATATTTGGATTTCACTGCTTCACCGACAACAAGGGCGAAGGCCCACTACTCACCAATCCACGACCAAATGAGCAACGCAGCTTCAGCAGAAGACGCTACGAATGCTCAAAACAACTACCAGAATTCATTGCTCACCGATTCATCGACGCCAAGGTCCGGGCACATTTTGCGGGCAGGAATAATCGCCGTTACTTTTGCCTAGACACTTTTGATTACGCGATATTTTTTGAAATCCGTAAACTAGCTAACACAAAAGACTACCTCAGGGTGAATGTGATATCAGCCTATGAGATAGATCCATGGGGGCGGGCGAGCATGCCTAAAGGCCAACTTTTTAATGTTCGTTACGTGCTGGAAAAGCGCAATGACGGATTGATAGTTTAGTAGCTGATTAACCTCCTAAAAGCCCCACAAACAAAAAGGCCCCGAAACATTTGTTTCGGGGCCTTTTGCCATATCAGAACATCGGCCTGGCCTTTCAAATCCCGCTCACTGGCTGGGAGAAATCAGTATCACCTGATTCCCGGCATCGCTACCCCCTGATCAAGGGTTCCGGTCTGTAGCAACATCGCAATGCTATCCAAGCACAGACGGGACGTCAAAGGGATGAACACTCAAAAATGTTTCTGCGTGTTCCGCACTATCAACTGGATCAATCATGGTAGCTGCCTCCACTTGGTGATACCTACACTCGCAGCATCCCGCCTCAGGACCGCCACCATGCCCGAGACCCTGCTCAGCGCCCGCACTTCGACGAGTACAGCCGCGAAAGCTTCGACGCGGCACTGACCACCGCCTGCACCATCGCCAAAAAATGCTTCGCCCCGCACAACCGCCTACGTCAAGCTGACCACGTTGGAGCGGGCGGTGATCGAGTGGGCGGTGAGTGTGAACACTGCGGCGGCGGGTGGTAACGCCAGCTTGATGACCATTGGCTGAGGCTGAGGGTTGTTGAAGAAAAGGAGAGCTTCGGCTCTCCTTTTTTATGGATTTTTCTTGAGATTGGGTTGGGCTGCCAGGTGCTTGCCACAACACTTGCTTCGCCTGTGAGACCGAGCGCCGCCCGCGCGGCGCTCGATCTCATAGGCTCAGAAAATGTCATGGCGAACACCTATCAGCCTTCACGCAACCGAAAGCCAAGCCCTCACTGCTTCATGCCCAACTCGGCATCATCCATCAGCGCCTTGGCCATCGCACTCAGGTAATGTGCAGCCCAGATCATCATCGGTTTCTCATCCATCAAACCGGTGATGGTCAGTTCGCGGACATAGCCCATCAGCTCCGACGATTGTTCGCGGGCATCCCGACAGGGAATGCCAGGCTCGATGCGGAACAGTGGATGCGTGCCGTTTTCGCCTTGGTAGAAAGTGGTCTTGCCGACCGTGAGCTGGGTGTCTTCTATTGTCATTGTTCAATCCCCTGTAATTTCTCTGGCACCTGGGCCGGCCCTTTCGCGGGCACGCCCGCTCCCACAGGTACTGTGCAAGTCTTGAGGACTGTGATGATCCTGTGGGAGCGGGCGTGCCCGCGAAAGGGCCAGGCCTCACAACACATTAATCCGCCTTAGTGCGAGGTCTTGGGCCCTGCGGGCATCTGCACCTGAATCAATGCCGACTCAAGCAAAGCCCGCAGTACGTCCAGTTCATGCATCGAGGTCCTCATCAGGATCGATGCCAGCGACCTGGGCTGCAACAGCGCGGCCTGGTGCACAACGGTCGCGGCACATAGCGCGTAGTCCGCGGCTTGGATCAGGGTGTCTTCAAGGGAATGGGCGTGACGGGGTGGATCGGGGACTATCTTCAGCATCATGGTTCACCTAGTGATAAGGGCCACCACACACCTGCTGTCAAACAAGAGGGTGGCAGCTGTACATGGGTTGACAGACCGGTAGGCAAACCAAAACCCGGCGCACACGAAGTGCCCCATGCACAGCCGCCATAAAAGGCAATGCCATGCGGTTCGACCTGAGCGGCCTGTCAAAGCCGGTCACTGATTTGACAGCGACCACCCGAGACTAGGGCCCTACCCAGAACACCGCAATGGCTTGGAGGGGGTTGGAAGTATGTTTCGGAAATGGACTACATGGAATAGGTGAAAACCTAAAAAAGCAGCTGGGATGCTGGCCCAAATGCGGCGGGGCTGGCAGGTGATCCCCACGACAGTTGCAGCGCCTGGGAGATCGAGCGCCGCCCGCGCGGCGCTTCGCAGCACAAGGCTGCTCCCACATCTGTTTCGGGCCAGTATCGCCTGTGGCAGGCGCGCGCGACCGCCTTGTTTGTACAACGCGATATCGAGGTGGGCACCAAGGGGGCGCGCGCCCATGTCCCAGGAATAATTGGCCCGAAACAAATGTAGGAGCGAGCTTCGCTCGCGATGCGCCGCGCGGGCGGCGCTCGATCTCATAGGCGCCAAAAAACAAAAGGCAAGCGCCTACATGCCCCACCCCCTTTCTAAACCCATATCACCCAAACCTATTAACCTGTCCCCACCCCCATCACACTCCTACACTCGCAGCACCCCGCCTCAGGACCGCCACCATGCCCGAGACCCTGCTCAGCCCCCGCAACCTGGCCTTTGAACTCTACGAAGTGCTCGACGCCGAAGCCCTCACCCAGCGCCCACGCTTCGCCGAGCACAGCCGCGAAACCTTCGACGCGGCACTGACCACCGCCCGCACCATCGCCGAAAAGTACTTCGCCCCGCACAACCGCAAAGCCGACGAAAACGAGCCACGCTACGTCGACGGCCACGCAGAACTGATCCCCGAGGTAAAACCCGCCGTCGACGCCTTCCTCGAAGCCGGCTTCCTCAACGCCAACCGCGACTTCGAAGCCGGCGGCATGCAGCTGCCCAGCCTGCTATCACAAGCCTGCTTCGCCCATTTCCAAGCCGCCAACGCCGGCACCACGGCCTACCCGTTCCTGACCATGGGCGCGGCCAACCTGATCGAGAGTTTCGGCACAGAGGAACAGAAGCGCCTGTTCCTGCAGCCGATGATCGAGGGCCGCTACTTCGGCACCATGGCGCTGACCGAGCCCCACGCCGGCTCGTCTCTGGCCGACATCCGCACCCGCGCCGAGCCTGCGGGCGACGGCAGCTACCGGCTCAAAGGCAACAAGATCTTCATCTCCGGTGGCGATCACGAGCTGTCGGAAAACATCGTGCACATGGTGCTGGCCAAGCTGCCGGACGCCCCGCCCGGGGTGAAAGGCATTTCGCTGTTCATCGTGCCCAAGTTCAACGTCAACCCGGACGGCAGCCGTGGCCCGCGTAACGATGTGCTGCTGGCCGGCCTGTTCCACAAGATGGGCTGGCGTGGCACCACCTCCACCGCGCTGAACTTCGGCGACAACGGCGAGTGCGTCGGCTACCTGGTCGGCCAGCCGCACCAGGGCCTGGCCTGCATGTTCCAAATGATGAACGAGGCGCGTATCGGCGTCGGCATGGGCGCAGTGATGCTGGGCTACGCCGGCTACCTGTACTCGTTGGAATACGCCCGACAGCGCCCGCAGGGCCGGCTGCCGGACAACAAAGACCCGCACAGCCAAGCAGTGCCGATCATCGAACATAGCGATGTAAAGCGCATGCTGCTGGCGCAAAAGGCTTATGTGGAAGGTGCCTTCGACCTGGGCCTGTATGCCGCCCGCCTATTCGACGATACCCACACCGCCAGTGAAGAACGCACCCGCAAGCAGGCCCAGGAACTGCTCGACCTGCTGACCCCGATCGTTAAATCCTGGCCTTCGAGGTTCTGCCTCAAGGCCAACGAACTGGCGATCCAGATTCTCGGCGGCCACGGCTACACCCGCGAATACCCGGTGGAACAGTACTACCGCGACAACCGCCTGAACCCGATCCACGAAGGCACCGAGGGCATCCAGTCGCTCGACTTGCTTGGCCGCAAGCTGGCGCAAAACAATGGCGCCGGCCTCAAGCAGCTGATCCGCCTGATCGCCAACACAGACGAGCGCGCCAGCCATCACCCGCACCTTGACCCGCTGCGCCAGCCACTGGAGCAACTGGTCAACCGCCTGCAAAGCGTAACGCTGGCCCTGCTCGGCGACCTGGCCCAAGGCAAAGTCGCTGGCGCCTTGGCCAACTCGGCCCTGTACCTCAAGGCCTTCGGCCACTGCGTGATCGGCTGGCGCTGGCTGGAGCAGGCGATTCACGCCGAGCTTGGTTTGCTAAAGGGCAACGCTGCCGACCGCGATTTCTACCTCGGCAAGCTCCAGGCCGCGCGTTATTTCCTGACCTGGGAAGTACCGGGCTGCCATAATGAGCTGGCATTGCTAGAGGCGCGCGACGATACCTGCCTCGCCATGCAAGACGGGTGGTTCTAGGGGGAGCCACCGTGTACACGGAGGCTTTTGCATGTTCGATTCCAGCGCCCTGCTGCGCCAGCGCTTCGCCGCGCTGCGCAGTACGGCCGAGTTGTTTTCCCTGCGCCATGTGAAACAGTCGCACCAGGCGCTTTCAGTTCGTCGCAACGTCGCCGAACCACCCCTCTTCAGCCAGGACGAAGGCGCCATGCTCACCGTGCGGGTCAATGGCGTGGAGGCCTATGCAGCCACCGCCGACCTGTCCCAGGCTGGCCTGCAGCGCGCCCTGGAGCAGGCCGAGGCGCTGGCCCGGCAGATCGCCCGGCACAGCCTGCTGGACCTGCGCGAGCAGCCGGTGACCAGCGCTCGCCACGACCACATCTCACCCAATTTCGACCAGCCCGTGCCAAGCCTCGCCGACTGCCTTGGCCTGCTCGCCGCCGAATCGGCCAGCGTGCCCAAGGACAGCCGCCTGGTGGACTGGCAGGCCAGCCTGGGCCTGAGCCTGGTCGAGCAAACCTATCTGAACTCGGCCGGCGCCGAGCTGCGCCACGCCCAGCGCTTCCTGTTCCCAGGCTTGGGCGTTACCGCCAGCGATGGCCAGGACAGCCAGAGCCGTAGCCTGGGCCGCGACAACTTCGGCCAACAGGGCGGTTTTGAAATCATCGAGCGCTGCGGCCTGGTCGGCGCCGCCCGCCAGGTTGCGGACGAAGCCTTGCAACTGCTTCTGGCACCGAATACCCCCAGTGGCCCGCGCGACCTGCTGCTGATGCCCGACCAGATGATGCTGCAGATTCACGAGTCCATCGGCCACCCGCTGGAGATGGACCGCATTCTCGGCGACGAGCGCAACTACGCCGGCACCAGCTTCGTCAAAGCCAGCGACTTCGGCCACCTGCAATACGGCTCCAGCCTGCTGAACGTGACCTTCGACCCAACCATCGGCGAAGAGCTGGCCAGCTACAGCTTTGATGATGACGGCACCCCGGCCAGCAAGCAGTTCCTGATCCGCGACGGCCTGCTGCTGCGCCCGCTGGGTGGCGCGCTGTCGCAATTTCGCTCCGGCCTGGATGGCGTGGCCAACAGCCGCGCCTGTGGCTGGAACCGTGCGCCGATCGACCGCATGGCCAACCTCAACATCGAACCGGGCGACCAGCGCCTGGAGCAACTGATCCAAGGCATCGAGCACGGCATCCTGATGCGTACCAACCGTTCCTGGTCCATCGACGATGCGCGTAACAAGTTCCAGTTCGGCTGTGAATATGGCCAGTTGATTGAAAACGGCGAACTCAAGGGTATCGTCAAGAACCCTAACTATCGCGGCATCTCCGCGCAGTTCTGGCGCAACCTGTCGGCTGTCGGCGACCGTAGCACCTTCCAGGTACTGGGCACGCCCAACTGTGGCAAGGGCGAACCCAACCAGGTGGTACGGGTAGGCCATGCTTCGCCGGCCTGCGTATTCCGCCAGATCGACGTATTCGGAGGAGATGCGTGATGAAGCACGCTTTCGAAACCCTGGTCGGGGATGTGCGCGCCGCCCTGCAAGCAGGCGAGCAGTTCACCCTCGGCTACAGCGCCGAGCAGTCGCAATTCGTGCGTTTCAACCATGCCAAGGTGCGCCAGGCCGGCACGGTAAGCCAGGCCAGTGCGCAACTGCGGCTGGTACGCGATGGCCGCCAGGCGGAGCAGCAGGTGACCTTGAGTGGCGACGTGCAACTGGATCGCCAGCGCCTGGCCGATGCCCTGACGCTACTGCGCCAGACCTTACCGCTGCTGGCCGTCGACCCTTACCTGCGCCTGGACGAAAGTGCCTGGCACAGCCACAGCCTGCAGGAGCAGCCGCTGCCCGAACTGGACGAAGTGCTGGCCCTGCTCGACCGCGAAGCCGGTGACCTGGACCTGGTCGGTATCTACGCCAGCGGCCCGATCTGCCGGGGCTTCGCCAGCTCGTTCGGCGCCTTCGGCTGGCACCAGGCCAACAGCTTCAACTTCGACTGGAGCCTGTTCCACGAAAACGGCCAGGCGGTGAAGGCCAACTATGCCGGCCAGCTGTGGAACCCCGACGACTTCACCGCACGCCTGCGCCAGGCGCGGGAACAGTTGGGCTTCCTCGGGCGCCCGGCAGTCACCCTCAAGCCCGGCAGCTACCGTGCCTACCTGGCCCCTGCGGCCATGGACGAAATCGCCGGTATGCTCTGCTGGGGCGGTTTTTCCGCACAGGCCCTGGCCACCGGCAACAGCGCCCTGCAGCGCTTGTACAACGGCGATGCGCGGCTGAGCCCGCTGGTGAGTTTCACCGAGCAGGTCAGCGGCTCGCTGAGCCCGGCGTTTTCCGATGAAGGTGCGCCGCGCCTGGATGTGCCGCTGATCCAGCAAGGCCAGGCCCAGCAGCGGTTGATCAGTGCACGCAGCGCGGCCGAATTCGAACTGCTGGCCAATGGTGCCGACAGTTACGAGTCGCCCTGTGCCCTGAGCCTGGCGCCGGGTAACCTGGCCAGCGAGCAGGTCCTTCAGCGCCTAGGCACCGGCCTGTACATCAGCAACCTGTGGTACCTGAACTACTCCGACCTGCCAGCGGCGCGCATGACCGGGCTTACCCGCTTCGCCACTTTCTGGGTGGAAGACGGGCAGATCCAGGGGCCGGTGAGCACCATGCGTTTCGATGACAGCCTGTACAGTTTGCTGGGTAGCCAGCTGGAGGACCTGACCCGCGAGCGCGAGATGATCCTGTCGACCAGTACCTATGGACAGCGCAGTACCGGGTCGAGTCATTTGCCGGGGGCGCTGGTCAAAGGCCTGACCCTGACATTGTGACCGGACTTGCCGGCCCTTTCGCGGTTGCTGTAGGAGCAGCCTTGTGCTGCGAAGAGGCCATTGCGGCTGAAGATAATCTTTGGCCTTGCCGGCCTCTTCGCAGCACAAGGCTGCTCCTACAACCGCGAAGAGGCCGGCACTGACAAACGAGGAAGTCATGCCCGAACGCACTCCGCTGGACCCCGTCACCGCCCGCTGGATCCCTTGGGTGGTGGCCATCGCCTTCTTCATGCAGTCCCTGGACGGCACCATCCTCAACACCGCGCTGCCGGCCATGGCCCGCTCGCTGGCCGAAGACCCGCTGCGCATGCAGGGCGTGATCATCGCCTACATGCTCACCGTGGCCCTGTTGATCCCCGCCTCGGGCTGGATCGCCGACCGCTTCGGCACCAAGCGCATCTTCTTCAGCGCCATCCTGCTGTTCAGCTTCGGCTCGTTGCTGTGCGCCGCGGCCAACAGCCTTGGTTTCCTGATCTTCGCCCGCGTGGTACAGGGCCTGGGCGGTGCGCTGATGCTACCGGTCGGCCGACTGGTGGTACTGCGCGCCTACCCGCGCAGCGAATTGGTGCGGATCATGAGCTTCATCACCATCCCTGGCCTGCTGGGCCCCTTGCTGGGCCCAACGGTCGGCGGCTGGTTGGTGGAAATCCTCAGCTGGCACTGGATCTTCCTGCTCAACCTGCCGGTTGGCCTGCTTGGCTGCATTGCCGTCTGGAAGTTCATCCCGGACCTGCGCGGCGCCGAACGCACCACGTTCGACGGCCCCGGTTTCCTGCTGTTTGGCGCAGCGATGGTACTGATCACCATCGCCATGGAAGGCCTGGGCGAGTTGCACCTGCCGCACCTGCGGGTCATGTTGCTGCTGTTCGCCGGCATGGCCTGCCTGGCCGCCTACTGGCTGCGTGCCGGGCGCGACCCGGAGCCGTTGTTCTCGCCCAGCCTGTTCCGTGTGCGCACCTTCGCCATCGGCATCCTCGGCAACCTGTTCGCCCGCTTGGGTAGCGGCGCCCTGCCCTTTTTGGTGCCGTTGCTACTGCAGGTGGCGCTGGGCTATTCACCGGCCCAGGCCGGCATGAGCATGATCCCGCTGGCGGCGGCGGCCATGCTCGCCAAGTCCATCGCCAGGCCGCTGATCGAACGGTTCGGTTACCGCATCATCCTCACCGGCAACACGTTGCTGCTGGGCCTGCTGCTGGCCAGCCTCGGCCTGGTCGACGAGCAAACGCCCTACGCCGTGCTGCTGATCCAGCTGGGGCTGCTCGGCGCGGTCAACTCCATGCAGTTCACGGCCATGAACACAGTGACGTTGATCGACCTCGACGACGCCAGCGCCAGCAGTGGCAACAGCTTGCTGTCGGTGGTCGCGCAACTGGCGCTGAGCCTGGGCGTGGCCTGTGCCGGCGCACTGCTCGGCGGCTTTACCGCGGCAGGCAGTGCCGAAGGCGTGGAATCCACCCTTGGCGCATTCCAACTGACCTTCGTCACCATCGGCGTGATGGCCATGCTGGCGGCGGCGATCTTCCTGCAACTGGCGCCGACGGACGGAAGGCGTGCCCGTCGTCCGGAACAACACATGGAGTCGTAGGGCGAATGGCCACGAGGCTGGTAGACTGTGCGGCATTTTTCGCTTCGCACCGCAGGCCCGCCTCGTGACCACCGAATCCACCGCCTTTGCCACCTTGCCGCTGTCCACCGCCATGCTGGCCAACCTGGACGCCCTCGGCTATGCCTCGATGACGCCGATCCAGGCCCAGAGCCTGCCGGTCATCCTCAAAGGCCAGGACCTGATCGCCCAGGCCAAGACCGGCAGCGGCAAGACCGCCGCCTTCGGCATCGGCCTGCTCAACCCGATCAACCCGCGCTACTTCGGCTGCCAGGCATTGGTGCTGTGCCCTACCCGCGAGCTCGCCGACCAGGTGGCCAAGGAGCTGCGCCGCCTGGCCCGCGCCGAGGACAACATCAAGATCCTGACCCTGTGCGGCGGCGTTTCGCTGGGCCCGCAAATCGCTTCGCTGGAGCACGGTGCGCACATCATCGTCGGCACCCCCGGGCGCATCCAGCAGCACCTGGACAAAGGCACCCTGGTACTCGACGGCCTGAACACCTTGGTACTCGACGAAGCCGACCGCATGCTCGACATGGGCTTCTTCGATGCCATCGCCAGCATCATCGGCAAGACCCCGTCGCGCCGCCAGACCCTGCTGTTCTCGGCCACCTACCCGGCGGGCATCAAGCAACTGGCCGCCGACTTCATGCGCAACCCGCAGCAGGTCAAGGTCGAGAGCTTGCACACCGACAACCAGATCGAACAGCGTTTCATCGAGATCGACCCGCAGCAGCGCCTGGAGGCTGTCACCCGTGTGCTCGGCCACTATCGCCCGCAGTCCTGCGTGGCGTTCTGCTTCACCAAGCAGCAGTGCGAGGACGTGGTTGCCCACCTGACCGCCAAGGGCATCGTCGCCCAGGCCCTGCACGGCGACCTGGAGCAGCGCGACCGTGACCAGGTGCTGACCATGTTCGCCAACCGCAGCAGCTCGGTGCTGGTGGCGACCGACGTGGCCGCCCGTGGCCTGGACATCGATGGCCTGGACATGGTCATCAACGTGGAGCTGGCGCGTGATGCGGAAATCCACGTGCACCGCGTGGGCCGTACTGGCCGTGCCGGCGAGAAAGGGATCGCGGTCAGCCTGGTGGCACCGGCCGAAGGCCACCGTGCCCAGGCCATCGAAACCTTGCAGAAGAGCCCACTGCGCTGGGACCAGCTGGACAGCCTGAAAAGCAAGGGCGGCGAGCCGCTGCTGCCGGTGATGACCACGCTGTGCATCGCCGCTGGCCGCAAGGACAAGCTGCGCCCGGGTGACATCCTGGGGGCACTGACCGGTGATGCCGGCATCCCAGGCAAGCAGGTGGGCAAGATCGCCATCTTCGACTTCCAGGCGTTCGTTGCCGTGGAGCGCGCGCTGGCCAAGCAGGCCATGCAGCGGCTGAACAGCGGCAAGATCAAGGGCCGCGCCCTGAAAGTCCGTATCGTCTGACCTATTTTGGGGCTGTTTTGCGGCCCTTTCGCGGCACAAGGCCGCTCCTACAAGGGATCGCGCATCTCCTGTAGGAGCGGCCTTGTGCCGCGAAAGGGCTGCAAAGCAGCCCCGGCAATTCTGAAGAGGTAACACCGTGCACTCCACCGACGTGATCATCCTCGGCGCCGGCGCCGCTGGCCTGATGTGCGCCCAGCTCAGCGCCCGCCGTGGCCGCCGAGTACTGCTGCTCGACCACGCCAACAAGCCAGGCAAGAAGATCCTCATGTCCGGCGGCGGGCGCTGCAACTTCACCAACATGTACACCGAGCCAGCCAACTTCCTGTCGCAGAATGCGCATTTCTGCAAGTCGGCCCTGGCCCGCTACACCCAGTGGGACTTCATCGAACTGGTGTGCAAGCACGGCGTGGCGTACCACGAGAAGAAGCTCGGCCAGCTGTTCTGCGACAACAAGGCCAGCGACATCCTCGA
Organism: Pseudomonas sp. NY11955; assembly: GCF_048068035.1. Taxonomy (NCBI): domain Bacteria; kingdom Pseudomonadati; phylum Pseudomonadota; class Gammaproteobacteria; order Pseudomonadales; family Pseudomonadaceae; genus Pseudomonas; species Pseudomonas sp. NY11955. The sequence goes on from NZ_JBLUPS010000001.1 coordinate 334,429, forward strand.
CATGCTGCTGGCCGAATGCGACGAGGCCGGCGCCGAGATCCGCATGCACACCAGCATCGAACAGATCGAGAAGACCGAAACCGGCTACCTGCTGCAGACCAGCGGCGGCCAGTTCGCCTGCCAGTCGCTGGTAATCGCCACCGGCGGCCTGTCGATCCCGACCCTGGGCGCCACCGGTTTCGGCTACCAGGTGGCCCGCCAGTTCGGCCACACCCTGCTGCCGACCCGCGCCGGGCTGGTGCCGTTCACCATCACCGAGCCCCAACTCAAGGCACTGTGCACCGAGTTGTCCGGCACCTCGCTGGATTGCACCGCCAGCTGCAACGGCACCAGCTTCCGCGAGAACCTGCTGTTCACCCACCGCGGCCTGAGCGGCCCGGCGATCCTGCAGATATCGTCGTTCTGGGAGGCCGGTGACACGGTCGAGATCAACCTGCTGCCCGACCGCGATGCGCTGACCTGGCTGCAACAGATGCAGGCCGAACGCGCCAACGCCGAACTCAAGACCGTATTGGGCGAAGTGTTCACCCGCAAGCTGGCCAACCTGCTGGCCGAGCAGTGGTTCGAGTCCAAGCCGATGAAGCAGTACACCCCGGCGGAACTGGCACACATCGCCGAAAAACTGGCGAACTGGCAGGTGGTGCCGGCCGGCACCGAAGGCTACCGCACCGCCGAAGTGACCTTGGGCGGCGTGGATACCCGCGAAGTGTCGTCCAAGACCATGGAATCGCTGAAAAGCCCTGGGCTGTATTTCATCGGGGAAGTGCTGGACGTTACCGGCCACCTGGGCGGTTTCAACTTCCAGTGGGCTTGGGCATCGGCCAACGCCGCAGCGCAGTTCGTGTAGAGTAGAATCCATTCAGCAGCACGGAACGCTTCTTGCTGGCCCGTGCTGCACTGCATTCTTCGCTCACTGCCTAGCAGGCCATCATGTCATCGAGCTCGTTCCGTCAGTCACTGCGTCGCCTGTGGGGCCAAGACAAGTTCAGCTACAGCATCCGGGTCACCATCGCCCTTACCGGCAGCCTGGCCCTGTGCTGGTACCAGAACGAGATGGCCCTGCTGATTCCACTGTTCCTCGGCATCATCGCCAGCGCCCTGGCCGAAACCGACGACAGCTGGCAGGGCCGCCTCAGCGCCCTGGCCGTTACCCTGGTGTGTTTCGCCATCGCCGCACTGGCCGTCGAGTTGCTGTTCCCCTACCCCTGGTTTTTTGCCATTGCCCTGGCCTTGGCGGCGTTCGGCCTGACCATGCTCGGCGCCTTGGGCGAGCGCTATGGTGCGATTGCCTCGGCGACACTGATCACGGCGGTTTACACCATGATCGGTGTGGACCAACGCGGCGGCCAAGTGACGGACTTCTGGCACGAGCCGTTGCTGCTGGTGGCGGGCGCGGCGTGGTACGGGCTGCTTTCAGTGTTGTGGCAGGCTTTGTTCTCCAACCAGCCGGTGCAGCAGAGCCTGGCCAAACTGTTTTTCGAACTGGGCAGCTACCTCAAGCTCAAGGCCAGCCTGTTCGAACCCGTGCGCACTCTCGACGTCGAGGCCAGCCGCCTGGAGCTGGCCCAGCAGAACGGCAAGGTGGTAGCCGCGCTGAACGCCGCCAAGGAAATCATCCTGCACCGCGTGGGCAACAGCCAACCGAACTCGAAGGTCAGCCGCTACCTCAAGCTGTACTTCCTGGCCCAGGACATTCACGAGCGGGTCAGTGCCTCGCACTACCCCTACAACGCCCTGACCGAGGCGTTTTTCCACAGTGATGTGATGTTCCGCTGCCAGCGCCTGTTGCGTAAGCAGGGTTCGTCCTGCCAAGAGCTGGCCCGCTCGATCCGCCTGCGTCAGCCGTTCGTGCTGGCCAGCGGCTATCCCGAAGCCCTCGAGGACCTCAACGCTTCGCTTGAGCACCTGCGCATTCAGAGCAATCCGGCCTGGCGCGGGCTGTTGCGTTCGTTGCGAGCGTTGGCCGCCAACCTGGCGACACTGGACCGCCTGCTCAGTGCCGCCAGCAACCCGGACAGCCTGGCCGATGCCAGCGACAGCAGCCTGCTCGACCGCTCGCCACGTTCGCTGAAAGACGTGTGGACGCGCCTGCGCACCCAGCTCACACCGACCTCGCTGCTGTTTCGCCATGCCTTGCGCCTGCCGCTGGCGCTGTCGGTCGGCTACGGCATGGTGCACCTGATTCACCCGACCCAAGGCTATTGGATCATCCTCACCACGCTGTTCGTGTGCCAGCCCAACTACGGTGCAACCCGGCGTAAGCTGGTGCAGCGTATCTTTGGCACCGCCGTCGGACTGACGGTGGGCTGGGCTTTGTTCGACCTGTTCCCCAACCCGGTCATCCAGTCGTTGTTCGCCGTGGTTGCCGGTGTGGTGTTCTTCGTCAACCGTACCACCCGTTACACCCTGGCCACGGCGGCGATCACCCTGATGGTGCTGTTCTGCTTCAACCAGATCGGCGATGGCTACGGCCTGTTCCTGCCACGCCTGTTCGATACCTTGGTGGGCAGCCTGATTGCCATCCTTGCGGTGTTCCTGTTCCTGCCTGACTGGCAAGGGCGGCGGTTGAACAAGGCGCTGGCCAATACCCTGGCCTGCGCCAGCGTGTACCTGCGCCAGATCATGCAGCAATATGCCCATGGCAAGCGTGACGACCTGGCCTACCGCCTGGCCCGGCGCAATGCTCACAACGCCGACGCGGCGCTGTCCACCACCTTGGCCAACATGCTGATGGAGCCGGGGCATTTTCGTAAGGAGGCCGACGTTGGCTTCCGCTTCCTGGTGCTGTCGCACACCTTGCTCAGTTACCTCTCGGGGCTAGGCGCGCACCGCGACACGGCGTTGCCGGCGCAGGTGCAGGAGCAGTTGATCGAAGGTGCCGGGCAAAGCCTGGCCAGCAGCCTGGACGAGATCGCCAACGGTTTGGCGGCGCGGCTGCCGGTGGCGATTCACAGCGATGCCGAAGAGGCACTGGCCAATGCCCTGGAGCAGATGCCGGACGAGTTGGATGAACATCAGCGGTTGGTGCAGACGCAGCTGGCGTTGATTTGCCGGCAGTTGGGGCCATTGAGGACCTTGGCGGCGCACCTGATCAAGGAAGGCTCACCCAGCTGACTTCTGGGTTGTCTGGATCGGCCTCTTCGCGGGCTCGCCCGCGAAGAGGTCGATACAGAAGATAGAGATCAGAAGCCATGCTGGCGCAGCAGCCGGGCATAGCTGCCATCGGCCTTCATCGCCGCAATCGCCTGCTCGAACCGCTCGACGATCCGCTTATGCTCCGGGTGTTTCAGGCTGACCAGGATATGCAAGGTGTTCTCCCCCAACGGCGGCTCCACCAGCATCACCCCGTCACGCACTTCCTGCGGCTCGCGCTGCAGGTTGTAGCGGGCCACATACTCATCCTCCACCGCCAGGTTCACGCGCCCTGCCGCCAGCATGCGTACCGCTGAAGAAAAGTTGCGTACCGGCACCTTGTGCAGGCGGGTATCCCTGTCGAACTCCGGTGAATAGGCGTAATCACGCACTACAGCAATGCTGTAGGGGTACAGGTCGGACTGGTGCTTGTAGCGAAACGCCTCGCCCTTGCGCTGCAGCAGGCGAATGCGGTTACTCAGGTAGGCTTTGGAAAACTGCCCGATAGTGGCGCGTGCATCGTTGTACCAGGCATTGATCAACACGTCGTAGCGCCCTTCTCCTACCCCCAGCAGCGCTCGCGCCCAAGGCGCTTCTTCATAGCCGCTGCTGTAGCCGGCACGGGCCAGTGCCGTGGTGACGATGCTGGTCGCCAGGCCCCCGCCCGGCATGTTGGCATCGGTGAACGGTGGCCAGTTGTCGGCCACCAGGCGCAGCCTGTCGTGACCCGGGGCGGGTGTTGCCAGCATCAATGCCAGTAATCCCAGAACACAAAGCAGTGGCCGCATGCTCACGTCCTTTCGCAATGGAGGGCACACACTGTCGATGAGATTACACAAAGCTGTTGCCGAGGGCAGCGGCCAATAGTGTCATTTAGCCTCTATTTTGGCCGAAGCCCATGCAGCATGCGATGATCGAGGCCCATCCAAGGAGACCACGCCAATGTCCATCGACTGGCTCTGCAAGCATCACACCGACCTCGGCAAGGAACAGCTCTATGCCATTTTGCAGTTACGCACCGAAGTGTTCGTGGTCGAGCAGCGCTGCGCCTACCAGGAAGTCGATGGCCAGGACCTGAGCGGCGACACCCTGCACCTCATGGCCTGGCAGGAAGACAAGCTGGTGGCCTACCTGCGGCTGCTCGACCCGCAGTCACAAGGCGGGGACGTGGTGATCGGGCGGGTGGTGACCGCGCCCGCGGCGCGCGGGCTGAAGCTTGGTCATACATTGCTGCTCAAGGGGTTGGAAGCTGCGCAGCATTGCTGGCCGGGGGTGCCGGTTTATCTGTCGGCGCAGGCGCACTTGCAGGGTTTCTACGCCGGCCATGGGTTTGTGGTGGTGGGCGAGGAATATCTTGAAGATGACATTCCGCATATCGGCATGCGTAAAGGCTGATGCTACCCGGGTCACTGTGGGAGCGGGCGTGCCCGCGAAGCAGGCGCTGAGGTGGATGGCACGGGCTTCGCCCGTGTTCGCGGGCAAGCCCGCTCCTACAGGGAGCTGATCAGGGGTAACCCAGCACTTCGCGGATCTGCCGCAGGTGACGAATGATCCACTGCTTGTCGATCGCGCCCCAGTCATGAATGCGGTAATGCCCGGCATGGTTGCGTGCACCTTCCTGCTGTTCGAACTCGCAGACGATGTCCAAGTCGGCCAGGGCGGCGATGGTGTCCTGAGCCGTGCGCCGGGGCATGCCCGTGGCTTCCATCAGGGCGGGCACGCTGGTCGCGGTCTGGCTGTCGATCAGCCAGGCCACGTACAGGCGGCGGTAGAAGCTGCTCTTGGTCTTGCTCACTTCCATGCTGCATGTTCCTTAAAGATTGCCCGGCAGCTCCCGGTAGGTCAGGTAGACGCGCAGGTCGAATTCCAGTTGGTGATAGTCCGGCTCCATGTGCTGGCAGAGCTGGTAGAACGCCTTGTTGTGATCGCGCTCACGCAGGTGCGCCAACTCGTGCACCACGATCATGCGCAAGAACTGCGGCGCAGCCTCTTTGAACAACGAGGCAATGCGGATTTCCTTCTTCGCCTTGAGCTTGCCGCCCTGCACCCGCGACACTGCCGTGTTCAGGCCCAGGGCCCGGTGGGTCAGGTCGAGGCGGCTGTCGAACTGCACCTTGTCCAGGCTCGGCGCGCTGCGCAGGTACTGCTGACGCAGATCCTGGGCATAGCCGTACAGCGCCTTGTCGCTTTGCACGTCATGGCGGTCGGGGTAGCGGCGCTGCAGGTACTCACCCAGGCGGTCACTGTCGATCATCTGCCGCACCTGCTCCTGCAGGTGCGGGGGGTAGGCTTGCAAGTAACGTAATACGGTCATGGCGCTGTAATCGGCGTAACGAATGCCGATTCTAGCCAATCATGGCCCTGGCCAGGAGAAAATCGCCGGGAAACCACTGGCGTCCGAAGCAGTCATGGGATGAGCCACCAGAAAGCCCTGCACGTATTCGCAACCATTGGCCTTGAGCCAGGCCGCCTGGGCCGGGGTTTCCACGCCTTCGGCGATCACCGTGATGCGGTAATCGGCGCACAAGCCGATAACGCTGCGAACCAGGGCGACATCCACGGCAGAGTCGGGCAAGCGCGCCACCAGGTGGCGGTCGAGCTTCAAGGTGTCGATCGGCAAGTCTCGCAGCATGCGCAGCGAACAGTCACCTGCGCCAAAATCGTCCAATGCCACCCGCACCCCTAGCTCGCGCAAACGGTGTATCTGTTTGACGGCCGCATCGATGTTGTACATCAGCGACGTTTCCGCCACCTCCACCTCCAGCTGTGCCGGAACAAGCTGGTAAAGCTGGATGACCCGCCGCAGCTCTTCCACCAGGCCCGGCATGACGAACTGGGCGCGGCTCAGGCTGATGCCGAGCACAAGGTCCGCGGGAAAGCGTTCGTACCAGGCCTGGCGCTGAGCGGCCCCCTGGCGGTAGATCCAGCTGGCCAGGCGGTTGATCAGCCGCGCCTCCTCCAGCAACGGGATGAACAACCCCGGCGGCACATCGCCAACGCTGGGGTGCTGCCAGCGCAGCAGGGCTTCGAAGCCGCGCAGGCGGCCATCATTGAAGGACACCTGCGGCTGGTAGACCAAGGTGAAATCTTGCTGCTCGATGGCCGTGCGCACGCCGTCTTCGAGCATCAACCGCGAACGCGCCCGACCATTGAGTTCCTGGTCGTAGAAACGGTACTGCTGGCGCCCGGCCTGCTTGGCCGCGTACATCGCCGCGTCGGCTGCCCGTAGCAGGCCTTCTACATTTGCGCCGCAGTCCGGGTAGGTGGCGATGCCGATGCTGACCCCAAGACACACATCCAGCCCGTCTACCTCATGGCTGATGGAAACACGCTCAAGCAGCCGTTCGGCATATCGCCCGGCTTGCTCCGGGTAGGGCAAGCTGTCGAACAGTGCGGTGAACTCATCGCCGCCCATGCGCGCCAGCAAGGCCTCACTGCCCAGGCAGTCCTTGAGCTGCTCGGCCACCCAGCGCAGCACCCGGTCGCCGGCGTCGTGGCCGAGCGAATCGTTGATACGCTTGAAGCCGTCCAGGTCCATGTACATCAGCGCCTGCGCCTTGTCCGAACGCTCGTTGCGCAACAGCGCACCTTCGGCGGCCTGGTAGAAACCACGGCGGTTGAGCAGACCGGTGAGCGGGTCGGTAACGGCCTGGTATTCCAGTTGCTGGTGCAGGTTGCGCACCACCGACATGTCCAGCACGGTCACCACCATGGCCTGCTGGTCGGCCGGTAATGGCGCGCAGGACAACGCCACCGGCACCAGATCGCCCCCTTTGGTACGCAGCTGGGCATCGTGTACACGGAAAATCCGTCGCCCCAGATAAGCCTGGTAGAAGTCCGATTCACGCCACAGGCTGGCACTGGCCAGTTGCACCAGGTCGAGCAGGTGACTGCCCTGCAACTGCTGCACCGGTGCCGCCAGCAAGCGCGAAATGGCCGGGTTGGCAAAGCTGATGAGGCCTTGGGCATCCACGACCAGAATGCCCTCGGCGGCATTTTCCAGGATCGATGCATTGAAGGCCCTGGCCGCTTCCAGCTCGCGGCTCAGCTGCTGCAGCATGCGCCGGTTGCGCTGCTGGTCGAGCAGCGCCTGGACCTTGGGCTTGAGAATTTGCGGGTCGAACGGTTTGAACATGTAGTCCACGGCACCGCTGGCGTAGCCTTTGAGCACGGCAGCTTCGGACTGTTCGTTGGCGGTAAGGAAAATGATCGGGGTCAGCCGGGTACGCTGGCTGCCGCGCATCAGCCGGGCGACTTCAAAGCCATCCATTTCCGGCATCTGCACATCCAGCAACACCAGGTCGACTTCGTGTTCCAGCAACGCGCTCAAGGCTTCCATCCCCGAACTTGCCGTCAACACTTGCCAATCCTGCCGGGCCAGCAAGGCCCGCATGCTGATGAGGTTCTCGGGGTAGTCATCTACCACCAGTAGAACCGAGCTGCCATCCAGTGGCTGTGGTTGAGGGTGAGCGCCATCCATGCTGCATCTCTGTTTTGTGACCGACTGCAAAATACGGTTGGATCCATTAGTACTCTAGACCCGAGGCTGCGACACGCAATGCAATCAGAACGCTATCAGTGGTTCAACTGTACGTTAGCCGACTAACGGTCGCTCTGCCCGGAAATATACATACCCCGCGCCCACAGCAGTTCCGTGGGAGCGGGCATGCCCGCGAAGAAGCCAGCACGAATGGCACTTTCCATCGCCCATGAAAAAACCCGCATCGCTGCGGGTTTTTCAGGGCTGCCTGTGGATCAGTTGACCTTGGCGGCCAACTCACCTTTCAGGTAACGCTGGTACATGCCTTCCAGGGAGATCGGCTTGATCTTCGAGGCATTGCCAGCGGTGCCGAAGGCTTCGTAACGGGCGATGCACACGTCGCGCATGGCCTTGACGGTTTCACCGAAGAACTTGCGCGGGTCGAACTCGCTCGGGTTGGTCGCCATCAGGCGGCGCATGGCACCGGTAGAGGCCAGACGCAGGTCGGTGTCGATGTTGACCTTGCGCACGCCGTACTTGATGCCTTCGACGATCTCTTCAACCGGTACGCCGTAGGTTTCCTTGATGTCGCCGCCGTACTGGTTGATGATCGCCAGCCACTCTTGCGGTACCGAGGACGAACCGTGCATCACCAGGTGGGTGTTGGGGATGCGCTTGTGGATTTCCTTGATGCGGTCGATGGCCAGCACGTCACCGGTAGGGGGCTTGGTGAACTTGTAGGCACCATGGCTGGTACCGATGGCGATCGCCAGGGCGTCGACCTGGGTCTTCTTGACGAAGTCGGCGGCTTCTTCCGGGTCGGTCAGCATCTGGCTGTGGTCCAGCACGCCTTCAGCACCGATGCCGTCTTCTTCACCGGCCATGCCGGTTTCCAGCGAACCCAGGCAACCCAGCTCGCCTTCTACCGAAACGCCGCAAGCGTGCGCCATGGCAACGGTCTGCTGGGTAACGCGGACGTTGTACTCGTAGTCGGTCGGGGTCTTGCCGTCTTCACCCAGCGAGCCGTCCATCATCACCGAGCTGAAGCCCAGCTGGATCGAGCGCTGGCAGACGTCAGGGCTGGTGCCGTGGTCCTGGTGCATGCACACCGGGATGTGTGGGAACTCTTCGATGGCAGCCAAGATCAGGTGGCGCAGGAACGGGGCGCCGGCGTATTTGCGGGCACCGGCCGAAGCCTGGACGATCACCGGGGAGTCGGTCTTGTCGGCCGCTTCCATGATGGCGCGCATCTGCTCGAGGTTGTTGACGTTGAAAGCTGGTACGCCGTAACCGAACTCGGCGGCGTGGTCCAGCATCTGGCGCATGCTAATGAGTGCCATTGTGTATCTCTCTCCCGACAAGCGTCGTTTGTTTCGTGCAAGCCTGCCGCAGGGGCGGTTGCTGTTCAAGTAGTGTGGGCCACCCTCGCGGCCCGGCCAGTCACGGTGCCTTGCAGCCCCGCCCAATCAGATCGTTGGTTACCACCCAGTACACCAGGCCTTCTTCGCCCTTGGTGTGGAAGGCCAGCATGCCATCGCTGTACAGCGCGCCCGAGGCACCCGGCTCGGACTTGAGCCGGTAGACCTGGTCACCGCCGCCTAGGCGCACATCGACCTGGTCGCGTTGTGCATCGGCGAAGCGCCACAGCACTTCGGCCTGGGTGTCGCAGACCCAACGGGTCCAGTTGTCTGCCGGGGCCGGTTGCGCCGGCTTTAGCAGTGAGCATCCTGCCAGTGTCGCCAGGGCCGTCACGGCCAAAAGCGCTTTCATTGCATATCCTCTAGCTGACCACACAGCGGTCGCTTGGTTGCCTGAGCCGACGAAACGCCGGGTTCAAGGGCAGCCCGGCGCCTTGCGCTGGTGGTCTTCGTCGTACTTTTCCAGGCCTTCCGGGCCCACGCGCTTGCTGATGACCGGCACGGTTTCGGCCTGCCACTCGGACTGGTAGCAACCGCCCTTGGGCGGTTGCGCCGGGTCGCCATCGGAGGCCGGGCTGCCGGAGCAGGCACTCAACAGGCCAGCCAGCAGCATCACAGGCAATTGCTTGACCATCAGGCCACTCCCTTTGCCAAGCGCCGACGTCATCAGGCCTTGGCCCGCTCTTCCAGGATTGCCACCGCTGGCAGGACCTTGCCTTCGACGAACTCGAGGAAGGCACCACCACCGGTAGAAATGTAGGAGATTTCCTTGCTGACGCCATATTTGTCGATGGCTGCCAGGGTGTCACCGCCACCGGCGATGGAGAACGCGGCGCTGTCAGCGATGGCCTTGGCCAGCACCTTGGTGCCGTTGCCGAACTGGTCGAATTCGAACACACCGACCGGGCCGTTCCACAAAATGGTCTTGGACGACTTCAGCAGCTCGGCGAAGTTGGCCGCGGTTTGCGGGCCAATGTCCAGGATCATGTCGTCGGCGGCAACGTCGGCGATGGCCTTGACGGTGGCTTCGGCAGTTTCGGCGAATTCCTTGGCGACCACCACGTCGACCGGCAGCGGTACGCTGACCTTGGCAGCGATGGCTTTTGCGGTGTCGACCAGATCAGGCTCGTACAGCGACTTGCCCACCGGGTGGCCAGCCGCGGCCAGGAAGGTGTTGGCGATGCCGCCGCCGACGATCAGCTGGTCGCAGACGCTGCTCAAGCTGTTCAGCACGTCCAGCTTGGTGGACACCTTGGAGCCGGCAACGATCGCCGCCATCGGTTTGGCCGGGGCCTTCAGGGCCTTGCCCAGGGCATCCAGCTCGGCGGCCAGCAGCGGGCCGGCAGCCGCGACCTTGGCGAACTTGGCTACGCCATGGGTCGAGCCTTCGGCGCGGTGCGCGGTGCCGAAAGCGTCCATGACGAACACATCGCACAGGGCTGCGTACTTCTGCGCCAGTTCGTCAGCGTTCTTTTTCTCGCCTTTGTTGAAGCGAACGTTCTCGAACAGCACCAGGTCACCGGCCTTGACCTCGACACCGTCCAGGTAGTCGGCAACCAGCGGCACATCACGGCCCAGGGCGTTGCTCAGGTAGTCGGCGACCGGCTTGAGGCTGTTCTCGGCAGAGAACTCGCCTTCGGTTGGGCGGCCCAGGTGCGAGCAGACCATTACCGCCGCGCCCTTCTCCAGGGCCAGCTTGATGGTCGGCAGCGCTGCCAGGATACGCGCGTCGCTGGTTACCACACCGTCCTTCACAGGCACGTTGAGGTCTTCGCGGATCAGTACGCGCTTACCTTGCAGGTCGAGGTCGGTCATCTTCAACACGGTCATGAATGCAGTCCTTCAGGGCTGTTTGTTGCGGGTTGGGTGAACGACGTGCAGATAGTGTTCGGCAACGTCGAGCATACGGTTGGCGAACCCCCATTCGTTGTCGAACCAGGCCAGCAGGTTCACCAGGCGAGGGCCGGAAACACGGGTCTGGCTGGCATCGACGATCGCCGAATGCGGGTCATGGTTGAAATCACAGCTGGCGTGCGGCAGCTCGGTGTAGGCCAGCAAGCCTTTCAGCGGGCCTTCCAGCGCGGCCTCGCGCAGCACCTGGTTGACCTCGGCCGCACTGGTGTCGCGGGCGGTCTGCAGGGTGATGTCCAGGCACGAGACGTTGACGGTCGGCACACGTACCGCTTTGGCCTGGATTCGTCCGGCAAGTTCCGGCAGCAGGCGCTCGATGCCACGCGCCAGCCCCGTGGACACCGGGATCACCGACTGGAAGGCCGAACGCGTACGGCGCAGGTCTTCGTGGTGGTAGGCATCGATCACCGGCTGGTCGTTCATGGCCGAGTGGATGGTGGTGATCTGCACGTACTCGATGCCGAACGCCTGGTCCAGCACCCGCAGCAGCGGCACGCCGCAGTTGGTGGTGCACGAGGCGTTGGACACCAGGCGCTCGCTGCCGGTCAGGCAGGCCTGGTTGATGCCGTAGACCACCGTGGCGTCGACGTCGGCCTCGCTGGCCATCGGCTGCGAGAACAGCACCCTGGGCGCACCGGCGTCGAGGAAGCGCTGGCCATCGGCACGGGTGTTGTAGGCACCGGAACACTCCAGCACCAGGTCGATGCCCAGTGCAGCCCAGTCGATGCCTTCAGGGGTGGCACTGCGCATGACCTTCACGCAGTCGCCATTGATATGCAGACAGTCGCCGTCGACCTTCACCTCGCCGGGGAAGCGCCCGTGGGTGGAGTCGAAGCGCGTCAGGTATTCCAGGCTGGCCTGGTCGGCCAAATCGTTCAGTGCGACGATCTCGAAACCGGCCTTCGCCCCCCGCTCGAACAGCGCGCGCAGGACACAGCGGCCGATACGGCCATAACCGTTGAGTGCAACTTTGTAGGGACGCAGGTGGGACATAGGTAGCTCTTGAACTCCGGCAGTTGAACGGGGCCGCCATGCGGCCCATTCGCGGCACAAGGCCGCTCCTACAGGGGACGGCGTGCGCAATACCCTGTAGGAGCGGCCTTGTGCCGCGAACGAGGGCCAAAGGCCCTCGCCTTCCTTGTATCAGTCTTCCAGCAGCTCTTCGGCAGTGCCCAGGATGTTTTCCAGGGTGAAGCCGAACGCTTCGAACAGTGCCGAAGCCGGCGCCGACTCACCGTAGGTGGTCATGCCGATGATACGACCTTCCAGGCCGACGTACTTGTACCAGAAGTCGGCGTGGGCAGCTTCGATGGCGATGCGCGCACCGACTTCCAGCGGCAGCACGGACTGCTTGTAGGCGGCGTCCTGGGCATCGAACACGCTGGTGCACGGCATGGAAACCACGCGCACCTTGCGGCCTTGCTCGGTCAGCTTGTCGAAGGCCTGAACAGCCAGGCCCACTTCCGAACCGGTGGCGATCAGGATCAGCTCAGGCTCGCCAGCGCAGTCCTTGAGCACGTAGCCACCACGGCTGATGTCGGCGATCTGCTGGGCGTTGCGGTCCTGGTGCTGCAGGTTCTGACGCGAGAAGATCAGCGCCGAAGGGCCGTCCTTGCGCTCCAGGGCGTTTTTCCAGGACACGGCGGACTCCACCGCGTCGGCTGGGCGCCAGGTGTCCAGGTTCGGCGTGCTGCGCAGGCTGGTCAGCTGCTCGATCGGCTGGTGAGTCGGGCCGTCTTCGCCCAGGCCGATGGAGTCGTGGGTGTACACGTGGATCACGCGCTGCTTCATCAGCGCCGACATGCGCACGGCGTTGCGGGCGTATTCCATGAACATCAGGAAGGTCGCGCCGTAAGGCACCAGGCCACCGTGCAGGGCAACGCCGTTCATGATGGCGGTCATGCCGAACTCGCGCACGCCGTAGAACACGTAGTTGCCGCTGGCGTCATTGGCCTCGACACCCTTGCAACCTTTCCACAGGGTCAGGTTGGAGCCGGCCAGGTCGGCCGAACCGCCGAGGAACTCGGGCAGCAGCGGGCCGAAAGCGTTCAGGGCGTTCTGGCTGGCCTTGCGGCTGGCGATGGTTTCGCCTTTGGCAGCCACTTCGTTGATGTAGGCCTGGGCCTTCTCGCTGAAGTCGGCCGGCAGCTCGCCGCTGTCACGGCGCTTGAACTCGGCAGCCAGCTCAGGGTAGGCCTTGGCGTAGGCGTCGAAGCGCTGGTTCCAGTCGGCTTCGGCCTTGGCGCCGGCGGCCTTGGCATCCCACTCGGCATAAATGTCGGCTGGGATTTCGAATGGGCCGTGGTTCCAGTTCAGTTCCTTGCGGGCCAGGGCGATTTCATCGTTGCCCAGCGGGGCACCGTGGCAGTCTTCCTTGCCCTGCTTGTTCGGCGAGCCGAAACCGATGATGGTCTTGCAGCAGATCAGGGTCGGACGGTCGCTTTTGCGCGCCGTTTCGATGGCCATCTTGATTTCTTCGGCATCGTGGCCGTTGACGTTGCGGATCACCTGCCAGTTGTACGCCTCGAAGCGCGCCGGGGTGTTGTCGGTGAACCAGCCGTGCACTTCGCCGTCGATGGAAATGCCGTTGTCGTCGTAGAAGGCGATCAGCTTGTTCAGGCCCAGGGTGCCGGCCAGCGAGGCGACTTCGTGGGAGATACCTTCCATCATGCAGCCGTCGCCGAGGAACACATAGGTGTTGTGGTCGACGATGTTGTGGCCGTCACGGTTGAACTGGGCAGCCAGCACTTTTTCGGCCAGGGCGAAGCCCACGGCGTTGGCGATACCTTGGCCGAGCGGGCCAGTGGTGGTCTCGACGCCTGGGGTGTAGCCGTATTCCGGGTGGCCCGGGGTGCGGCTGTGCAGCTGGCGAAAGCCTTTGATGTCATCGATGGTGACGTCGTAGCCGGTCAGGTGCAGCAGCGAGTAGATCAGCATCGAGCCGTGGCCGTTGGACAGCACGAAGCGGTCACGGTCGGCGAAGCTCGGGTTGCTCGGGTTGTGCTTCAGATAGTCGCGCCAAAGCACTTCGGCGATATCCGCCATGCCCATGGGGGCACCTGGGTGGCCGCTGTTGGCCTTTTGCACGGCATCCATGCTGAGGGCACGAATGGCGTTGGCACGTTCACGACGGCTGGGCATCGCTGATCTCCTGGGGGGCTTGAATAGGTGGTGTCACGAAAAAAGGCGGCCATTTTCGCCCAGTGGGGGGGCTTGGGGCAATGACGTATGGTCGCAGTCGGGGGATTTTCCTGTGATTGGCATTCAATTCGGGGCAAAACCGGGTCAACCGCCCCGCTCATCACTCAATATCAAAACTTTTTGATATTGGCCTTGCTAGGGCATCGATGCCTGTCTAGACTGCCGCCCCATGAACCTCCGTGCGCAATCGATCCCCGAGCAACGCGAAGCATTGGCCGCCCTGTGCAAAGCCAGTGGCGACGCGTTGCGCCTGAACGTATTGCGCGCCCTGGCCAACGACTCGTTCGGCGTGCTGGAACTGGCGCAGATCTTCGACGTCGGTCAGTCGGGCATGAGCCACCACCTGAAGGTGCTGGCCCAGGCCGAGCTGGTGGCCACCCGGCGCGAAGGCAACGCCATCTTCTACCGCCGCGCCCTGCCCGATGGCCTGCGCCTGGGCGGTCGGCTGCATGCGGCGCTGCTCGAAGAGGTCGACGAGCTGGCCCTGCCGCCCGATGTGCAGGCGCGAATCGCCCTGGTACAGCAGCGCCGCGCGGCCACCAGCCAGGACTTCTTCCTGCGCGTGGAGGAGAAGTTCCGCGCCCAGCAAGACCTGATCGCCGGCCTGCCGCAGTACCGCGAAAGCCTGCTGGCGCTGCTCGACAAGCTGCATTTCGACCCGGCCGCCAGCGCCCTGGAGGTCGGCCCCGGTGACGGTGGCTTCCTGCCTGACCTGGCCCGGCGCTTCGCCCAGGTCACCGCCCTGGACAACAGCCCGACCATGCTCGAACTGGCGCGCCAGGTGTGCCAGCGCGAAGGGCTCGACAACGTGAACCTGCAGTTGGCCGATGCACTGGGTGCAACGGATGTGGCCGCCGACTGCGTTGTGCTGAACATGGTGCTGCACCATTTCAGCGACCCGGCCCTGGCCTTGCGTCAGCTGGCCAAACGGGTGAAGGCAGGCGGCAGCCTGCTGGTCACCGAATTGTGCAGCCATGACCAGGGGTGGGCGCGGGATGCCTGCGGCGACCTGTGGCTTGGCTTTGAACAGGACGACCTGGCGCGCTGGGCCAACGCTGCCGGGCTGGCCCATGGGGACAGCCTGTACGTAGGCTTGCGTAACGGTTTCCAGATCCAGGTCCGCCATTTCCAGCGGACGGCTGGCGACATACACCATCGGTAAATTTCAGGAACCTTCGAGATGAGCGAATACTCCCTTTTCACCTCCGAGTCCGTGTCCGAAGGGCATCCGGACAAGATCGCCGACCAGATTTCGGACGCCGTCCTTGATGCCATCATCGCCCAGGACAAATACGCCCGCGTAGCCTGCGAAACCCTGGTCAAGACCGGTGTCGCCATCATTGCCGGCGAAGTGACCACTTCGGCCTGGGTCGACCTGGAAGACCTGGTGCGCAAGGTCATCATCGACATCGGCTACAACAGCTCCGACGTCGGCTTCGACGGCGCCACCTGCGCCGTGATGAACATCATCGGCAAGCAGTCGGTAGACATCGCCCAGGGCGTGGACCGCTCCAAGCCGGAAGACCAGGGCGCCGGTGACCAGGGCCTGATGTTCGGCTATGCCAGCAACGAAACCGAAGTGCTGATGCCAGCACCGATCTGCTTCTCGCACCGTCTGGTCGAGCGCCAGGCCGAAGCGCGCAAGTCTGGCCTGCTGCCATGGCTGCGCCCGGACGCCAAGTCGCAGGTCACCTGCCGCTACGAAAATGGCAAGGTAGTCGGTATCGACGCCGTGGTGCTGTCGACCCAGCACAACCCAGAGGTGTCGCAGAAAGACCTGCAAGAAGCCGTGATGGAGCTGATCGTCAAGCACACCCTGCCTGCCGAACTGCTGCACAAGGGCACCCAGTACCACATCAACCCGACCGGCAACTTCATCATCGGTGGCCCGGTGGGTGACTGCGGCCTGACCGGCCGCAAGATCATCGTCGACTCCTACGGCGGCATGGCCCGCCACGGTGGTGGCGCGTTCTCCGGCAAGGACCCGTCCAAGGTCGACCGTTCCGCCGCCTACGCCGGCCGCTACGTGGCCAAGAACATCGTCGCCGCTGGCCTGGCCGAGCGTTGCGAGATCCAGGTGTCCTACGCCATTGGCGTGGCCCAGCCGACCTCCATTTCGATCAACACCTTCGGCACCGGCAAGGTCTCCGACGACAAGATCATCCAGCTGGTGCGCGAGTGCTTCGACCTGCGTCCATACGCCATCACCACCATGCTCGACCTGCTGCACCCGATGTATCAGGAAACCGCTGCCTACGGCCACTTCGGCCGCACCCCGCAGCAGAAGACTGTCGGCGACGACACCTTCACCACCTTCACCTGGGAGCGCACTGACCGCGCCCAGTCGCTGCGTGACGCTGCCGGCCTGTAAGCTTCCTACAGCACCAGGCGAAAGCCCCTGCCGAGCGATCGGCAGGGGCTTTTTTGTGCTTGTCATGGCATCTTCATCGACTGTGAGATCGAGCGCCGCCCGCGCGGCGCTTCGCAGCACAAGGCTGCTCCCACATTTGTTTCGGACCAGTTATCACTGCACCAGGTGGGTTGCAGCCTGGGTGCATGACAGGGGATGGGTAGGAAGTTGTTGCCACCCCCGATATCGAATGGAACAAACAAGGCGGCCAAAGGTGGCCTCACAGGAGAGACTGGCCCGAAACAAATGTGGGAGCAGCCTTGTGCTGCGAAGCGCCGCGCGGGCGGCGCGCGATTCGCGCACCACCGCAACCCCAAGACAAGCACCTGGGAAACATCACCTGACAACTGCACTCACCAAGCGCCCGTCTGCCCGCCTACGCTAAGCGCTCACCCCGCCACGCAAGGATGCTGGCCATGCTGTACGCCAAGTTGCTCACCCTGTTGCTGTTGCTGCAGGCCCCACTGGCCTGGACCGCCTCATGCCCCGACTGGAATCTGCAAAAGGCCGAGGCCGAAGTCGCGCAACTGCAGGCCACCCTTACCCACTGGGACGATCACTACCATCGCCGGGGCGTCGCACTGGTGGCCGATGAGCTTTACGACCAAAGCCGCCAACATCTGGCGCACCTGCAACAGTGCTTCGGCCTCGCGGTCAGCCCATCGCCCCTGGCCAGCGCGCGCGGCCCGGTGCCTCACCCTGTGCCGCATACTGGCGTCGACAAGCTGACGGACCACCAGGCCGTGACGCGCTGGATGACCGGCAAGACCGGGGTTTGGGTACAGCCCAAGGTCGACGGTGTCGCAGTCTCCCTCAGTTATCGAAAAGGCCGACTGGTACAGCTGATCAGCCGGGGGGACGGGGTGCAGGGGCATGACTGGAGCCGGCACATTCCCCAGCTCGACGCAATCACCCGGCAGTTGCCGCAGGCGATCGACCTGCACTTGCAAGGTGAGCTGTACTTGCGTCTGAACGAACACGTACAAGCCAAGGCAGGCGGAGCCAACGCACGCGGTACGGTGGCTGGGCTGCTGGCACGCAAGCAACTGACCCGCGCGCAAGGGAACGCAATCGGCCTGTTCGTGTGGGACTGGCCGCACGGCCCCGATCAACAGGCCGATCGCCTCGCGCAGCTGGCACAATTGGGTTTCCCGGATAGCCAGCATTACAGCATCGCCATCGACACGCTGGCGGATGCAGCGCACTGGCGTGAGCACTGGTACCGCTCACCCCTGCCCTTCGCCAGCGACGGCGTGATCCTGCGCCAGAGCAGCCGGCCGCCCGCCGAGCGCTGGCAGGCCAAGGCACCGTACTGGATCGCGGCCTGGAAGTACCCCTATGCGCAAACCTTGGCCGAAGTACGCGACGTGCGCTTTCGAGTCGGCCGCACAGGCAGGGTCACGCCAGTGCTGCACGTGCAGCCGGTAACGCTCGATGACCGACGCATATCCCAGGTCAGCCTTGGGTCGCTGCCGCGCTGGCAAGCCTTGGATATTCGTCCCGGCGACCAAGTGGCCATCAGCCTTGCCGGGTTGACCATTCCCCGCCTCGAGCACGTCGTGCACCGCGCAGTCGAACGCCAACCGCTGGCCGCGCCTGCGCCCGAGCAGCATCATGCCCACAGTTGCTGGCAGGCCAGCGTGGGCTGCGAGGAACAATTCATTGCCCGGCTCACCTGGCTCAGCGGCAAACAAGGCCTGGCCTTGCCGCGCACGGGGCCTGGCACATGGCGTCGGCTAGTGGAGGCCAACCTGGTCACTTCGATGACCGATTGGCTGCAACTCGATGTCGAGCGTCTGCAGCAGGTACCTGGAATAAGCCACCTCACAGCGCAACAGCTGCTGGGCAGTTTCGACCAAGCCCGCTCACGCCCCTTTGATCAGTGGCTGCGCGGCCTTGGCGCGCCCATCGGCAAACATTTGCAACTGACGGGCGACTGGCCACAGCTGGCATCACGCAGTGCCGGGCAATGGCAGGCCGTGCCCGGCATCGGTGCAAAACGCTCGCAGCAACTGGTGGAGTTCTTCACGGCCTATGAGGTACAAGCCATTGCCGCACGGTTAGCGGACACCGGCATTGAAGGGTTCCTGGCCACGCACCCGCACAATGGGCAATGATTTTTTACCAAATAGCTTGCAAGAAAACCCAAGATTGAGCCGGAAAACCTCACCAAGGGTTTCTAAATGGGCAAAACCAAGGCAGGATTTCCACCAACTTTTGCTCCCCCGCCCCGTTCAGGAGGCTTTTCATGAAACGTATTTCGACTCTTTTCCTGCTCGCAACACTGGGCCTGGCTGCGGGTGCCGTGCAAGCCGCCCAGCCAGACCCGGGCCTGACCGGTTGCGCCGCCAAGCGCAGCGCCATCGAGAACCAGCTGAAGATTGCCCGTGACCACGGTAACAGCGACCAGATCGCAGGGCTGGAAGAAGCGCTGCGCGGCGTAGACAACTGCACCGATGCCAGCCTGCGCAAAGAGCGCGAGCAGAAGGTGCTCGATGCACGCCATGAAGTGGCGCAGCGGGAAAAGGACTTGAAGAAGGCCGAGAAGAAGGGCGACGCCGAGAAGATCAACAAGCGCAAGGACAAGCTGGCCGAGTCGCGTAAAGAGCTCCAGGAAGCCGTGGACGATCTGGATCGCTAAGCAGTCGCGGTCCTTGTAGGAGCGGGCTTGCCCGCGAAAAATGCGACGCGGTGCATGGCACCGGCTTCGCCGGTGTTCGCGGGCAAGCCCGCTCCTACAAGGGCCCGTACGGCCAGCGCAACCATTCAGTGATTACGAAACTCGGTATGGCAGGCTTTGCACGCGGCTTCGACCTTATCCATCGGTACCTTCAACTGCGTAGCGTCCAGCGGCTGGCTGCGGGTTGCCCCAACCAGTTCGCCGGTAACGCCCTCCAACTGCCGGGCCAGGTCATGAAATCGTGCCTGGCGCTCCCATACTTCGGCACGGGCCGCGCTGTCGCCACCATCTCGTACCTGTGGAAAGTGTTGCCAAGGCTGATGCGCAAGGCCGTCCAGCTTCAGCGCACCGTCGGCGAACTTCACCCCGTCGAACGGCAACCGGCCACGCAGCATGCCGCCCAGGTCCTCGCTGGTCTTGAGCATGTCCTTGAAGATCACCTTGCGCTTGCCCAGCGGCGAGTTCGGGTCAACTCGGTCACAACCACTCACGGCCAGCATGGCCAGCAGAACAACGGTCAATCGCTTCAACATCACGCTCACTTCGGCCTACGCACATGGGCGGCCAGTATCGCTGCCCAAGGGCCAAAGACCAATAGCCACATAAAAAACAGGGGCGAATCTTCATGTTCGCCCATGACAGGAATGCATACATGAAATCTGCCCTGCGCCACCTGGCCTGGACACTGCCGGTGCTGGCCTTGCTAGCCGGTTGCAACGGCGGCGAAAACGCCAAGCCCGAGCCCCACGCCATCGCCACCTACGCCCCGGCCACTTGGAAAGACCTGCCCGCGGTCAGCGATGAAGACCTGCTAGCCGGCTTCTACGCCTGGCGCAGCGGCTGCGAGAAACTCAAGCGCGACGCGGTGTGGGCCGCCACCTGCGAAGCAGCCGGCAACGCCACGGCCAGCGCCGCCCAGGTGCGTACCTTCCTTGAACAGAACTTGCAGGTATACGGCCTGCGCTCCGCCGAAAACAACGCCAACGGCCTGATTACCGGTTACTACGAACCGGTCTACCCCGGCAGCCTGAGCCAATCGGCAACCAACCATGTGGCGGTCTACGGCATCCCTGAAGACATGATCGTGGTCGACCTGGCCAGCGTGTACCCCGAACTCAAGGGTAAACGCTTGCGCGGCCGGCTTGATGGCCGGGTGCTCAAACCCTACGACACGGCCGAAGAGATCAACCGTAACGGCGTCAAGGCCCCCGTCCTGGCCTGGCTGACTGACCCGATGGACCTGCAGTTCCTGCAAATCCAGGGCTCCGGCCGTGTACAACTGGAAGACGGCCGTCAGCTGCGCCTGGGCTATGCCGACCAGAACGGCCACCCCTACCGGCCGATCGGCCGCTGGCTGGTGGAACAGGGCCAGTTGAAGAAAGAGGACGTGAGCATGGGAGCCATTCATGCCTGGGCCCAGGCCAATCCGCAGCGCGTACCGGAACTGCTGGCCAGTAACCCCAGCTACGTGTTCTTCAGCACCCGCCCGGACAGCAACGAAGGCCCTCGCGGTTCGCTTAACGTACCGCTCACTGCTGGCTACAGCGTGGCCATCGACCGCAAGGTGATTCCGCTGGGCAGCCTGCTGTGGCTGTCGACCACACGCCCGGACGGCTCGCCGGTGGTACGACCGGTAGGCGCGCAGGACACCGGTGGGGCGATTGCGGGCGAAGTGCGGGCCGACCTGTTCTGGGGGACCGGGCCAGAAGCCGGCGAACTGGCCGGGAACATGAAGCAGCAAGGACAGATCTGGATGTTGTGGCCCAAGGGCCAACCACTGCCTGAAGTACCAAAAGTGCTTTGATCGGCGGTGGTTTTTTCGCGGGCTTGCCCGCTCCCACAGGTACACCACAGTGTTCGAAGGCTGTGAGGCACCTGTGGGAGCAGGCAAGACCGCGAAGAACGCAACGCGGTTTCAGATGGAAACCACGAAGAACGACACGATCAGTGCCAAGCCGGCAAACCACACCAGCGAGCGCAAGGCGGCCCAATCAGCCAAGTAGCAGATGATGTACAGCAAGCGGCTGGTGATATACATCACCCCCAATACATCCTGGGTCACCTGCTCGGCATTGCCGACGATATCCGCCACCAGCACCGCCGCGGCAAACGCCGGGAACGCCTCGTAGCCATTCTGCTGCGCAGCATGGGCACGCCGTGGCAAGCCCGACAGGGTATCGAGGAAAGCACGGGGATCGTGATTGTCCTTGAGGCCGAAGCGGCCACTGCTCACCTTGGCAATCAAGGCGCAAAGCGGGTTCAACAGCAGCGCGATCAGGATGCACCACAGGGCAACGGTCATGCTCAGGACTCCTTGTTCGAAAATGGGTTAGAGCTTCATCACCAGCATGCCTGCCAGGACCAGCCCGCAAGCTAGGAGTCTCGGCCCGCCAAAAGGTTCTTTGAGGTAACGCATACCCAACAGCACCACCAGGATCACGCTCAACTCCCGTAGCGCTGCCGCCTCGGCCACCGACCCCAGGTGCATGGCCCACAACACCAGGGCATAACTGAACAATACGCAGAAACCTACCGCCAAACCCAAGCGCCATTGCGTTCGCCAGAACAGGACGAACGGCGCTCGCCGCGCCACACCGGCCAGCAACGGGAATTGCCAGGCGCTGAGCAGGGTCAGCCACACCAGGTAATCCCACGGCTTGCCCCACAGGCGCACGGCTTGGCCATCGAACCAGGTGTAGCACCCGATGCACAGACCAATCAATGCAACGACCGGTAGCATCGACCAGGGTAGCCGGTCACCGCCGCCGCCCTGCCACAACAGGCACGCCATGCCGCAAGGGATCAGCAGGATGCCGATGATCTGCTGCTGGCTCAGCGATTCGCCGGCGAAGGCCAGGGTGAGCCCCAGCACCACCAACGGCGACAGACCGCGCATCAGAGGATAGACCAGCCCCAGGTCGCCCACGCGGTAGGCCTGGATCAGCAAATAGCGGTACAACTGCTCGGCCAGCGCCGAGGCGATCAACCAGGGCCAGATTTCGGCCGGCGGCACATCGACAAAGGCTACAGCCAGCACCGCGAAGGCCAGCGCTACCGTGTCCATGCTGGCAATGACCAGCAAGCGCTCGCCACTGAATTTGATCAGGGTATTCCAGGTCGCATGCAGCAGGGCGGCGACCAGCACCAGGGATGTTGCCAACACGCCTTCTTATCCTTGTGAGGTTTTTCAGGGGTGAATATATAGCGTTCCATGAACCCGCTCCCACAAGGTAGGCAATACCTGCTCCATGCGGGAACGATTTGGACTAATCCGGTCAAACGCTGTGTCCCGAACCCCGCGCCAGGTCATCAAAGAACTGCCCGAGCCATTCGGGTTACGACTTGGAAGCCACTGTTACAGGATTCGGGATGCTTGAATTAGTTGCCGCGTTTATTTGCCTCACCACCCTCCTTACCTACGTGAATTACCGCTTCATCGGCCTGCCCCCCGCTATCGGCGTGATGGTCACGGCGTTGCTGTTTTCCCTGATGCTGCAGGGCCTGAGCCTGATCGGCTTCCCTGGCCTGGAAGAACGCGTCGAAGGCTTGATGAACCAGATCGACTTCAACGACCTGCTGATGCACTGGATGCTGGCGTTCCTGCTGTTTGCCGGCGCACTGCACGTCAACCTCAGCGACCTGCGCAGCTACCGCTGGCCCATTGGCCTGCTGGCCACCTTGGGCGTGCTGATCGCCACCGTGGTCATCGGCTACCTGTCGCACTGGGTGTTCGCCCTGTTCGGCTGGCAGGTGCCGTTGATCTACTGCCTGCTGTTCGGTGCGCTGATCTCGCCCACCGACCCGATTGCCGTGCTGGGTGCGCTGCGTACTGCCAACGCCTCCAAACCGCTGAAGACCACCATCGTCGGTGAATCGCTGTTCAACGACGGCACGGCCGTCGTGGTGTTTACCGTGTTGCTGGGCATCATCCAGCTGGGTAAAACGCCAAGCATGACCGACACGGCCCTCCTGTTCGCCCGCGAGGCCATTGGCGGCGTGGTGTTCGGTGGCCTGATCGGCTACGCCACCTACCGCATGATCAAGAGTGTCGAGCAGTACCAGGTGGAGGTCATGCTGACCTTGGCATTGGTGATCGGTGGCTCGGCGATGTGCTACGAGCTGCACGTTTCGGCGCCCATCGCCATGGTGGTGGCCGGCCTGATCATCGGCAACCTGGGGCGCAACCTGGCGATGAACGACATGACGCGCCGCTACATGGACGGTTTCTGGGAACTGATCGATGACATGCTCAACGCCCTGCTGTTCGCCTTGATCGGCCTGGAGCTGTTGCTGCTGCCGTTCAACTGGATGCACCTGGCGGCCGGCGGCGTGCTGGCGCTGGCAGTGCTGCTGTCGCGGCTGCTGACCGTGGCCCCGGCAATCGTGCTGCTGCGGCGCTGGCGCCCGGTGCCCAAGGGCACGGTGCGGGTGCTGACCTGGGGTGGCCTGCGCGGCGGGGTGTCGGTGGCCCTGGCGTTGTCGCTGCCGTTGGGCGAGGAGCGGGACCTGTTGCTGTCGATCACCTACATCGTGGTGTTGTCGTCGATCCTGGTGCAGGGGTTGAGCATCGGGCGGGTGGTGCGCAAGGTCAGCGCCCAGCCTTGAGACAAGCTACGGCCTCTTCGCGGGCTTGCCCGCTCCCACAGGTACTCCACCGGTTCTGAAACCTGCCATGTACCTGTGGGAGCGGGCGAGCCCGCGAAGCGCCAAGCGCCGAACTTATTCCACTGCAGAATCCGGGAACTGGTCCTGGATGTACTTGATTTCGGTACGCCCATGCGCCGCTGGCAGGCCGTCTTCGCCCAGGTTGACGAAGACCATCTTGTCGACCGTGAGGATGGCCTTGCGGGTGATCTTGTTGCGCACTTCGCACTTGAGGGTGATCGAGGTACGGCCAAATTCGGTGGCGGTGATGCCCAGTTCGATGATGTCGCCCTGGCGCGAAGCGCTGACGAAGTTGATTTCCGATATGTACTTGGTCACCACGCGCTGGTTGCCCAGCTGGACGATGGCGTAGATCGCCGCCTCTTCGTCGATCCAGCGCAACAGGCTGCCACCGAACAGGGTGCCATTGGGGTTGAGGTCTTCGGGTTTAACCCACTTGCGGGTGTGAAAGTTCATCTGTACTCCTGACCTGCTTGGCTAACGTGTAGCAATGATGGCAGAGCGGCCGCCATCGCTCCATTGAACATCGACTATCGTCGCGATTAATCGACAGAAAACCTTGGGTGAAGGTGCCGCTCGCGGCTATAATCTTCGCCGCTTCACATGGCCGCCCACAGCGGGGCCATGCCCGCCACCCGTCCGAGGGGCGCTGCAGCAGGCTAGGCCTGTCAGGCTCGGATGGGGCGTTGCTCGCTCTCGCGGGCGCTTAACGCACAACGGCGCCCATTCGCACACTACGAATGGAGGCTCTCATGAGCGCTGCAAACATGCCTGCTGGTTTTACCGATTACAAAGTCGCCGACATCTCCCTGGCCGCCTGGGGCCGTCGCGAAACCATCATTGCCGAATCGGAAATGCCTGCGCTGATGGGCCTGCGTCGCAAGTACCTGGCCGAGCAACCGCTCAAGGGTGCGAAGATCCTGGGCTGCATCCACATGACCATCCAGACCGCCGTGCTGATCGAAACCCTGGTTGCCCTGGGTGCCGAAGTGCGCTGGTCGTCCTGCAACATCTTCTCGACTCAAGACCAGGCCGCCGCCTCGATCGCCGCCGCTGGCATCCCGGTTTTCGCCTGGAAAGGTGAAACCGAAGAAGAGTACGAGTGGTGCCTGGAGCAGACCATCCTGAAAGATGGCCAGCCATGGGACGCCAACATGATCCTCGACGACGGCGGCGACCTGACCGAACTGCTGCACAAGAAGTACCCGCAGGTACTGGACCGTGTTCACGGCGTGACCGAAGAAACCACCACTGGCGTGCATCGCCTGCTGGACATGCTGGCCAAGGGCGAGCTGAAAGTCCCGGCGATCAACGTCAACGACTCGGTCACCAAAAGCAAGAACGACAACAAGTACGGCTGCCGTCACAGCCTGAACGACGCCATCAAACGTGGTACCGACCACCTGCTGTCGGGCAAGCAGGCCCTGGTGATCGGCTACGGCGACGTGGGCAAGGGCTCGGCCCAGTCCCTGCGTCAGGAAGGCATGATCGTGAAGGTCACCGAAGTTGACCCGATCTGCGCCATGCAAGCCTGCATGGACGGCTTCGAGCTGGTCTCGCCGTTCATCGACGGTATCAACGACGGCACCGAAGCCAGCATCGACAAGGCGCTGCTGGGCAAGATCGACCTGATCGTGACCACCACCGGTAACGTCAATGTCTGTGACGCCAACATGCTCAAGGCCCTGAAGAAGCGTGCCGTGGTCTGCAACATCGGCCACTTCGACAACGAGATCGACACCGCCTTCATGCGCAAGAACTGGGCCTGGGAAGAGGTCAAGCCGCAGGTGCACAAAATCCACCGCACCGGCGCTGGCAGCTTCGACCCGCAGAACGACGACTACCTGATCCTGCTGGCCGAAGGCCGCCTGGTCAACCTGGGCAACGCCACTGGCCACCCAAGCCGCATCATGGACGGCTCGTTCGCCAACCAGGTACTGGCACAGATCTTCCTGTTCGAGCAGAAGTACGCCGACCTGTCGGCCGAGAAGAAGGCCGAGCGCCTGACCGTTGAAGTGCTGCCGAAGAAGCTCGACGAAGAAGTGGCCCTGGAAATGGTCCGCGGCTTCGGCGGCGTGGTCACCCAGCTGACCAAGCAGCAGGCCGACTACATCGGTGTGACCGTCGAAGGCCCGTTCAAGCCGCACGCCTACCGCTACTAAGCGGCAAGCTTGAGGCTTGATGCTTCAAGGTTCATGAACGATGCCCAAGCCAGATCGGCCATCACCGATCTGGCTTTTACTTGCAGCTTGCCGCTAGCAGTTGGCTGCTTGAGGAACGAGTGATGTCACAAGAACGCCGCTACAGTTTCGAGTTCTTCCCGACCAAGACCGACGCCGGTCACGAAAAGCTGATGGGCGTCGCTCGCCAGCTGGCCACTTACAACCCAGACTTCTTTTCCTGCACCTACGGTGCCGGTGGCTCGACCCGCGACCGCACACTGAATACCGTGCTGCAGCTGGAAAACGAAGTGAAGGTGCCTGCCGCACCGCACCTGTCATGCGTGGGCGACTCCAAGGACGACCTGCGCGCCCTGCTGGCCGAATACAAGGCGGCCGGCATCAAGCGCATCGTTGCCCTGCGTGGCGACCTGCCGTCGGGCATGGGCATGGCCAGTGGCGAATTGCGCTATGCCAGCGACCTGGTCGAGTTCATCCGCCAGGAAACCGCCGATCACTTCCACCTGGAAGTCGCCGCCTACCCGGAAATGCACCCGCAGGCGCGCAACTTCGAAACCGACCTGGCCAACTTCGTGCACAAGGTCAAGGCCGGTGCCGACAGCGCCATCACCCAGTACTTCTTCAACGCCGACAGCTACTTCTACTTCGTCGAGCGTGCACAGAAGCTGGGCGTGGACATCCCGGTAGTGCCCGGCATCATGCCGATTACCAACTACAGCAAGCTGGCGCGTTTCTCCGATGCCTGCGGCGCCGAGATCCCGCGCTGGATCCGCAAGCAGCTGGAAGCCTACGCCGACGACACCGCCAGCATCCAGGCTTTCGGCGAAGAAGTGATCACCCGCATGTGCGAACAGCTGCTGCAAGGCGGCGCGCCGGGCCTGCACTTCTATACCCTGAACCAGGCCGAACCGAGCCTGGCGATCTGGAACAACCTGAAGCTGCCGCGCTGAAATCTTTTGGCAAAGTCTGCTTAAGAAATGATTAAGGCTTTGGTCATAGACTAAAGCCTTGTTCATTTTCGGGTTAAACAGGTCTTGCCTGCCATGCAGCACCCCCAGCCTTCGCGCCCACAGCTCGTCTACCTGGCTTTTGGCCCCGCAACCTATCATCAGGAAGCCTGCTTCAGCATCGTCAGCGCCCTTGCCCAACTGGGCGGCGCCGCCAGCGACGCCATGGACATCCTGGTGTACACCGACAATCCGCAGCCCTACGCCAGCCTGCCCGTCACCGTTCACCTGCTGGACGAAGCCACGCGCCAGGCATGGAACGCCCCGCACGGTTATCACTTTCGCAGCAAGCATGTGCTGTTGCGCCAGGTACTGCGGCAACACCCACTGGCGGTGCTGATCGACACCGACACCTTCTTCCGCACATCGCCGCTGCAACTGTTTGCCCGCGTGGCACCCGGCCGCCTGCTGTGCAACGCCATTGGCACGCGCTACGGCGCCGACCAGAAATGCCTGCTGTACAAGAACCTGTTGACCATTCTCGAGTCCCGGGGCCTGGCCGATTGCCAGATGCCGCTGATCAACTCCGGGGTGATCGGCCTCACGGCTGAAGATGCCGGCACCCTGGACCGCTCCATCGCCATGATGGACGAGTTCCACCCTTTGGCTCGCGAAGCCTACACCCTCGAGGAGTTCTGCCTGGCAGTGGCGGCCTACCGCAAACTGGAGCTGGCCGAGTGCACCGACGTCATCCATCACTACTGGAGCCGCAAGGCGCAGTTCCGCGCCAAGATCCAGGCCTGGCTGCGCAAGCACGGCCACGACCTGCTGAGCCCCGCAGCGCTGGCCGACGTAACCTTGGTCAACGACCAGCTCCCGCGCCCTCCTACCCTGCACCGCCTGGGTTACAAGGCGCTGAGCCTGACCCTGCCCAGCCACGAGCGCCAGTTCGCCCGCGAGTTGCTGTATGGCTGCTACCCCTACTCCAATGAATTCGACCGCGCCTGCGCGCCGGCCTGGTGGGACAAGGCCCTGGAGAACCTCAGTGCCCGCCATGGTCGCATCGAGCCCGAGCGGCTGCGCCAATGCCTGCGTCACCCAGGGTTGCGCTTGTCATTGGGTGAGCGGCGCAAGGACATCGAGGCGCATTTGCTGAGGTCGTCCCAGGCCTGAAGCCAATCCCTGTAGGAGCAGCCTTGTGCTGCGAAGAGGCCAGTAAGGCAACAGACAGTCTTCGGCAGAAATGGCCTCTTCGCAGCACAAGGCTGCTCCTACAGGCATACCATTCGCTTTCAGTTCAGGGGTCTGGCCTTGATTAGGCCGAGCGCGTAATCTCCGGCCATGCCACACATTGCCCGCCTGTTCTGGATCCTGCTGCTCGCCTGCCTGAGCCCGATGGCTCTGGGCGAGCGCCTGCGCCTGGTGACTGACGACTGGGCCCCCTATGTCTATCAGGACGACGGCCAACCGCGCGGCATCGACTATGAAGTCACCAGCCAGGTCTTCAAGCGCCTCGGCGTAGAGGTGGAGTGGCAGTTCCTGCCATGGAAGCGTTGCCTGGCAATGGTCGAGCAGGGCTTGGCCGACGGCATCCTCGACATCTTCCAGACCGAATCGCGCCAACCCTACCTGGTGTATGCCCCCGAGCCCCTTTCGAACGTCGAATTCGTCCTGTTCCAGGCGCAAGCACGTCGCCATGCCGTCACCCACCTGGAAGACCTCGCCGGCCTCACCGTCGGCACATCGCCCGGCTACGCCTATGGCCCAGCGTTCAACGACGCCCCGCACTTCAAGCGCGAAGCCGCGCCAACCCTAGAAGCCAACTTCGGCAAACTGATGCTGGGCCGCATCGATCTGGCGATTACCGACCGCAGGGTTGGGCATTACCTGCTCCATCAACTAGGCCTGCAACGGCAAGTCGAGGAACTGCCACTGGTGATCAGCCGGCAGACGCAGTATCTGGGGTTGGTGCGCAAACCCGGGCGGGAAGCATTGGCCCTGGCCTTTGCCGAAGAGCTGCAGCGGTTCAAGCAAGAACCGGCGTATGCAGCGATCGGCAACCGCTACACAGGCGACATCGGAAACATTCTCAACGCCGTTGAGCAGCAGGAAAGCAGCACAGCGCGATAGCTCTGTTATACTCGGGCCTTCCCGCCCGGCTCACGCCCGGACGCTCGGCCTCGCAACAGGCATCCCGATCGGCACAGACGCCCCTTCGCGTCCTGCCCCCGTTTCCCGGATGTGCAGTGAAAGCCCAGCTGGACCGGACGCGATCGCATCCCTCCGATGCCCGTCGCGCCAGGCAGAACATCCCAACGGGCCCAGCCCACACGAGAACAGGATCGCCCATGTCCTTTGCTTCCCTCGGTCTCTCCGAGGCTCTTGTCCGCGCTATCGAGGCTGCGGGCTACACCCAGCCGACTCCCGTGCAACAGCGGGCAATTCCCGCCGTGTTGCAAGGCCGCGACCTGATGGTTGCCGCACAGACAGGTACGGGTAAAACCGGCGGCTTCGCCCTGCCGATTCTCGAGCGCCTGTTCCCCGCCGGCCATCCCGACAAGTCGCAGCGTCACGGCCCGCGCCAGCCTCGCGTGCTGGTCCTGACCCCGACCCGCGAACTGGCGGCCCAGGTGCATGACAGCTTCAAGGTCTATGCCCGTGACCTGCCGCTGGTCAGCGCCTGCATCTTCGGCGGCGTTGGCATGAACCCGCAGATCCAGGCCATTGCCAAAGGCGTTGACGTGCTGGTCGCCTGCCCAGGCCGCCTGCTCGACCTGGCCGGCCAAGGCAAGGTCGACCTGGCCCACGTGGAAATCCTGGTGCTCGACGAAGCCGACCGCATGCTCGACATGGGTTTCATTCACGACGTCAAGAAGGTCCTCGCCCGCCTGCCGGCCAAGCGCCAGAACCTGCTGTTCTCGGCCACGTTCTCCAAGGACATCACCGACCTCGCCGACAAGCTCCTGCACAACCCGGAGCGTATCGAGGTCACGCCGCCGAACACCACCGTCGAGCGTATCGAGCAGCGCGTCTATCGCCTGCCCGCCAGCCACAAGCGCGCGCTGCTGGCACACCTGATCACCCTGGGTGCCTGGGAACAGGTACTGGTGTTCACCCGGACCAAGCACGGCGCCAACCGCCTGGCCGAGTACCTGGAAAAGCACGGGCTGACTGCCGCCGCGATCCACGGCAACAAGAGCCAGAACGCCCGCACCAAGGCCCTGGCCGACTTCAAGGCCAACAATGTGCGCGTGCTGGTTGCCACCGACATCGCCGCCCGTGGCCTGGACATCGACCAACTGCCGCACGTAGTCAACTTCGAGCTGCCGAACGTCGAGGAAGATTACGTTCACCGCATTGGCCGTACTGGCCGTGCCGGTCGTTCGGGCGAGGCCATTTCCATGGTTGCGCCAGATGAAGAGAAGCTGCTCAAGAGCATCGAGCGGGTGACCAAGCAGCGCATCCCGGATGGCGACCTGATGGGCTTCGATGCCAGTCAGGTAGAGGCCGAAAAGCCAGAAGTACGCGAGCGCCCACAGAACAACGGCCGTGGTGGCCGCAACCAGCAGGCCCGTGGCGAAGGCGGTAAAGACGCCAACGGCGGCCGCAAGGACAAAGGCAAGGATAAAGGCAAGGCCAAGCAGCAGGCTGCCGACAAGCCGGCCGAGAAGGAAAAGAGCGGCGACAAGCAACAGCAGCCGCGCAAACCGCGTGACAAAAAGCCACGCCAGCAGCAACAGCAGCAGGCCAGCACCAGCGGCATGCCGAAAGTACCGGCCGATCGCGACCCGGAAGAGTTCCTGGACGACGATGTCGACAACTTCGGTAACCGCGCCGACTACGTCAGCCCGTACCAAGGCAAGAACCAGGGCCGCAATCGCCGCCCGGGTGGTGGTGCCGGCCAGGGTCAGGGTAGCGGCCAACGCGCAAACAGCGGGGGCCAGGGCCAGGCTCGCAGTGGCGGCCAGCAGCGCAGTGGCGGTAACGGTGGTGGTGGCGAAAAGCGCCCGGCCCGCGCCAACAACGGTGGCGGTGCCCGTCGTGATGGCGGCGGTCGGGGTCGCCCAGCCCGTGACGACGCAGCCCGACAAGAGCCGGCCGTACGTAACCCACGCCAGCCAGAAAAACAGCCAGTGATCATCCGCAAGGAATCCAAGCTTGACCGTTACCCGACGCCTGAGCAGCTGGATGACGTGCCGACCCGCCCGCGCGGTGAGCGCCCGGCGCTGCTGACCCGAAAAGGCTAAACCTGACAGCCGCCTATGCGATGGGCCATGGCACGGCCTGTCGCATGAAACGCCAAGGCGCTTACGTTCCTGTCAACTCGTAGCGTTGGCAGTTTCGCAAAGACCTCATCGAACTCATTGTGATTACTCATTTTCCGTAGAGTCATCACAATGAGTTCCCACGCCGCTCAGAACAACATTCCCAAGCAAGACAAACTCATTAATTGCCTGGGCCCGCATTTCATTGAGCAGACGTTAGTTCCAAAACCTCTGATCGAAACACTCTCGCTAAGGGTCCTCGAACAAATTGATGTTCGTGGCAGCACCTCGGCCAGAAATGGCATAGTCGAAGCCTTTTCAGAGGGCCAATGGAAGGCGATTGCCGATGTAAATCCCGACGGCACATTCCATAACACCAATGTTCCAGACTACTACCTGTACAGCGAAGACACTGTGCTGGTTCGTGTAGTCGATGGTGAAACCTCCACCCCCGTGCTTGCCAACGACCACTTCGTCCACCCGCGCTCAGTCTGGGTGACACCGACCCCAACCAAACAGGCCGATCAGCAGGCATACCAATGGAACCTCCAATGGGCAGACTACAAGCCCACCGGCTACAAGCTGCCTGCCAACACCCGCGCTTCGGTCTACCTTGAAGGCGATGATTCCAACGTCACGATCACCATCGGCATTCAGGGCCTCGCCGAGCAGGAGGATCGCAGCCAGCAGACACCCAACATGCGCGAGCATCGGTTGACGCGCGGTGAGAACTTGCTGCCCATCGACCCGCTGGGGGGCGTGATTCATATTCGCAACAACGGCACTGCAGGATGCCAAGTGATTTTCGACGAAGCACTGCAGCCGATCCCCTACTACATCCTTCACCAAACGCCACCCGAAGACTTTCAGGAAATGCTGGCGCGCAGTGACGAGATGACCGAAGTTCAACTGGTCGGTGACCGAGTGGCCATTTCAACCTATGCCGATACTTACAAACGGTTTGCGCATGCCGATGTGGGGGAAATTGTAAGGTCCCACGAAGAGGTGTTGCGTATCGAGGTACAGGCATGTGGGCTGGACGGCTCATCACCAAGGCATGCACGCAGCGATATGTGGATTCACGCCGTGGAAGCCGCATCGCCACTCCCGCCGCATGCAACAACCGGCTACATCGGGCTGCCCCATGGCACGGACCCGGGTAACGAATACATGCATGCACTGCTTGCGGGTGAAGCCCATCAGCGTTGGGTCACACTTCACGAGTACGGCCATCACTTCCAGAATCGCGTGAACGCTGTTAGCCCTATGTTCGACGAGAACTCCGTCAACATCTATGCATTGGCAGTAGGCCGGGTTCACAGAAACGAGTACAGCGACGTATTTCCGACCCGCTGGCCAGCACTGAGGGAATGGTTGGCCAAGCCACGCGATCAGAAGAACTTCATGGAATCGCCAGACACCCAGGCCATTTTCGAACAACTCAGAAAAGGGTTCGGCGCTGACTATCTTCCCGGATGGGATCGTTTGATTCGCGACAACCCAGCGTTCGCATACAACCTAACTGGCTTCGCCACATCTCTAAGCAAAGCTGCAAACTGCAACCTCGCGGGTTTCCTTGCTGACTGGGGTGTCATACGGGAAAACGATGCCGCATGGCAGGCGGTGCAGAACCTGAATCTTCCAGCCCCTCCGGCTGGGCTGACCGACCAGGTGCCTTATCGCTGAACCTGGAACGGCAAAACGCCGCGGCCGGGCGTAAATACTCGGCCCCGGCGCTTCCTGTCAGGCTAAGGCAGCTTACTTCTGCTTCACACCTTCAACACTGATATCCAGGTCCAGGGTCTGCGAAGTAGCGCCTGGGCCTTTGATGCCGAAGTCGTTCAGGTTCAGGGTGGTGGTGGCGTTGAAACCAGCGCGCTCACCGCCCCATGGGTCCTTGCCTTCACCGTTGAAGGTGGCCTTGAAAGTGACCGGCTTGGTCACGCCGTGCATGGTCAGGTCGCCCGTTACATCAGCAGTCTTTTCGCCAGTGGACTTGACGCTGGTGGAGACGAACTTGGCGTCTGGGTACTTTTTCACGTCGAGGAAGTCGGCGCTGGCGATGTGCTTGTCACGCTCGGCGTGGTTCGACCACAGGCTGGCGGTCTTCAGGTCGACGCTGATCTTGCTGGCTTCAGGCTTGGCGCTGTCCCAGCTGAAGTTGCCGTCGAAGTCCTTGAAGGTACCGTGGATGAAGCTGTAGCCCAGGTGGCTGATTTTCCAGTCGACGAACGCGTGCTGGCCTTCCTTGTCGATCTTGTACTCGGCAGCCATGGCCTGGCCAGCGGAGAGCAGAGCGGTACCGAGCGCCAGAGCGGCAAAAGTCTTTTTCAACATCCTGTTCCTTCCTATGCAATTGAGGTTGAGGGTCAAGCTTTGCGGCCCAGCATGCGGGTCAGGGTCGCGTCACGGTCGATGAAATGGTGCTTCAGCGCTGCCAGAGCATGCAGCACGGCAAAAATCACCAGGCCCCAGGCCAGCCACAGATGAATCACACCCGCTGTGTCTGCCTGGTCAGGCAGGTCGCTGATCAGTGCTGGCACTTCGAACAGGCCGAACACTGGAATGCCGACGCCGTCGGCGGTGGAAATCAGGTAACCGGCAGCCATCACCGCGAACAGCCCAAGGTACAGGGCCAAGTGGCCCAGCTTGGCGGCCAGGCGAGTGACTGCGCCGTGGTTGGCGGGTGCCGGTGGTGGTGGGCTGATGAAACGCCAGACCACCCGCAGCAGCATCACCCCCAGCAACACCAGGCCGATACTCTTGTGCAAGTCCGGGCCGGCTTTGCGCCAAGGGCTGTAGTAGTCGAGGCCGACCATCCACAGGCCCAGGCCGAACAGGCCGAAGACTGCCAGCGCCACGCCCCAGTGCAGGACGATGCTGACCACGCCGTAGCGAGAAGGTGAGTTGCGCAGTTGCATGTTGACGTGTTTCCCCGTGAAAGCTGTGCACAGACTAACGCGTAACGTATCGAAGAAAAGCGGAAAAAATTGCTTCGGATTATCGAGAAATCCGATATTAATTTTGTAAGCTTCCCATTAAGGAAACATTAACGATAGCTGGAGAGTTCGGGGTTGTCAGTGCCGGCTCTTCGCAGCACAAGGCTGCTCCTACAGGGGTACGCGCTACCTGTGTAGGAGCAGCCTTGTGCTGCGAAGAGGCCGGCACTGCCAGTCAATCAGCCAGCCTTGGCCTCAGTATTAGCCACAGCCTTCTTGGCCTCGACGGGCTTGTCCGCCCCACCAAACAGGCGCTTGAAGAAGCCTGGCTTGTCCTGCTTGGCCTCATCGAGCGGCTTGGACTCAGCTTTGGCAGGCGCCGCGTCAGCCTTGTCGGACGAACCACCAAACATGTTCGAGAAGAACCCACCCTTGCTCGCCTTGGCTGGCACCGCGCCTGCCGCTGCAACCGGCGCCGCCTTGGCCGGGTCGAACGACTTGCCGGCCAACAGGTCTTGTGCCTGGCTGGCCGCACGCTGGCCGCTGCGCAGGGCGCCTTCCAGGGTGCCTGGATACAGCGCGTCGGTATGCTCACCGGCAAATGTGATGCGCTGCACCGGGCGCTCCCACAGGCGCCAGTACTTGCTGATCTGCCCTGGGCCGTAGGCCAGATAGGCCCCGCCGGTGCCGGCGTCGGTGCTGTAGCGCTTGACCTCGTAACCGGTGAAAGCCCCTCGGGCTTGCGGGTAGAACGCATGCAGGCGGATCAGCACCTGGTCGACCATCTGTTTGTCACCAAAGGCCTGCAGCAGGCGGGCGTTGTCGCCGGACAGGTTGATCACCACGTTGGCGCCGCCCTTGAGCGCCGGCTCGATCCACAGCATGCCGAGGCCGGCGTTACTGAAGATTTCGCCCGACATGCGTGCACGGCTTTCCCACACGGGTTTCTTGAACTTGAGCATCAACTGGTCGCGCCAGCCGTAGTTGGTGCCTTTGAGCGCGGCCAGGTGCAGGCTGTCCAGGCCCGGGGTCATCTGGATCTTGGCCAGGGCGCGCAGGGGCACGGCCATGACCAGATAATCGGCCTGGTAGCCAACGCTGCCGACTTTGACCGTTACCCCGTCCTTGTCCTGGACGATCGAGGTGACCGGCGAGCTGGTCTTGATGGTTTTCAGTTGTTTGACAAAGGCCTGGGCCAGCACTGGGCTGCCACCAGGCAGGCGCGCGGCACGCAGGTCGCGGTCGCTGACGCCGCGGTACACGCGGTTCTGCTGGGCGAAGTACAGCAGCGACAGGCGCGACGGTTCATCGTAGCGGGTACGGATCTGCTGGTTGACCAGTTGGCGGGCGGTGGCCGGCAGCTGCAGCTTGTCCAGCCAGGTGGAGACGTTGATCTGGTCGAGGGCGAACAGCGTGCTGTTTGCTTGCGGGTTCAGCGGGTCGTCGATCGAACGGGCCAGGTCGTCGAGGGTTTTCTCGTAACGCTTGAGCGCCTCGGCGGTAGCCGGCTGCTTGGTGGCCAGGTCGGTGGCGCTGAAGTACTCGCCGTCGATCAGGTAACCGGGGGTACGCACGAACTCCGGCGCAGGCAGTGTTTCAAGCTTGAAACGGTCCAGGTACTGGTTCAGCACCGGCTGCGCCTTGGCATTGCCGATCCACTCGCTGGTGGCCAGGCCCGAACGCCCGCCCATGCCCGCCTTGGCTTCCAACAGCGTCACTTGCCAGCCTTTGTTCTGCAGCTCGTAGGCTGCCGTCAGACCTGCCAGGCCGCCACCCACGACAATCGCCGTAGGCGCCTTGTCCTTAGCCAGCGCGGCGCCGCTGGACACACCAATCAATACCAACGCGCACAGGCGCACCCAAGCAGCAGCCATGTCGGCGAACTCCGAGTCAGAGGTTACAAAAACGGGGAAAGGCAGGGATGCCCCAGGACGATGCGTTAAGAATACGTCAGGTCCGAGCACCCTGCCAGCGCAGTGACATCAAGTCCTTTTGGCAACTGACATTTTTGCCAGTAGCCATGTCACAGCATGGCTGGTAAAGCTGGCGAAGATGGCCATCAGCCCCGCCAGGAGGGCATGCGCATGATCTTCGAGGAGCGTTTTCAACACGTCGAACGGCAGTTTCTGTGGCACAAGCAGACCCTTCATACCGCCACGGGCCTGAGCATCCGTTCCAACAGCACCTCCTGGACCGGTTTTCATGAAGCGTTCAGGGGCGAAGACGGCACAGAGCTGGTCATCGGTGAGCACAGCGACCTGGAGATCACCTTCGCCCAGGAAGTCGAATGCCTGCGGCTGGAATACTATGTCGTCAGCGATTTTCTCTGTGACGACCTGCACATGCTGTTCGATGCCGAGTGCCAAGAGGATGACCCGGTCGCACCGGCTCTGCGCAACTTCTACTGGCTCACCTTGGAAGGCAGCGGCGTGCGTGAACTGCGCCCCGGCCCAATCGCCACACACCCCTACCACCAGGTGATCGACGGGCCATTCCGGCGCCTGACCATCTCCACCTCGCAGGCCGGCACCGTGCACATCCGCCGCCTCGAGTGGACCGGCACCCACCCCCATTGAACGGCAGCGGTTGTCCTGCCCTGCGGCATTGCTTAGGCTTACGCGGTCGAACCACGCCGCAAAGCCAGGAGAAGTGCCCATGGGCCTCAATGATCAGTGGATGCAACGCGACCTCAAGGTCCTGTGGCATCCCTGTACCCAGATGAAAGACCACGAGCAGCTGCCGCTGATCCCGATCAAACGCGGCGAAGGCGTGTGGCTGGAGGACTTCGAAGGCAAACGCTACCTGGACGCGGTGAGCAGTTGGTGGGTCAATGTGTTCGGCCACGCCAACCCGCGTATCAACCAGCGCATCAAGGACCAGGTCGATCAGCTGGAGCACGTGATCCTGGCCGGCTTCAGCCATCAACCAGTGATCGAACTGTCCGAGCGCCTGGTGGCGATGACCCCGGCCGGCCTCGATCGGGTGTTCTATGCCGACAATGGCTCATCGTGCATCGAAGTGGCGCTGAAGATGAGCTTCCACTACTGGCAGAACGTCGGTAAACCCGGCAAGAAGCGCTTTGTCACCCTGACCAACAGCTACCACGGCGAAACCATTGCCGCCATGTCGGTGGGTGATGTGCCGCTGTTCACCGAAACCTACAAGGCGCTGTTGCTCGACACCCTCAAGGTGCCCAGCCCCGATTGCTACCTGCGCCCCGAAGGCATGAGCTGGGAGGAGCACTCGCGCAACATGTTCCAGGCCATGGAACAGACCCTGGCCGAGCACCACGCCTCGATCAGCGCCGTGATCGTCGAGCCGCTGATCCAGGGTGCCGGCGGCATGCGCATGTACCACCCGGTGTACCTAAAGCTGCTGCGCGAGGCCTGCGACCGCTACGACGTGCATTTGATCCACGACGAGATCGCCGTGGGCTTCGGTCGCACCGGCACGATGTTCGCCTGCGAGCAGGCCGGCATCCGTCCCGACTTCCTGTGCTTGTCCAAAGCCCTGACCGGTGGTTACTTGCCACTGGCCGCCTGCCTGACCACCGACAAGGTGTATCAGGCCTTCTACGATGACTACCCCACCCTGCGCGCCTTCCTGCATTCGCACAGCTACACCGGCAACCCGCTGGCTTGCGCCGCGGCACTGGCAACGCTGGATATCTTCGAGCAGGACAACGTGATCGAAGCCAACAAGGCCCTGGCCACGCGCATGGCCACAGCCACCGCGCACCTGGCCGATCATGCTCACGTTGCCGAAATTCGCCAGACCGGCATGGCCCTGGCCATCGAGATGGTTCAGGACAAGGCTGGCAAGGTTGCCTACCCCTGGCAGGAGCGGCGCGGCCTGAAGGTATTCGAACACGCCCTCACCCGCGGCGCCCTGCTGCGTCCGCTGGGCAGCGTGGTGTACTTCCTGCCGCCGTATGTGATCACCCCCGAGCAGATCGATTTTCTTGCCGAAGTGGCCAGCGAAGGCATCGACATCGCAACCTGCGATAGCGTCAGTGTCGCCGTGCCGGCCAACTTCCACCCCGACTTCCGCGACCCGGGCTAGGCCCGGCAGTTCGCCACACCACGTTCCCTGTGTCTCACTTTTACCGAGCAACCCCATGAGACTGTCCCGCTTTTTCATCGACATCCCCCTGAGCCTTGGCGAGCATGACTTGCCCGAGGCCCAGGCCCACTACATCGGCCGCGTACTGCGCATGGCCCCCGGCGACGCCGTGCAGCTGTTCGACGGCAGCGGCCAGGAATACCTCGGTCAATTGCTCGAGGTGGGCAAGAAAACTGTCCGCGTCAACCTTGACCGGGCGTTCGCCGGCCAGGCCGACTCACCGCTGCACGTGCATCTCGGCCAGGGCCTGTCGCGTGGCGAACGCATGGACTGGGCGATCCAGAAGGCCACCGAGCTTGGTGTGAATGAAATCACCCCGATCGTCAGCGAACGCTGCGAGGTACGCCTGAAAGACGAACGCGCCGACAAGCGTCTGGCCCACTGGCGCCAAGTGGCGATCAGTGCCTGCGAACAGTGCGGGCGCTCTACCTTGCCGGTCATCCACCCACCTGTAACCCTGGCCGAATGGCTGGGCAGCACCAAGGCAGACCTGAAACTGGTCCTGCACCCGGTGGCCGAGCCGCTCACCAGCCATGCAAAGCCCGCAGCCTTGGCCTTCCTGATCGGCCCCGAAGGGGGCCTGAGCGAAGCCGAAGTCGAACAGGCCAAAGCCACCGGCTTCCACGCCGCGCGCCTTGGCCCACGCGTGCTACGCACCGAAACCGCGCCAGTGGTGGCACTGTCGGTGGCACAGCAGCTGTGGGGCGACTTTTAACTAACGCACATAGCGCGACACCGCCACGAAGTGCATGAGGCTGCCGGCAATCACGAACAGGTGCCAGATGCCGTGCCAGTGACGGAAACGGCTGTCGAAGGCGAAAAAAATGATGCCGACGGTGTAGAACACCCCGCCGGCAGCCAGCCAGGTGAAACCTGCGGTGCCCAGCGAGTTCAGCAGCGGCTTGACGGCCACCAGCACGATCCAGCCCATGACCGCATAGATGATGATCGACAAGATCCGCGCCTCGGAGCGTGGCTTGATCTCTTGCAGCATGCCGATCACCGCCAGCCCCCAGACCACACCAAACAGGCTCCAGCCCCAAGGGCCGCGCAGGCTGACCAGGCAGAACGGCGTGTAGCTGCCGGCAATCAGCAGGTAGATCGACAGGTGATCGAGCTTGCGCATGATCACCTTCGCCCGCCCGCGAGTGCTGTGGTACAGGGTGGAAATGCTGTACAGCAACAGCAGCGTGCTGCCGTAGATGGAGAAGCTGACGATTTTCCACGGGTCACCTTGCAGGCCCGCGACCACGATCAACCAGATGGCACCGATACAGGCCAGGACGGCACCGACCAGGTGGGTCCAGGCGTTGAAGCGTTCACCGTAATACATGCAAACACAGACCTCCTGATGTCGGCTGGGTTCCTGATGTGATGCTGATGGCCGCACCGATTTCAAGGCAGACACAAGCCCTGTAGGAGCAGCCTTGTGCTGCGAAGCGGCCATTACCGCCGAAGATAATCTGCAGCCTTACCGGCCTCTTCGCAGCGCAAGGCTGCTCCTACAGGGCGATGCGCCAGCCTGACGACCCGGCCCTGTGCCTTGCATCCTACCCAAGGTCAGGTTGCAATTGCGCGTCACGCACCAGCCTTTCCAGCCCGGCCAGGTCCGGCACCCGCGCCACCTGCTCGCCCACCTGCACCGCCGCCAGTTCCAACCGCCCAAGCGCCACGTCCACATAGTTCAGCTGGCTGTCGAGCTTGCATGAGCGCGGGATATCCTGCAGCAACAGCGCCAGGTAGCGCAGGCCGGTATCGCCCAAGGCATTGAGCACCACCACGCGAGCCCGCTCACCGCAGGGCGTTTCACCACCGCACGCGGCCTCGAAGCCGATCAGCGGCAAGCGCTGCTGGCGCCAGTCGATCCAGCCCAGGTGCCAGCTGGGGTCGCCGTGCTGGCACAGCAGGTTGCGTTGCCCGCTCAACTCGGCCACCGCCACGTTGGGCAAGACCAGGGTGCGGTCACCCAACGGCAGCAATAGCCCGGTCAAGCTGCTGCGCTGGCCGGCAATCAGTTCAAGCATGGGTCAGGCTCCAATGGGCGATGCTCTGCAACAGCAGCGACTCCTGGTACGGCTTGCCCAGGTATTCGTTGACACCGATGGCCATGGCGCGGTCACGGTGCTTCTGCCCGGTGCGCGAGGTGATCATGATGATCGGCAGGTCTTTCAGCCGGGCATCACGGCGAATACGCGTGGCCACCTCGAAACCATCCATGCGTGGCATCTCGATGTCCAGCAGCAACACATCGGGCCGGTGTTCTTCCAGCAGGGCCATGGCATCGACACCGTCCTTGGCCGTCAGCACGCTCATGCCGTGGCGCTCCAGCAGGCGGCTGGTGACCTTGCGCACGGTCACCGAATCGTCCACCACCATCACCAGCAAGGCGCGGTGCGGGGCCGGGCCCAGCAGTTGGCGTTGGCCGCCACCACCGGGCAGGCGCGCCAACCGGCGCTGCTGGCCGCGCAGTTGGCCCAGCAGGTCAAGAATCAGCACCACCCGGCCATCGCCCAGCAACGTCGCACCCGACAGCCCGGCAACCGCGGCAAACTGCGGCCCCAGGCTTTTCACCACGATCTCGCGGCTGGGCGACAGGCTGTCGGCCTGAATGGCGAACGCTTGCTCCTTGGAATGCACCAGCAGCACCGGCAACGGTACGCTCTGCCCCAGCAGCGCCGGGCGCGGCAGACCTTGCAGCAACTCGCCCAGGTAGCGCAATTCGTATTCGTGGCCGGCGTAGACATAACGCGGCGAGTCTAGCTGGTAGCAAGCGGCAAGCTCGGCCGGCGGCACACGGACGATGCCCTCGATGGTGTTCAGGGGGATGGCGTACTGCTCGTCACCCAGGTGCACCATCAACGCACGGTTGATCGACACCGTGAACGGCAGGCGGATCAAGAAACGCGCGCCTTTGCCCTGGGCCGACTCGATGCTCATCGAGCCGCCCAGTTGCTTGACCTCCTCATGCACCACATCCATGCCCAGCCCGCGCCCGGAAATCTGGGTGATCTTTTCGGCAGTGGAAAAGCCCGGGCGCAGGATGAACTGCAGGATCTCGTGATCGCTCAGCTGCGCCTGCGGGTCCAGCAGGCCGCGTTTGATGGCCTTGCGCCGTACCGCTTCCAGTGGCACGCCGGCACCATCATCGGTCATTTCGATGACGATATCGGCACCCTCGTGCAGCAAGTTCAGGTGAATGGTGCCCTGCTCCGGCTTGCCGGCGGCCAGGCGCATTTCGCGGCTTTCCAGGCCATGGTCGACAGCGTTGCGCAGCATATGCTCCAGCGGCGCCACCATGCGTTCGAGCACGCTGCGGTCCAGTTCGCCTTCGGCATTGCCAACCACCAGCTCTACCTGCTTGCCCAGCTCGCTGGCGACCTGCCGCACCACGCGCTGCAAGCGTGGCACCAGGCGTTCGAACGGCACCATCAAGGTGGCGGTCAGGCCCTCCTGCAACTGGCTGTTCACCCGCGCCTGCTGCTGCAGCAGGCTGTATGCCTCCTGCGCGCGCTGGGCCAGGGTTTCCTTCAGGTCGAGCAGGTCCGAGGCAGATTCGAACAGGGCCCTGGACAGCTGCTGCAGCTGCGAATGGCGGTCCATTTCCAGGGGGTCGAAATCATCATACGCATCGCCTTCGAACTGCTGGCGGCTGGAGATTCGCCCTTGGGTCTCGACGTCCAGGCGCAGTAACTGGTCGCGCATGCGCTCGAGGGTGGTTTCCATCTCGTTGAGGGTGAACTGCGCATCGTTGACCTGCTGCTCGATGCGCCCACGAATGATCGAGTGCTCGCCGGCCAAGTTACCCAAATCGTCGAGCAACTCGGCATCGACCTTGACCATGTCCCCCGGCGCCCGCTCGGGTGCCGCTGCCGGCACCTCGGCGGTTGCAGCCTCTAGCGGCCCCTGGCCCGCGGCGCTGTCGGTCAGTGCCGCGCTGCTGAAGTTACGGATGTAGTCGATCAGCGCCGTGGCGGCATGCAACGGCTGCCCCAGGCGCACGGCATCGAGCATGTGCGCCAGGCGGTCGTGGCAGTTCTGCAGCAAGGCGAACAGCGGCGCACTTGGCGGCAGGCGCCCGGCGGCCAACAGTTCGTAGAGAAACTCCAGTTCGTGGGCCAGGTCGCCGATCGGGGCAATTTCGACCATGCGCGCCACGCCTTTGAGGGTGTGCAGGTCGCGCATCAGGTTGTCCACCTCGACGCTGTTGCGCGGGTCGGCCTGCCAGCGCGCCAGCGCCGCGGCGGCGCTTTCGACGATGTCCGAGCTTTCTTCGAGGAACACTTCCAGCAGCTCTTCGCCGGGGCTTTCCGGCTCATCGGCCAGCGGCTCGGCTAGCTCTGGCAGCAACGGCACGTGTGGCAGGCCCAGACCAGGGGTCAGGTCCATGTCCGGGTGCAGCGGCGTCACCGTGTCGATACCCACCAGGCCAGTGGCATCCGGCGCCAAAGCCTGGTCCAGCAGGCTACGCAGGTTGTCGACCAAGTCCGGGCGCGGTGCAAGATCCTGCCCGGCCGCCACTTCGTCGAGCATGTCCAGCAGGGCTTCATGGGCCTGCTGCGCCTGGGCGAAGAAGCGTGCATCGGCAGGCAGGCTGCCCTCCTCCACAGCACCGTACAGGTCCAGTAAGGCCTCGCAGACACTGTCCATCTGCCACAGGTCGGCCAGGTGCGCGGCGTGGCCCAGGGTGGTCATTTCATCCAGCAGGGTGTCCAGCGCGTCACGCTGGCCGGGCTGTTGCTGCCAGCGCGACAGCAACGATTCGGCATTGAGCAGAATGTCCATGGCCTGGGCCAGGAAGCTGGCGACCAGCTGCGGGTCGCGCTTGCTGCGCCGGGCATGCTGCGGGTCGTCATGCACGCTGGCCAGGCGGCCGTCCACTGCCTGGCCAACCAGTTCGATCAGCTCCGCGGCGCCGGGGATGGCTGCCAGCGGCGTGCTGTCGAGTTGCGCCAGGCCCAGGTGAAACAGCGAGCGCGCGGCTTCCAGCCATTCCATCTCGGCCATTTGCAGCGGCAACTGATGGCCTTTGTATTCACGGGCCAGGCGGTCGAAGGCGGTGGCGAGCTCGGCGACCGGCATCACCCCGGCCATCGCGGCACTGCCCTTGAGCGTGTGCAGCGCGCGCTGCAGGCCATCGCTGACCGGCGTGTCGTGGCCGTCGGCGCTTCGCAGAAAAACGTCAAGGCTGGCCAGATGGCCCTGGGCCTCACTGCGAAAAATGTCCAGCAACTGCGGATCGAGGCCATCGACGCCGGCCGCCGCCGGCGCATCGTTTTCGGCCAGGGTGTGCAGGTGCCCGGCCAATTGCTCGATTTCCGTCAGTTGCGGCAACTGGCCGGCGGCAAAGTCGGCCAGCAGGTCGGGCAAATGGACGAACACCTGCTGCAGCGCCACCACCCCTTCCGGGCTCAGCACACTGCGCCCCTCAAGCACCCGGTTCAGCAGGTGCTCGGCGCCCCAGGCCAGTTCGGCCACCGCCTCGGCATGCACCATGCGGCCGCTGCCTTTGAGCGTATGCAGCGCGCGCCGCACTTCACCCAACGCCTCGCGCTGCTGGTTGTCGGCCCGCCAGCGCAGCCAGTGGCGCTCGATTTCCGGCAACAGTTCGCCGGCTTCTTCGAGAAACACTTCGCGCAGCTCGTCGTCGATGCCGTCGCCGCGGCCATCCAGGTCTGTACCCGCGTCGACCTGCGCGCAGTGCACACCC
This sequence comes from Pseudomonas sp. NY11955, assembly GCF_048068035.1. Classification (NCBI taxonomy): domain Bacteria; kingdom Pseudomonadati; phylum Pseudomonadota; class Gammaproteobacteria; order Pseudomonadales; family Pseudomonadaceae; genus Pseudomonas; species Pseudomonas sp. NY11955. The sequence goes on from NZ_JBLUPS010000001.1 coordinate 378,486, forward strand.
AGCGCCGCCAGGCTGGCCCGCGCCATGTCGATGAACGGTTGACCATCCGCCAGCGGGTCTGCCACTCGCCATTGCAGGTAGCACTCGGCAGCACTCAGCGCTTCTGCCAGGTGCATCAGCTCATCGGCTGGCGGCTCCTCGTCCAGGTGCTGGAACCAACGCTGCACATAGCTCGCGCAGCCGCCAAACAGTTCGGCCACGGCAGGCAGCATCAACATGGCCAACGCACCGCGGATCTGCTGCAACAGCCCCGGCAAGGGCTGCAGGCGTTGCCGGGGCCAGTCGGACTCCAGGTAATCGCCGATCAGGTCCTTGGCCTGCTGCAACACGTTCAGCGATTCGTTCAGCACCAGCTGGCGTATCTCGGCCAGGTCCGAGCCCGGCAGGCTGCCCTGGCCATTCTCCTCCAGCGGGCCGACCATGCCGTTCAGCGAGGCCTCCACGTACAACAGGGCCCCCGCCACATCCATCAGCACCGCGTCATCCACCGCCCTCTCGCCCTGGGCCAGCGCCTGCAGCGCCAGCACCTGGTCGATGATCACCCGCCGTGGTTGCTGAAAACCCAGCACCGCCAGGGTGTCGGCCACGTGGCGCAGAGGTGCCAGCAGTGCATCGAGCTGCTCGCTGTGCTGGCGGTCGCCGCGCCCGTACTGGTCCAGGCGCTCCTTGATGCGCATCAAGTCGTCGCACAGCGCGGTCACCACCGAACGCAGGGCATCGCGCCCCGCCCCAGCCTGCAGCTGGTCACGCCAGTTGCCCAGCGACAGGTCGAGGTTGGCAAGGTCGTCGTCACCCGCAAAACGTTGGGCGGCGCCAGTCATCAGGCTGGCCTGGGCCAGCGGCTCCACACCACGGCAGGCGCGTAGCTGGTTGAGCAGCGGCAGCATCACCAGTGGCAGGTCGTGGCGGGCCCCGCGTAACCGCTCAAGGTACGACGGCAACTGCTCCAGGCCACGGAACAAGGCGCCCAGGCAATCCCCCCGGGGGCTGACCTGGCCATCGGCCAACGCCTTGGCGAACAGCTCCAGTTCCTCGGCCAGGCGCGTGGCGCCACGCAGTTCGAGCATGCGCAGGCAGCCGTGCACCTGGTGCAGGTTATCGACCACGAAGGCCAGCATCGACAGGTCGCCCGGTTCCCCGGCAAAGCGCTCCAGCGCCTGTCGTGCCTGGCCCAGGCAATCGAGGATGGCGGCCTTGGTCCAGGCCAGCGCCACCGTTTCGTGGCGCTCGGGGCTTACAGCAGCTACAGCCATGGGCACTCCTCAGCGCGGCGCTTCACTTGGGCTCGGCAGGTGACGGCAGGGTGAAACCGGACACCGAACGGCGCATCTCGCTGGCCATGCGGGCCAGGTGGCGGATGCTGTCGGCGGTGGCACCGGAGCCCGCGGAGGTTTGCGCGGTAATCTGCTGGATCACCGCCATGGTGTGGGAGATCTGCCCGGCCGACGAGGTCTGCAACTGGGCGGCGTCGGAGATGCTGTGGATAAGGTCGGCAAGGTTCTGCGATACCCCTTCGATCTCCGCCAGCGCCACCCCGGCATCCTGGGCCAGGCGCGCGCCACGCACCACTTCGGCGGTGGTCTGCTCCATGGAAATCACCGCCTCGTTGGTGTCGGCCTGGATGGTGCGCACCAGTGCCTCGATCTGGCGGGTGGCCGACGACGAGCGCTCGGCCAGGCGCTGGACTTCGTCGGCGACCACGGCAAAGCCGCGGCCGGCCTCACCGGCCAACGAAGCCTGGATCGCCGCGTTGAGGGCGAGAATGTTGGTTTGGTCGGCAATGTCGTCGATCAGGCTGACGATGTCGCCGATTTCCTGGGATGACTCGCCCAGGCGCTTGATCCGCTTGGCGGTGTCCTGGATCTGCTCGCGAATGTTGTCCATGCCGTTGATGGTGTTGTGCACCACCTCGTTGCCCTTGTTGGCGATAGCCACCGAGCGCTCGGCCACCTTGGCCGATTCGTAGGCATGCGCCGAGACCCGGTCAATCGACTCGACCATGTCGCCCACCGCCTCGGAAGCCTCGCTGATCTGCGCGGCCTGGTGCTCGGAGGCCTTGGCCAGCTGCCGCGCGGTGTTCTGCGTGTCCTGCACGGCGGCGGCGACCTGTACCGCACTGTGGTTGATGGTGGCGACCAAGTCGCGCAGCTGGTCCACGGAATAGTTGATCGAGTCGGCAATGGCCCCGGTGAAGTCCTCGGTCACCGATACGGTCACGGTCAGGTCACCATCGGCCAGCTCTTCGATTTCGTCGAGCAGGCGCATGATCGCCTGCTGGTTGCGTTCGTTCTTTTCCGCGGTCTCGCGCAACTGGCGGTTGGTGGTGCGCACCATGACCAGGCCGATGAGGATGATCGAGGCCAGCGCCAGCAGGCCCAGGGCATAGCCGCCAACGGTGTCGAGGGTGCGCCCGCCGGCCAGGTTCTCGAAGCCGTTGGCCAGGTGCGAGGCTTCGTCGAGCAGGGTTTGCGAAAGGCTGAAGATGTTGCCCGCGGCCTCACGCACACGGAACAATTCGGGCGAGGTTTCGAGGATTTCATCCACGGAACCTGCAACGAACTGGAACAGCTCGGCGATTTCGGCCAACCGCGCCCGGGCGTCGGCGTCCTCCACGCGGGTTACCTGGATCGTCGCATTGCCATTGAGCATGCCCTCCAGTACCTGGCCAAAGCGCCCGGCGTCGCGGCCAAAGGCATCGGCCGCCTGGGCCGCGCTGTCGTCACCCGCCAGTACCGTGTTGACCGAGCCGAGAATACGTTCAGCCAGCAACAGCTGGCGCTGGGCCACCGCCACCTGGTTGGCCGGGGCACCGCTCTGCAGCAGGATCTCAACCACTTTTTCATATTCCACCTGCAACTGCGGCACGGTCTCGGCCAGGGTCGCCGCCACCTGGTGCAGTGACAGCACGGTCTGCTCGCTGGCCAGGATGGTGTCGGTGTTCTTGCGCAGGTTCTCCCAGTCGCGGCGTACCGACTCCATCTCGTCACGCACCGAAGGTGGCGCAGGCGGCAGGCCGGTGGACTTGTCACCTTGGCGCAGGTAGCCCCAGCGCCGTTCGAAATCGTTGCGCGCATCCGACAGCAGCTTGAACGCCAGGGCTTTGCCGGTGGCGGCTTCGGTGGCGTTCTTGGCAATGCGTTGCGACAGCACGCGCAGTTCGCCAGCATGGCCGATGTACTGCTTGTCGTAGTTGGACTGGGTGTTCAGGTAGGCGAAGTTGGCGAACAGCAGGATGATCGACAGGATCAGGATCAGGAACAGCACGGTGATCTGCGCGATGCTGCGGGTACGTGGGGTCACGGTGGTGGCAGTGACGGGGGTGGCAGGCTTGTTCACGTTCGCAGGTCCTATAACGCCACATCGAGAAAGCCCGGCGCCTGGGCCAGGGCGAAGGGGCTGAAGATCGCCCAGTTGCGTTCACGCGGGAAGTGCCCCTGCACGAAGGGTGCAGCGGCACGGATCAGTGGCTGCGGCGGCGCCAGCTGCAGGCTGTCGAGGGCAAAGTGCTGCAGGCCCAGTACCTCGTCCACCAGCAGGCCGACGAACAGGTCGTCGTGGTCCAGCACCAGCACTCGCCGCTGCTTGCCCGGGGCGGCGTGGCCCAGGCCGAAGAAGCGGCTCAGGTCCATCACCGGCAACAGCCGACCACGCAGGTTGGCCACCCCGCACACCCACGGCTGCACGCCGGGGACGCGGCTGCTGCGCGGCTCGCGCAGCACCTCGGCCACTTCGCCCATGGGCGCGACGAACCACTGCCCGGCAATGCGAAAGCCGATGCCGCTCCACTGCTGCAGGCGGTTGTCCTGCGGTGGCTGGTCGGCGACCAGCAAGCGGCAACGCCGGTCGATGTCCAGCAACAACTCGAAGGCGGTCAGCGACGCGCCCTGCGGGCGGGTGGTCAAGCCCCCAGCACTTCTTTGAGCTTGGCGATCAGCGCGTCTTCTTCCACCGGCTTGGTCAGGAAGTCACGGGCACCCTGGCGCGTGGCCCAGATGCGGTCGGTTTCCTGGTCCTTGGTGGTCACCACGATCACTGGAATAGCGCTGGTTTCCGGGTCCTTGCTGAGCTGGCGGGTGGCCTGGAAACCGTTCATGCCAGGCATGACGATGTCCATCAGCACCGCGTCGGGCTTGTCCTGCCGGGCCAGGGCCACGCCATCGGCACCGTTGCTGGCCTTGAGCACCTGGTAGCCGTGCTTTTCCAGCCATTCGGTCAATCTGTACATCTCTGTCGGCGAGTCGTCGACAATCAGAACTCGGGCCATGCTGTTTCCCCATCAGGAAGTAGGACCGTGCCATGGCGGGGCGCGGTCAGGGTGCGTGTTGTTGAGGTGCGGCAAACCCAGGTACGTGGGCGCGGATCGCGTCGAGCAGTTCTTCCTTGCTGAACGGTTTGGTCAGAAACTGATCAGAACCGACCACCCGGCCTCGGGCCTTGTCGAACAAGCCGTCGCGCGACGACAGCAGGATCACCGGGGTGTCCTTGAAGGCACTGTTGTGCTTGATCACCGCGCAGGTCTGGTAGCCGTCCAGGCGCGGCATCAGCACATCGACGAAAATGATGCTGGGCTGGTGGTCGACGATCTTGGCCAGGGCATCGAAGCCATCGCTGGCAGTGATCACCTCGCAGCCCGCTTCACCGAGCAACATCTGCGCAGTGCGGCGGATCGTGCGGGAATCGTCGATCACCATCACCTTCAGGGGTTGTTCCATAGACGCCTACCAATGGAAATTAGCTGCACTTTTAGCACACTCCGAGTGGCCATTCCATCTGCCGCACCCCTTGACCGGCGGCGTTCGCGGCGCCACCCTGAGCCACTTTTCTTTCGATCCATCGCGGCCACCTGCCGCCAAGAGGAACCACCCCATGAGCGTTCGCCTCGGCATTGTCATGGACCCCATCGCGTCCATCTCCTACAAGAAGGACAGCTCGCTGGCCATGCTGCTGGCCGCCCAGGCACGCGGCTGGAGCCTGTTCTACATGGAACAGCAAGACCTGTACCAGGGTGAAAGCAAGGCCCGCGCCCGCATGCGCCCACTGAAGGTGTTCGCCGACCCGGCGCGCTGGTTCGAGCTGGGCGAGGAGCAGGACAGCCCGCTGGCCGAGCTGGACGTGATCCTGATGCGCAAGGACCCGCCCTTCGACATGGAGTTCGTCTACAGCACTTACCTGCTGGAGCAGGCCGAGCAGGATGGCGTGCTGGTGGTGAACCGCCCGCAGAGCCTGCGCGACTGCAACGAGAAGATGTTCGCCACGCTGTTCCCGCAATGCACCACGCCAACCCTGGTCAGCCGTCGCCCGGACATCATTCGCGCGTTCGCCGCCCAGCATGCCGACGTGATCCTCAAGCCACTGGATGGCATGGGCGGTACGTCGATCTTCCGCCACCGGGCAGGCGACCCCAACCTGTCGGTGATCCTGGAAACCCTGACGGCGCTGGGCACCCAGCAGATCATGGCGCAGGCCTACCTGCCGGCGATCAAGGACGGCGACAAGCGCATCCTGATGATCGACGGCGAGCCGGTGGACTATTGCCTGGCGCGCATCCCCGCCAGTGGCGAGACCCGTGGCAACCTGGCCGCCGGCGGGCGTGGCGAAGCCCGCCCGCTGACCGAGCGCGACCGCTGGATCGCCGCCCAGGTCGGCCCGACCCTGCGCGAGAAGGGCCTGCTGTTCGTGGGCCTGGACGTGATCGGCGACTACCTCACCGAAATCAACGTCACCAGCCCCACCTGCATCCGCGAGATCGATGCCGCCTACAACACCGATATCGGTGGCAAGTTGATGGATGCCATTGATCGCAAGCTCAAGGCGCGCTGACAGCCAACGCGAAGCAAAGCCGTGGAGTGGGGTATGATGCCGGTCCTATTCGATTGAGCTGCTGCCCCGCCCTGCGGTTGCTGGATACCCGATGACGCTGCCCGCTGACATCCCTGCCGACCTGCTGCCACCCCGTGTTCGCCCGGCGGACCGGCTTGGCTTTACCCTGTTCCTGGCTGCCCTGGTGCACCTGGCGCTGATCCTTGGCGTCGGTTTCACCGTGGTCAAGCCTGCCGAAATCCGCCACACCATGGACATCACCCTGGCCACCTTCAAAAGCGAGAAACCGCCCGAGAAGGCCGACTTCCAGGCCCAGGACAACCAGCAGGGCAGCGGCACCCTGGACAAGAAAGCGGTGCCCACCACCACCGAACTGGCGCCGTTCCAGGACAGCAAGATCAACAAGATCACCCCGCCACCCGCCGCCAGGCCCGAGGTGGTACCACCGCCTACCCCGCAAAAGTCAGCGGTAGTGACCACCGCGCCGAAGCCGCAGAAGGTCGAACCCAAGCCCAAGGAAAGCAAGGCGCAACCCAAGCCGGCCGCGCCAGCGCCGGACTTCGACAGCTCGCAGTTGTCCAGCCAGATCGCCAGCCTGGAGGCGGAGTTGTCCAACGAGCAGCAGATGTACGCCAAGCGCCCGCGCATCCACCGCTTGAACGCCGCCTCGACCATGCGCGACAAGGGCGCCTGGTACAAGGAAGAGTGGCGCAAGAAGGTCGAGCGGGTGGGTAACCTGAACTACCCCGATGAAGCGCGCCGGCAGCAGATTTACGGCAACTTGCGGATGATGGTGTCGATCAACCGCGATGGCTCGCTGTACGAGGTGCTGGTGCTCGAATCGTCCGGGCAACCGGTGCTGGACCAGGCGGCGCAGCGCATCGTGCGGCTGGCGGCGCCGTTTGCGCCGTTTACCGGGGACCTGGCCGAGTTTGACCGGCTGGAGATTATTCGGACATGGCGGTTTGCCCGTGGGGACCGTTTGTCCAGTAATTGAGTGAGGGCCTTGGGTGTAGGGCTTGCGATAGGCGCTGGCGCGGAAATCGAGCGCCGCCCGCGCGGCGCATCGCGAGCTGCGCTCGCTCCTACGTTTGTTTCGGGCCAGTTATTCCTGTGGGATTTGCGCGCGAACGCCTTGGCGCATGACTCGATATCGCGTCGTACAAACCAGGCGGTCGCGCGCGCTGGTGCAGGCGACACTGGCCCGAAACAAACGTAGGAGCGAGCGCAGCTCGCGATGCGCCGCGCGGGCGGCGCTCGATCTCATAGGCGCCAAAACCCTCAAGACAGTCGCCAACCAATCCACACCAATCCGCACCTTGTCAGCCTCGCCACCTGGCGCCACACTATCCCCCATGAAAACCCTCGCCCCGAGCTACCTCAAGCATCAGTTCCTGATCGCCATGCCGCACATGGCCGATCCGAACTTCGCCCAGACCCTCACGTACATCGTCGAGCACAATGAACATGGCGCCATGGGCCTGGTGGTCAACCGGCCGCAGGAGCTGAGCCTGGCCGACATCCTCGAACAGCTGCGCCCGGACGAAACGCCGCCGGCCAGCACCTTGCAGGTGCCGATCTACCAGGGTGGCCCGGTGCAGACCGACCGTGGCTTCGTGCTGCACACCAGCGAGTGCAGCTTCCAGGCCAGCGTGGCACTTGAAGGGCTGTCACTGACCACATCGCAGGACATATTGCTGGCCATCGCTGCCGGCGTAGGCCCGAAACAAAGCCTGATCACCCTGGGCTATGCCGGCTGGGAAGCGGGCCAGCTGGAAGCGGAGCTGGCCGACAACGCTTGGCTCAACTGCCCGTTCGACCCGGAAATCATCTTCGGCATGGCCAGCGACCTGCGCCTGGAGGCAGCGGCCTCCAGCCTGGGGATCAACCTGCACCTGCTGACCAGCCAGGCGGGGCACGCCTGATGGCTGAGCTACGCCTACTGCTGGGCTTCGACTATGGCAGCAAACAGATCGGCGTGGCCGTCGGCCAGGTGGTGACCGGCCAGGCTCGCGAACTGTGCACCCTGAAGGCGCAGAACGGCGTGCCGGACTGGGCCCAGGTGGAAAAGCTGATTGCCGAATGGAAGCCAGATGCCATCGTTGTCGGCCTGCCGCTGAACATGGACGGCACGCCCAGCGAAATGAGCGCCCGCGCCGAAAAGTTCGCCCGCCGCCTGAACGGCCGCTTCAACCTGCCCGTGCACACCCACGACGAGCGCCTGACCACCTTCGAGGCCAAAGGCGAACGCATGGCCCGTGGCGGCCAGCGCGGCAGCTACCGCGACAACCCGGTCGATGCCATCGCCGCGGCCTTGTTGCTGCAAGGCTGGCTGGAGGCCAACACCTGATCATCTTTGCCGCCGGGCCCACCCGGCGCACCCTTCCGAGGAGCCCGCAATGAGCCTACCCAATCCCGCCGAGCTGGTCCGGCAGATGGCTGTCGACCTTCGCGCCCACCTGGCCCGCCGCAACATCAGCGAGCCGCGCTACATCGGCATCCGCACTGGCGGTGTCTGGGTTGCCCAGGCCCTGCAGGAAGCCATGGGCGACACCAGCCCCATGGGCACCCTGGACGTTTCGTTCTACCGCGACGACTTCAGCCAGAACGGCCTGCACCCACAAGTGCGCCCGTCAGAGCTGCCGTTCGAAGTCGAAGGCCAGCACCTGGTTCTGGTGGATGACGTACTGATGAGCGGCCGCACCATTCGCGCCGCACTCAACGAACTGTTCGATTATGGCCGCCCGGCCAGCGTTACCCTGGTCTGCCTGCTGGACCTGGATGCCGGCGAATTGCCGATCCGCCCGAACGTGCTCGGCGCCACCCTGTCGCTGGCTGCCCATGAACGGGTAAAATTGACCGGACCCGCACCGCTCGCCCTCGAGCGCCAGGACCTCGCCTCCGCTTCCGCCCTTTAAGAGTCCCCCGCGATGACGCCAATCGACGCCAAGCGCCCGCTGCAGCTCAATGATCAGGGCCAGCTGCGCCACTTCCTCTCGCTCGACGGTTTGCCCCGCGAACTGCTCACCGAGATCCTCGACACCGCCGACTCCTTCCTCGAAGTCGGTGCCCGGGCCGTGAAAAAAGTCCCGCTGCTGCGCGGCAAGACCGTGTGCAACGTGTTCTTCGAGAACTCGACCCGTACCCGTACCACTTTCGAACTGGCGGCCCAGCGCCTGTCGGCCGACGTGATCAGCCTGAACGTGTCGACCTCCTCCACCAGCAAGGGCGAGACGCTGTTCGACACCCTGCGCAACCTGGAGGCCATGGCTGCCGACATGTTCGTCGTGCGCCACTCCGACTCCGGTGCTGCGCACTTCATCGCCGAGCACGTATGCCCGGACGTTGCCGTGATCAACGGCGGTGACGGCCGCCACGCGCACCCGACCCAGGGCATGCTCGACATGCTCACCATCCGCCGCCACAAGGGCAGCTTCGAAAACCTGTCGGTGGCCATCGTCGGCGACATCCTGCACTCGCGTGTGGCCCGCTCCGACATGCTCGCGCTCAAAGCGCTGGGTTGCCCGGACATCCGCGTGGTCGGCCCGAAAACCCTGATCCCGATCGGTATCGAGCAGTACGGCGTCAAGGTCTATACCGACCTCGCCGAAGGCCTGAAAGACGTCGACGTGGTGATCATGCTGCGCCTGCAGCGTGAGCGCATGGCCGGTGGCCTGCTGCCCAGCGAAGGCGAGTTCTACCGCCTGTTCGGCCTGACCACCGCACGCCTGGCCGGGGCCAAGCCCGATGCCATCGTCATGCACCCAGGCCCGATCAACCGTGGTGTGGAGATCGAGTCGGCAGTGGCCGATGGCAAGCACTCGGTGATCCTCAACCAGGTCACCTACGGCATCGCCGTGCGCATGGCCGTGCTGTCCATGGCCATGAGCGGACAGAACGCGCAACGTCAATTCGACCAGGAGAACGCCCAGTGACCCTCAGTATTCTCGGCGCCCGGGTCATCGACCCCAACAGCGGCCTGGACCAGGTCACCGACCTGCACCTGGATGGCGGCCGCATTGCCGCCATCGGTGCCGCCCCGGCCGGTTTCAGCGCCAGCCGCACAATCCAGGCCGAAGGCCTGGTCGCCGCGCCCGGCCTGGTCGACCTTGGCGTATCCCTGCGCGAGCCGGGCTACAGCCGCAAAGGCAACATTGCCAGCGAAACCCGCGCCGCGGTGGCCGGCGGCGTCACCAGCCTGTGCTGCCCGCCACAGACCAAGCCGGTGCTGGACACCTCGGCAGTGGCCGAACTGATCCTTGACCGCGCCCGTGAAGCGGCCAACAGCAAGGTCTACCCGATCGGCGCCCTGACCAAGGGCCTGGAAGGCGAGCAACTGGCCGAACTGGTGGCCCTGCGCGACACCGGTTGTGTGGCGTTCGGCAACGGCCTGAAGGAAATCCCCAACAACCGTACCCTGGCCCGTGCCCTGGAGTACGCGGCCACCTTCGACCTGACGGTGGTGTTCCACTCCCAGGACCGCGACCTGGCCCAGGGCGGCCTAGCCCACGAAGGTGCCATGGCCAGCTTCCTCGGCCTGCCAGGCATCCCGGAAAGCGCCGAAACCGTCGCCCTGGCGCGCAACCTACTGCTGGTGGAACAGAGTGGCGTGCGTGCGCACTTCAGCCAGATCACCAGCGCCCGTGGCGCGCGGCTGATCGCCCAAGCTCAGGCCCTGGGCCTGCCGGTGACCGCCGACGTGGCGCTGTACCAACTGATCCTCACCGACGAGTCACTGCGCGAGTTCTCCAGCCTGTACCACGTGCAGCCGCCGCTGCGTACCGCTGCCGACCGAGATGGCCTGCGCGAAGCAGTGAAGTCGGGGGTGATCCAGGCGATCTCCAGCCACCACCAGCCGCACGAGCGCGACGCCAAACTGGCCCCGTTCGGCGCCACCGAGCCGGGTATCAGCAGCGTCGAGTTGCTGCTGCCACTGGCCATGACCCTGGTGCAGGATGGCCTGCTCGACCTGCCGACCTTGCTCGCCCGCCTGAGCAGCGGCCCGGCTACCGCCCTGCGCCTGCCGGCCGGCGAGCTGAAAGTGGGCGGCGCGGCCGACCTGGTGCTGTTCGACCCGCAAGCCTCTACCGTTGCCGGCGAGCAATGGTTCTCGCGCGGCGAAAACTGCCCGTTCATCGGCCACTGCCTGCCGGGTGCGGTGCGTTATACCTTGGTCGATGGGCACGTCTGCCACGAGGCCTGAGCAAGCGCGCTGTCGCTTTTTGTAGGAGCGGCCTTGTGCCACGAAAGGGCCGCGCAGCGGCCCCAGCAATTCATGCATGGTGCGAAAATCCTGGGGCTGCTTCGCAGCCCTTTCGCGGCACAAGGCCGCTCCTACATCGACCACATCTGACCGGAAGATTGCCCCGACCATTCATCCCCCACGGTTGAAATCCTTCCCCCCACCCCCATATGAGTCTGCATCAGGCACTTTCGCCCCGCTGCGTGGAGACTCTCCCCTTGACCACCATCGTTTCTGTCCGCCGTAACGGCAAAGTCGTCATGGGCGGCGACGGCCAGGTATCCCTCGGCAACACCGTGATGAAAGGCAACGCCAAGAAAGTCCGTCGCCTGTACCACGGCCAGGTCATCGCCGGCTTCGCCGGTGCCACCGCCGATGCCTTCACCCTGTTCGAGCGCTTCGAAGGCCAGCTGGAGAAACACCAGGGCCACCTGGTCCGCGCCGCCGTCGAGCTGGCCAAGGAATGGCGTACCGACCGTTCCCTGAGCCGCCTGGAAGCCATGCTGGCCGTGGCCAACAAGGATGCTTCGCTGATCATCACCGGCAACGGTGACGTGGTCGAACCCGAAGACGGCCTGATCGCCATGGGCTCCGGCGGCGCCTACGCCCAAGCCGCAGCCCGCGCCCTGCTGAACAAGACCGACCTTTCGGCCCGCGAAATCGCCGAGACCGCCCTGAACATCGCCGGCGACATCTGCGTGTTCACCAACCACAACCTGACCATCGAGGAGCAGGACCTGGCCGACTGATTCAGCTGTTCTGGCGCCCCTTCCCGGTGAAGGGGTTTTTCCACGCTGACTCATCTGCCCAAGGACCCTATTGATCATGTCCATGACCCCCCGCGAGATCGTCCACGAACTCAACCGCCACATCATCGGCCAGGACGACGCCAAGCGCGCCGTGGCCATTGCCCTGCGCAACCGCTGGCGGCGCATGCAGCTCCCTGCCGAGCTGCGTGCCGAAGTCACCCCCAAGAACATCCTGATGATCGGCCCTACCGGCGTCGGCAAGACCGAGATCGCCCGCCGTCTGGCCAAGCTGGCCAACGCGCCGTTCCTCAAGGTGGAAGCCACCAAGTTCACCGAAGTGGGCTACGTGGGCCGCGACGTCGAATCGATCATCCGTGACCTGGCCGATGCCGCGCTGAAGATGCTGCGCGAGCAGGAGATCATCCGCGTGCGCCACCGCGCCGAAGATGCCGCCGAGGACCGCATCCTCGACGCCCTGCTGCCACAGGCACGCGTCACCAGCTTCAGCGAGGAAGCCGCGCAGACCAGCAGCGATTCCAACACCCGCCAGCTGTTCCGCAAGCGCCTGCGTGAAGGCCAGCTGGACGACAAGGAAATCGAGATCGAAGTGGCCGATGCCGTAGGCGTGGAAATTGCTGCCCCGCCCGGTATGGAAGAAATGACCAACCAGCTGCAGAGCCTGTTCGCCAACATGGGCAAGGGCAAGCGCAAAGCGCGCAAGCTGAAGGTGAAAGAAGCGCTGAAGATGGTTCGCGATGAAGAAGCGAGCCGCCTGGTCAACGAGGAAGAACTCAAGGCCAAGGCGCTGGAGGCCGTCGAGCAGCACGGGATCGTGTTCATCGACGAAATCGACAAGGTTGCCAAGCGTGGCAACGTTGGCGGCGCCGACGTGTCCCGCGAAGGCGTACAGCGCGACCTGCTGCCGCTGATCGAAGGCTGCACCGTCAACACCAAGCTGGGCATGGTCAAGACCGACCACATCCTGTTCATTGCCTCGGGTGCGTTCCACCTGAGCAAGCCGAGCGACCTGGTGCCCGAACTGCAAGGCCGTCTGCCGATTCGCGTGGAACTGAAGGCACTGACCCCGGAAGACTTCGAGCGCATCCTGCAAGAGCCGCACGCGTCGCTGACCGAGCAGTACCAGGCATTGCTCAAGACCGAAGGCCTGAACATCGAGTTCCAGGCGGATGGCATCAAGCGCCTGGCCGAAATTGCCTACCAGGTGAACGAGAAGACCGAGAACATCGGTGCCCGTCGCCTGCACACCCTGCTTGAACGCCTGCTCGAAGAGGTATCGTTCAGTGCTGGCGACCTGGCCAGTACCCACGACGAAACGCCGATCCAGATCGACGCGGCGTATGTGAACAGCCACCTGGGTGAGCTGGCACAGAACGAAGACCTGTCGCGTTACATCCTGTAAGACCGCACGGGGCCGCTTTGCGGCCCATTCGCGGCACAAGGCCGCTCCCACAGGGACCGCGCAAATCCTGAGTTCAACGCCTGCCTGTAGGAGCGGCCTTGTGCCGCGAATGGGCTGCAAAGCAGCCCCTTGCACAATGCACTGAATCTCCCGAAGCTTGCACCATCAGCTCACGAGAGATTCCAGCCATGGCCCGCCTGCCTACCGCCATCAACCTGCACAAAGCCTCGAAAACCCTCAGCCTCACCTACGCCCCCGGCGAGGTCTACCAACTGCCCGCCGAGTTCCTGCGCGTGCACTCCCCCTCCGCCGAGGTCCAGGGCCACGGCAACCCCATTCTGCAGTTCGGCAAGATCAACGTCGGCCTCGTCGGCCTGGAACCTGCCGGCCAATATGCACTGAAACTGACCTTCGACGACGGCCATGACAGCGGCCTGTTCACCTGGGAGTACCTCGAACAGCTATGCCTGCGCCAGGAACAGCTGTGGGCGGAGTACCTCGACGAGCTGCACAAGGCCGGCAAATCACGCGATCCGGCCGAATCGGTGGTGAAACTCATGCTCTAGCGCAAGGCCTGCAGGGTTTAGAGCGCATTTTCTAAAATCATCTGTTTGAATGGCTTACAGACAGCCCAGTGACGGGCTGTCTTGCGCATTACATGAAAGTCGGGTAACCAATGGGTGTGGCAAGCTCCCTGCATCATTTCGCAGGTCGTCAGAACCCCCGCAGCACCGCTGTTCCTTACCACTGGTCACCCGAGTAGCAGTACCGGGCTCAGGACTGTGCACCCGCCACAGCAACCGGTACTCGTCTCAGGACAACGGAGCGTCGTAGATGAGTAACAAGAACAACGATGAGCTACAGCGGCAGGCCTCGGAAAACACCTTGGGGCTGAACCCGGTCATCGGCATCCGCCGCAAGGACCTGTTGAGCTCGGCACGCACCGTGCTGCGCCAGGCCGTGCGCCAACCGCTGCACAGTGCCAAGCATGTGGCCCACTTTGGCCTGGAGCTGAAAAACGTGCTGCTGGGCAAGTCCAGCCTGGCGCCGGAAAGCGACGACCGTCGCTTCAATGACCCAGCCTGGAGCAACAACCCGCTGTACCGCCGCTACCTTCAAACCTACCTGGCCTGGCGCAAGGAATTGCAGGACTGGATCGGCAGCAGCGACCTGTCACCCCAGGACATCAGCCGCGGCCAGTTCGTCATCAACCTGATGACCGAAGCCATGGCGCCGACCAATACCCTGTCCAACCCGGCCGCAGTCAAACGCTTCTTCGAAACGGGCGGCAAGAGCCTGCTCGATGGCCTGTCCAACCTGGCCAAGGACATGGTCAACAACGGCGGCATGCCCAGCCAAGTGAACATGGATGCCTTCGAAGTGGGCAAGAACCTGGGCACCAGCGAAGGCGCGGTGGTGTACCGCAACGATGTGCTGGAGTTGATCCAGTACAGCCCCATCACCGAGCAGGTGCACGCCCGCCCGCTGCTGGTGGTACCGCCGCAGATCAACAAGTTCTACGTGTTCGACCTCAGCCCGGAAAAGAGCTTGGCGCGCTTCTGCCTGCGCGCGCAGCAGCAAACCTTCATCATCAGCTGGCGCAACCCAACCAAGGCCCAGCGCGAATGGGGCCTGTCCACCTACATCGATGCGCTCAAGGAAGCCGTCGACGCGGTGCTGGCGATTACCGGCAGCAAAGACCTGAACATGCTCGGGGCCTGCTCTGGTGGCATCACCTGCACCGCGCTGGTAGGCCACTATGCCGCCATTGGCGAGAACAAGGTCAATGCGCTGACCCTGTTGGTCAGCGTGCTGGACACCACCATGGACAACCAGGTGGCATTGTTCGTCGACGAGCAGACCCTGGAAGCCGCCAAGCGCCACTCCTACCAGGCGGGGGTGCTGGAAGGCAGCGAAATGGCCAAGGTATTCGCCTGGATGCGCCCCAATGACTTGATCTGGAACTACTGGGTCAACAACTACCTGCTCGGTAACGAGCCGCCCGTGTTCGACATCCTGTTCTGGAACAACGACACCACGCGCCTGCCGGCCGCCTTCCACGGCGACCTGATCGAAATGTTCAAGAGCAACCCGCTGACCCGCCCCGAAGCCTTGGAGGTGTGCGGTACCGCGATCGACCTGAAACAGGTCAAGTGCGACATCTACAGCCTTGCCGGCACCAACGACCACATCACGCCATGGCAGTCGTGCTACCGCTCGGCGCACCTGTTCGGCGGCAAGATCGAATTCGTACTGTCCAACAGCGGGCATATCCAGAGCATCCTCAACCCGCCGGGCAACCCCAAGGCACGCTTCATGACCGGTGCCGACCGCCCGGGCGACCCGGTGGCCTGGCAGGAAAACGCCACCAAACATGCCGACTCCTGGTGGTTGCACTGGCAAAGCTGGCTGGGCGAGCGCTCCGGCAGCCTGAAAAAAGCACCAACCCGCCTGGGCAACCGTGCCTACGCCGCCGGTGAGGCTTCCCCAGGCACTTACGTTCACGAGCGTTGAGTAACAGCGCCGTGGCCACCTGCGGGCGCCACGGTGTTTACTTCATCCAAGAGTCACGCGCATGCCGCAACCCTATATTTTCAGGACCGTCGAGCTGGACAATCAGTCCATCCGCACCGCCGTCCGCCCAGGCAAGCCGCACCTGACGCCGCTGCTGATCTTCAATGGCATCGGCGCCAACCTGGAACTGGTGTTTCCGTTCATCGAAGCACTGGACCCGGACCTGGAAGTCATCGCCTTCGATGTGCCGGGCGTCGGCGGTTCGTCCACGCCACGCCACCCGTATCGCTTCCCCGGGCTGGCCAAGCTGACGGCACGGATGCTCGACTACCTCGACTACGGCCAGGTCAACGTCATCGGCGTGTCCTGGGGCGGTGCCCTGGCCCAGCAGTTCGCTCACGACTACCCCGAACGCTGCAAGAAGCTGGTGCTGGCCGCCACCGCTGCCGGCGCGGTCATGGTGCCAGGCAAGCCCAAGGTGTTGTGGATGATGGCCAGCCCGCGGCGCTACGTGCAGCCTTCGCATGTCATCCGCATTGCGCCGATGATCTATGGCGGCGGCTTCCGGCGTGACCCGGACCTAGCCATGCACCATGCCGCCAAGGTGCGCTCCGGCGGCAAGTTGGGCTACTACTGGCAGCTGTTCGCCGGGCTTGGCTGGACCAGCATTCACTGGCTGCACAAGATCCAGCAGCCCACCCTGGTACTGGCCGGCGACGACGACCCGCTGATCCCGCTGATCAACATGCGCTTGCTGGCCTGGCGGATTCCCAATGCCCAGCTACACATTATCGACGACGGCCATTTGTTCCTGATCACCCGGGCCGAGGCCGTCGCCCCCATCATCATGAAGTTTCTGCAGCAAGAACGTCAGCGCGCAGTCATGCACCCTCGCCCGGCCTCGGGCGTGTAGGTGCGGGCTTGGCCGCGAGGCGGCGCCATGGTCAGAACGAGGGAGTGTTGCCATGAAAGACAAACCGGCCAAAGGATCGACAACGCTCCCCGCCACCCGCATGAACGCGCAGAACGCCATCCTCGGCCTGCGCGGGCGCGACTTGCTGTCCACACTGCGCAACGTCGGCCGCCACGGCCTGCGCCACCCGCTGCATACCGCGCATCATCTACTGACGCTTGGCGGGCAGCTGGGGCGTGTGATGCTAGGCGACTCGCCCTATCAGCCGAACCCGCGTGACGCGCGCTTCAGTGACCCGACCTGGAGCCAGAACCCGTTCTACCGCCGTGGTCTGCAGGCCTATCTGGCCTGGCAGAAGCAGAGCCGCCAGTGGATCGACGAGAGCCACCTGAATGACGATGACCGAGCGCGCGCCCACTTCCTGTTCAACCTGATCAACGATGCGCTGGCCCCCAGCAACTCACTGCTCAATCCGCTGGCGGTCAAAGAGCTGTTCAACACCGGCGGCCAGAGCCTGGTGCGTGGCGTGGCGCACCTGCTCGAAGACCTGCGCCACAACGATGGCCTGCCGCGTCAGGTGGACGAGCGTGCCTTCGAAGTGGGCGGCAACCTGGCAGCGACCCCGGGCGCGGTGGTCTTTCGCAATGAGCTGTTGGAGCTGATCCAGTACCAGCCGATGTGCGAAAGGCAGCACGCTCGCCCACTGCTGGTCGTGCCGCCGCAGATCAACAAGTTCTATATCTTCGACCTCAGCTCGACCAACAGTTTCGTGCAGTACATGCTCAAGAGCGGCTTGCAGGTGTTCATGGTCAGCTGGCGCAACCCCGACCCACGCCACCGTGAATGGGGCCTTTCCAGCTACGTGCAAGCCCTGGAAGAAGCGCTCAATGCCTGCCGCAGTATCAGCGGCAACCGCGACCCTAACCTGATGGGCGCCTGCGCCGGCGGCTTGACCATGGCTGCCCTGCAGGGCCACTTGCAAGCCAAGCAGCAGTTGCGCCGGGTGCGCAGTGCCACCTACCTGGTCAGCTTGCTGGACAGCAAGTTCGAAAGCCCGGCCAGCCTGTTTGCCGATGAGCAAACCATCGAAGCCGCCAAGCGCCGCTCTTATCAACGCGGTGTGCTAGACGGTGGCGAAGTGGCGCGGATCTTTGCCTGGATGCGGCCCAACGACCTGATCTGGAACTACTGGGTCAACAACTACCTGCTCGGCAAGACACCGCCGGCGTTCGACATCCTGTACTGGAACGCCGACAGCACACGCCTACCCGCCGCGCTGCATGGCGACCTGCTGGAGTTTTTCAAGCTCAACCCCTTGACCCACCCGGCCGGGCTTGAAGTGTGCGGTACGCCGATCGACCTGCAGCAGGTCGATCTGGACAGCTTTACCGTGGCCGGCAGCAACGACCACATCACCCCATGGGACGCGGTGTACCGCTCGGCCTTGCTGCTGGGTGGCGAGCGGCGCTTCGTGCTGGCCAACAGCGGGCATATCCAAAGCATCATCAACCCGCCAGGCAACGCCAAGGCCTACTACCTGGCCAACCCCAAACTGAGCAGCGACCCGCGCGCCTGGTTCCACGACGCCAAGCGCAGCGACGGCAGTTGGTGGCCATTGTGGCTGGAGTGGATCACCGCACGCTCCGGCCCGCTCAAGGCGCCACGCACTGAATTGGGCAATGCCACCTACCCACCGCTTGGCCCCGCGCCAGGCACCTACGTGCTGACCCGATGAGCATGCTGACTGGATGAAAACCCGCGACCGTATCCTTGAGTGCGCCTTGCAGCTGTTCAACCAGCAGGGCGAACCCAACGTATCCACCCTGGAAATTGCCAACGAACTGGGTATCAGCCCGGGCAACCTGTACTACCACTTCCATGGCAAGGAACCCCTGGTACTGGGCCTTTTCGAGCGTTTCGAGGAAGCGCTGATGCCCTTGCTCGACCCGCCCCTGGAGGTGCGCCTGGACGCCGAGGACTACTGGCTGTTCCTGCACCTGATCGTCGAGCACATGGCGCAGTACCGCTTCCTGTTCCAGGACCTGTCCAACTTGACGGGGCGCCTGCCCAAGCTGGCCCGTGGCATGCGCAGCCTGATCAATGCACTCAAGCGCACGCTGGCGGCACTGTTGGCCAGCCTCAAGGGCCAGGGGTTGGTGGAAAGCGATACCCAGGCGCTGGGGCAATTGGTGGAGCAGATCACCCTGACGCTGATGTTCTCGCTGGATTACCAGCGGGTGCTGGGGCGCGAGGGCGATGTGGGGATTGTGGTGTACCAGGTGATGATGCTGGTGGCGCCGCATCTGCAAGCACAGGCACGGGCGGCGGCAGAGCAATTGGCGGTGCGGTATCTGGAGGGATAAACCTGCTGTTCAGGCGCTGAGGCCTTCGCGGGCATGCCCGCTCCCACAGGGCCTGCGCTGACCTGCTGATCGGCACTGTACCTGTGGGAGCGGGCAAGCCCGCGAAGAAGGCGACGCGGTATCAGATCAGGGTACCGGTGCCGGTCGGAGCCGACGGCGTGCTGCTGGCCGGGGCGGCGGCAGGTGCCGGCGCTGCGCTAGCGGCCGGCGCGGCGCTGGCTGCTGGAGCTGCAGGCTTCGCGGCTGCCGGTTTGGCCGGTGCTTTCTTCACCGCAGGTTTCTTGGCTGCCGCTGGCTTGGCTGCTGCCGGTGCTTTCGCTGCAGGCTTGGCCGCTACGGGCTTGGCTGCTGGCTTGGCTGCAGGTTTGGCCGCCGCTGTTTTAGCGGCAGGCTTTGCTGCCGCGGGCTTGGCCGCTGCTGCCTTGGCCAGTGGTTTGGCTGCTGCCTTGCTCGCAGCCGGCTTGGCCGCGGCAGTGCGCGACGAAATCGGCGTAACCGAAGCACCGGTCAGCTTCTCGATCTGCTTGGTCAGGCTGTCCACTTGCTGGTGCAGGGCCTTGATCTCGTTGCGGCTCGGCACACCCAGGCGCGAGATGGCGCTGTTAAGGCGCTTGTCGAAGGCCTCTTCGAGCTCGCTCCACTTGCCCAGCGCACGGTCTTTCACGCCAGACACGCGCGATGTGGTGGAAGCCTTGGCGCTATCGGCCACATCTTCAGCGGTCTTCTTCGCCTGCTTCTCGGCCTTCTCGCCATCCTTCACCAGCGAGTCGAACAGCTTCGGGCCGTCCTGGTCGATCTTGGAATAGATACCCAGCCCCGCCAGCCAGATCTTGCGGGAGTATTTCTCGATCCCGCCGACCCAGGAGCTGCCTTCTTTTTCAGTGTTCTTCTTGCCAGCCATCCTGCTCTCCTTATGGTTTGTGCGCGACGCGCTCGAGCAGCTCGTGCAGCTGTTCAAGCTTGATCGACAGCGCCTCAACGTCATGTTTAGACGGAATGCCGAGGCGATTCAAGGCGCGTCCTACCCGTGCGTCGAAAGCTTTTTCGATCTTGTCGAGTTGAATTTCTACCTTGCCGCGTACGCGGCTGACTTCTTCAGCGGCTTCATCGAGCTGGTTGTTGGCAGCGTCGAGCTCTTTGTCGATGCGCTTCTTGCCACGCTTCTCGACGCCTTCGCCGGCCTTGACCAGCTCCTGAAAATAGTCGGAACCTTCCTGGCCCACACGCGCATAGGCGCCGATGCCAGCCAGCCAGATCTTGCGCGCGTAGCCGCGCACCTCGCCCAACGTACCCAGGGCGTCGTCCTTTTTCTTCACAGTCACTTTGGCCATGCTCTGTACCTCATGCTCATGAGTGGAGGAGGAACCGCCCATGGAGGTTGGGCTTGAGCATAAGGTAGGGGCTGGAATTAGAATCTTCACCCTAAGATCCCGCACTGACTTATCTACCGCAGTTGCTCCGGGCAGGCGTCTCAGCATTCGTCTCCCATTGACCGGAGCCTCATGCCATGCCCCAATCACCGCCGCCGACATCCCTGTCGTTCAAGCAACTGGTCGCGACGCAGTTCGCCAACCGCCCGAGCCTGCGCGAAGTCGTGGCCACTGCGGGTTTCGACGCACTCGCAGCACGCTACCCATGGACCCGCAAGAACCACCCACAACTGCAATCCATCGAGGGCTTGCGCGTCCTGCATGACCAGGATGAAGCACCCTCGACACAGCCAGACAGCCTGGTCGATACGTTGCTCGAGCATTTCCTTAGCGGTCAACCCATGGCGCTCAAGCCCACCGACCAGCTCAGCCTGAACCCACCCGCCATCTTTCGCCCCCAGCCTGTTACGCCGACCATCGATATT
Organism: Pseudomonas sp. NY11955; assembly: GCF_048068035.1. Lineage (NCBI taxonomy): Bacteria > Pseudomonadati > Pseudomonadota > Gammaproteobacteria > Pseudomonadales > Pseudomonadaceae > Pseudomonas > Pseudomonas sp. NY11955. The sequence goes on from NZ_JBLUPS010000001.1 coordinate 399,362, forward strand.
CGTATGGCCGATCTGAACACGGCCTACGACGAGATGCTGGCGACCCTTTCCGAGACCTTTCAGCAGGCACAGATCAGCTTCTGGAACGGCCGCGACGGCGACTCGGACGTCACCCGCCTGCAGTGGATGCAGCAGGTTATCAAGGCCGCACTACTCGACACGCTCGAACGCCAAGGCCTGGACAGCGATCAGAAGGCCGTGCTGTACGCCTTGCTCGCGCAAACCCATACAACCGCAACAGTCCACGCTTTGCAGGTTTCACTTGGCAGCCCCGGCAGCCGGGTGCACGAGGTATTACCGGACCTGCTCATCACTGCCCCAGAAGATGCTCGCGAACGGGTCCTGTGGTGCAAGCCCTCTGGCACCGTACGCGGCTTCAACGGGCTCGACGCGTTCGCCGCTGCCCTGCGCGAGGAGCTTTCCGAGCACCACGCATTCGACACGATGTCCTGGGCCTGCACGGCCTTGAGCGAAGACCCGTTCGGCTATCAGGCCCGGCAATTGCTCAACGGCCTGTTGCAAAACATCGACCAGGTGCAACTTGGCGCTATCGAACACGTGGGTGATCTGGAGGCTGTGTTCAGCAAGCTGAGCGATCCCTCATCGGTATTCCCGACGTGCTTCCACCTCGTGCAATCGACACCCGCGATCACGCTGCCTGACTGGCTCGAGAAAGCCACGGCGACTGACCGCTTCCAGTACCACATGGCGCTGCTGGAGCTGTCGGCAGGGCAAATGCTGACACAGGGTGAAACCTCCCTGGACGGCATGGAAGACTTGCAGCACTACACGGTTCGCCGCCTGCGCGAGCGAATGCGCGATGATCACCCGAACCAGCCGCCGTGCGACCCTGACCAGGTGCAGATCACGGTTTCACAAGTCGTGCAGGTGTCCTCCGTGGGGCCAGCAAAGCTTGAGTACCTGAAAACCATCAGCCTGACCGAACTGGCCATCTCACGCCTGCCATTGGGTAGCGACCAGGTGGCCTCGGCGATTCGATTTGCCGGGCAACAACCGCCAGCCAGTTGGATGGACCTTGACTACGTCGATGCACTGATCACTGCCGTAGACGTCGGTGGCCAGTATCCGCAGTTCGTCCACGATCAATTGCAGAGCGGTACTGACACCGACAAGCGGCGCCAGCGCTTTGCCGAAGAATGGCGTGCAGCCCTGCTGCTGGACGCACTACAGGCCAAGATCGCGGGGCGTTTGAGCGAACGCACCTGGCAGGCCGTCGCGGATTTTTGCCGCCGTAAAGCCCACGCCAGCACATCGCTAAGGCTGGGGCCATTGTCCTTCAACAGCGTGCCGGGTGGCCCAAAGGCCAACCAGGTGCATGCCATGTTTGTCATCGAGGTACCCTCCACCGGGGCCTGGCTACTCTATCGGCCCCTGTATGCCACGCAGGCCATCAGGCAGTTCGACAGTTCCAGCCAATTGATGACAAGCATCCGCACCGACCAAGCCCTGCAGCAGGAAGTCCTTGCCTGGCTGGATGACGACGCCCGCACCATTTATGCCGACGGTGGCTTCGACCACCCCCACCTGCATCCCGGCCTCACTGAACTGGCGCACCTGCTGGGGCCAGGCCCCGGGTTGGCCGCTGATGCCATCGAGCGCCTGAGGGCGCCTGCCACCTTGGCCTTCACGCCATGGTCTGAAGATCTGGACAGTTCGATGTACCAGGCCAGGGCGAGCGTGCTCTTGTTACTGGCCTCGCGGCAGAGCGTCTCCAATGCCCAGCAGCGCTGGGCGCTGGTCGTGCGGTTCGCATGGCTGGCGTTCAACACCGTCACGCCACTGCTACGTGGGCCGGCAGGTCTTCTGGCCTGGTTGGTGACAGCCCTACTCAGCATCAAGGATGACCTGACGGCCTTGACCCAGGGCAGCCCCGAAGAAAAGGCGCTCGCCGGTGCCGACATCCTGCTGAACCTGGCCATGCTGCTGGCCCACGGCCCCAGCACTGCCACCCCCGAACCACAACTGACATCTGAGCCCGAACCGCGTCGTGGTTCCAGCGCAATGGCTCAGCAGCCACCAGAACGAAAAGCCTGGCAGGCCCCTGCCAACGTCAGCCAATGGGGCAACGACCAGCGGCTCGGCAACCTGCCCCGTGAAGCCCGTGCGGCTCTCGACACCTTGCGCGCCAAGGTCAGCCTGAACGGGCAGAGTGCGCAGGCCAGCGGCCGTATGCGAGGGTTGTACAAGGTTGCCGACCGCTACTTCGTGAAACTGCAGGATGTTGCCTATGAGGTCGAAGAGAGCTGGAGTGGCATGCGCATCATCGGACCAGAGGTCAGCCAAAGCGAATGGTCACAGACTTGGGGTGCCGAGCCTGACGGCTACTACATTGTCGGCCGCGAGCGCAGCCGCGGCCCTTGGGTGACGCGCTGGAACGGCGAATGGATGCTCGACCTGCACCTACCGGGCGGCATGCCGAAAACGGCCAAGGCGCTGATAGACGAGAAGCGAGCAACCTTCAAGAACATGCTGGAAAGCCGGGTGCTCAATGACAAGAAACTCACCAGCACAGAAGCGTTCATCGAAGGTTACCTGGAACGGGTAAAACCCTATGACCAGGCACTCCTGGCCTTCGAGAAGTCCCTGATCGATCACCCCGGCGTCGTCTACGAAGACTTGCCAGAGGAACTGAAGCTGCAGCGGCAAGCACTGCGGGCCCTACGCAACGAGGCAAGGGCGAACTTTGATATGTTGGCACTCAGTTACGAAAAGCAGGCCTGTTTGATCAGGGAGCAAACGCAGTTGTTCGCCAGCCTGAGCGACCCCAAATACGCCAGGCTCGACCCCAAGGCCGGCGCCTCGTTTGCCCGTGGGCAGTGGTGGGAACAGTTGCTCTTTTCCGACCTGCAGCAAGTCCGCCGCCTGCTCGACATGAATGACTACGAAACGCTCAAGAGCCAGTCTCGCAGGCTGGTGCAACTGCCTTTCGACCGGGAGCAGGCACAACTGTACCTGGAGTACAGCAAGAACATCGAAGCAGCACTGGCTGTCCATCGACGCCTCTTCAAAGTCAGCCAGCGCCTTGACCAGAACCTGAGTGAGGCACTGGCGGATGGGCAGATCCAGTTCCCAGGCAAGCGCAAGAAGCTCGATACCATCATCAACAAACGGCAGTATTCGACGCTGATCACCCGCGCCCAGATTCTGAGCGACCTGTATCAGTTGATCGTTAAGCGGGACCTGCTCACCGCAGAGGATTTCGAAAGCATCCAGCTTGCGCAGAAAACCCTGCGCGGCAAGCGCCTGCACGAAGCGCTGCTGAGCCATGACAGCCTGGCTGCAGCCCACCTTGAACCCGAAGAGCAGAAAGCGCCGCTGGAGAGCGCGCTGCGTGAATACAAACTGTCACTGGGCAATGCCGAGTATCTGCTTTCGCGCAACCTCTCGGCGGTGGACAGCGGCAAGCTCAGCGAATACATCGCGGAGCTGAACGCACTGATAAGCCTGACCGAGCATGACCTTGCCTGCATTTCGGCTGCGGCCGACACGCAGCATGCAGAACCCGAACACCCTCTGACCCATAAGGTACGCCCCGTGAGGCGCAAGGTGATCCACACGGCCCAGGGCAGGTCCCTGGTTGTCGAGGAGGCTGAAGAAGGCAGCGAAACCGTGCAGGTCGACCCGTTGACCGAACAAACGGTAGCCCGCTATCAGCAGCAAGGGGATCACTGGGAAGCGGTGCCACACCGGGAGCCAGCCCCGGACTACGCGCGGCTACGCCGTACCGGCAATGACCTCATGGCCGAGAAAAACGCCAGGATCAGCCACGCCGCCCGCCACCTGGACGGCCCCAACAGCCTGGCGGACCTGCTTGATTTCTACATTCAGGACATGGCGGACATCGCAGCGCAGCTGCAGGCAGGCCCAGGCCAAGGGCATTCACTGGCCAGCCGGCTGGAGCAGGTGATTGCCGAGGTACAGGCTGAAAAACAGCGCCTCCTGACCACGGCCTACCTTGGCACCCAGCACCCGGACAGCAAAGCCTTGCGCTACCTGCTGGAAGCGGGCGAGATCGAGGTGACACTGGCCAGAAGCCGCAAGAAGCTCAAGGCCAATGATTTTCTGGATGTGTATGACGTTTATCGCCTGCAACCCAGGCAGAAGCTCTGGGAAGCGCATTTCCACTACACCAGTGCCAGTACCAACGCCCGCCGCTTTGCCAAAGGCCATTTGAAGTTCGCGGACGCCATGAGCCGTGACGAGCGCTTGCAACGCGCACTGGCGCCGGCAGAGCGATATGACATCTACCGGGGTGACCTGCGCCTCGAACAGATCGAGGACCTTATCCCGTTCCCCGACAACTGAAAACCGCGGGCGTCAGGCCAGCGCCTTGTCCAGCGCCCGCTCGATTTCACCCTTGATGGTGCCGCTCATCATCGACAGCATCATGCCCAGCTTCAGCTCCACGCGGATGCTGTCGTCAAAGATGTGCACGCTGCCATTGGCGCCGCTGCGGGCCACATCGACCCGGTCACCGTTCCAGGTGGCCTTGAGGTCATATTCGCGGCTGAGCTTGTCGACCAGCGCTTCGGCCTTGGCGCGGGCGGCATCGCGGCCGAGGGAGTGTTTGCGTTCGACGCTGATCTGGGTCATGCGGGCATTCCTGAAGATGTAGACATAATGGCCATTATGCCCGCCCCTGCCCACTGGCACACCCCGCCAAGACAAATCCGCCCGTTCGCCCTAGAATGGCGGTAATTTTTTCCGGTGAAGCGATATGAACGACCAGCGCAAAGGCGACCACGCCGAACCCACCACCCATTTCGGCTACCAGGACGTGCCTGAAAGCCAGAAGGCGAAGAAAGTCGCCGAAGTGTTCCACTCCGTCGCCGCCAAGTACGACCTGATGAACGACGTGCTGTCTGGCGGCATGCACCGCCTGTGGAAGCGCTTCACCATCGAGCTGTCGGGCGTGCGCAGCGGCAACCGCGTGCTGGATATCGCCGGCGGTACCGGTGACCTGGCGGCCAAGTTCTCGCGCCTTGTTGGCCCGACCGGGCAGGTGGTGCTGGCCGATATCAACGATTCGATGCTCAAGGTTGGCCGTGATCGCCTGCTTGACCGTGGTGTGGCCGGCAACATCGAGTTCGTCCAGGCCGACGCTGAAAAGCTGCCGTTCCCGGACAACCACTTCGACTGCGTGACCATCGCCTTCGGCCTGCGCAACGTCACCCACAAGGACGAAGCCATCCGTTCGATGCTGCGCGTGCTCAAGCCCGGTGGCCGCCTGTTGATCCTGGAGTTCTCCAAGCCGACCAACAAGCTGATGTCCAAGGCCTACGACGCCTACTCGTTCGCCTTCATGCCGCTGGCCGGCAAGCTGATCACCAACGATTCGGAAAGCTACCGTTACCTCGCCGAGTCGATCCGCATGCACCCTGACCAGGAAACCCTGAAGAGCATGATGGTCGAGGCCGGTTTCGACCGCGTCACCTACCACAACATGACCAGCGGCATCGTTGCCGTGCACCGGGGAATCAAGCCCTGATGCTGCTGGCCGGGTTGCTCGCCAGCGTCGAACATGGCCTGAACCGCGTCCTGCGCATGGACAGCACGGCACTGCCGCGGCTGGCCGCGCTGGAAGGCAAGGTCATCGAGATCGACTGCCGCCAACCGGCCCTGCAGGTGTTCATCCTGCCCGATGAAGAGGGCCTGATGCTCGCCGCGCACTGGCAGGGCGAAGTCGACTGCAGCCTGCGCGCGCCGGCCGGTAGCCTGGCGCAACTGGCCCTGGCCAAGGACAAGACCGCCGTATTGCATAGCCCGCAGGTCGAGTTGCATGGCGACAGCGCCGTGCTGCTCGACCTGTTCGGCGTGCTGCAAGACCTGGAGCTGGACTGGGAGCACGAGCTGCAACGCTGGCTTGGCCCAGTCGCCACGGCCCTGCTGGCCGGCCATATTCGTCTGCGTGCTCGCTGGACCCGTCAGGGCCTGGCGCGCTTCAGCCAGAACCTGTCCGAGTACCTGGCCGAAGAGTCTCGCACCCTGGTCGGCAAGCGCGAAGCCGAAGCCGCCTTCAGCGAGCTCGATGCCCTGAAGCTCGATACAGAACGCCTCGAGGCGCGCCTCAAGCGCCTCTCCCGATCCCTTGATACCAGCGATAACGCATGAAGCTGCTCGCCGTCCGCCGTCTTTTTCGCATCCAGCGTGTGGTGATCCGCTACCGTCTCGATGACCTGCTGTTCGAACAACCACTGCTGCCCTGGTGGCTGGCCAGCTTGCGCCTGTTGATGCCGTGGCGCTGGCTGCCACGCAAACCCAGCGAACTCAGCCGTGGCGCGCGCTTGCGCCTGGCGCTGCAGGACCTGGGGCCGATCTTCATCAAGTTCGGCCAGTTGCTGTCCACCCGCCGCGACCTACTGCCCACCGATATCGCCGACGAGCTGATGCTGTTGCAGGACCGCGTACCACCGTTCGACCCGCAAAAAGCCGTAGCGTTGATCGAAGAACAGCTCGGTGCCAAGGTCGGCGAAGTGTTCAGCCGTTTCGACGTCGAGCCACTGGCTTCGGCCTCGGTAGCCCAAGTACATGCCGCACGCCTCAAAACCGGCGAAGAAGTGGTGGTCAAGGTGGTGCGCCCGGGCTTGAAACCGGTCATCGCCCAGGACCTGGCCTGGCTGTTCCTGATTGCCAAGGCCGCCGAACGCGCCTCCGCCGATGCCCGTCGTCTGCACCCGGTGGAAATCGTCGGCGACTACGAAAAAACCATCTACGACGAACTCGACCTGCTGCGCGAGGCGGCCAACGCCAGCCAGTTGCGCCGCAATTTCGAAGGTTCCGAGCTGATGTACGTGCCCCAGGTGTACTGGGACCTGTGCCGCCCCAAGGTGCTGGTGATGGAGCGCATCTACGGCGTGCCGGTGACCGACATGGCCACCTTGGCCGACCAGCGCACCGACATGAAGCTGCTGGCCGAGCGTGGCGTTGAGGTGTTCTTCACCCAAGTGTTCCGCGACAGCTTCTTCCATGCCGACATGCACCCCGGCAACATTTTCGTCAGCACGGTAAAACCGTGGAGCCCGCAGTACATTGCCATCGACTGCGGCATCGTCGGCAGCCTGACCGCCGAGGACCAGGACTACCTGGCGCGCAACCTGATCGCCTTCTTCAAGCGTGACTACCGCCGCGTCGCCCAGTTGCACATCGACTCGGGCTGGGTGCCGGCGCACACCAAAGTCAACGAATTCGAAGCGGCAATCCGCACCGTGTGCGAGCCGATCTTCGAAAAACCGTTAAAGGATATTTCCTTCGGCCAGGTGCTGATGCGCCTGTTCCAGACTGCCCGGCGCTTCAACATGGAAGTGCAGCCGCAGTTGGTGCTGCTGCAAAAGACCCTGCTCAATATCGAGGGCCTGGGCCGCCAGCTGTACCCTGACCTGGACCTGTGGAGCACCGCCAAGCCCTACCTGGAACGCTGGATGCGCGACCGCTACAGCCCCAAGGCCGTGCTCGGCAATATTCATGGCCAGGTCGAGCAGTTGCCGCACCTGGCCAACATGGCCCGCGACCTGCTTGAACGCCTGTCGCAACCGCACCTGAACGATCCGCAACTGCCGGAACGCCGTCGCCAGGGCGACCGCTGGGCGCTGCGCCTGCTGGGTGCCGGCCTGCTCGGTGGTGGCGCAGTATTGGCCGCGGGTGCCGCCGAGGCCGCCAGCCTGGCCGCCCCTGCCGCCTGGCCGGCCTGGCTGATGCTGGCCGCTGGCCTTTACCTGATCGTGCGCCAATAGCCAGCCGCGCCTGCGGCTGGCACACTAGCGCAAAGGGCCCGGTACAGGAGCGGGCCTGCCTTGGAGTCGACGATGAAAGACTGGCTGGACGAGATCAAGTGGAACAGCGATGGCCTGGTACCGGCGATCGCCCAGGACCACAAGACCGGACGCGTACTGATGATGGCCTGGATGAACCGTGAATCGCTGGCCCTGACCGCCACCGAGCAACGTGCCATCTACTGGTCGCGTTCGCGTGGCAAGTTGTGGCGCAAAGGCGAGGAATCCGGGCACGTGCAGAAGCTGCATGAGCTGCGCCTGGACTGCGACGCCGACGTGATCATCCTGATGGTCGAGCAACTGGGCCATATCGCCTGCCATACCGGCCGTGAAAGCTGCTTCTACCGTGTGTATGAAGACGGCCAGTGGAAAATCGTCGATCCGGTCCTCAAGGACCCGGATGCCATCTACAGGGCAGGACACTGACATGAGCGACACCCTCAACCGCCTGGCCGAAGTGCTTGAAGAACGCAAGCAAGCAGCGCCTGACAGCTCCTACGTGGCCAGCCTGTACCACAAGGGCCTGAACAAGATCCTCGAAAAGCTCGGCGAAGAGTCGGTCGAAACGATCATTGCCGCCAAGGATGCCGAGCACAGCAAGGATTACAGCGATGTCATCTACGAAACCGCCGACCTGTGGTTTCATAGCCTGGTGATGCTCAGCGCGCTGGGCCAGCACCCCCAAGCCGTGCTCGATGAGCTGGAGCGCCGTTTCGGGCTTTCCGGGCACGATGAAAAGGCCGCGCGTCAGCCCTCGGCTTGAGCACAAAGCATTCTAGGAGAGCACCATGGGTATTTTTGACTGGAAACACTGGATCGTCCTGCTGGTCGTCGTGGTACTGGTGTTCGGCACCAAGAAGCTGAAAAACTTCGGCAGCGACCTGGGCGAGTCGATCAAGGGCTTCCGCAAGGCCATGAACGACGAAGAGAACAAGCCGGCCGAGCAAACGCCGCCGCCTGCCCAGCCCGTGCCGCCGGTGCAGGCGCCTCACCAGCAGAGCAGCGCGCAGCCGCAGCAAGGCCACACCATCGAAGGCCAGGCCCAACCGGTCCAAGAGCCGCAGCGGAAAGACTGACCCATGTTCGGCATCAGTTTCAGCGAGCTGCTGCTCGTAGGCCTGGTCGCCCTGCTGGTGCTCGGCCCCGAGCGCCTGCCAGGTGCCGCACGCACGGCAGGCCTGTGGATCGGCCGGCTCAAGCGCAGCTTCAACAGCATCAAGATGGAAGTGGAGCGCGAGATCGGCGCTGACGACATCCGTCGCCAGTTGCACAACGAGCACATCCTGCAAATGGAAGAGGAAGCCAAGCGCATCCTCAACCCGCTGACGCCACCCGCGCAGCCGCCGGTTACCACGGCCAGCGTGCAGCCACCTGCCGGGCTCGAAGCCAGGCCAGGCGAAGCACCTGCCACCCCGGCCGCCCCCTCTGAACCGCCTCAACCGCCGCGAGCCCCATGAGCGAGAATCCGGAACACGACCAGCCGATGCCGCTGGTTTCGCACCTGACCGAACTGCGCACCCGCCTGCTGCGCTGCGTTGCCGTCATTTTCCTGATCTTTGCCGGGCTGTTCTCCTTTGCCCAGCAGATCTACACCCTGGTCTCGGCGCCGCTGCGCGATCATTTGCCGGCCAACGCGACGATGATCGCCACCGATGTGGCCTCGCCGTTCCTCACGCCGTTCAAGCTGACCATGATCGTGTCGCTGTTCCTGGCCATCCCGTTCATCCTCCAACAGATCTGGGGCTTTATCGCGCCTGGGCTGTATCGCCATGAAAAGCGCATTGCCATTCCACTGCTGGTGTCGAGCATCCTGTTGTTCTACGCCGGTATGGCCTTTGCCTATTTCCTGGTGTTCCCGCTGATGTTCAAGTTCTTTGCCGCCGCCACCCCGGCAGGCGTGGCAATGATGACCGACATCGCCAACTACCTCGACTTCGTGATGACGCTGTTCTTCGCCTTTGGCGTCGCCTTCGAAATCCCGGTGGCGGTGGTGTTGCTGGTGTGGATCGGCGTGGTCGACGTGAAGTACCTGAAAAAGATCCGTCCCTACGTGATCATCGGCTGCTTCGTGGTCGGCATGGTCCTGACACCGCCGGACATCTTCTCCCAGACCTTGCTGGCCGTGCCCATGTGGCTGCTGTTCGAGGTGGGTGTGCTGTGCGGCAGCCTGATCCGCAGGCGCAGCGCCCACGACGAAACCGCCGACGACCATAACGACCAGCCACCAGCGACCCAACCGTGAATCTGTTGCTTCTAGAAGAGGCCGACTTCGTCTCGGCCGACCGCGTCGTTCTCGCTGATCGGCGCTTCACCCACATGCAGGAAATCCACCGCGTGGCGGTGGGCGATAACCTGCGCGTGGGCCGTATCAACGGCCTGATGGGCAAGGCCACGGTGCTGCGCCTGGAAAAGCACGAAGCCGAACTTGAAGTGGCCTTCGACCAGCCGCCGCCGGCCAAGCTGCCGTTGACCCTGATACTGGCAGTGCCGCGGCCGAAAATGCTGCGCCGGTTGTTTCAGACCGTGGCCACCCTCGGCGTGTCGCGGCTGATCCTGGTGAACAGCTACAAAGTCGAGAAAAGCTTCTGGCAAACGCCTTTCCTGCAGCCCGACAGCATTCGCGAGAACCTGATCCTGGGCCTTGAGCAGGCACGCGACACCGTGCTGCCGGAAGTCATCATCGAAAAGCGCTTCAAGCCCTTTGTCGAAGACCGTCTGCCCGCCATCGCCGCCGGCACCCTCGGCCTGGCCGGCCACCCCGGCCCCTACCCCGCCTGCCCCCGCGCCGTCGAGCAAGACGTGACACTGGCCATCGGCCCCGAAGGCGGCTGGATCCCCTACGAAGTCGAGCTGCTGGGCAAGGCTGGCCTGGCGCCGGTGCAACTGGGTGATCGCATCTTGCGGGTAGAGACTGCCGTCACCGCGCTGCTTTCGCGTATTTTCTGACGCAAACGCCACTTTTCCGCCCATCAAGTTTCCCTCTCCCTGGCCGATGGCCTTGGCAATACAACAACTATTTGTACTGCCAAGTCGCCAGGGAGTCGTACATGTATCAATGGTTAGCCCAATCGCTGGGCAATGTGAGCGTCAACCGCAAACTGGGGCTGGGCTTCGGCCTGGTACTGCTGCTGACCCTGGCCATCACCCTGACCGGTTGGCACGGCCTGGACAGCATCATCGAGCGTGGTGACAAGCTGGGAAACATCTCGGTTATCCAGCAGTACACCCAGGACCTGCGCATTGCCCGCCAGCATTACGAGCGCCGCAGTGACGAAGCATCGGTAGCAGAGCTGGAAAAAGCCCTGGGCAACCTCGACCGCCAGGTACAGCTGATGCTCGGGCAGATCGATCAGCCCGCCGACCACCAGCGCCTGGAGCAGCAACGCGAGGCCGTACGCGCCTACCAGCAGGCATTCAATGAGCTGAAGCAGGCCGGCCAGCGCCGCGAGGCCAGCCGCGGCGTGCTGGGCGACAGCGCCGACAAGGCAGCGGACCTGATTGGCCACGTGCAGCGCGGCTTGCTGCAAGGCGGCGATATCACCCAGTACCAGCATGCGGTAGAGGTCAGTGCCCTGCTGCAACAAGCGCGTTTCCAGGTGCGTGGCTACACCTACAGCGGCAATGCCGACTTCCAGCAGACGGCGCTGAAGGCCATCGACCAGGCCCTGGCAGACCTGCGTGCATTGCCGGCCAAAGTACCGGCTGAACATGCTGCCAGCCTGGACGATGCGGCCACCGCCATGGGCGGCTACCGCGATGCGGTCACCCAGTTCGGCAATGCCCAGGCAGCCAGTGAGCAAGCCCTGCAACGCATGGCTGAACAAGGCACCCTGCTGCTGCAGACCAGCCAGGCAATGACCACCTCACAAACCGCCGTGCGTGACGACAGCGCGGCCCAGGCCAAGACTTTGCTCGCCGTTGCCACCGCACTGGCCCTGGCCCTTGGCCTGCTCGCAGCCTGGGCCATCACCCGGCAGATCATCATCCCGCTGCGCCACACCCTGCGCGCCGCCGAGCGCGTGGCCAATGGCGACCTGACGCAGAATCTGCCGGTACAGCGCCGCGACGAACTGGGTCAGTTGCAGGCCAGCATGCAGCGCATGACCCAGGGCCTGCGCGAGCTTATCGGCGGTATCGGCGACGGCGTCACACAGATCGCCAGCGCTGCCGAGCAGTTGTCGGCCGTCACCGAGCAGACCAGTGCCGGGGTCAACAACCAGAAGGTCGAAACCGACCAGGTGGCGACTGCCATGAACCAGATGACAGCCACCGTGCACGAAGTGGCACGCAATGCCGAGCAGGCCTCAGAAGCCGCCTTGATGGCCGACCAGCAGGCCCGCGAAGGCGACCGCGTGGTGGGCGAGGCGGTGGCGCAGATCGAGCGCCTGGCCGGCGAAGTGGTCAATTCCAGCGAAGCGATGAACCAGCTCAAGGCCGAAAGCGACAAGATCGGCAGCGTGCTCGATGTGATCAAGTCAGTGGCCCAGCAAACCAACCTGCTGGCCCTCAACGCAGCGATCGAAGCTGCCCGCGCCGGTGAGGCCGGGCGTGGCTTTGCCGTGGTGGCCGACGAAGTGCGCAGCCTGGCCCAACGCACCCAGCAGTCGACCGAAGAGATCGAAGAGCTGATTGCCGGCCTGCAAAGCGGCACCCAACGGGTGGCCAGCGTGATGGACAACAGCCGCCAGCTGACCGACAGCAGCGTCGAGCTCACCCGCCGCGCCGGCAGTTCGCTGGAAACCATCACCCGCACCGTGTCGTCGATTCAGGCGATGAACCAGCAGATTGCCACGGCGGCAGAGGAACAGACGGCCGTGGCCGAGGAGATCAACCGCAGCGTGATGAATGTGCGGGATATTTCTGATCAGACTTCGGCGGCCAGTGAAGAGACCGCCAGTTCCAGCGTGGAGCTGGCGCGGCTGGGCACCCACCTGCAGGGGTTGGTGGGACGGTTCAAGCTTTAAGCGGCTTTTTGGGCTAGAGCAGGCCAACTGCCGGACCTCTTGTAGGAGCAGCCTTGTGCTGCGAAGAGGCCGGCAGGGCTAAAGATCATCTTCGCCTGCAATGGCCTCTTCGCAGCACAAGGCTGCTCCTACACGCTCACCGCTCTCCGGAAGGGAGGTGATATCCCTCGCTTACAGCACCTGGCGCAGGAACGCCTGCGCGCGCGGGTCCTTCGGTGCATCGAAGAACGTTTTTGGCGAGGAATCTTCCAGCAGCTTGCCATGATCGAAGAACAGCACACGGTCGGCCACTTCACGGGCAAAGCCCATTTCGTGGGTGACGCAAACCATGGTCATGCCTTCCTGGGCCAGGGTCTTCATCACGTCCAGCACCTCGCCGACCATTTCCGGGTCCAGCGCCGAGGTCGGTTCGTCGAACAGCATCACTTTCGGGTCCATCGCCAGGGCACGGGCAATCGCTACCCGTTGCTGCTGGCCGCCAGAAAGCCGTGACGGGAACTCGTTGGCCTTCTGCGCAATACCGACCTTTTCCAGCAGCGCCCGGGCCTTGGCCTCGCGGTCAGCCTTGTTGCGCTTGCGCACGACCTTCTGCGCCAGGCACAGGTTTTCCAGCACGGTCATGTGCGGGAACAGGTTGAAGTGCTGGAACACCATGCCGACTTCGCGGCGGTAGGCGTTGATATCGGTCTTCGGGTCCGCCAGTTGCAGGCCGTCGATGGCCACATGGCCTTGGTCGAAATGCTCAAGGCCATTGAGGCAGCGCAGGAAGGTCGATTTACCCGAACCCGATGGGCCGAGCACCACCACCACTTCGCCCTTGGCGACCTGGGTGGTGACGTTATCCACAGCCCGTACCACCTGGCCACGGGTGTCGAAGACTTTCAGCAGGTCACGGACTTCAATCACTTTGCGCAAGCCTCCGCTCGAGCCGGCTGGCAATGTGCGACAGCGGCAGGTTGATCAGCAGGTACAGGCCTGCCACGCAGAACCAGATCTCGAAGGTAGAGAACGAGGTGGTGATGGCCTCGCGGCCACTCTTGGTCAGTTCGGTGATGGCGATCACCGACACCAGCGAAGTGTCCTTGACCAGGCTGATGAACTGGCCAGCCAGCGGTGGCAGCACGCGTTTGAACGCCTGCGGCAAGATGACGTGGCGCATCGACTGGCCGGCATTCAAGCCTAGCGAGCGAGCCGCTTCGTTCTGGCCCTTGGCGATCGACTGCACACCAGCCCGGACGATTTCGGCCACGTAGGCACCGGTGAACAGCGCCAGCGCAGCCACCCCGGCGAACTCGCGGGACAGGTTGAGCACGGTGCCGATGAAGAAGTAGAAGATGAAGATCTGCACCAGCAGCGGCGTGCCGCGCACCAGCTCGACATAAACGGTCGACAGGTCGCGCAGGGTGGGGTTGTTCGACAACCGGCACAAGCCGGCGAACAGGCCGATCACCAGGCCTAGCGCCCCGGACACCACCGAGATCCACAAGGTGGTCCACAGGCCCCAGGCCAGCGGGCCCGCTGCCCAATGCCGGGTTACACCAATCGGGTCGCCTTCGGCGACATCGTCGCCACGGCTCAATTGCAGGCTGTCCTTGGCTACATCGAGCACTTGCTCGGCACCGCTCTCGTCCTTCAGCGTGACGCGGGCGTTATCGCCAGAAATGACGATTTCCTGCACGGTGCCGTAATTGGCAGCGCGCTGAGTTTCCTCGGCCTTGTAGGCGAAGTACTGCGGTACGCGGTTCCAGCGCCACTCGTAGGAAATCATCGAGGTGGCCATGTACAGGCTGAACGCCAGGCCCACCAGGACCAGGGCGGTCAGCCCGTGCCAGGGCCACTGGGCTTTCTTGTGTTTGATCACGTGGGGTACTTCCGTAAATGCGAACGCGCAGGGTTTGCCTGCGCGTCGGGGTCATAAAGCCGGGCTTTTGGCCTGGGCCTTATTCCATTTCCTTCAGCCAGTCCTTGTTCTTGAACCACTTGTCGTGGATACGATCGTAGGTCCCGTCGTGCTTGATCTGGTGCAGGAAGTTGTTGATGAAGTTGATGCTGTCGTAGTCGCCTTTCTTCAGGCCGAAGGCCAGCGGCTCGTAGGTGAAGGGTTCTTCGAGGAACAGCAGCTTGCCGGCGCCGGCTTTCTCCACGGCCACCACGTTGTATGGGGCGTCATAGACGAAGGCGTCGGCCTTGCCGTTGACCACGTCCATCACCGCTTCCTGTTCGTTGTCGTAGCCGTGGTACTTGGCTTTGCCGATCAGCTTCTTGGAAACCATTTCGCCGGTGGTGCCCAGCTTCGACGTCAGGCGGTACTTCTCGTTGTTCAGGTCCTTGTACGACTTGATCTCGCCAGCCAGCTCCTTGCGGATCAGCAGGGTCTGGCCAACCACGATGAAGGGCTCGCTGAAGTTCAGACGCAGGTTGCGTTCCTGGGTCAGGGTCATGCCGCTGCCGATCATGTCGAACTTGTCGGTCAACAGGGCTGGGATGATGCCGTCATAGGCGGTGGACACTGCCTCGAACTTGACGCCCATCGACTTGGCCATGGCTTTGAGGATATCGACTTCGAAGCCGATGATCTCGCCACGCTTGTTGGTCATCTGGAACGGCATGTAGGTGGGGTCCATGCCCACCCGCAGGGTGCCGCGCTTGACCGCGTCATCGATGGCGCCCGCCTGGGCCGCTGTCACGGCGACCAGGGCGGTCACACCGACCAGCAGTCGCGAAAGGTATTTCTTGATCATCACCAAGTCCCCTAGCAAGAAAAGTAGCGAATCTTATTGTGTTGGCACGGCCGTACTGGCCGAGGCGTCGTATCGGAGAGGGATGCTAACGCATGGCGGCCCGGGGACCTAGAGCTGGGGGGGACTTTGTTGGCCAAAATCGGCCTGGGGCGCTAAAAGCTTCGCGGCACAAGGCCGCTCCTACAGGGGAACGCGATCTCCTGTAGGAGCGGCCTTGTGCCGCGAAGAGGCCCGGTCAGGCGCCGACGAGTGCCGGTTGGCCTTCGTTTTCCGGGTGCAGCGGCAACAGCGGCGAATGCGGGTCGTTCTTGATGGAAGCGCGCCACACATCGATCCACGCCGCATTGTGCTCGGCCCACACCTGCTCGTGCAGACGGGTCAGTGCCACCGGGTCGCTGAGCAGGGCCAGGCGGGTGTTGAGGTCCAGCCCTTTCGGCCCGACTTCAATGGCCTTGGCCACACGCTCGGCACGCAGCGCCTCGATTGGCGCAGCCTGCCCGTGACGGGCAGTGGCCATGGCGCAAGCCAGGGCATTCTGCCGCGGGTCGACCACGGCGCGCACGAAGCCATCATGCAGGGCGTGCCAGCGGTTTTCGTGGGTGTACTGGTCGGTAGCCAGCAGCTCTTGCGGGGTGGCGTACTCCTCGGGGATCAGGAACAGCTTCTCGTCCTTGGCCGCCAGGCCCAGGCGGGTACGGCTGGAAATCACCGATACCGGAATCGACAGCACCAGCGAACCAACGATAGGCGCCAACCACCACAGGAAACTCGGGTTCAACCACGCCACCAGCGCGGCCCACGCTACGCCCAGCAGGGTTTGCGGGCCATGGCGGCGCACCGCTTCACCCCACGGCGTGGAGTCGTCGTCACGCTGCGGCGAGTTCCAGGTCGCGGCCCAGCCGAGGAACGCGGCCAGCACGAAGCGGGTGTGGAAGATCATGCGCACCGGCGCCAACAGCATGGAGAACAGCATCTCCATCAGCATCGACAAGGTGACCTTGATCCGCCCACCGAACTCGACCGCACCCTTGGCCCAGATCAGGATGACGCTGAGCAGCTTGGGCAGGAACAGCAGCACGATGGTGGTGGAGAACAACGCCACAGCCTTCTCCGGGTGCCACTGCGGCCACAGCGGATAGAGCTGATACGGCTCGATGAAATACTGCGGCTCCATCAGCGTGTTGGTTGCCAGCAGCGCGGTCGACAGCACCAGGAACAGGAACCACAACGGTGCCGACAGGTACGACATGACCCCGGTGAGGAACACCGCACGGTGTACCGGGTGCATGCCCTTGACCAGGAACAGGCGGAAGTTCATCAGGTTGCCGTGGCACCAGCGACGATCGCGCTTGAGCTCGTCCAGCAGGTTCGGCGGCAATTCTTCGTAGCTGCCCGGCAGGTCATAGGCGATCCACACGCCCCAACCGGCGCGGCGCATCAGCGCGGCTTCGACGAAGTCGTGGGAAAGGATGGCACCGGCGAACGCGCCCTTGCCCGGCAACGGCGCCAGGGCGCAGTGCTCGATGAACGGCTTCATGCGGATGATCGCGTTGTGGCCCCAGTAGTGCGACTCGCCCAACTGCCAGAAGTGCAGGCCGGCGGTGAACAGCGGGCCATACACGCGGGTGGCGAACTGCTGCATGCGGGCATACAGGGTGTCCATGCCCGAGGCTTTCGGCCCGGTCTGGATGATGCCGGCGTCCGGGTTGGCCTCCATCAGGCGCACCAGGCTGCTCAGGCACTCGCCGCTCATGACGCTGTCGGCGTCGAGCACGACCATGTACTTGTACTCGCCACCCCAGCGACGGCAGAAGTCGTCGAGGTTGCCGCTCTTGCGCTTCACCCGGCGCCGACGGCGGCGGTAGAAGATGCGGCCGAAGCCTTTGGTTTCGCGGCACACATCCAGCCAGGCCTGCTGCTCGGCAACGGCGATGTCGGTGTCGTTGGTATCGCTGAGCACGAAGAAGTCGAAGCGGTCGAGGTTGCCGCTGGCGGCCACCGACTCGAACGTCGCGCGCAGGCCGGCGAACACCCGTGGCACGTCTTCGTTGCAGATCGGCATTACCAGCGCGGTACGCGCCTCGGGTGCAATCGGCTCATTGCCGGCGCTGCTGCCCGAAATCCTGTATTTGTCGCGGCCGGTGAGCAGCTCGAGGAAGCCCATCAGTGCGGTCCAGAAACCCGCCGACACCCAGCAGAACAGGATGCCGAAGAGGATCAGGATGGAAGTTTGCAGGGCATACGGCCACACCTGCACCACCGTGTCCCACAGCGACTGGCTGAGGATTTCGTCGAGGTCGACGAACGACCAGCCCTGGTACGGCAGGATGCCCTTCATGTACCAGCCGGCAACGATGGTCTGGCCAATCATCAGGGTCAGCAGGATGTAGCGGCGAATCGACCCGACCGTGCGCCAACGCGCCGGTGGCAGCTCGCGCTTGGGCGGCTGCGGGGCGTTGGTACGGCCGGTCATGCGCCGCCACATGCGGATCAGCACGTTGGTGCGCCATGGCTCGGGCACGACCTTGGTGCGCTTGATCGGCGGAGCGATCTTCAGGCACAGCCGGCCGCTGCCATCGACGCCGAGCATTTCGGCGTCTTCCAGCTCGGCAGCGCTGCCCACGGTCAGGCGTGGACCGACCGAGGCCTGCACGGCCTCGGCGGAGCTGGCGGCCGGGTTGGCCGCCAGACGTTGGTGCAGCTCGCTGAACGACGTGCAACTGGCCAATTCCGCCCGTTGCTCGTCACTCAGTGGTAGGTGAGCCAGGTACTCGCCAAGCGATACTGGCCTTGCGTTTGAGTTACTCATCGGCAGGCAACTGATAGCTCCAGGTCTCGGTCAGCACCTTCTCGGTGGTGGCCGGGGCCCCGTTGGTGGGCGCCGCATCGGCGGCAGGTTGTTCGGCCTTCACGGCCTTCTCGGCCTTGGCATGCTTGGCTGCGGCCTTGTCCTGCTTGGCGTCCTGGGCAGGTTTGGCGGGTTCGACCGGCACGTCACGCACCAGCGCGGCGCGCATTTCGGTCGACTTGTTGGCTTCCTTGACCTTCAGTCGCAGGGTCAGGCGCCAGCCCTTGGTCTCAGGGTTATAGCGCAGATTGTTCTCGACCACCTCGGCGTTGTCGTCAACGCTGATCTGGCTACGCACGGCGGTGTCTTCCGGCAGGGCGGCCAGGGCGGGGCCCGCGAAATCGACCAGGAAGGCCACGCTGCCGTCTGGCTGGCGGATCAGGTTGGACTGCTTGACGTCACCGGTGGAACGCAGGGTCTGCTTGACCCAGCCCAGCTCAGGTGCCTGGAACTTCGGCTCGTCGATGGTCCAGTGCAGGCGATAGGCGTATTCGAACGGTTTGCCTGGCTCCGGCAGCTTTTCCGGGCTCCAGAAGGCCACGATGTTGTCGTTGGTCTCGTCGGCGGTGGGGATTTCGACCAGATCGACAGTGCCCTTGCCCCAGTCACCTTTCGGCTCGATCCAGGCGCTTGGGCGCTTCTGGTAGTTGTCGTCGAGGTCTTCGTAGTCGCTGAAGGCGCGCTGACGCTGCATCAGGCCGAAACCACGCGGGTTCTCGACGCTGAAGTTGCTCACGGCCAGGTGTTTCGGGTTGTTCAACGGGCGCCACAGCCACTCGCCATTGCCGGCGTGAATCGACAGGCCTTCGGAGTCATGCAGGGCTGGGCGGTAGTTGAGGACCTTGGACGGCTGGTTGGGGCCGAACAGGTACATGCTGGTCAACGGCGCGATGCCCAGGCGACTGACCTGATCACGCAGGAATACGCGGGACTGCACGTCGACCACGGTGTCGTTGCCCGGACGCAGGGTCAGCTTGTAGGCACCGGTGGAGCGCGGCGAATCCAGCAGGGCGTAGATCACCAGGTGCTTGTCGGCCGGCTTGGGTTTCTCGACCCAGAACTCGGTGAAGCGCGGGAACTCTTCGCCCGATGGCAGAGCGGTGTCGATGGCCAGGCCACGGGCCGACAGGCCGTACACATGGCCCTTGCCGACCACGCGGAAATAGCTGGCGCCAAGCAGGGTCATGATCTCGTCCTGCTTGTCGGCCTTGTTGATCGGGTACAGCACGCGGAAACCGGCGTAGCCGAGGTTCTTGGTGGTTTCCGGGTCGTGCGGCACGTCACCGAACTCGAAGCGGCTCGGGTCGTACTTGATTTCCTCGACCTTGGTGGCGGTGACTTCGTTGATTTTCACCGGGGTGTCGAAGTGCATGCCCTGGTGATAGAACGACAGTTTGAACGGGGTCTTGTCCTTGGCCCACTCGGCCTTTTCCTGCAGGAAATGAATTTTCTGGTAGTCCGCGAACTTCATGTCGCGGAACACGGCAGGCAGGTTGCTTTTTGGTGCGTCGTACTTCTGGCCGGCCAGATCCTTTGCCTTGGCTGCAACATCGTCAAGATTGAATGCCCACAGCTGGCCCGCGCTCATCAGGCCGACCAGTGCCACGCTGGCCATCAGGGCCTTGCGAAGCCGCACGCCGGGGATTCTTGATGCTTTTTGGGGACTAACAATCACGAGCAACCCTCGCCGAAAACAGATCATGAAACCAACGGCCAGCGACAAATGCCGGGTTGGCGAGCACTGTTCGGACCCCGTGAGGGCGTAATGATTCCCCAAACGGATCCAGACAATGCTCGAGTCAGAGTGAAACGAACCTGCGAACGCAGGTCCATGCAGCGCGCGATTATCCAGCAGGTCGCGTGACAACGCATCAGGCTGGAACAACTATTTATCGTACAAAACCCCTTGTTTTCCTATAAACAAAGGGTTTTTTGACCTCACATTTGTAACATAAATGTTACGGGGCCATCATTCACCAGGTGCACCTGCATATCTGCACCGAAACGGCCACTGGCCACGTCGGCATGCTGGGCTTTTGCCTGCTGCAAAAGATAGTCGAACAATTCAGCGCCGAGGGCCGGTGGCGCCGCCGTCGAGAAGCTCGGGCGCATGCCGTTGCGGGTGTCGGCCGCCAAGGTGAACTGCGACACCAGCAACAAACCACCCCCGACATCCTTGAGCGACAGGTTCATCTTGCCCTGCTCGTCGCTGAACACACGGTAGTTCAACAACTTGTGCAACAGCTTATCGGCCTGCTCACGGGAATCTTCAGGCTCGACCGCCACCAGCACCAGCAAACCCTGATCGATGGCGCCAACCACCTCCCCCGCTACTTCCACGCGCGCACCGCGCACGCGCTGCAGCAGGCCCTTCATGCTTCTTCCAGTGGCAGGTCGAGCAGGCGCCGGGCCATCTGGTCGGCGGCACGCACCAGGGCATCGGTGATGCCAGGCTCGGACGCCGCGTGACCGGCGTCACGGATCACTTTCAGCTCGCTGTTCGGCCAGGCCTGGTGCAGTGCCCAGGCGTTGTCCAGCGGGCAGATCACGTCATAGCGGCCGTGCACGATCACCGCCGGCAAGTGGGCGATCTTCGGCAGGTCGCGGATCAGCTGGTCCGGCTCCAGGAAGGCATTGTTCATGAAATAGTGGCATTCGATACGGGCGATCGACAGCGCACGCTGCGGCTCGGAGAAACGGTCGACGACCAGCGGGTTCGGACGCAGGGTGGCGGTACGCCCCTCCCAGGTGGACCAGGCCTTGGCCGCGTGCATCTGGGCGATCTGGTCGTTACCGGTCAGGCGCTTGTGGAAAGCCCTGACCAGGTCGCCGCGCTCTTCCGGCGGAATAGGCGCGATGTAGTCCTGCCAGTAGTCCGGGAACATGCGGCTGGCGCCTTCCTGGTAGAACCACTCGATCTCCTGCGGCCGGCACAGGAAGATGCCGCGCAGGATCAGGCCATGCACGCGCTCGGGGTGGGTCTGGGCGTAGGCCAGGGCCAGGGTCGAGCCCCAAGAGCCGCCAAACAGCACCCATTTGTCGATACCCAAGTGCTCGCGAATGCGCTCCAGGTCTTCGACCAGGTGCCAGGTGGTGTTGTTCTCCAGGCTCGCATGGGGCGTGGAGCGACCACAGCCACGCTGGTCGAAGGTGATGATGCGATACAGCGTGGGGTCGAAGTAGCAACGGCTCTGGGCGTCGCAACCGGCGCCCGGGCCACCGTGGATGAACACCACCGGCAGACCTTCTGGCGAGCCGCTTTCGTCGACATACAGCACATGCGGCGCTTCCACGGCCAGATCGTGCCGGGCGTAGGGTTTGATCTGCGGGTAGAGGGTCTGCATTGCGCACTCCGTGTGAGGATTATTCGGCCGTGGGCCATCATAAACCTGAATTGCGCTTTGAGCACCGCCTCTTCCACTCAACGCCGGTAACGCGCCTCGCCCCAGGCCAGCAGCGCTTGCAAAAGCTGCCTCAACACCGCTTGCGTCGGCTGCGCCAAGTCGTCCCGATAGGCAAACGGCTCGGTTTCCTCCATGTAGGTGCTTTGCGCCAGCTCCAGTTGCACCGCATGGATATGGTTGGCCGGGTCGCCGTAATGCCGGGTGATGTGCCCGCCTTTGAAGCGGCCATTGAGCACATGGCTGTAACCTTGCGCCTCGGCGCACACGGCCTGCAGCCGCTCAGCCAGTGCAGGGTCGCAACTGGCACCGTTGAACGTACCGAGGTTGAAGTCCGGCAGTTTGCCGTCGAACAGGTGCGGGATGTGCGAGCGGATCGAATGGGCATCCCACAGCAGCGCATAGCCAAACTGTTCACGCAAGCGGTCCAGCTCGCGACGAATCGTGCCGTGATACGGGCGCCAGATCTGTTCCAGGTAGTCTTTACGCTCTGCGTCAGACGGCGCCAACCCCTCCTTGAACAGCGCTTCGCCTTCGAACAACGTGGCCGGGTACAGACCTGTGGTGGCGCCGGCGTACAGCGGCTTGTCGTCGTCAGGACGGTTCAGGTCGATGACGAAGCGCGAATACTCCGCGGCCACCACGCTGGCGCCCAGGTCACGGGCAAAGTCGTACAGCTGTGGGATGTGCCAGTCGGTGTCCGGCAAGCTGCGCGCCTGGTCGACCAGGCCGTCGCGCACGGCATCGCTCAGGCGCAGGCCGGCGTGCGGCATGCTGATCAGCAGCGGCAGGCGGCCTTGGTGAAAACTCAGTACCTTGTCCATCGTGCCTCGCTCAGTTGGAAATTTCGTGGCCCTTGCGCACCACGCGCTTGGGCAGGTCGCCACCCAGCCAGTAGGCCAGGTCGGCGGGGCGTTCGATTTGCCAGGCGACGAAGTCGGCCACCTTGCCCACTTCCAGCGAGCCGTGGCTGTCGCCCAGGCCCAAGGCCGTGGCGGCGTGCACGGTGACGCCGGCCAAGGCTTCTTCCGGCGTCATGCGGAAACAGGTGCAACCCATGTTCAGCATCAACCGCAGCGACAACCCTGGCGAAGTGCCGGGGTTGAGGTCGCTGGCCAGGGCAATCTTCACCCCGTGGCGGCGCAATGCGTCCATGGGCGGCAACTGGGTTTCGCGCAGGAAGTAGAAGGCGCCGGGCAGCAGCACGGCGACCGTGCCAGCTTCTGCCATGGCGATGGCGTCTTCCTCGGTCATGAACTCCAGGTGGTCGGCCGACAGTGCCTGGTAGCGTGCTGCCAGGCTGGAACCATGCAGCGACGACAACTGTTCGGCGTGCAACTTGACCGGCAGGCCCAGCTCGCGTGCTTTGATGAACAAGCGCTCGACCTGGGCCGGGGAGAACGCCAGGTGCTCGCAGAAGGCATCCACCGCATCCACCAGGCCTTCGGCGGCCAGGGCCGGCAGCATCTCGTCACAGATGTGCGCGATGTAGTCGTCGGCCCGGCCGGCGTATTCCGGCGGCAAGGCATGCGCCGCCAGGCAGGTGGCCCGCACCGCCAGCGGCAGCTCATCGGCCAGGCGCCGGGCCACACGCAGCATCTTGCGCTCGTTGGCCAGGTCCAGGCCGTAGCCGGACTTGATCTCGATCGTGGTCACGCCATCGCGCATCAGCGCCTGGACCCGCTGGCGAGCACTGGCGAACAGCTGGTCTTCGCTGGCCGCGCGGGTGGCCCGCACGGTGCTGGCGATACCACCGCCTTGCGCCGCGATTTCGGCATAGCTCACGCCTTGCAGGCGCTGCTCGAACTCGCCGCTGCGGTTGCCGCCGAACACCGCGTGGGTGTGGCAGTCGATCAACCCTGGGGTGACCCAGGCGCCGCCCAGGTCCACCGTGCGGTCAGCGTCGACCGGGGCCAGCTCGGCGCGTGGGCCGATCCATTCGATCAGCCCGGCGCTGGTAACGATGGCCGCGTCTTCGATGGCCGAGTAACGGCCGTCGACCATGGTTGCCACATGGCAATGCTGCCAGAGGGTTCTCATGCACAATCTCCTTAACTAGCGATGCAGCTCGGCCGGTTCCGCCGCTGGCTTGCCCTGCCCTGCGCGCGGCTTGCACCACAGCAGGTAGGACGCCACCAGGAACACCACCCAGATCACGCCGACGATCAATGCCGCCTGGGTGTCCGGGAAGTAGCCGAGCACGCCAAAGATGAACACCATGAACGCAATGGCCATGGCCGGGCCGTATGGCCAGAACGGTACCGGGAACTTGAGCTGGGCCACTTCCTCACGGCTCATGCTGCGACGCATGGCCACCTGGGTGAGCAGGATCATCAGCCACACCCACACCGTGGCGAAGGTGGCGATCGAGGCAATCAGCAGGAACACGTTTTCCGGGATCAGGTAGTTGAGCAGCACGCCGATCAGCAGCGCAGCGCCCATCACCACCACGGTCATCCATGGCACACCGTGCTTCGACAGCTTGCCGAAGCTGCGTGGCGCATGGCCTTGCTGGGCCAGGCCGTACATCATGCGACCGGCGCCGAAGATGTCGCTGTTGATGGCCGAGATGGCGGCGGAGATCACCACGATGTTCAGCACGGCGGCGGCAGAACCAATGCCCAGGTTGCTAAAGATCTGCACGAACGGGCTGCCCTGGCTGCCGATCTGCGGCCATGGGTACAGGCACATCAGCACGAACAGGGTGAGCACGTAGAACAGCAGGATGCGCAGCGGCACTGCGTTGATCGCTTTGGGGATGACGCGCTGCGGGTCCTTGGCCTCACCGGCGGTGACGCCGATGATCTCGATACCACCGAAGGCGAACATCACCACGGCAAACGAGGCGATCAGGCCGCCCACGCCATTGGGCATGAAGCCGCCATGGTCGAACAGGTTGCTAACGCCCACGGCATGCCCGGTACCTACCTGGCTGAAACCGAAGGCCATGATGCCGAGGCCGGCCAGGATCATCGCAACGATGGCGCCGACCTTGAGCAGCGACAGCCAGAACTCCATTTCGCCGAACACTTTGACGTTGCACAGGTTGAGGCCGCCGATGATGAAGACGATGCCCAGCACCCAGATCCAGCGGGCGACCTCGGGGAACCAGAAGCCCATGTAGATACCGAAGGCGGTGACGTCGGCGATGGCGACGATGACCATCTCGAAGGCGTAGGTCCAGCCGAGGATGAAGCCGGCCATGGGGCCGAGGTAGGTGCTGGCGTAGTGGCCGAAGGAGCCGGCCACCGGGTTGTGCACGGCCATTTCGCCAAGGGCGCGCATGACCATGAACACGGCGGCGCCGCCGATCAGGTAAGCCAGCAGTACGGCCGGGCCGGCCATCTGGATGGCGGAGGCGGAGCCATAGAACAGGCCGGTACCAATGGCGGAACCAAGGGCCATGAAACGGATGTGGCGGGCACTTAGCCCGCGCTTGAGACCTTGAGCTTGTTGCATGTCACGTCCTTAAATTGTTTTTGTGGTCGTGAGATCAGGGGCTGCCATGCAACCCAATCGCGAGCAAGCTCGCTCCTACAAGGGAACGCGTTGCCTTTGTAGGAGCGAGCTTGCTCGCGATGGGCCGCAAAGCGGCCCCAGGGGGCATTACAGGCTTGGCAGCATGCCCGCCGGCAGCAAACCGGTCAGGCTACCCTTGGCCAACAGTTCCACGGCCTTTTCGATGTCCGGCGCGAAGAAACGGTCACGGTCGTAGTGCGGCACTTCGCTGCGCAGCGCCTGGCGCGCTTTTTCCAGCTTGGCCGAAGTCTTCAGGCCCTTGCGCAGGTCCAGGCCCTGGCACGCGCCCAGCCATTCGATGGCCAGCACGCCACGGGTGTTTTCGGCCATTTCCCACAGACGCTTGCCGGCAGCCGGGGCCATCGACACGTGGTCTTCCTGGTTGGCCGAGGTCGGCAGGCTGTCGACGCTGTGCGGGTGCGACAGGGCCTTGTTCTCGCTGGCCAGGGCGGCAGCGGTGACCTGGGCGATCATGAAGCCGGAGTTGACCCCACCGTTTTCCACCAGGAACGGCGGCAGCTGGGACATGTGCTTGTCCATCATCAGCGAGATGCGGCGCTCGCTCAGCGAACCGATTTCGGCAATGGCCAGGGCAATGTTGTCGGCGGCCATGGCCACCGGTTCGGCGTGGAAGTTGCCACCGGAGATCACGTCACCTTCGGCAGCGAACACCAGCGGGTTGTCGGACACGGCGTTGGCTTCGATGCCCAGCACCTCGGCGGCCTGGCGCAGCTGAGTCAGGCAAGCGCCCATGACCTGTGGCTGGCAACGCAGCGAGTACGGGTCCTGGACCTTGTCGCAGTTCTTGTGCGACAGCGACACTTCGCTGGAATCGCCCAGCAGGTCGCGGAAGCAGGCAGCGGTGTCGATCTGGCCGCGCTGGCCACGCACTTCGTGGATGCGCGCATCGAACGGCGAGCGCGAACCCAGTGCGGCTTCAACGCTCAGGCCGCCACAGGCGATAGCCGCGGCGTACAGGTCTTCGCCTTGGAACAGGCCACGCAGGGCATAGGCGGTGGATGCCTGGGTGCCGTTGAGCAGGGCCAGGCCCTCTTTGGCCGCCAGGGTCAGCGGTTCGAGGCCGGCAACGGCCAGGGCTTCGGTGGCCGACAGCCACTGGCCCTTGTAGCGAGCCTTGCCTTCGCCCAGCAGCACCAGCGACATGTGCGCCAGCGGTGCCAGGTCGCCGGATGCACCCACGGAGCCTTTCAGCGGGATGTGCGGGTAGACTTCTGCGTTGACCAGGGCAATCAGCGCGTCGATGACTTTGCGGCGAATGCCGGAGAAGCCACGGCTGAGGCTGTTGATCTTCAGCACCATGATCAACCGCACCAGGTCGTCATCCAGCGGCGCGCCGACACCGGCGGCGTGGGACAGCACCAGCGAACGCTGCAGGTTTTCCAGGTCGTGGCTGGCGATGCGGGTCGAGGCCAGCAGGCCGAAACCGGTGTTGATGCCGTAGGCGGTACGGTCTTCGGCAATGATCTGCTCGACACAGGCGACGCTGGCGTCGATGGCCGGCGCAGCGCTGGCATCCAGCTGCAGGCGCACGGGCGCGGCGTGGATAGCGCGCAGTTGGGCCAGGGTCAGGGTGCCGGGCTTGAGGGTGAGTTCGGTCACTTTGCTACTCCAATCGCATGGAGCCGCAGGCCCGTTCGTGGGTGCCTGCGCGCTCCTTCTTGTTGTTCAGTATCACCCCTTGCGGGGTGCGATCCAAAGCGTGGCGATCAGCCAGTGATCATCGGCAGGTCCAGGCCCTGCTCCTTGGCGCAGTCGATGGCGATGTCATAACCGGCATCGGCGTGGCGCATGACGCCAGTCCCTGGGTCGTTGGTCAGGACGCGGGCGATGCGCTCGGCGGCTTCATCGGTACCGTCACAGACGATGACCATGCCCGAGTGCTGCGAGAAGCCCATGCCCACGCCACCGCCATGGTGCAGCGACACCCAGGTGGCGCCGCCCGCGGTATTCAGCAGGGCGTTGAGCAGCGGCCAATCGGAAACAGCGTCCGAGCCATCGCGCATGGCTTCGGTTTCGCGGTTGGGGCTGGACACCGAGCCCGAGTCCAGGTGGTCACGACCGATCACCACCGGTGCCGACAGCTCGCCGCTGCGGACCATTTCGTTGAAGGCCAGGCCCAGCTTGGCGCGAAGGCCCAGGCCAACCCAGCAGATACGCGCCGGCAGGCCCTGGAAGCTGATGCGCTCGCGGGCCATGTCCAGCCAGCGGTGCAGGTGGGCGTCGTCGGGGATCAGTTCCTTGACCTTGGCGTCGGTCTTGTAGATGTCCTCGGCCTCGCCAGACAGCGCCGCCCAGCGGAACGGGCCGATGCCACGGCAGAACAGTGGGCGGATGTAGGCTGGGACGAAGCCCGGGAAGTCGAAGGCATTGGCCACGCCTTCTTCCTTGGCCATCTGGCGGATGTTGTTGCCGTAGTCGAAGGTCGGGATGCCCTGCTTCTGGAAGTCCAGCATGGCCTGCACGTGCACGGCCATCGACTGCTTGGCAGCCTTGACCACCGCAGCCGGCTCGGTCTGCGCACGGTCGCGGTACTGTTCCCAGGTCCAGCCGGCAGGCAGGTAGCCGTTCAGTGGGTCGTGGGCGCTGGTCTGGTCGGTGACCATGTCCGGGCGCACGCCACGCTTGACCAGCTCTGGCAGGATTTCGGCAGCGTTGCCGTGCAGGGCGATGGAAATGGCCTTGCCTTCGGCGGTGTACTTGGCGATGCGCGACAGGGCGTCGTCGAGGTCAGTGGCTTGCTCGTCGACGTAGCGGGTTTCCAGGCGGAAGTCGATGCGGCTCTGCTGGCATTCGATGTTCAGCGAGCAGGCCCCGGCCAGGGTCGCGGCCAATGGCTGCGCGCCGCCCATGCCGCCGAGACCTGCGGTGAGCACCCACTTGCCTTTCAGGCTGCCGCCGTAGTGCTGGCGACCGGCTTCGACGAAGGTTTCATAGGTGCCCTGAACGATGCCCTGGCTGCCGATGTAGATCCAGCTGCCGGCGGTCATCTGGCCGTACATGGCCAGGCCCTTGGCGTCCAGTTCGTTGAAGTGTTCCCAGTTGGCCCAGTGCGGCACCAGGTTGGAGTTGGCGATGAGCACGCGCGGGGCGTTGCTGTGGGTCTTGAACACGCCGACCGGCTTGCCCGACTGCACCAGCAGGGTTTCGTCGTCTTCCAGGCGGGTCAGGGTTTCGACGATCTTGTCGTAGCAGGCCCAGTTGCGCGCAGCGCGGCCGATACCGCCGTAAACCACCAGTTCTTTCGGGTTTTCCGCGACCTGGGGATCGAGGTTGTTCATCAGCATGCGCAGTGGCGCTTCGGTCAGCCAGCTTTTGGCGGTCAGCTTGTTGCCACGTGGGGCACGGATTTCAACGTCACGGTATTTGTTGTTGTCGGTCACGGGAAAGGTCCTCTGCGGTCATCCGCGGGCGGTTGTGTCGTGGTCAATATACAAACACACCTTTACTTGTATGTACAAGCATGGACAACCAAAATAATTGGACCTGTGCGTTCCTGGCTTGGGTTTTGTGGTGGTGCATAGATCGAGCGCCGCCCGCGCGGCGCATCGCGAGCAAGCTCGCTCCTACATTTGTTTCGGGCCAGTTCTTCCTGAGGCAGAGGCGCGCGGCCCCTGGGTGTTCACCTCGATATCGTGTCGCGCAAACAAGGCGGTCGCGCGCGCTGGCGCAGGCGTTACTGGCCCGAAACAAATGTAGGAGCGAGCTTGCTCGCGATGCGCCGCGCGGGCGGCGCTCGATCTCACAGGCAATGAAAATGTATTGCCAAGCCCATCAGCGCAAAATGAGCTCTATCAAGCAAAACCGCCCCTGAACCTCCAGCCCAAGCAACTCGTCATTGCCCTCCAGCCGCAGGCAGTCATACAACCCCAACCGCTGCGTCTCACGCCCGGCAATGCCAACCTCGACCTGGCTACCGGCCGCAAACAACAGCACCGTCGCCGCCGAGCTGTACACCCGGGTGGTGCCATCGAACCACTGCAACCGCGCCCGATACCGCTGCGGCGCATAGATCAGGTTGAAATCGCGGATCGCCCCACCCAGCAGCTTGCAACTGACCTGGCTTTCACCGCTGAAGGCAAAGGCATCGAACGGCAGCAACGGCCGGCTGGCCTGGCCGTCGACCATCAAGCGCATGCCGTCGCCCTGCAGCACGGTGATGATCCGCTGGTAACCGGCGAAGGTGGAAAAACCACCCGATTCTTCGATATCGGCAATCGACAGGCGCCAGCCAAAGCCGTCCAGGCCCTCGCCACTGTCGCGGGTAATTTCTTCGGTGAAACCACCACCGTTCTTCCACGGCATGCGCGGGTAATCCTGCGCACGCAACAACTGCAGCTGGCTCATTTACTGAAACGTCCTTCCAGGCGATGACGGGAACCGGGGTGGATCAACCGCGCAGCGGTCACTGGCTGGCGGCCGGACCAGGTGCGACGGCGGATCAGCAGGCAAGGCTCGCCCCGCTCGATCTGCAACAGGGTGCATTCTTGCGGCTCGGCCAGGATGGCCTCGACCACGTGCTCGCCCTCGGTCAGCGGTGCCACCTGGGACAAGTAGGCGTAAGGCGTCTGCCGCGTGAAATCCTGCTTGAGGTAATCGGGGGCAATGGCCGCGTTGACGTAGCGGTCCTCGATCTGCACCGGTACGCCGTTCTCGAAATGCACGATCAGCGAGTGGAACACCCGCTGGCCTTCGCGCATGTCCAGGGCCAGGGCCCGTTCGGAGCCGGCTGCTTCCTCGGCGAGAGTGATCACCTGGCAGCTATGCTGGTGGCCGCGTGCAGCAATTTCGTCGGCAATGTTGTTGACCTCGAACAGCGCCGAACGGCCCTTAGGCTCGGCCACGAAGGTACCGACCCCTTGCATGCGTACCAGCAGGCCTTCGGCGGTGAGCTCGCGCAAAGCGCGGTTGATGGTCATGCGGCTGAAGCCCAGCTCGCTGACCAGTTCGCTCTCGGAAGGTACTCGGTGATGCGGCGGCCAGCTGCCATTGTCGATCTGCTGGATGATCATCTGTTTGACCCGGGCGTACAGCGGCGCCGGGCCCTCGCCCATCTGGGCAACCAGCGCGGAGACAGGAGGTGTCGGCACGGCGTTGGATCCTTGTGCATAGGGAATGAGCGGTAGCTTGCCGCAGTTTACCCGGCAGGCAAACGCCTGTATATGTATATACAAGTTAACAATAACAGGATTTCACCGATGTCCGCCTATTTCGCCGAACGCGCCCTGCTACCTACAGGCTGGGCCAGCCATGTCCGTATCGAGGTCGCCAGCGATGGCCACGTGGCCCGCATCGAGCCCGGCGCTTCGGCCGAAGGCGCCGAGCGCCTGGCCGGCCCGCTGCTGCCCGGCATGCCCAACCTGCACTCGCACGCCTTCCAGCGCGCCATGGCGGGCCTGGCCGAAGTTGCCGGCAACCCTAACGACAGCTTCTGGACCTGGCGCGACCTGATGTACCGCCTGGTTGGGCAGATCACGCCGGAGCAGTTGCAGGTCATCGCTCGTCAGCTGTACATCGAGATGCTCAAGGCCGGCTACACCTCGGTGGCCGAATTCCATTATGTGCACCATGACCAGGCCGGCAAGGCCTACGCCGACCCGGCTGAGCTGTCCCGGCGCATCAGCGCGGCGGCGACCGACAGTGGCATTGGCCTGACCTTGCTGCCGGTGCTGTACAGCCACGCAGGCTTCGGCGGCCAGGCACCGAACGACGGGCAGCGGCGCTTCATCAACTCCACCGAACACTACCTGCGGCTGCAAGCGCAACTGGCCCCGCTGCTGGCCGCGCAACCCGCGCAGCAACTGGGCCTGTGCTTCCATTCGCTGCGGGCGGTGACACCCGGGCAAATCGCCGAGGTGCTGACGGCCAGCGACCCGCATTGCCCGGTGCATATCCATATTGCCGAACAGCAGAAGGAAGTGGACGACTGCCTGGCCTGGAGCGGCCTGCGCCCGTTGCAGTGGCTGTACGAACATGTGGACGTAGACCCACGCTGGTGCCTGGTGCACGCCACCCATGCCGAGCCGGACGAAGTCACCGCCATGGCCCGCAGTGGTGCGGTGGCCGGGCTGTGCCTGACCACCGAGGCCAACCTGGGCGATGGGATTTTCCCGGCGGTGGACTTCCTGGCCCAAGGCGGGCGCATGGGCATTGGTTCGGACAGCCATGTGTCGCTGAGCGTGGTGGAGGAATTGCGCTGGCTGGAGTATGGCCAGCGGCTGCGTGACCAGCGGCGCAACCGCTTGTATCGCGGCGACCAGCCAATGGTCGGGCGCACGCTGTATGACGCCGCGCTGGCGGGCGGTGCACAGGCACTGGGGCAAGCGGTCGGGGAGCTGGCCGTGGGCAAGCGCGCTGACTGGCTGGTGCTCGATGGGCAGGACCCTTACATCGCCATGGCCGATGGCGATGCCATTCTCAACCGCTGGCTGTTCGCTGGCGGCGACCGCCAGGTGCGGGATGTGATGGTGAATGGGCAGTGGGTGGTGCGCCAGGGGCGGCATGCGCAGGAGGAGGAAAGCGCGCGGGCGTTTGCCGGGGTGTTGCGGCAGCTCTTGGGCTGAGTGTAACGGGGCTGCTTTGCAGCCCTTCGCGGCGGTTCGGCGCGAAGGGTTGCAAAGCAACCCCGGAAAATCAGTGCATTTTTACTATTTGCTGATCGGACGCCCGCCAGATCAGCCTGCTGGTGTCATACCCCTGCTGCCGTGCCTTGGACAGCAGGCTCTCACGCTGCCAGGCCGGTAGCGTCGGCGTACGCGACAGTATCCACAGGTGCTTGCGGTCCGGGCTACCGACTACTGCCGTCTGGTAGCGATCGTCCACGTACAGAATCCAGTACTCGCCCCGAGCCACGCCCGGTACCAGCTTGGTGAACCAGTTATCGAACTCTACCCACAGCTTGTCGGTATGCCCCGGCTCCTGAATGCTCGCGTGCCCTTCGGCGCGCAGCCACTCGTCACCCATGGTGCGGCAGCGGTTGAGTACGCCAAAGGTGCCATCTGGTTTGAGGTTGTAGTGCGCCTCGGACTGTTCGCAGCCGGTCTGGTAGCGCATGGGCAGGCGCGCCAGTTCGTACCACTTGCCTTGGTAGCGCTTGAGGTCGACGTTGCCGGCGGTTTTCGGCGCCAGCGGGTCGTGCACGGAGCCTGCGCAACCGCCCAGCAGCAACGCCAGGCATACCCCCATCAGCAGGTACAGACGCCTCATTTGAGGCCCTGCCCTGAATACATCAGCACCTTGTCAGCCGCGTACTGCACGCTGATGAAGCTCTTCTCGTCCCCCCAGGTGCAGCTGCTCATGCCCAGCGCGCCCGAACACTCGGTAGGCGTGCCGAGCAACTGCTCGACCTCGGCCTTGTTCATACCGGCCTTGATCTTGGAATAGTTTTCCTGGTTGATCTTGCTGCAGGCAGTCAGGACGACGCACAGCGACAACAGGGCGAGGGAACGCAACGACATGAAGGACACTCCTGGAAGGTGATACAGGCGAGTGGCCTGCAGTGACCTTCGACGGGAAAATCCCTCCCGGGTTCCCTGCCCCACCCCCTTTGCGCCTACACCATTGGTCGGATGGCCACTACTGTGCGATTAATCACAAACCCCAATATACAAAAGGCCGCCCCTACGCACTGTAGGAGCAGCCTTGTGCTGCGAAAGGGCCCGTACGGCCAATCGAGTTGTGTTGCCGGCAATGGCCTCTTCGCAGCACAAGGCTGCTCCTACAAAGGCCAATGCGTGCCGGTTCAGAACCTGGAGCCAGGCTCCAGCAAAAAGTCCATCTCGTCGCTGGTGCTTGGCCGCTCCAGCACCAGGTTACGGTGCGGGAAGCGTCCGAACCGGGCAATCACTCGCTGGTGCTGCTCGGCATAGTCGAGGAAGCCTTCGAACAGCCGGCGGCTGGCCTCGGGCTGCTCGTCGAGCAATACCTGGTAGCGCTCGACGCACAGGTTCTGCCAGTCCAGCACCTCGGCGTGCTCCAGCACCAGCAGGACGAACACACGCTGAATGGGCAACAGTTGATAGTCCCAGCCCTTCTGCAGCCCCTGCATGGCCACCACCTGGGCACGCCGGTCGCCCTCGAAGGCGCGCGGCGTGTCGCGGTAGATCATGCGCGGTAGCTGGTCCAGCAGGATCAGCAGGCCCAGCCAGCCCTGCGGGCTTTGCTGCCACTCGTCGAGCCCGCCCGCCAGGGCCTGCTCGACCAGGTCGCCAAACAGCGCCTGGGCGTCGGCATCGTGATGCTTGCCGAACCACAGCGTGCTCTTCTCGTCAGCCACGGCCTGGGGACTGGTGCCCCAACCGAACCACCACTCCAGCAACGGCTGCCAAGGTGCGAGCATGACTTACTCCTTGTGGTAGGCGGTGACGCGCTCAACCTCTTCCTTCGAGCCAAGGATCACCGACACGCGCTGGTGCAGGCTTTCTGGCTTGATGTCGAGGATACGATCGTAACCGTTGGTGGAAGCGCCACCGGCCTGCTCGATGATGAACGACATCGGGTTGGCTTCGTACATCAGGCGCAGCTTGCCCGGCTTGCTTGGCTCGCGGGCGTCACGTGGGTACATGAACAGGCCGCCACGGGTCAGGATGCGGTGCACGTCGGCCACCATCGAGGCGATCCAGCGCATGTTGTAGTTCTTCTTCAGCGGGCCGGTCTCGCCTGCCAGCAGTTCGCCCACGTAGCGTTGTACCGGGGCTTCCCAGTGGCGCTGGTTGGACATGTTGATGGCGAACTCGGCGGTGGTTTCCGGTACGCGGATGTTTTCGTGAGTCAGCACGAAGCTGCCCAGCTCGCGGTCCAGGGTGAAGCCCTTGACGCCGTTGCCCAGGGTCAGGATCAGCATGGTCTGCGGACCGTAGATGGCATAACCGGCGGCAACCTGCTCGGTGCCAGGCTGCAGGAAGGCCGCTTCGTTGAGGCTTTCGTTCTGGCTCAGGTACTGGTTAGGGCAACGCAGCACCGAGAAGATGGTACCGACCGAGACGTTGACGTCGATGTTCGACGAGCCATCCAGCGGGTCGAAGACCAGCAGGTAGGCGCCTTTCGGGTATTTACCCGGGATCTGGTAGGCGTTGTCCATTTCTTCGGAGGCCATGCCGGCCAGGTGGCCGCCCCACTCGTTGGCTTCGAGCAGGATATCGTTGGAAATCACGTCCAGTTTCTTCTGGACTTCGCCCTGCACGTTTTCAGTGCCCATGCTACCCAACACACCGCCGAGGGCGCCTTTGGACACGTGATGGCTGATTTCCTTGCACGCACGCGCCACCACTTCGATCAGGAAGCGCAGATCGGCAGGGGTATTGTTGCTGCGGGTCTGCTCAATCAGATAGCGACTCAGGGTAACGCGGGACATGTATGGCTCCGAACGGATTGGGGGATTTAAAAACCCCCGCAGTTTACAGGGAGAGTGGCGGGCTAGCGAGTGATGAGACTCGCCACGGCTCTCAGACGGCACAATAGGTCGGTAGTTCAGCTTGCGCCAGGCCGGTGGTCGGAGTGAGGCCCATTCGCGGGCACGCCCGCGAATGGCCTTATATCAATCCAGCGCCTTCCAGATCTCGGTGGCGTATTCCCTGATAGTCCGGTCCGACGAGAACCAGCCCATCCGCGCCGTGTTCAGCACCGCCATGCGCCACCATTCCTGCGGCGTGTGCCACAGCTCTTCGACCCGCCGCTGGGCATCCCAGTAGGCATCGAAGTCGGCGCATACCAGGAAACGGTCGTAGGCCACCAGGCCATCGATCAACCCGGTGTAGCGTGAAGGGTCATCTGGCGAGAACACCCCACTGCGAATCGCCTGCAGCACATCGTTCAAGCGGCTGGAGGCGGCGATGGCGGCACTGGCACCAAAGTCACCAGCCCGCTTGCGCGCTTCGACTTGCTGCGCGGTCAGGCCGAAGATGAACATGTTGTCGGCACCCACCTGTTCGCACATCTCCACATTGGCGCCATCCAGGGTGCCGATAGTCAGCGCGCCATTGAGGCCGAACTTCATGTTGCTGGTGCCGGAGGCTTCGTAACCGGCGGTGGAAATCTGCTCGGAAAGGTCCGCCGCCGGGATGATGCTTTCGGCCAGGCTGACGTTGTAATTGGGCAGGAACACCACCTTCAGCAGGCCGCGCACGGTCGGGTCGTTGTTCACCACCCGGGCGATGTCGTTGGCCAGTTTGATGATCAGCTTGGCCTGATGGTAACTGGCCGCCGCCTTGCCAGCGAAGATCTTCACCCGCGGCACCCAGTTGCTGCCTGGGTCATTGCGCATGGCCTGGTACAGCGCCACGGTGTGCAGCAGGTTGAGCAACTGGCGCTTGTACTCGTGAATGCGTTTGACCTGCACGTCGAACAGCGCCTCGGGGTTGACCGTGACGCCGATACGGTCCTGGATGATGCTGGCCAGGGCGCGCTTGCTGTGCAGGCGCTGAGCCGCGAACTGCTTGCGGAAACCGGCCTTGTCGGCGAACGGCACCAGGCCGGCCAGAAGCGCCTGCGGATCGTCCTTGAGCTCCGGACCAAGCGCCTCGACCAGCATCTCGGTCAGTTGCGGGTTGGACTGGTACAACCAGCGGCGGAAGGTAATGCCGTTGGTCTTGTTGTTGATGCGTTGCGGGTAGAGCTTGTGCAGCTCGGAGAACACCGTGCTTTTCATCAGCTTGCTGTGCAGCGCCGACACGCCGTTGACGCTGTGCGAGCCAAGGAACGCCAGGTTGCCCATGCGCACCCGGCGGCCGTTGTCTTCCTCGATCAACGACACCGCGCGCAGCACGTCGAAATCGTGCAGGCCTTTGGCCCGCAACGCATCGATATGGTAGGCATTGATCAGGTAGATGATCTGCATGTGCCGTGGCAGCATGCGCTCCATCAGCGCTACCGGCCAGGTTTCCAGGGCTTCGGGCAACAAGGTGTGGTTGGTGTAGGCGAGCGTGCCGACGGTCAGCTCCCAGGCCTTTTCCCAAGGCACTTCGTGCTGGTCCACCAGCAACCGCATCAGCTCCGCCACGGCAATCGAAGGGTGCGTGTCGTTGAGCTGGATGGCCGCCGCATCAGGCAGGTTGAGCAGGTCCTTGTGCATGTTCAGGTGACGGCGAAGCAAATCCTGCAGCGACGCCGACACGAAGAAATACTCCTGGCGCAGCCGCAATTCCTGCCCTGCTTCAGTGCTGTCGGCAGGGTAAAGCACCCGTGAAATACTCTCGGCACGCGCCACTTCAGCCACGGCGCCCAAGTGGTCACCGGCATTGAAACGCTCCAAGTGCAGCTCTTCCAACGCCCGCGCACGCCATAGGCGCAGGGTGTTGACGCTGGCACCCCGCCAGCCGACCACCGGCGTGTCGTAGGCCACCGCCCGCACCGTTTCGCCAGGCGACCATACCTGGCGCTGGGTACCGCTGGCATCGTGCACGGTTTCGACGCTGCCGCCGAAGCTGATCGGGTAGATCACCTCGGCGCGCTCGAACTCCCAGGGGTTGCCGAAGTCCAGCCAGTTTTCGGTCTGTTCCTGTTGCCAGCCATCGACCACAGCCTGACGGAACAGCCCGTGCTCGTAGCGGATACCGTAGCCATGGGCAGCGATACCGAGGGTAGACATGCTCTCCATGAAACAGGCCGCCAGACGGCCCAGGCCACCATTGCCCAGCGCGGCGTCCGGCTCGAGCAGGCGAATGCGCTCAAGGTCCACATCCAGCCCTTCCAGGGCTTCGCGCGCGATGTCCAGCAGGCCCAGGTTGCTCAGGCTGTCGTACAGCAGGCGGCCGATGAGGAATTCCAGGGAAAGGTAATAGACCCGCTTCTGGCTGCGCCGATAGGCCCGGCGCGTATGGTCCATCCAGTGGTCGACCATGTGATCGCGCGCAGCCAGGGCAATGGCTTCGAACCAGTCATGGTCGAAGGCGTGCTCTGGGTCCTTGCCGACCGCGTAGGTCAGCTTGTTCAGTACAGCGGCGCGAAAATCCGCGACTTCGGCGTCACGAGCTTCAGGTTCCTGGGACATGCGGCATCCTCGGGCAAGTTGACGAAAGCGGAGGGAGATTGATGAGACTAGACCCTTCGACCGGGAGTGACAGTTACGGTTCGCAGTTTTCATGCCTACTCTGCGAATCCGGCAAAAGGTTGTTCATAAATTGAACGATTCCGGTATGATCGCGCGCCCCAAGACCGTGATCCACCCTATAAAGATGAAAACGACCCTGATCGCCGCGGCCGAAGTCGACCGCCTGGAGACCTGGCAGCGCTACACCAGCAACATGTGCCATGGCTGCCATTCGACCTGCTGCACCCTGCCGGTGGAGGTGAAGATCAAGGATCTGATCCGTATCGGCGTGGTCGACGAGTTCGAAAAAGACGAACCGCCGAAGAACGTGGCTAAACGCTTGCAGAAGGAAGGCATCATCGAGCGCTTCAACCAGAAGTCGGGGATTTTCACCCTGACCCGGATGAGCAACGATGACTGCATGTACCTGGATCGTAAAAGCCGCCTGTGCACCATTTATGACAAGCGCCCGGATACCTGCCGCAACCACCCCAAGGTCGGGCCGCGGCCAGGGTACTGTGCCTACAAGCCCAAGGTGGT
The DNA here is from genome assembly GCF_048068035.1 of Pseudomonas sp. NY11955. Taxonomy (NCBI): domain Bacteria; kingdom Pseudomonadati; phylum Pseudomonadota; class Gammaproteobacteria; order Pseudomonadales; family Pseudomonadaceae; genus Pseudomonas; species Pseudomonas sp. NY11955. The sequence goes on from NZ_JBLUPS010000001.1 coordinate 437,208, forward strand.
TGGGCGCTGATTCTGCTGGGCAGTTGAAATTCCCGGGGCTGCTTTGCAGCCCTTTCGCGGCACAAGGCCGCTCCTACAGGAGACCGCATCCCCTTGTAGGAGCGGCCTTGTGCCGCGAAAGGGCCGCAAGGCGGCCCCAAAATCCCAAGGCATAAAAAAACGCCCCCGGCCTTTCGACCGGGGGCGTTTTCATTCAGCCTGAGCTAACTCAGTTCTTGGCTTTCTTGGCAGCGCGGGTACGCTCGCCTTCGTCCAGGATCTTCTTGCGCAGACGGATCGACTTCGGCGTCACTTCGCACAGCTCGTCGTCCTGGATGAATTCCAGGGCCTGCTCGAGGGTGTGGCGAACTGGCGGTACCAGGGCGATGACTTCGTCTTTGCCCGAAGCACGCATGTTGTCGAGCTTCTTGCCTTTGGTCGGGTTCACGCCCAGGTCGTTGTCACGGCTGTTCAGGCCGATGATCTGACCGTTGTAGATCTCCTGGCCGTGTTCAACGAACAGCTTGCCACGCGCCTGCAGGGTTTCCAGCGAGTAGGTCAGCGCCTTGCCGGTCTCGACCGAAACCAGTACGCCGTTGAGGCGACCGGACATCTGGCCCGACTTCATGGTGTCGTAGCGGTCGAAGATCGAGGTCAGGATGCCTGCACCGTTGGTCAGGGTCAGGAACTGGTTACGGAAACCGATCAGACCACGGGCTGGAATGTTGTACTCCAGACGTACACGGCCCTTGCCATCCGGAACCATGTTGGTCAGGTCGCCTTTACGCAGACCCATCTCTTCCATGACCTTGCCCTGGGATTCTTCAGGGATGTCGATGGTGACGTTCTCGAACGGTTCCTGCTTCACGCCGTCAACTTCACGGATGATTACTTCAGGACGGCCCACGGCCATCTCGAAGCCTTCACGACGCATGGTTTCGATCAGTACCGACAGGTGCAGCTCACCACGGCCCGATACCTTGAACTTGTCTGGGGAATCAGTTTCCTGAACGCGCAGGGCAACGTTGTACAGCAGCTCTTTGTCCAGACGGTCCTTGATGTTACGGCTGGTGACGAACTTGCCTTCTTTACCGCAGAACGGCGAGTCGTTGACCTGGAAGGTCATCGAAACGGTCGGCTCGTCAACGGTCAGCGGCTTCATCGCTTCTACCGCATCCGGGGCGCACAGGGTGTCGGAAATGAACAGCTCGTCGAAACCGCTGATGCAGACGATGTCGCCAGCCTGGGCTTCTTCGACGTCGACGCGGTGCAGGCCGTGGTGGCCCATCAGCTTCAGGATACGGCCGTTACGCTTCTTGCCGTTGGTGTCGATGGCGACCACCGGGGTGTTCGGCTTGACGCGACCACGGGCGATACGGCCAACACCGATAACGCCGAGGAAGCTGTTGTAGTCCAGTGCGGAGATTTGCATCTGGAACGGGCCGTCACGGTCAACGGACGGTGCTGGTACGTTGTCGACGATCGACTGGTACAGCGCGGTCATGTCTTCGCCCATCTCGGTGTGGTCCAGACCGGCAATGCCGTTCAGGGCCGAGGCGTAGACCACTTTGAAGTCCAGCTGCTCGTCGGTGGCGCCGAGGTTGTCGAACAGGTCGAAGATCTGGTCCAGAACCCAGTCAGGACGCGCGCCCGGGCGGTCAACCTTGTTGATCACGACGATTGGCTTCAGACCGGCTTCGAAAGCCTTCTTGGTCACGAAGCGGGTTTGCGGCATAGGGCCGTCCTGGGCGTCGACCAGCAGCAGCACGGAGTCGACCATCGACATTACACGCTCAACCTCGCCACCGAAGTCGGCGTGGCCGGGGGTGTCGACGATGTTGATGTGGTAGCCGTTCCAGTTGATGGCGGTGTTTTTCGCCAGAATGGTAATACCGCGCTCTTTTTCCTGGTCGTTGGAGTCCATGACGCGCTCGTCGTTGAGCTCGTTACGCTCCAGAGTGCCGGACTGACGCAGGAGTTTGTCGACCAGAGTGGTTTTACCATGGTCAACGTGGGCGATGATGGCGATGTTACGCAGATTTTCGATCACAAGTGTATCTCGATCAGAGGATTCGGTTGCCGCCCAGTGTAGGCGGCCAATATGTACTGTTTAAGGCTCAGCGGGCCCGGCGGTCGGGAGGGCGATGGCGGATACTGCCGCCATACAGCCCCGGCGTCTTATGTCGGACGATAAACACGCACATTGGCATGTCCCTCACTGAGCAGGTGGTGTGCGTGCAAACGGCTCATCACACCCTTGTCGCAATACAGCAAGTACTGGCGCGTCGGGTCCAGGTGCTTGAACTTGCTGTTGATGGCGTAGAACGGCATGGCCTGGACTTCGATACCGTCCAGCACCAGAGGTTCGTCTTCCTGGGCATCGGGGTGACGGATGTCGATGATGATCTGGCCCGGCAGCGCCTCGACCACTTCCTCGATTTCCACATCCTTGCCCAGCTCGTCGATCACATGGTCGATGGAGATCAGCTTGGCGCGTTCCAGGGCGCTCTCCAGCACGGCCATGTCGAACTGCTTCTCTTCATGCTCCATGCGGTGGCGCTTGGCGTGGGTGGTCGGGTTTACCGAGATCACGCCGCAATATTCTGGCATGTGCTTGGCGAAGTCGGCGGTGCCGATTTCGTTGGCCTGGTCGATGATGTCCTGCTTGTGGCTGGCCAGCAGCGGGCGCAGCACCAGCTTGTCGGTGGCCGAGTCGATGATCGACAGGTTCGGCAAGGTCTGGCTGGACACCTGGGAAATCGCCTCGCCGGTCACCAGCGCGTCGATTTCCAGGCGGTCGGCCATGTGCGCGGCGCCACGCAGCATCATGCGCTTGAGGGTCACGCCCATGTAGCTGTTATCGACCTTGTTGAGGATCTCGCCGACCACTTCTTCGAACGGCACGCTGATGAACAGCACGCGCTGGCTGCTGCCGTACTTTTTCCACAGGTAGTGGGCCACTTCCATCACACCCAGCTCGTGGGCGCGGCCGCCGAGGTTGAAGAAGCAGAAGTGGGTCATCAGGCCGCGGCGCATCATCTGGTAGGCCGCCACGGTGGAGTCGAAACCACCGGACATCAGCACCAGGGTCTGCTCCAGGGCGCCCAGCGGGTAGCCGCCGATGCCCTGGTGCTGGTTGTGGATCACGTACAGGCGCTGGTCGCGGATTTCGATGCGCACCAGCACTTCGGGCTTCTTCAGTTCGATGCCGGCGGCGCCGCACTGCTGGCGCAGTTGGCTGCCGACGTAACGGTCGACGTCCATCGAGGTGAAGTCATGATGGCCGCCGCGCTTGCAGCGCACGGCGAAATGCTTGCCGGCCAGCAGGTGGCCGAAGTGGTGCTTGCACTTGGCGACGATGTCGTCGAAGTCACCCAGTGGGTATTCCTCTACCTGCAGGAAATGGGTGATACCCGGTGTGCAGGTGAGGCGCTCGATCATCTCGCGCTGGACTTTTTCGTCTTCGACGCGGGTGACCACTTCGAGGTTGTCCCAGACACCATCGACCGCGAGCTCAGGGTCGAGGTCCTTGAGCACGTTGCGGATGTTCTTGGCGAGCTGACGGATGAAGCGCTTGCGCACTGGCCGGCTCTTGATGGTGATTTCTGGGAAGACTTTGACGATAAGTTTCATTGGTTAACAGCGCGCGCAGGGCCTGCCGAAAATGAGGGGCGCGAATTATAGCGGAAATTGCTCAGGATTTGACCAACTTTTGATCAGAAGCTTTCAGATAAATGCAGGAGGCGGGTTTTGCGGTGCCTGTGAGATCGAGCGCCGCCCGCGCGGCGCATCGCGAGCAAGCTCGCTCCTACATTTGTTTCGGGCCAGTAACGCCTGCGCCAACGCACGCGACCGCCTTGTTTGTTCCACATATTATCGAGGCGGACACTAAAGGGCCGCGCGCCTGCGCCTCAGGAATAATTGGCCCGCAACAGATGTAGGAGCGAGCTTGCTCGCGATGCGCCGCGCGGGCGGCGCTCGATCGCCCAGGCGCCACACAAATCAACCAAAGCACCAATTTGGTGCATAACAACTTAAACTCGCATCCTAAAGGTGCAATTTTGGCCGCCAGCCCTCCCCCAAATGCCCGCAAACGCCCCCTTTTATCCCACCCTCGCCATTTTCGGGCACTGGCATGCAATTTGCTCCCTTGTGAGGCAGGTAAGCTTGGCCGACTATCCGCGCCCGGCAACACCCTTTTTCCAGGGCAGCGGCCCACCGCGCTCTAGACCATCCGGAGGACAACATGTCGAAGTCGGTTCAACTCATCAAAGATCATGACGTCAAGTGGATTGATCTGCGTTTCACGGACACCAAAGGCATTCAGCACCACGTGACCATGCCGTCGCGTGATGCGCTGGACGAAGACTTCTTCGAAGTCGGCAAGATGTTCGACGGTTCCTCCATCGCTGGCTGGAAAGGCATCGAAGCCTCCGACATGATCCTGATGCCGGTCGACGACACTGCCGTACTGGACCCGTTCACCGAAGAGCCAACCCTGATCATCACCTGCGACATCGTCGACCCGTCGAGCATGCAGGGCTACGATCGCGACCCACGCGCCATCGCCAAGCGCGCCGAAGAGTACCTGAAGAGCACCGGCATCGGTGACACCGTATTCGCCGGCCCAGAGCCTGAGTTCTTCATCTTCGACGAAGTGAAGTTCAAGTCGGACATTTCCGGCTCGATGTTCAAGATCTTCTCCGAGCAAGGCTCGTGGATGACCGACGCTGACGTGGAAGGCGGCAACAAGGGCCACCGTCCAGGCGTGAAAGGCGGCTACTTCCCGGTTCCGCCGTTCGACCACGACCACGAAATCCGTACTGCCATGTGCAACGCACTGGAAGAAATGGGCCAGACCGTCGAAGTTCACCACCACGAAGTGGCGACCGCCGGCCAGAACGAAATCGGCGTCAAGTTCAACACCCTGGTGAAGAAGGCTGACGAAGTACAGGCGCTGAAATACGTCGTGCACAACGTTGCCGACGCCTACGGCCGTACCGCCACCTTCATGCCGAAGCCACTGTACGGCGACAACGGCTCGGGCATGCACGTGCACATGTCGATCTGGAAAGACGGCAAGAACACCTTCTCGGGTGAAGGCTATGCCGGCCTGTCCGACACCGCCCTGTACTTCATCGGCGGTATCATCAAGCACGGTAAGGCCCTGAACGGCTTCACCAACCCGTCGACCAACTCCTACAAGCGTCTGGTCCCAGGCTTCGAAGCTCCGGTAATGCTGGCCTACTCGGCTCGCAACCGTTCCGCCTCGATCCGTATTCCTTACGTCGGCAGCCCGAAAGCCCGCCGTATCGAAGCCCGCTTCCCGGACCCATCGGCCAACCCGTACCTGGCCTTCGCGGCCCTGCTGATGGCTGGCCTGGACGGCATCCAGAACAAGATCCACCCAGGCGACGCGGCCGACAAGAACCTGTACGACCTGCCACCAGAAGAAGCCAAGAACATCCCGCAAGTGTGCGGCAGCCTGAAAGAAGCTCTGGAAGAGCTGGATAAAGGCCGCGCGTTCCTGACCAAGGGCGGCGTGTTCTCCGACGACTTCATCGATGCCTTCATCGAGCTGAAGAGCGAAGAAGAAATCAAAGTGCGCACCTTCGTACACCCGCTGGAATACGAGCTGTACTACAGCTGCTGATCTGATCGGCGCCTAGCGCCGACGGCATGATCATGACGGCCTCCCTCGGGAGGCCGTTTTCGTTTCTGCACGCCTTGCAGAAGCACTGCAACCCCACCTGTCACGCTATGCTCTATCTTGGTGCACAAATTGGCAGCGTGCCCTCATTTGCTCCCCAATCTGGTTCACATTAAACGTTTCATCAGGTCTTTCTGATCCGAATTTGCGCAGATCCAGGCCTTTATCGGCAAATTCCGCTTCTTTTCGGAGCTTTGGTTTGTTTCTTGCATTTTCTTGTCGAGAGTCTCGCATCAGCGGATCCACCCCGCGTCCGGCCCCGGCCAAAGCAGTGCCGGGCAAGCGCCAAAAGAGGTCAACGACGCCTTATGACCATCAGCGATGCACAGCACCGTCTGCTTCTGGACAACCTGACTACCGCCACGTTGCTGCTCAACGCCGAGCTGCGCCTGGAGTACATGAACCCGGCCGCGGAAATGCTGCTGGCCGTCAGTGGCCAGCGCAGCCATGGGCAGTTCATCAGCGAGCTGTTCACCGAATCGACCGAGGCGCTCAGTTCGCTGCGCCAGGCGGTCGAGCAGGCACACCCGTTCACCAAGCGTGAAGCACAGCTCACTTCGCTGACCGGGCAGACCATCACCGTCGATTACGCGGTAACGCCGATCCTGCACCAGGGCCAGACCCTGCTGTTGCTCGAAGTGCACCCGCGTGACCGGCTGCTGCGCATCACCAAGGAAGAGGCCCAGCTGAGCAAGCAGGAAACCACCAAGATGCTGGTGCGCGGCCTGGCCCACGAAATCAAGAACCCGCTTGGCGGCATCCGCGGCGCGGCCCAGTTGCTGGCCCGCGAACTGCCCGAGGAAGGCCTGCGCGACTACACCAACGTGATCATCGAAGAAGCCGACCGCCTGCGTAACCTGGTCGACCGCATGCTTGGCTCGAACAAGCTGCCCTCGCTGGCCATGACCAACATTCACGAAGTGCTGGAACGGGTCTGTAGCCTGGTCGAAGCTGAAAGCCAGGGCTGCATCACTTTGGTGCGCGATTACGACCCAAGCCTGCCGGACGTGCTGATCGACCGTGAGCAGATGATCCAGGCCGTACTCAATATCGTGCGCAACGCCATGCAGGCGATCAGCTCGCAGAATGAACTGCGCCTGGGCCGCATCACCTTGCGCAGCCGCGCCCTGCGCCAGTTCACCATCGGCCACGTGCGCCATCGCCTGGTGGCGCGGGTAGAGATCATCGACAACGGCCCGGGCATCCCGCCGGAACTGCAGGACACCCTCTTCTATCCCATGGTCAGTGGCCGCCCGGACGGTACCGGGCTGGGCCTGGCCATTACCCAGAACATCATCAGCCAGCACCAGGGCTTGATCGAGTGTGAAAGCCACGCAGGCCACACCGCCTTCTCGATCTATCTGCCCCTGGAACAAGGAGCCACCGCCTCATGAGCCGAAGTGAAACCGTATGGATCGTCGACGATGATCGCTCCATCCGCTGGGTCCTGGAAAAAGCCCTGCAACAAGAAGGCATGACCACCCAGAGCTTCGACAGCGCAGACGGTGTGATGGGGCGCCTGGCACGTCAGCAACCGGACGTGATCATTTCCGACATTCGCATGCCTGGCGCCAGCGGCCTCGACCTGCTGGCCCAGATCCGCGAGCAGCACCCGCGCCTGCCGGTCATCATCATGACCGCACACTCCGACCTGGACAGCGCCGTGGCCTCGTACCAGGGCGGTGCCTTCGAATACCTGCCCAAGCCATTCGACGTCGACGAAGCGGTCTCGCTGGTCAAGCGCGCCAACCAGCACGCCCAGGAGCAGCAAGGCCTGGATGTGCCGCAAAACCTGGCGCGCACCCCGGAAATCATCGGTGAAGCCCCGGCGATGCAGGAGGTGTTCCGCGCCATCGGCCGCCTCAGCCACTCCAACATCACCGTGCTGATCAACGGCGAGTCCGGTACCGGCAAAGAGTTGGTGGCCCATGCCCTGCACCGGCACAGCCCGCGCGCGGCGTCGCCGTTCATTGCCCTGAACATGGCCGCCATCCCCAAGGACTTGATGGAGTCGGAGCTGTTCGGCCATGAAAAGGGGGCCTTCACCGGCGCTGCCAACCTGCGCCGCGGCCGCTTCGAGCAGGCCGATGGCGGTACGCTGTTCCTCGACGAAATCGGTGACATGCCTGCCGACACCCAGACCCGCCTGCTGCGGGTACTGGCCGATGGCGAGTTCTACCGCGTGGGCGGCCATGTGCCAGTCAAGGTCGACGTGCGCATCATCGCCGCCACCCACCAGAACCTGGAATCACTGGTGCAGGCTGGCAAGTTCCGTGAGGACTTGTTCCACCGCCTGAACGTGATCCGCATCCATATCCCGCGCCTGGCCGACCGCCGCGAAGACATCCCTGCCCTCGCCCGCCACTTCCTTGCCCGGGCCGCTCAAGAGCTGGCAGTCGAGCCGAAAGTCCTCAAGCCGGAGACCGAAGAGTTCATCCGCAACCTGCCCTGGCCAGGCAACGTGCGGCAGATGGAGAACACCTGCCGCTGGATCACCGTGATGGCCTCCAGCCGCGAAGTGCTGATCGGCGACCTGCCGCCCGAGCTGCTGAACCTGCCACAAGACGCGGCGCCGGTGACCAACTGGGAGCAGGCCCTGCGCCAGTGGGCCGACCAGGCACTGGCACGCGGGCAGAGCAACCTGCTGGACAGCGCAGTGCCGAGCTTTGAGCGGATCATGATCGAGACGGCGCTCAAGCACACCGCCGGGCGACGCCGCGATGCCGCCCTGTTGCTGGGTTGGGGCCGCAACACCCTGACGCGCAAGATCAAGGAGCTGGGGATGAATGTGGCGGGTGGGGACGACGAGGACGGTGACGAGCACTGATTCATCGATAGACCCATAATACCCTGGGGCTGCTTTGCAGCCCTTTCGCGGCACAAGGCCGCTCCTACAGGAGAACGCGACCCCCTTGTAGGAGCGGCCTTGTGCCGCGAAAGGGCCGCAAGGCGGCCCCAGCCATTTCAGCCCCGATGCACCGATCCTGTGCCCCATGCACCGCTCAAAGGCACAAATCCCCTCAAAAGCCGACCAATTCCCCCTCAAAGCCCAATATCCACGGGCTTTGCAAAACTGGCACGCCCCCTGCAATAGCCAATACATCCACAGTTTCGGGGGCCCTGGTACAGGCAGGCCGGGTGAACCCCTCTTTTATTCGCAGCACCGCCCGTTTTGGGGACCTCGGTACAGGCAGGCCGGGCCATCCCCCCTTTATACGCAGTACCCCTTTTGGGGACCCTGGTACAGGCAGGCCGGGAAATCCCCTTTTTATTCGTGCAGTGTCACTTGCACCCGCCAGCGCCCAGCGTCCTCTGCACCGGCCCATTCGCCTTGCAGCGGGCGCGCGGCCACCACCGTCAGCAACAAACCTTTCTTGCTGTTCTGCACCCGCCAGCTCACCGGTTTGCCCTGCAGGCTCAACTGCCCCTGCTGGGCCTTGCCTTGGGCCTGAAACAGCAACGCCAGCGTGCCCTCGACGTTCTCGCCGTGCAGCTTGGGCTCTTCGTTGAACCATAGCGCCAGGCCATCCTGCAGCACTTGCACCTGCTGCAGTTCGCGCTCGTCGGGTGTAGTCAGGCGACCGATCATCAGCCCCACCATCATGCCGACGATCGCCAAGGACAGCATCACCCGTGGGAAGGCCTTCGAACGCACGTCCGGTTCAGGGGTAGAATGCCCGTCATCTTCACGCTTGGAGCCGTGCATGTTTCACGTCATCCTTTTTCAACCAGAAATTCCGCCGAATACCGGCAACATCATTCGCCTGTGCGCCAACAGCGGCTGCCACCTGCACCTGATCGAACCCATCAGTTTCGAGCTGGATGACAAGCGCCTGCGCCGCGCGGGGCTGGATTACCACGAGTATGCCACGCTCAAGCGCCATGAGAGCCTGGCCGGATGCCTGGAAAGCCTGGGCAACCCACGGCTGTTCGCCTTTACCACCAAGGGCTCGCACCCCTTCCACGAAGTGGCCTACCAGCCGGGCGATGCCTTCCTGTTCGGGCCAGAGAGCCGCGGGTTGCCGGCCGAGGTGCTGGACAGCCTACCGGCCGAACAACGCCTGCGCCTGCCGATGCGGCCGGGGTGCCGCAGCCTGAACTTGTCCAATACCGTGGCGGTGACGGTGTACGAGGCGTGGCGGCAGAACGGGTTTGCCGGCAGCTGATCTGTAGCCTGTCCCGTCCTCTTCGCGGGCACGCCCGCGAAGAGGCCGGAACAGGCAACAAAAAAGCGCCCCGAGAGGCGCTTTCTTGAAACCGGCAGTTGTTACTGCACGGTCGGCACTTCACCCGCTTCCTGCATGCGCTGCATTTCTTGCGCGTACAGGGCGTCGAAGTTGACCGGCGACAGCATCAGCGCCGGGAACGAACCACGAGTCACCAGGCTGTCCAGGGTCTCACGGGCGTACGGGAACAGGATGTTCGGGCAGAACGCGCCCAGGGTGTGGCTCATCGACGGCGCATCGAGGTTGGCGATCAGGAAGATACCAGCCTGCTGCACTTCAGCGATGAAGGCCACTTCGTCACCGTTCTTCACGGTTACCGACAGGGTCAGCACCACCTCGTGGAAGTCGCCTTCCAGGGATTTCTGCTTGGTGTTCAGGTCCAGGGCAACGCTCGGCTCCCAGGTCTGACGGAAGATCTGCGGGCTCTTCGGGGCCTCGAACGACAGGTCGCGCACATAGATGCGCTGCAGGGAAAACTGAGGGCTGTTGTCTTCTGCAGCAGCGCCGTTGGTCTGTTGGTCAGTCATGGCAGATCCTTATCCTAATGTTTTTGAATGCAGTGCAAATCAGGCCGCCAGCAGCGCGTCGAGCTTGCCGGCGCGCTCCAGGGCATAGAGGTCATCGCATCCACCGACATGGGTGCTGCCGATCCAGATCTGCGGCACCGATGTACGGCCGGCCTTCTGGCTCATCTCGGCGCGAACCTGCGGCTTGCCGTCCACCTTGATTTCCTCGAAGGCCACGCCCTTGCTCTCGAGCAGGTACTTGGCGCGCATGCAGTAGGGGCAGTAGTCGCTGGAATAGACGATGACGGGCTTCATATCACTTCACCAGGGGCAGGTTATCGGCTTTCCAGCTGGAAACGCCACCGCTCAGTTTGGCGGCGGTGTAACCAGCCTTGAGCAGCTCGCGGCAATGGGTGCCGGACTGCTGGCCCATTGCGTCGACGACGATCAGGGTCTTCTCTTTGTGTTTTTCCAGCTCGCTCATGCGGGCGGCCAGCTTGTCCTGCGGAATGTTGATCGCACCGACGATGTGACCGGCCGAATACTCCTTGGACGGGCGAATGTCGATCACCAAGGCCTTCTCGGCGTTGACCAGGGCTGTCAGCTGGCCATTGCTCAGGCTCTGGCCGCCGCGACGGATTTCATTGATGAGCAGCAGGACCAGCAAAATGAGGAAGATCGCAACCAGGATGTAGTGATCTGTCGCGAATTGAATCAGGTGAGCAACCATCAGCGGTGTTCCAGGCGATTGAAAATGCCGGCCAGTATACACAGCCCCTGGGTGCCACCAAAGCCCGACGGGCCGGCCACAAAACCACCTTCATGTTGCCACCACGGGTGCGCTGGTCGGGGGAACAGGACGAATATTCGCCGCAGGTGGCGGATTTGCCCTAAAATGCGTGTCTTTATCATCTTTGAACAACCGTGAGTTTGATTGATGACGAGTACGCCCAAACCCCTGGTCCTGATCATCCTGGATGGCTTCGGCCACAGCGAAATCCCCGAACACAACGCCATCTTCGCCGCCAATACACCGGTCTATGATCGCCTGCGCGCTACCCTGCCGCATGGGCTCATTTCCGGCTCGGGCATGGATGTCGGCCTGCCGGACGGGCAGATGGGCAACTCCGAAGTCGGTCATATGAACCTGGGCGCGGGTCGCGTCGTCTACCAGGACTTCACTCGGGTGACCAAGGCCATCCGCGACGGCGAGTTCTTCGAGAACCCGGTGCTGACGGGTGCGGTGGACAAGGCCGCCAGTGCCGGCAAGGCCGTGCACATCCTCGGCCTGCTGTCCGATGGCGGCGTACACAGCCACCAGGACCACCTGGTGGCCATGGCCGAACTGGCCGTGCGGCGCGGTGCCGAAAAGGTCTACTTGCACGCCTTCCTCGATGGCCGCGACACCCCGCCACGCAGCGCGCAATCGTCCATCGAACTGCTCGACGCCACGTTCGCCAAACTGGGCAAGGGCCGCATCGCCAGCCTGATCGGCCGCTACTACGCCATGGACCGCGACAACCGCTGGGACCGCGTCAGTGCCGCCTACAACCTGATCGTCGACAGTGCCGCCGAATACACCGCCGACACCGCCCAGGCCGGCCTGGAAGCAGCCTACGCCCGTGACGAAAGCGACGAGTTCGTCAAAGCCACGCGCATCGGCGAAGCGGTGAAGGTCGAAGACGGCGATGCCGTGATCTTCATGAACTTCCGCGCCGACCGCGCCCGCGAGCTGTCGCGCGCGTTCGTCGAGCCAGACTTCACTGAGTTCGCCCGTGCGCGCCTGCCGAAGATGGCGGCCTACATCGGCCTGACCCAGTACTCGGCGAAGATCGCCGCGCCGGCAGCCTTTGCCCCGTCCAGCCTGAACAACGTGCTGGGCGAATACCTGGCCAAGAACGGCAAGACCCAGCTGCGCATCGCTGAAACAGAGAAATACGCCCATGTCACCTTCTTCTTCTCCGGCGGCCGCGAAGAGCCGTTCGAGGGCGAAGAGCGCATCCTGATCCCTTCGCCTAAGGTCGCCACCTACGACCTGCAGCCGGAAATGAGCGCACCGGAAGTTACCGACCGCATCGTCGAGGCCATCGAGCAGCAGCGTTATGACGTGATCGTGGTCAACTACGCCAACGGCGACATGGTCGGCCATACCGGCGTGTTCGAAGCTGCGGTGAAAGCCGTCGAAGCCCTGGATGGCTGCGTCGGGCGCATCGTCGAAGCTCTGGACAAGGTCGGCGGCGAAGCGCTGATCACCGCCGACCACGGCAACGTCGAGCAGATGGAAGACGAATGCACCGGCCAGGCGCACACCGCGCACACCACCGAGCCGGTGCCGTTCATCTATGTGGGCAAGCGCAACGTGAAAGTGCGCGACGGCGGCGTGCTGGCTGACGTGGCGCCGACCATGCTCAAGCTGCTGGGGCTGGAGAAGCCGGTGGAAATGACCGGCACCTCGATCCTGGTTGACGCCTGATTCAGTGTATTGGGGCCGCTTTGCGGCCCATTCGCAGCACAAGGCTGCTCCTACAAAGGCTTGCGTGATATTTGTAGGAGCAGCCTTGTGCTGCGAATGGGCTGCAAAGCAGCCCCTTTGCACATGAATTCCAGACAAACGCCCCCCTGCACCCGCAGCGAGGCGTTTTTTTTGCCCGCCCAGGCGGGCATACTAGGCCAGTCTCCATCCTTGGTACGCCAAACCCCATGCTTCGCGCCCTGATCCTCCTAGCCCTGTCTTGCCTGCTCAGCCCGGCCTTCGCCGATGAGCGTGCGCAGACCCAGCAGCAACTGGACGCCACCCGCCAGGACATTGCCGAGCTCAAGAAGACGCTGGGCAAGCTCCAGGAAGAAAAGGCCGGTGTGCAAAAAGACCTCAAAGCCACCGAGACCGACATCGGCAACCTGGAAAAGCAGGTGGAGGCCCTGCAGCAAGAACTAAAAAAGACTGAAGGCGAGCTGGAGCGCCTTGATACCGAGAAAAAAAAACTCCAGAGCGCCCGCGTTGAACAACAGCGGCTGATTGCCATTCAGGCCCGTTCGGCCTACCAGAACAACGGTCGCGAGGAATACCTCAAGCTGCTGCTCAACCAGCAGAACCCTGAGAAGTTCGCCCGCACCCTCACCTATTACGACTACCTGAGCAAGGCGCGCCTCGAGCAATTGCGCACCTTCAACGAAACCCTGCGCCAGCTGGCCAACGTCGAGCAGGACATTTCCAGCCAGCAACAGCAGCAGCTGGCCCAGCGCGCCGACCTCGACAGCCGTCGCCAGGCCCTGGAAACCGAGCGCGGCAAGCGCCAGCAGGTGCTGGCCAAGCTCAACAGCGATGTGAAGGACCGCGACCAGAAGCTGCAGGCACGCGAGCAGGACCAGGCCGACCTGGCCAAAGTGCTCAAGACCATCGAAGAAACCCTCGCCCGCCAGGCCCGCGAGGCTGAAGAAGCCCGCAAAAAAGCCCTGCTGGCCCAACAGGAAGCGGAAAAACGCCGCCAGCAGGAAGCGCTGGCCGCCGCTGCCGCCCGCGACCGGGCCCGTGAGCCTGCAGAGCCTGTGGAGCCGCCGAAAAAGGCGCGCACCACCCTCGGCCCACTGGTTTCCAGCGATGGCGCGAACTACGGCGGCGCATTTTCTGCCGCGCGGGGCAAACTTCCATGGCCCGTCAATGGTCGACTACTGGCACGCTTCGGCGATGCCCGCGGCAGCGATGCCCGTGCCAAGTGGGACGGGGTGATGATCAGCGCCAACCCGGGCACCCAGGTACGTGCGGTGCACGGTGGGCGCGTGGTGTTCGCCGACTGGTTGCGCGGCGCCGGGCTTCTGGTCATTCTCGACCATGGCAACGGTTACCTGAGCCTGTACGGCCACAACCAAAGTCTGCTCAAGAGCGCCGGTGATATCGTCAAGGCCGGTGAAGCCATTTCCACGGTTGGCGACAGCGGTGGCCAGGACGCGGCAGGCTTGTACTTCGCGATCCGCCAGCAGGGCCGGCCTACCGACCCTTCGCAGTGGTGCCGGGGCTAGTCAAATTTCTACGGCGTAGCCCAAGTGCTGCGCCGATGCTCCCCAGGGAGCGCTTACAGGATCAGGAGTTCGTTCGACATGCTGCACTCGCCTCGTCTCACCCAGCTGGCCCTGTCCATCGCCCTGGCGGTCGGCGCGCCCCTGGCCACTGCCGCGGAGCCGACCAAGGCCGCCGCAGTACCCGCCACCGAGGTGACCGCCAAAGCGCCACTACCGCTGGAAGAGCTGCGCACCTTCGCCGAGGTCATGGACCGCATCAAGGCCGCCTACGTCGAACCGGTAGACGACAAGACCCTGCTGGAAAACGCCATCAAGGGCATGCTCAGCAACCTTGACCCGCACTCGGCCTACCTTGGCCCCGAGGACTTCCAGGAACTGCAGGAAAGCACCAGCGGCGAGTTCGGCGGGCTGGGCATCGAAGTGGGCCAGGAAGACGGCTTCATCAAGGTCGTGTCGCCGATCGACGACACCCCAGCCTCGCGTGCCGGCGTGCAGGCGGGCGACCTGATCGTCAAGATCAACGGCGCCCCGACCCGGGGCCAGACCATGACCGAAGCGGTCGACAAGATGCGCGGCAAGGTCGGCGAAAAAATCACCCTGACCCTGGTGCGCGACGGCGGCAACCCGTTCGACGTGACCCTCGCTCGCGCTGTCATCCAGGTCAAGAGCGTGAAGAGCCAGCTGCTGGAGAACGACTACGGCTACATCCGTATCACTCAGTTCCAGGTCAAGACCGGCGACGAAGTGGGCAAAGCCCTGGCCAAGCTGCGCAAGGACAACGGCAAGAAGCTGCGCGGGGTAGTGCTGGACCTGCGCAACAACCCAGGCGGCGTGCTGCAATCGGCGGTGGAAGTGGCCGACCACTTCCTGACCAAGGGCCTGATCGTCTACACCAAGGGCCGCATCGCCAACTCCGAGCTGCGCTTCTCCGCCGACCCGGCCGACGCCAGCGAAGGCGTGCCGCTGGTGGTGCTGATCAACGGCGGCAGTGCGTCGGCGTCGGAAATCGTCGCCGGCGCCTTGCAGGACCAGAAGCGCGCCGTGCTGATGGGTACCGACAGTTTCGGCAAAGGCTCGGTGCAGACCGTGCTGCCGCTGGCCAACGACCGTGCCCTGAAGCTGACCACCGCGCTGTACTTCACCCCCAACGGCCGCTCGATTCAGGCCCAGGGCATTGTCCCCGATATCGAAGTGCGCCCGGCCAAGCTCACCGCCGAAGCCGACACCGACAACTTCAAGGAAGCCGACCTGCAGGGCCACCTGGGCAACGGCAACGGCGGCGCCGACCGCCCGACCGGCAGCAGCAAGCGCAAGGAACGCCCGCAGGATGACGACTTCCAGCTGAGCCAGGCCCTGAGCCTGCTCAAGGGCCTGAACATCACCAAAGGCGACTGACCACACCCCATGCGTTATCTGCTGTTCACGCTGTTCTGGCTCATGGCCGGCGTCGCTCAGGCGGCGCCGGCAAAGGCCTACATGAGCATCATCATCGACGACCTGGGCCAAAGCAGCGAACGCGACAGCCGCACGCTCGCCCTGCCCGGCCCGGTGACCATGGCGATCATGCCCGACACTCCGCACGCCAGCGACTTCGCCCGCCAGGCCCATAAGGCCGGCAAGACGGTGATCCTGCACATGCCCATGGACCCCGCCACCGGGCCCTATGCCTGGCACCCTGGTACGCCATTGACGGAACTGGCCAGCCGCTTGCAGGCCGCTCTGGCCAAAGTCCCCTATGCAGCGGGTATCAACAACCACATGGGTAGCCGCATGACGGCGCAGCGCGAACCCATGGCCTGGCTGATGGGCGAACTGCAGCAACGCCACCTGTTCTTCGTCGACAGCCGCACCAGCGCCGCCACGGTAGCTGCCGCCGAGGCCCAGCGCCTTGGCCTGGCCCATGTATCGCGCGATGTGTTCCTGGACGACATACGTACACCCGAGGCCATCGCGGCTCAGTTGCAGCAAGGCGTGACCCTGGCCCGCAAGCAGGGCTCCGCCGTGCTGATTGGCCACCCCTACCCGCAAACCCTGCAAGTGCTGGAA
The DNA here is from genome assembly GCF_048068035.1 of Pseudomonas sp. NY11955. Taxonomy (NCBI): domain Bacteria; kingdom Pseudomonadati; phylum Pseudomonadota; class Gammaproteobacteria; order Pseudomonadales; family Pseudomonadaceae; genus Pseudomonas; species Pseudomonas sp. NY11955. The sequence continues at coordinate 453,692 of NZ_JBLUPS010000001.1, forward strand.
CGCGAGATACCCCGGCTCAGGGGCCAGGGTATCGAGGTGATCCCGCTGCGCCAGATGATCGCCGAACGCGGTAACCAGGCCATGCCCGCCCACGGCAAGGGCGGGCATTACAGTAACCGCTGAACCGCTCAGCGGAACGGAATGATGCCGCGGGCCTGCGCATACGTAAGCGGGCCACGGTGGATCCGCTCCCCTCGCAACGCCAGCTTCTGCGCATCGGCGCTACCGTAAAAGCGCTGTCGCCAGGTTTTCAGATGCCCTCGGGTGAAATCCGTGGCGCTGTCAGTCAGGTTGGCAAAATGGAAATGGGCCACCCACAGCGTGCGCCCCTTGCTGTCGCCCGGGTGTGGCAGCCGCCTGATCAGGTACTCATCCACCGCGCTGCCGTCCCTGAGCTGCTTGCGAGGCCCTTGATAGTCGACCCGGACGAGCCCTTGCTGGTGCATGAACGATAGCGCCTCGGCATCCGGGTGCTGGGTCCTGTCGTAAAGCGCCAAAAGCAGCTCGGTCCTGCGACTGGACCACAGCTCGATCAGCTTCCTTGCCTGTTCAGCCAGCCCTTCGTCGACACCCTGCAAGTCACTGGCGACCTGCCGCAGCCGTGTCAGGTGGTCATCGACCAACCCCGACAGAATATGCCCTCGCACGTCACCCTCGATGTACTCGCTTGCCTTGCGCTCGACCAGCGCCTGATCAGCCAGCAACTGCTCGGCCTGCGCCTGCAATTGCAGCACCTCACCCGTGAATGGCTGCGGCCCGGCGGTCTCGCCCGCAACAACCTCAACCCAGCCGCCGTGCCCATCAGCCTCGAAACGGTGCAGCATGTCGTGAGTGAAGGCGTCACGCACTTCCAACCGCTCGTCGTCCAGCCAACTGGCCACCACCAATTCACCCTTGCGCGTGCGTACCGGCAACTGCCGGGCCAGGCTTTTGACATACACCGGATACCGCGCAGGTAAAGCTACCCCATCCTGCTCGGCAACAGCTTCTTGCAACTGCTCGCCGACCATGAGCTTGAGAGCATTCAACTCGGCGGCGTAGCACTTGAGCATGTCTGCATCGACCAGCGCCGCACTGTGGCTGGCAATGTCGATGCTGTTGATGATCGCAGTGGAATACTCATCCCAAGCATTCTGCAGAATTTCGATACGGTCACCGGCAGACACGTTGCCGGTGAGCAGTTGGGAATGCGCACTGGCCGCGCTGGTCAAGGAGGGTGGCGCCAGCTCCTGGCTATAGCGATACGATGCTCGCCATTCGGAGGGATGATTCAAATCGACCACCAGGTCGCGGTAGTTCATCGCCTGATGGAAGCGGATATCCACGGTGGTCATCTGTCGGCTTGTGAGCAACTTGCTTTTCGTGATCGCTGGCGTACCCGCGACCATGACTGCCTCCGGCGGGAGCTCGGCCATGAATGCATCCAGATCGATGCTGGCCTGGATCATGCGTGCTTGCACGCCCACTGTTTCACGTAACAGGTTGCGGTATACCTGATACTCCGCGTGTACCGAGGTGATCGGCTCACCCTTGAGGAGCTGCGAGATTCGATGGAGCTCGGGATAGCCGGCTTGCAGCTTGAGCTCGCCCAGGATATTGCAGCTGTACACCACCACGTTGCGCCTCGCTGTCTCCAGAAAGCGTTGAGCGGCATCAGCATTGAAACCGCCTCTGATGCCAGGTTTACGCTGCAACTCCAGCAACCTGGGCATCTGCGTGAGGATCGTCCTGTCATGCGCGACGGCTTGCTCCATCATTCGGGTCAAGGCCTTACGCTCATCGCTCAAATGCGCCTGCTTGCTGGCGATACCGGCCTTGTGGTGAGTGACCAGCTTGTCGAGCTGTTCGGCTGTCAGGGTGCCAGCACCTTGCTGCAACTGCGCCAGGCTCTTCTCCTGCAGGTTCAGCTTGCCCTCCAGCGCGATCACATTCAGGGTCTTCTCGGTGATCTGCGGCCTGATCGCGTCGCCGTCGGTCATGCTCGCACTCACCTGTTGGTCGATACGGTCGAGCTCTGCCTGCATTTTACTGGTGCGTCCGGGCTTGGGCATTCCGCCCAGGAAGCCGGTGCGGATCTTCCACTGCTCACCACGCCACAGCCATGGCCCCAATTGGCCGCCAGGGCCGACCATGCGCACATCATGGTTGAACTGCCGCACCTCGAAACGCTCACCCAGTAGTTCGACATAACGCTGACCGTCCTTGCGGTAGAAGCCATCGCTATCCTCGCCAACCCCACTCAAATCAACCGTCGCAACCAGCTCCTGCAATGCCCGCAACTGGGCCGCAGGCCCCGGTCCCCAACCCGTCGGAAACATCAATGGGCTCGCTTGCGCAGGCGCCAGCGCGCGCTTCACGACAGGTGCTTGAACCGCCTGGCGCCCAGCAACCGCATCGATAAGCGCAGGTATCGGTACGGCAGACTGAGCCGGTGTGACCTGAGGGAGCCGAGAGTGCGCCAGCAATATGGACAGATTGCCCACGATATCCATCAGCGCCATAGACCTTTGCGCCTCGCTCTCGCCCAACCGCTGCAAGTCATTACCTAGCGCCACGAGTGTCGATACCAGCCAGGCGACCACGGCGACCGGCCCTCGCAGCACAGGCGTCAGAACGTTGAATAGCAAGCCGCCGGCTTCGAGCAAGGCGCTCCAGCGCCTTTGTGCATTGGAAACGCTTTGCCGGTCGGCCAGTTCGATCAGCATCTGTTGCTTGGCGCCGAACAGGTGGGCGTCCACGTCCACCAGCCAGGGCCGGAACTTCAGCTCGGCCGGCTTGGCGCTTGCCAGTTCGACCACTTCATACAGGGGCACCAACAGCCCAGCCGCTGTATGCGTCCAGCCCGTTATGCGGCGCGGCCGGAGAAAGCCGCCGTCCTGATAGATCCCTCTGGCAGCCTCGCCTAGCCAGCTCAGCACGCGCTGCTGCAGAGTTGCATCGCCGCGCACGCCAGCAACCAGCGCGCCGGGCTCGGCGAAGGCGCGCAGCGGGTTGCTCCGCTCGTACGGGCAGTAGAGCAGCCAGGCATTCGGCCGGTGCAGGCGAATCACGAACATGCCCCTGACCGTATCGCCGGGTCTGTGGCCAGGTACCTTGAAGGCCAGCGGCGCGATGTCGACGTTCACCTTCAGATCCCTGCCGCTTCGGCAGAACTCCGCAAGGGCTTGCCATGCCTCGCGCCAGAGGCCACCTTCGACTTTCAATCGCAAGGCATCGAACAGCAGTTGCATTCGCCACTCACGGGCGTGACAGCGAATGCGCTCACGGCGTGCAAGCGGATCGTCAAGCAGCGCGCTGACATGCTGGGGGTAATGGCCGCCAATATCCACCTTGGCGACCAGCGCCTTGAGGTAGTCGGCGTTCATCCAGCCCATGATCAGTTGGTTTTCCCGATGGCGGATCGCGACGATGCTGCCATGCCCCAACGCACCGAGATTGCCAATGGCCAGATCGGTCAGGCTCAGGTTGCGCTGGCTGACCACGCCATCACCGGCGCCGATCGCCGCGCCGCCGGGGACGCCGAGGGCGTCCTGCACGGTAAGGATAAGATCATCCGCGAAATAGTTGGCCTCTTGCGGGTAGTCGGCGAGCATCTGTTCGCGCAGCCGTTGACTGGCGTAGGTATGCAGATCGGGCACACCATCGAGCGAGGTTGCCCCCTTGGACTGGGCCTGCTCGACGGCCATGTCCAGCATAGCCACCTGATACTCAAAGCGATCTTGGCTGCTGGCCTGCGCCAGCCAGCCGGGCAAGACCGGTGCGGGCCCCTCGAAAAATACCTGCTCGAAAAACACGGCTGATGGGTCGCTCGCCTGGGCGAACCAGGCTTCCATCTGCTCCAGCGATGCTATCGCCTGCCAGGGTGGGCTCTCGATCTGCTGCAACAGCCAGCCGAGCAGCAGGCCCGACTGCTGCAGAAACGGGTCACCCGACAGTGGATGAAGGCTCCAGATCAGCCGGTCGAAGTCATGACGCAGCGCCAACCGGTCGCGCAGATCGAGCGAAAAGTCCTCGAACGAAGCGTAGACATCCACCCGACCAGAAGGCGAGCACCACAGCAGCAGGTGCCGCTCATCGCGCTCCAGCGACACCAGCAGGTCTGCAAGGACTTCGAGCCGCTCCTGCCCCGCCAGCGAAAGCGTCACCTCGATCGCACTGACTTGCATGGAGTCCGTTCGCCCACTCAGCAAATCGTACAGGCACATGCGGGCGTCATCGCTCAACTCCGGCGACCGAACGTTACCCAGCAACGCCGTACGCAGCGCTTGCTGCATCCAGCGATGCTGGCTGACGCCGCAGTCGTCGGTTGCAGCGCACGGCTGTGAATTCCAGTAATCGATCTGCGCCTGGCGAAAATGCTCGGGCAGCGCCAGCAGCAATGCATTGAAGGCATCGCTCGCCTCATTGAGCGACAGCGTATCGAACGTGCTGTCGGAGCCGCGAAAACGATAAGGGTCGGCCAAGCCCAGGAAGTGGCCGCGAGGCTCGGCGCCGCGCAGATCGAGCGGCGTACCGTCGAGCAGAGCCTGGAGCACAACATCCACCAACGGCTGGGTCTGCCAACTGGGACTGTGCTGCGCCGGACGTATCAAGCGCAATGGGTTGGCATCCGTCAGCATTGGCTGCACGCCCGCGAGGCTTGGCAGCCGTGCCAGCAGCAGTGCGAAGACCTGCTGGCTGGTCACCTGGCGTAACGTGGGGCGATCGGCGAACTGGCGGGCACAGGCCTGCTTGAGATCGGTGATTGAAGCATTTGCACTGGCCATGGCATGGGTCCTTTTGTACGAAAGACAGAAGGATGCGCAGACACCTACCGGCATCTGGCAGTGCATATGGCTATGTTCACCGCGCCACAATGCAAAGGGCCCGGTTCTCGCGAACCGGGCCCTTTGCCTTTCAACCAGCTCTGGCTCAGCTGTACACACGCCCCAGCAACTGGCGGTGGCTTTCGAACTGGTCCAGCACGTCACGCACGATCTGCTCGGGCGCGAAGCCCATCAGGTCGTACTCCTGGCTGCCATCGTGCAGGTACACCTCGGCACGGTAGAAGCGCTGGCGTACTTCCGGTTCGCCCTCCACCGGTGCTTCGCTAGGTGCGGCCATGTAGCCGTCCAGGCTCACTTCGTAAACGAAGGGGTTGCCCTCCTCCATCATCACTCGCAGGCCCATCATGTTGCGCGACTGGCCAACGCGGGTTTCCACCTCGAAGCCCAGGGTCTGCAGCTGCGCGGCAGCTTCCTTGAGCGCCGGGGTAACCTGCTTGTCCATGAAGCGCTGCACCACGGCCTGGGTCGGCTGCAGCTCCAGCTGGGTCAGGCGTTCGCTGAAGCCGCGGCGGCCACGGGCGGCCAGCTCGGCGCGCTCCTGCTCGACTGCCACGTCCTGCTTCATGGCCTTGTACAGGCCGAACATGAACAGCACCAGCACCACCGAGAACGGCAGGCCCGCCAGCACCACCATGGTCTGCATGGCTTCGAAGTTGCCGGCAAACAACAGGCCGATGGTGACCAGGGTGATGACCACCGACCAGAACACCACCATCCAGTGCGGGGCGTCTTCGTCGACCTTGCCGCCTTTGCACGACAGGTTGGCCATCATCACCGCACCGGAGTCGGCCGGGGTGAGGAACAGCACGAAGCCGACGAACACTGCCACACCGATCACGACCTTGGCCGCCGGGAAGTATTCCAGCAACTGGTAGATCGACATCGACGGCTGTTCCAGCGCGGTCTTGCCCAGTTCCACGGCGCCCTGGTTGATCACCAAGTCCAGTGCGGTGTTGCCGAAGATCGACAGCCAGGCCAGGGTGAAGCCCAGCGGGATCAGCAGTACGCCCATCACCAATTGGCGCACGGTGCGGCCCTTGGAGATGCGGGCAATGAACATGCCGACGAACGGGCCCCAGGAGATCCACCAGGCCCAGTAGAACACGGTCCACAGGCCCAGCCAGCGCTCGGACTTGCCGGCTTCGCCTTCATACACATAGAGGTCGAAGGTTTTCAGCACGATGCCGTTCAGGTAGTCACCGATGTTCTGCACGAAGCCGTTGAGCAGGTGCAGGGTTTCGCCGCCCAGCAGCACGAAGATCAGCAGGCCGCTGAACAGCATGATGTTCAGGTTGGACAGGCGGCGAATGCCGTTTTCCACACCCGAGACCGCAGCCACGGTGGCCACACCGGCCATGACCAGAATCACCACCAGCAGGTTGGTCTTGCTGTGGTCCATGCCGAACAGGTATTCCAGGCCCGAGGACACCTGCATCGAGCCGATGCCCAGGTTGGTCACCAGGCCCAGCAGGGTGACGAACATGCCAAAGATGTCGACGGCGTTGCCGGCAGCGCCCTTGACCCAACGCTCGCCGACCAGTGGGTAGAGCGCCGAGCGCAGGGCCAGTGGCTGGTTGTGGCGGTAGGCGAAGTAGCCCACGGCCAGGCCGACCAGGGCATAGATTGCCCAGCCATGCAGGCCCCAGTGCAGGAAGGTCAGCTGCAGGCCCTGGCGCGCGGCTTCGAGGCTGGCCGGAGTGCCTTCCGGGGGGTTGAAGTAGTGGTCCAGCGGCTCGGAGGCGCCGAAGTACAGCAGCGAAATACCGATACCGGACGAAAACAGCATGCCGGCCCAGGCGCCATAGCTGAAGTCAGGCTGGTCGTCCTTGCCACCCAGCTTGAGGCTGCCGTAGTCGGAGAACGCCAGGTAGACGACGAACAGCAGGTAGCCGCAGATGACCAGCATGTAGTACCAGCCAAAGGTACGCGTCAGCCATTTCTGGGCCACGCCCAGCACTTGGCCCGCGGTTTCGGGTACAGCGATCAACAAGGCAGTCAGAACAAGGATCATCAGCGCGGAGGTGAAGAACACCACGCGGTTGACCCGTACCCTCTCGGCGGGGGGCTTGGTAAGTGAGGCAGAACTCATTGCACGAATGCTCCGGGCAGTACGGCTGTGGAGGCTAATCAGTCTTTCCCGAGCAATTGGTGGAATATCCCCACTGCGTCAGGTGTTATAAAAGCACCCTGGAAACCGTGATCCCGAATCGATACGTTGCAAAAAAACAGACAGGTGGCCTGCTGAAAATGCCACGCCTCAACTGAGGTGCGCGCATTCGTCACAGATCACCCCGCCCGCTCCAAGGGCCTGCCGCAGGGCCAATGACCGTACGGCAGAATCTGCATTTCGCATCGCTCATGCCCGTCAACGCCTTGTATTCCGGGGGTTACGCGATTTCCTGGGGTGTCAATCCGTGCCTTCTCGACCGCCTGAAAAACTGTCAATGGCACAAATTGTCGCAGAGCTTATTCTTTATTGATTGAACGTTCAATCAAAACAAAATAGACTGGCCTTCGCCGAGTCAGCCGCCTGTCGTCTGCTCGCAGGCCTGAGGAGATAGCAAGATGCCCAAGGTCGGTATGCAACCCATCCGCCGCCAGCAGTTGATCGAAGCCACGTTGCAGGCGGTCGATCAGGTCGGTCTGGGGGACGCCAGCATTGCGCTGATTGCCCGTTTGGCCGGTGTGTCGAACGGCATCATCAGTCACTACTTTCGGGACAAGAACGGCCTGATCGCAGCGACGATGGGTTACATCATGAACATGCTCAACGAAGGCGTTCGAGCACGTCGCCAGGCCCTGACGGACGACAGCCCGCGCGCCCACCTGAAAGTGATCATCGAGGGCAACTTCGATGCCAGCCAGGTGAACGGCCCGGCAATGAAAACCTGGTTGGCCTTCTGGGCTTCCAGCATGCACCAGCCCGATTTGCACAGGTTGCAGCGGATCAACGACCACCGCTTGTATTCCAACCTGTGCTGCCAGTTCCGCCGCACCCTGCCGCTCTACCATGCGCGCAAGGCAGCCCGTGGCCTGGCAGCCCTGATCGACGGCTTGTGGCTGCGTGGCGCCCTGTCGGGTGATGCATTCGACACCGACCAGGCAATACGGATTGCTTACGAATACATGGATCTACAACTGGCTAAGCAGCACACCCTGGGCACAACCGACCAGGCTGCTGACCAAGCGCGCACGGCCCTTGCCAACCCGGCAGGAGCGTGACGCGCAAGCCAAACCACACACTGCACTTGCGAGGACACTATGGCCCGTTTCGGAACGCAAAAACTCTACATTGATGGCGCTTACGTCGACGCTGGCAGCGATGCCACCTTCGAAGCCATCAACCCGGCCACCGGCGAAGTCCTCGCCCACGTACAGCGTGCTACCGAGGCTGACGTCGAGAAGGCCGTGGAAAGCGCCGAGCGTGGCCAGAAAGTCTGGGCTGCGATGACCGCCATGCAGCGTTCGCGCATCCTGCGCCGCGCCGTCGACATCCTGCGCGAGCGCAACGACGAGCTGGCCATGCTGGAAACCCTGGACACCGGCAAGTCGTACTCGGAAACCCGCTACGTCGATATCGTCACCGGCGCCGACGTGCTGGAATACTACGCAGGCCTGGTACCGGCCATCGAAGGCGAGCAGATCCCGCTGCGCGAATCGTCCTTCGTCTACACCCGCCGCGAGCCGCTGGGCGTGACCGTGGGTATCGGCGCCTGGAACTACCCGATCCAGATCGCCCTGTGGAAGTCCGCCCCGGCCCTGGCCGCCGGCAACGCGATGATCTTCAAGCCGTCGGAAGTCACCTCGCTGACCACCCTGAAACTGGCCGAGATCTACACCGAAGCCGGCCTGCCGAATGGCGTGTTCAACGTGTTGACCGGCAGTGGCCGTGAAGTCGGCACTTGGCTGACCGAGCACCCGCGCATCGAAAAAGTCTCGTTCACCGGCGGCACCACCACCGGCAAGAAAGTCATGGCCAGCGCCTCCAGCTCTTCGCTGAAGGAAGTGACCATGGAACTGGGTGGCAAGTCGCCACTGATCATCTGCGCCGACGCCGACCTGGACAAGGCCGCCGACATCGCCATGATGGCCAACTTCTACAGCTCGGGCCAGGTGTGCACCAACGGCACCCGCGTGTTCATCCCGGCCGAAATGAAGGCTGCCTTCGAAGCCAAGATCGCCGAGCGCGTTGCCCGCATCCGCGTTGGCAACCCGGAAGACGAAAACACCAACTTCGGCCCGCTGGTCAGCTTCCCGCACATGGAAAACGTGCTGGGCTACATCGCCAAGGGTAAAGCAGAAGGTGCCCGCGTCCTGTGCGGCGGCGAGCGTCTGACTGCCGGTGATTTCGCCAAGGGCGCTTTCGTTGCGCCGACCGTGTTCACCGATTGCACCGACGACATGACCATCGTCAAGGAAGAAATCTTCGGCCCGGTGATGAGCATCCTCACCTACGAAACCGAAGAAGAAGTGATCCGTCGCGCCAACGACACCGAATACGGCCTGGCCGCCGGTGTCTGCACCAACGACATCACCCGCGCCCACCGCATCATCCACAAGCTCGAAGCCGGTATCTGCTGGATCAACGCCTGGGGTGAATCGCCGGCCGAAATGCCGGTGGGTGGCTACAAGCAGTCGGGCGTCGGCCGTGAAAACGGCGTCAGCTCGCTGGCTCAATACACTCGCATCAAGTCGGTCCAGGTCGAGCTGGGCGGCTACAACTCGGTTTTCTAAACCCTGTCTAGCCACGCCCGTGCCGCTGTGCACGGGCGCTCCCGCTCCCTGATCACCGCCAACACGAGGGTACTTTCATGTCCCAAGAATTCGATTACATCATCGTCGGTGCCGGTTCGGCCGGTAACACCCTGGCTACCCGCCTGACCGAAGACGCCGGCGTCACCGTCCTGCTGCTTGAAGCCGGTGGCCCCGACTACCGCTTCGACTTCCGCACCCAGATGCCAGCCGCCCTGGCCTTCCCGCTGCAGGGCCGCCGCTACAACTGGGCCTACGAGACCGACCCGGAGCCGTACATGGACGGCCGCCGCATGGAATGCGGCCGCGGCAAGGGCCTGGGCGGCTCTTCGCTGATCAACGGCATGTGCTACATCCGCGGCAACGCCATGGACTTCGACGGCTGGGCAGAACTGCCAGGCCTGCAAGACTGGACCTACCTGGACTGCCTGCCGTACTTCCGCAAAGCCGAAACCCGCGACATCGGCCCGAACGACTACCACGGTGGCGAAGGCCCGGTCAGCGTCGCCACCCCTAAGGCTGGCAACAACCCGCTGTTCCACGCCATGGTCGAAGCCGGCGTACAAGCCGGTTACCCGCGCACTGAAGACCTCAACGGCTACCAGCAGGAAGGCTTCGGCCCGATGGACCGCTCGGTGACCAAGAACGGCCGCCGTTCCAGCACCGCCCGTGGTTACCTGGACCAGGCCAAGAAACGCCCGAACCTGACCATCGTTACCCACGCCCTGAGCGACCGCGTACTGTTCGACGGTAAACGCGCCGTTGGCGTGACCTACCTGGTCGGCGACAGCGAAGAGCGTGTTGAAGCCCGTGCCCGCAAGGAAGTGATCGTCAGCTCCGGCGCCATCGCCTCGCCGCAGTTGCTGCAACGCTCCGGCGTTGGCCCACGCGCCCTGCTGGAAAGCCTCGACATCCCGGTTGTGCACGACCTGCCGGGCGTTGGTGAAAACCTGCAGGACCACCTGGAACTGTACCTGCAGTACGCCTGCACTCAACCCGTGTCGCTGTACCCATCGCTGCTGTGGTGGAACCAGCCGGCCATCGGTGCCGAGTGGATGTTCAACGGCACCGGCATCGGCGCCAGCAACCAGTTCGAGGCCGGTGGTTTCATCCGTACCCGTCCTGAATTCAAGTGGCCGAACATTCAGTACCACTTCCTGCCAGTGGCCATTAACTACAACGGCTCCAATGGCGTGAAAGAGCACGGTTTCCAGGCGCACATGGGTTCCATGCGCTCGCCGGCCCGTGGCCGCATCCAGGCCAAGTCGAAGAACCCGCGCCAACACCCGAGCATCCTGTTCAACTACATGTCCACCGAGCAGGACTGGCAAGAATTCCGCGACGGCATCCGCCTGACCCGCGAAATCATGGCCCAGCCGGCGCTGGACCCGTACCGTGGCCGCGAAATCAGCCCGGGCGCCCATGTGCAAACCGATGAAGAACTGGACAAATTCATCCGCGAGCACGCCGAAACCGCCTTCCACCCGTCCTGCTCGTGCAAGATGGGCACCGACGACATGGCCGTGGTCGATGGCGAAGGCCGCGTGCATGGCATGAAGGGCCTGCGTGTGGTCGATGCGTCGATCATGCCGCTGATCATCACCGGCAACCTCAACGCCACCACGATCATGATCGCCGAGAAGATTTCGGACAAGATCCGTGGCCGCAAGCCTTTGCCGCGCAGCACCGCCAAGTACTATGTGGCGGGTGATGCACCGGTGAAGGGCAAGCCGATGCGGGAGGTGAAACAGGGCTGATAAACCCTGGGGCCGCTTTGCGGCCCATTCGCAGCGCAAGGCTGCTCCTACAGGGCATGCACGTCCCCCTGTAGGAGCAGCCTTGCGCTGCGAAGAGGTCCGCCCAGGCAACACAAGAAAAGGCACCCACCGCGGTGCCTTTTTTACATCTGCAGAAACGCTTTACATGCTGCCAATTCATCAGGTTAGAATCGATTGGCACGCGACCTGCTAGCGACACGCTATCAAGCCCTCTCCCGCCCGTTGTCCCGGAGTACCTGCCTTTGGATGCAAGCACCATCAACAGCCTGTTCCTGATCGGCGCATTGCTGGTGGGCGCAAGTATCCTGGTCAGTTCGCTGTCGTCGCGCCTGGGCATCCCTATTCTGGTCATCATCCTCGCCGTCGGCATGGTCGCCGGCGTCGATGGTGGCGGCATCATCTTCAACAACTACCCCACCGCCTACCTGGTGGGCAACCTGGCACTGGCCGTAATCCTGCTCGACGGTGGCCTGCGCACACGGGTGGCAAGCTTCCGCGTGGCGCTGTGGCCGGCGCTGTCGCTGGCCACGGTCGGGGTCATGATCACCACCGCCCTCACCGGCCTGGTCGCTGCCTGGCTGTTCAACCTGAGCCTGATCCAGGGCCTGCTGATTGGCGCCATCGTGGGGTCCACCGATGCCGCCGCGGTGTTTTCGCTGCTCGGAGGCAAAGGCCTGAACGAGCGGGTTACCGCCACCCTGGAGATCGAGTCAGGCAGCAACGACCCGATGGCGGTATTCCTCACCGTCACCCTGATCGACATGATCGCCAGCGGCCAGACAGGCCTGCACTGGAGCCTGCTGGGCCACTTGCTGCGCGAGTTCGGCATCGGCGGGCTGCTGGGCCTGGGTGGCGGCTGGCTGATGCTGCAACTGGTCAACCGCATCAACCTGGCCGGCGGCCTGTACCCGATTCTGGTGGTTGCCGGCGGCCTGGTGGTGTTCTCGCTGACCAACGCCTTGCACGGCAGCGGCTTCCTCGCCGTGTACCTGTGCGGCCTGGTGCTGGGCAACAAGCCGATCCGTAGCCGCCATGGCATCCTGCATATGCTCGACGGCATGGCCTGGCTGGCCCAGATCGGCATGTTCCTGGTGCTGGGGCTGCTGGTCACGCCACACGACCTGCTGCCCATCGCCCTGCCGGCGCTGGGCCTGGCGCTGTGGATGATTCTGGTGGCGCGGCCACTGTCGGTGGTCGCCGCCCTGCTGCCGTTCAAGGCCTTCCATGGCCGCGAAAAGGGCTTCATTTCCTGGGTTGGCCTGCGCGGCGCGGTCCCGATCATTCTGGCGGTGTTCCCGCTGATGGCCGGCCTGCCGGACGCCCAGCTGTTCTTCAACCTGGCGTTCTTCATCGTGCTGGTGTCGCTGCTGGTACAAGGTACCAGCCTGCCGTGGATGGCCAAGCTGCTGAAAGTGACCGTACCGCCAGACCCGGCACCGATCTCCCGCTCCGCCCTGGAAGTGCACGTCACCAGCGAGTGGGAGCTGTTCGTGTACCGCCTGGGTGCCGAAAAATGGTGCATCGGGGCCGCCTTGCGCGAGTTGAAAATGCCCGAGGGCACGCGCATTGCCGCCCTGTTCCGCAACGAACAGCTGCTGCACCCGTCGGGCAGTACCGTGCTGGAAGTCGGCGACATGCTTTGCGTGATCGGCCACGAGCACAACCTGCCAGCCCTGGGCAAACTGTTCAGCCAGGCCCCGCAGCGTGGCCTGGACCTGCGCTTCTTCGGCGACTTCGTCCTCGAAGGCGATGCCGAACTGGGTGCGGTGGCGGCGTTGTACGGCCTGAAACTCGACGGCCTGGACGCGAAAATGCCGCTGGCGCAGTTCATCCGACAGAAGGTCGGAGGCGCTCCAGTAGTGGGTGACCAGGTCGAATGGCATGGCACGATCTGGACCGTGGCCACCATGGACGGGAACAAGATCCAGAAAGTAGGCGTCAGATTCCCCGAAGGAACGCGACCCGGACCAGGATTGTTCCTCTAAACTTCGTTTCTGCCGGATCCACAAGTAGCCTGCCTATGTCCCTGCGCGTGTACCTTCGCACAGCCCTGCTCGGGCTGTGCCTGTCTCTTCCTTTTGCCGCCTACGCGGCAGAAGCCCCGACCACCGCCAGCATCCAGAACAGCCTCGACAAGATCGCCGAGCGCAAGCTGCCCGAGGCGGACCAGAAGGCCTTGCAGCAAGTGCTCGAACAAACCTTGAGCTTGCTTGCGGCCAAGGAAGACAACGAGAAGAAGCTGGCCGCACTGAAGCAGCAGCTGACCGGTGCCCCCAAGGAGACCAGCGACAGCCAGAAAGAGCTGGCCAGGCTCAAGGAAAGCAAAGCCCAGCCTGTCGCGCAGCGTTACGCCACGCTGACGGTACCGCAGCTCGAGCAGATGCTCAGCGAACGCAACACCCAGCAGGGCGAGTTGCAGAAGGCGCTGTCCGAAGCCAACAGCCTGATCATCAACTCGCAAACCCGGCCAGAGCGCGCCCAAGCCGAAATCAGCAGCAGCCAGACCCGCACCCAGCAGATCAACAACATCCTTAAAACCGGCAAGGATGGCGGCAAATCCATCAACGTCGACCAGCGCAACCAGCTCAACGCCGAGTTGGCCTCGCTCAACGCCCTGACCCTGCTGCGCCGCCAGGAACTGGCCGGCAACAGCCTGCTGCAAGACCTCGGCAATGCGCGTCACGACCTGCTGATCGAGCGCGCAGCGCGCCTGGAGCAGGAAATCCAGGACCTGCAGACGCTGATCAACGACAAGCGCCTGGCGCAATCCCAGGAGGCAGTCACCCAGCAGTCGATCGAGGCCCAGAAAGCCGGCGGCAGCAGCCTGCTGGCCACCGAGAGCGCGGTCAACCTCAAGCTCTCCGACTACCTGCTCAAGAGCACCGACCGCCTCAACGAGTTGACCCAGCAGAACCTGCGCACCAAGCAGCAGCTCGACAGCCTGACCCAGGCCGACCAGGCGCTTGACGAGCAGATCAACGTGCTCAAGGGCAGCCTTTTGCTGTCGAAGATCCTCTACAAGCAGAAGCAGACCCTGCCGCACCTGAAAGTCGACCGCGACCTGGCCGATCAGATCGCCGACACCCGCCTGTACCAGTTCGAGGTCAACCAGCAACGCGAACAAATGAGCAGCCCGGTCACCTACGTCGACAAGCTGCTGGCCGCGCAACCGCAGGAAGAGGTGACCCCGCAGCTGCGCAAGGCCCTGCTGGAGGTGGCCATCACCCGCAGCGACCTGCTGGAACGGCTGAACCGCGAGCTGTCGGCCCTGCTCAACGAATCGATCACCCTGCAACTCAACCAGAAGCAGCTGCTGGGCACCGCGCAGAGCCTGCGCACCACCCTCGACGAACAGATGTTCTGGATTCCCAGCAACAAACCACTGGACTGGGACTGGCTGCGGTATGTGCCAGAGCGCCTGGCCGACCAGGTCGCCAACCTGCCGTGGGGCTCGGGCCTGAAAGAGCTGGCCGACGGCCTCAGCCAGCGCCCCTTGCTGTTTCTGCCACTGCTGCTGGTGATCGGCGCCCTGCTGTGGCGACGCAAATACTTGTACCAACGGCTGGGCAAGGTGCACCAGGACATTGGCCATTTCCGCCGTGACAGCCAGTGGCACACGCCCCAGGCGATCCTGATCAATATCCTTCTGGCGATGCCGGTCAGCCTTGGCCTGGCGCTGTGCAGCTACGCCCTGCAGATCGACGCCCGCGGGCAGAACGCCAACCTGGGCGCCGCACTCTGGCAACTGGCCCAGGCCTGGCTGGTGTTCTACACCGCCTACCGCATTCTCGCCCCCGGTGGCGTGGCGGAAATTCACTTCCGCTGGCACAAGCCACAGGTCGAGTTCCTGCGCGGCTGGGTACGCCGCCTGGGCACCGTGGTGCTGGCGCTGGTCGGCGTGGTGGCGGTGGCCGAGCACCAGCCGTCGGCGCTGGCCGACGACGTGCTGGGCATCGGCGTGGTGCTGACCTGCTATGCGCTGATGGCCTGGCTGCTCAGCCGCCTGCTGCTCAGCAGCCCCGCGCACCGCGACACCTCGCTGTTCCGCAGGGCTGTGGGCGTAGCGTTCACCGCCCTGCCCATCGCCCTGTTCGTTGCCGTGTGCTTCGGCTACTACTACACCGCGCTGAAGCTCACCGACCGGTTGATCTACACCCTGTACCTGCTGCTGTTCTGGCTGGTGATCGAAGCCGCGTTCGTGCGGGGCCTGTCGGTAGCGGCGCGGCGCCTGGCCTACCAGCGTGCGCTGAGCAAGCGTGCGGCGGCCAAGGAAGGGCTGGATGGCGAAGTGATCACCGAAGAGCCAACGCTGGACATCGAACAGGTCAACCAGCAGTCGCTGCGCCTGATCCGCCTGGCCCTGCTCGGTGGTTTCATCGCCGGCCTGTACTGGGTGTGGTCGGACCTGATCTCAGTGTTCGCCTACCTCAACAACTTTGTCCTGTACGAATACACCAGCGGCACCGGTGCGGCCGCCAGCATGGTGCCGATCAGCCTCGGCGACCTGCTGGGTGCGCTGGTGATCGTCGGCATCACCTTCGCCCTGGCCGGCAACTTGCCAGGCCTGCTGGAAGTGCTGGTGCTGTCACGCCTGAACCTGGCCCAGGGCAGTGCCTACGCCACCACCACGCTGTTGTCGTACACCATTGTCGGCATCGGCATCGTCAGCACCCTGTCGACCCTGGGGGTAAGCTGGGACAAGCTGCAATGGCTGGTGGCCGCGCTGTCGGTGGGACTGGGCTTTGGCATGCAGGAAATCTTCGCCAACTTCATCTCCGGCATCATGATCCTGTTCGAGCGCCCAGTGCGGATTGGCGACACCATCACCATCGGCAACCTGTCGGGCACGGTGAGCAAGATCCGCATCCGCGCCACCACCATCACCGACTTCGATCGCAAGGACATCATCGTCCCCAACAAGACCTTCATCACCGGCCAGCTGATCAACTGGTCGCTGACCGACACGGTCACCCGGGTAACGCTGAAGCTGGGCATCGACTACGGCTCCGACCTCGATCTGGTGCGCGAGCTGCTGCTCAAGGGTGCGCATGAGAACCCACGGGTACTCAAGGACCCGGAACCGATCGTGTACTTCCTCAACTTCGGCGAAAGCTCGCTGGACCACGAACTGCGCATGCACGTACGTGACCTGGGCGACCGCAACCCGACGCTGGACGAGATCAACCGCTACATCAATCGCGAGTTCAAGGCCCATAACATCAAGATCTCGGTACGCCAGGTCGAGGTGTTCCTGATGGACCAGAAGGGCGGCAAACAGCAGCTGATTCCGCTGGAGCAACCCAAGCCGGATGGCACTGCGCCGGCCTAAGCAGGCTCGAATACTTTATCCTGTGCCAATACCCTGCAAGGGCTTCGCCCTCGTTCGCGGGCACGCCCGCTCCTACAAGGGTGGGAGCGGGCGTGCCCGCGAAGGGCCGCAAAGCGGCCCCAGTCAATCTATCTCAGGAGCCGGCCCGTGAAAGCCCTCGACCAACTCAGCTTCGACAATCGCTTCGCCCGCCTGGGCGACGCGTTCTCCACCCAGGTGCTGCCTGAGCCCATCGCAGACCCGCGCCTGGTAGTTGCAAGCGAGTCGGCCATGGCCCTGCTCGACCTCGACCCCGCTCAGGCCGACCTGCCAGTGTTCGCCGAGCTGTTCAGCGGCCACAAGCTGTGGGAACAGGCCGACCCTCGGGCGATGGTCTATTCCGGCCACCAGTTCGGCTCGTACAACCCACGCCTGGGCGACGGCCGTGGCCTGCTGCTGGCCGAGGTACTGAACGACAAAGGCGAGCACTGGGACCTGCACCTCAAAGGCGCCGGCCAGACCCCGTACTCGCGCATGGGCGACGGCCGCGCCGTGCTGCGCTCATCGATCCGTGAGTTCCTCGCCAGCGAAGCACTCCATGCGCTGGGCATCGCCACCAGCCGGGCATTGTGCGTGATCGGCTCCAGCACCCCGGTATGGCGCGAAACCCGCGAAAGCGCCGCCATGCTCACACGCCTGGCACAGAGCCACGTGCGCTTCGGTCATTTCGAGTACTTCTACTACACCAAGCAGCCGGAACAGCAGCGCCTACTGATCGACCATGTGCTGGAGCAGCACTACCCCGAATGCCGTGATGCCGAACAACCTTACCTGGCCATGTTCCGCACCATCGTCGAGCGCAATGCCGAACTGATCGCGCGCTGGCAGGCGTATGGCTTCTGCCACGGGGTGATGAACACCGACAACATGTCGATCCTCGGCATCACCTTCGACTTCGGCCCGTATGCCTTCCTCGACGACTTCGATGCCAACTTCATCTGCAACCACTCCGACGACCGAGGCCGCTACAGCTACGCCAACCAGGTGCCCATCGCCCACTGGAACCTCAGCGCGTTGGCCCAGGCCCTGACCACGGTGATCGAGGTGGAGCCACTGAAGGAGGCACTGGGGCTGTTCCTGCCGCTGTACCAGGCCCATTACCTGGACCTGATGCGCCGGCGCCTGGGCCTGACCACTGCCGAGGACGACGACATGGCACTGGTCGAGCGCTTGCTGCAACGCATGCAGAGCGGTGGCGTGGACTACAACCTGTTCTTCCGCAAACTGGGCGAACAACCGGTGGCCGAGGCGCTGAGGGTGGTACGCGACGACTTCATCGACCTGGCCGGCTTCGATGCCTGGGGTGCAGACTACCTGGCCCGCTGCGCGCGCGAACCCGCCAATGCCGAAGGCCGCCGTGAGCGAATGCATGCGGTGAACCCGCTGTACGTGCTGCGCAACTACCTGGCGCAGAAAGCCATCGAAGCGGCCGAAGCGGGGGATTACAGTGAAGTGCGGCGGCTGCACCAGGTGCTGACCACACCCTTTGAGGAACAGCCCGGGATGCAGGCCTACGCCGAGCGGCCGCCGGAGTGGGGCAAGCATCTGGAAATCAGCTGCTCTTCTTGATTGATGAGTGCGCGACCGGCGATAGCGCCCTGGCAAACAACACAAGGAACTGAAATGTCCGACCCACTGGTAATCCCCTGCCCCCACTGCAACGGCCTCAACCGCCTGCCCGCCGAGCGCCTGGGCGATGCGCCGAAATGCGGCCGCTGCAAACAGGACGTGCTGCTGAGCACCCCCTTCGAGCTCACCGAAGCCAGCTACGCCAGCCAGATCAAAGGTGACCTGCCATTGCTGGTCGACATCTGGGCCGACTGGTGCGGCCCGTGCAAGTCATTCGCCCCCACCTTCGAACAGGCCGCCCGCCAACTCGCTGGCCGCTGCCGCCTGGCCAAGCTCGATAGCGAAGCGAACCGCAACTTGGCCGGGCAACTGGGCATCCGCTCGATCCCTAGCCTGCTGCTGTTCAAGAATGGCCGCGAAGTCAGCCGTCAGGCTGGGGCGTTTCCACTCCAGTCGTTGCTGGAGTGGGTGCGGAGCCAAGGGGTTTAGAGAACGTCAGAGATGGAAGGATTAGTTTCCTCATACCGTTCTGCCTCCAGGCCTGACTACCTCACCGCCAACAAGGGTTCGTCTTGAGAGGTGTGGCGCCTGCAATATCGAGCGCCGCCCGCGCGGCGCATCGCGAGCAAGCTCGCTCCTACATTTGTTTCGGGCCAATTGTTCCTGTGGGAATTGCGCGCGAACGCTTTGGCGCCTGGCGCGATATCGCGTCGTACAAACCAGGCGGTCGCGCGCGCCTGTCACAGGCATAACTGGCCCGAAACAAATGTAGGAGCGAGCTTGCTCGCGATGCGCCGCGCGGGCGGCGCTCGATACCCGCCCCACCACAAAAACCAACCCTTACACTTGCGTGCCTATGCACTAAGCGTTCTCTTCAAGCAGCGAATGCAACTCCACAAACTGCTGCGTCAGCTTGTGCTTTGGCTCCAGGTGAATCAGCGGCAGGCTGGCGTGGTGCGATTCACGCATCTTCACCGAGCTGCCCAGGTACACCGGCAGCACCGGCAAGCCTTCGGCCAGCAACTCGTCGAGCATCTGCTGCGGCAGGCTGGCACGGGACTGGAACTGGTTGACCACGATGCCTTCGACCAACAGGTCTTCGTTGTGGTCTTCCTTGAGCTCTTCGATCTCGGCCAACAGGCCATACAGGGCCTGGCGTGAGAAACTGTCGCAGTCGAACGGGATCAGCACACGGTCGGCAGCGATCAGCGCCGAAACCGCGTAGAAGTTCAGCGCTGGCGGGGTATCGATGTAAATACGCTCGTAGTCCTCGTCCAGCTCGTCGAGCAACTTACGCAGCTTGTTGATCTTGTGCTTGGCCTCAAGCTTGGGCTGCAGGTCGGCCAGCTCGGCCGTGGCGGTGACCACGTGCAGGTTATCGAACGGGGTTTCGTAGATATCGACCTTGTTCTTCTTGCTGAACGGCCCGCTGGACAGGCTTTGCTTGAAGAAATCGGCAATACCCATGGGGATGTCCTCGCCGGTGAGGCCGGTGAGGTACTGGGTCGAGTTGGCCTGGGCATCCAGGTCGATCAACAGGGTCCGATAGCCTTCATTGGCACTGACCGCCGCCAGGTTGCAGGCAATGCTCGACTTGCCCACGCCACCTTTCTGATTGAACACCACGCGCCGCATGATTGACCTCCGTGTTTCAACGAATGCCCGAGTATGTGGCGGCACTGCGGCAATGGCCAGTGCCATTTGCCCTGTATCAGCCCTGGCCGACCACCTGCCCTGTCAACAGCTCGGCAAATGCCTTGGCCATCACCGAGTTTCCGCGCTCGCGCTGCACCAGCCACACCGCCGACATCGCCCCTTCGTCCAGCAGCGTGCGGTACACCACGCCCTCGATGCGCATGCGCTGGAACGACGCCGGCAACACCGACACCCCCAGCCCTGCCGACACCAGGCCGATGATGGTCATTGCCTCCCCCGCCTCCTGGGCAAAGTGCGGGCTGAACCCGGCCTGTCGGGCCAGGCTCAGCAACTGCGCATGCAAGCCGCTGCCATAACTGCGCGGGAAGAACACGAACGGCTCATGGGCCAGGGCCGCCATGTACACACCCTGTTCAGTGCCCTCGGCCAGCGGATGTGAAGCATTGATCACCGCCACCAGCGGCTCGCGGAACAACTCAGTGGCCAGCAACCCTTCCGGCAACGGCATCGGCCGCATCAGCCCCACTTCGATGGACTCGTCGAACACCCCTTCGGCAACATCGCGGCTGCTCATTTCCTTGAGGTTCAGGTGCACCGCCGGGAAGCGCTGGCGAAAGGCGTGAATCGCCTTGGGGATCTTCGAAGTGAACGGTGCCGACGAGGTAAAGCCGATCTTCATCTCGCCCAGCTCACCCAGTTGCGCACGCCGGGCCACATCTGCCGCCTTTTCTACCTGCGCCAGCACCTGCCGGGCCTCTTCGAGGAACAGCCGCCCCGCCTCGCTCAGCTCGACACGACGGTTGGTCCGCTCGAACAGACGCGCCCCCAGCTCTTGCTCCAGCGCCTGGATTTGCTGGCTCAAAGGTGGCTGCGAAATGCCCAGTTGCTGAGCAGCGCGGCCAAAGTGCAGCTCTTCGGCGACGGCGATGAAGTAACGCAGATGGCGCAGTTCCATGAGGGGCTCCGAACAGGTCGCAAAACATCTTAAATAGGTCGAACAATATATTGGATCTAATCATTAGCCGGCTATATGCTTTTTTTTCATTGCGCCAGAGGTACCCGCCCGTGAAAACTGCTGTAGCCCCCCTTCCCGCCGAGCCCGAACCTGCCACCCTGAACGACATGTGGATCGAAAAAGGCACCCCCGCCTTCATGAAGACCGTGCTGGCCCTGTTCAGCGGCGGCTTCGCCACCTTCGCCCTGCTGTACTGCGTACAGCCGATGATGCCGCTACTGTCCAAGGAATTTGCCATCAACGCGGCGCAAAGCAGCCTGGTGCTGTCGGTGTCCACTGCCATGCTGGCGTTCGGCCTGCTGATCACCGGCCCGGTGTCTGACCGCATCGGACGCAAGCCGGTGATGGTCTTTGCCCTGGTCTGCGCCGCCCTTTCCACCCTGGCCAGCGCCGTGATGCCGAGCTGGGAGCTGGTACTGGCCACCCGCGCGTTGGTCGGCCTGTCGTTGAGCGGCTTGGCGGCGGTGGCCATGACCTACCTGAGCGAAGAGATCCACCCGCAACACATTGGCCTGGCCATGGGCCTGTACATTGGCGGCAACGCGATTGGCGGCATGAGCGGGCGGCTCATCACCGGCGTATTGATCGACTTCGTCAGCTGGCACACGGCGATGCTGACCATTGGCGGCCTGGCACTGCTGGCCGCGCTGGTGTTCTGGAAGGTGCTGCCGGAATCGCGCAATTTTCGCCCGCAGACGATGAACCCGCGCAGCCTGCTGGACGGCTTTGTCATGCACTTCAAGGATGCCGGCCTGCCCTGGCTGTTCCTTGAAGCATTCCTGCTGATGGGGGCCTTCGTCACCCTGTTCAACTACATCGGCTATCGCTTGCTGGCCGAGCCTTACCACATGAACCAGGCGCTGGTGGGCTTGCTGTCGGTGGTGTACCTGTCGGGGATCTACAGTTCGGCACAGGTCGGCGCGCTGGCTGACAAGCTGGGCCGGCGCAAAGTGTTCTGGGCCAGTATCCTGGTGATGGCGGGGGGCTTGCTGATGACTTTGGCCAGCCCGCTGCCGATGGTGATCGTAGGCATGCTGGTGTTCACCTTCGGCTTCTTCGGTGCGCACTCGGTGGCCAGTAGCTGGATCGGGCGCAGGGCGCTGAAGGCCAAGGGGCAGGCCTCGTCGCTGTACCTGTTCAGCTATTACGCAGGGTCCAGCGTGGCCGGTACGGCGGGCGGGGTGTTCTGGCACCAGTGGGGCTGGAACGGGATCGGGCTGTTCATTGGCAGCTTGCTGGCGGTGGCGTTGGTGGTGGCAGTGCACTTGAGCAAGTTACCGCCCAAATCGGTGTGAAGCCTTCGCGGGCGCGCCCGCGAAGAGGCCCTCGGATCAGTTGATGATCTCGACAATATCCACATCCACTTCCCGGCTCATCAGGTGCTTCTCCACCTCACCGGTCAGCTTGACCTTGGTCTTGTCGTTGAACGGCGTCGGCGGCAGGTCTTCATCGTCGATTTCAACGGTGATGGTGCCGGTGTTGTCCTTGAATTCGTACTTGTCGTCGTTATTGATCTTCTTGGTCACGAAGCCCTGCAGCACAACCGGGGTGTCATCGGCAGCGTCGTTGGCAGCAGCGACGGTTGTGACCGACTGGGCGCCAGGGCCGGTATAGCCAGCGGCAAAAGCGGCAGTACTGAAAAGCGGGGCAAGGATGAGAGCGAGGTAACGGATTTTCATGAGGATCGGGTCCTGTTTCGGTTTCGATGGGACCAGATTAACGACGTTCGCTGAATTAAAACTTAATGCAACAAAAAGCCCGGCACATGGCCGGGCTTTGCGTTTCAGTGATCAGTTCACTGATGGTACTGCGCCGACAGCTCATGCACGGCGTTGATGAACACACCCGCGTGTTCCGGGTCGACCTCCGGGGTAATGCCGTGGCCCAGGTTGAACACGTGGCCAGTGCCATGGCCGTAGCTGGCCAGAATGCGCGCCACTTCCTGGCGGATGGCCTCGGGCTTGGCGTACAGCACGGTTGGGTCCATGTTGCCTTGCAGTGCCACTTTGTCACCTACGCGGCGGCGGGCGTCGCCGATCTCGCAGGTCCAGTCCAGGCCCAGCGCGTCGGCGCCAGCTTCGGCGATGCTTTCCAGCCACAGGCCACCGTTCTTGGTGAACAGGATGACCGGCACCTTGCGCCCTTCGTGCTCGCGGATCAGGCCACTGACGATCTTGCGCATGTAGGCCAGGGAGAATTCCTGGTAGGCCGCCGCCGACAGGTTGCCGCCCCAGGTGTCGAAAATTTGCACAGCTTGGGCGCCGGCCAGGATCTGGCCGTTCAGGTAGCTGGTCACCGACTGGGCCAGCTTGTCCAGCAGCAGGTGCAGGGCTTGCGGGTTGTCGTAGGCCATGGCCTTGGTCTTGCGGAAGTCCTTCGACGATCCGCCTTCGACCATGTAGGTGGCCAGGGTCCACGGGCTGCCGGAGAAACCGATCAGCGGCACGCGGCCATTGAGCTCACGGCGAATGGTGCTGACCGCGTCCATCACGTAGCCGAGATCTTTCTGCGGGTCGGGGATCGGCAGAGCCTCGATGTCGGCCGGGGTGCTGATGACCTTCTTGAAACGCGGGCCTTCACCGGTTTCGAAGTACAGGCCCAGGCCCATGGCATCGGGGATGGTGAGGATGTCCGAGAACAGGATCGCTGCGTCCAGCGGGTAGCGGTCCAGCGGCTGCAGGGTGACCTCGCAGGCGAACTGCGGGTTCATGCACAGGCTCATGAAGTCGCCGGCCTTGGCGCGGCTGGCGCGGTACTCCGGCAGGTAGCGGCCGGCCTGGCGCATCATCCATACCGGGGTGACGTCTACGGGTTGCTTGAGCAGTGCACGCAGGAAACGATCGTTCTTCAGGGCAGTCATGTCGGCATCCGGAAAAATAGTGCGGGCATTTTCTCAGACGCCAGCGCAAAAGGCACGGCCATGGCCATGCGTTTTGTCTATTGGATGCCACAGATCAAGCGTTTTTGTATACAAAAGATTCGCGGGCAAGCCCGCTCCCACAGGTTATACGCCAAACCTGTGGGAGCGGGCTTGCCCGCGAATAGGCCGGATCAGACTTCCAGATAGTCCAGGATGCCTTCAGCAGCAGTACGCCCCTCGAAGATCGCCGTCACCACCAGGTCCGAACCGCGCACCATGTCGCCACCGGCGAACACTTTCGGGTTGCTGGTCTGGTGCTTGAACTTGCCCTTCTCCGGTGCCACCACGCGGCCCTGGCTGTCCAGCTGGATGCCGTGCTGCTCGAACCACGGCGCCGGGCTCGGGCGGAAGCCGAAGGCGATCACCACGGCATCGGCCGGCAGTATCTCTTCGGAACCTGGGATCGGCTCAGGGCTGCGGCGGCCACGGGCATCCGGCTCACCCAGGCGAGTCTCGACCACTTTCACGCCTTCGACCTTGTCCTCGCCGACAATGGCGATGGGCTGGCGGTTGTAGAGGAACTTCACGCCCTCTTCCTTGGCGTTTTTAACCTCTTTGCGCGAACCTGGCATGTTGGCTTCGTCACGGCGATACGCACAGGTCACTGCCTTGGCGCCCTGGCGGATCGAAGTGCGGTTGCAGTCCATCGCGGTGTCGCCACCGCCCAGTACCACCACCTTCTTGCCCTGCATGTCGACGAAGTCTTCCGGCGACTTCTCGAAGCCCAGGTTGCGGTTGACGTTGGCGATCAGGAAGTCCAGCGCGTCATGCACGCCCGGCAGGTCCTCGCCCGGGAAGCCGCCTTTCATGTAGGTGTAGGTCCCCATGCCCATGAACACCGCGTCGTACTCGGCGAGCAATTGCTCCATGGTCACGTCCTTGCCCACCTCGGTATTCAGGCGGAACTCGATGCCCATGCCGGTGAAGACTTCGCGGCGGTTGCTGAGCACGGTCTTTTCCAGCTTGAACTCGGGGATACCGAAGGTCAGCAGGCCGCCGATTTCCGGGTTCTTGTCGAACACCACCGGGGTTACGCCAGCGCGCACCAGCACATCGGCGCAGCCCAGGCCGGCCGGGCCGGCGCCGATGATGGCGACGCGCTTGCCGGTTGGCTTGACCTTGGACATGTCCGGGCGCCAGCCCATGGCGAAGGCGGTGTCGGTGATGTACTTCTCCACCGAACCGATGGTCACTGCACCGAAGCCGTCGTTCAGGGTGCAGGCACCTTCGCACAGGCGGTCTTGCGGGCAGACACGGCCGCACACTTCCGGCAGGGTGTTGGTCTGGTGCGACAGCTCCGCCGCCGCCAGGATGTTGCCTTCGGAGACCAGCTTCAACCAGTTGGGGATGAAGTTGTGCACCGGGCACTTCCACTCGCAATACGGGTTACCACAGCCCAGGCAGCGGTGTGCCTGCTCCACGGACTGCTGCGGCTTGAACGGTTCGTAGATTTCCACGAACTCCTTCTTGCGCTGGCGCAGCAGCTTTTTCTTCGGGTCCTTGCGGCCCACTTCGATGAACTGGAAGTCGTTGTTCAGACGTTCAGCCATTTTTCAAAACCTCTTTACCGCAGTTGCCAGCCTCAGGCTGCAAGCTGCAAGACGATCACTTGAGCACGACGGGCCCCGCGCACGGGGCCGTCACTTGCAGCTGTTCTTACTGCGGGTTGGCACGGGTGCTGGACAGCAGCTGTTTCAGGTTGGCTGCCTTTGGCTTCACCAGCCAGAAGCGCCGCACGTAGTCGTCCAGGTTCTCCGAGAGCTCACGCCCCCACTCGCTGCCGGTCTCTTCCACATACTCGCCAAGGACCCGCGCCAGGTGGCTGCGGTAGGCTTCCATCGCCTCACCACTGATGCGCTGGATTTCCACCAGCTCATGGTTGAGTTTGTCGACGAAGGTATTGTCCATGTCGAGCACGTAGGCGAAGCCGCCAGTCATGCCAGAACCGAAGTTGTAACCGGTCTTGCCCAGCACGCAGACAAAGCCGCCGGTCATGTATTCACAGCAGTGATCGCCAGTGCCCTCGACAACAGCGTGGGCGCCGGAGTTACGCACAGCGAAGCGCTCGCCCGCGGTACCCGCGGCAAACAGCTTGCCGCCAGTGGCACCGTACAGGCAGGTGTTGCCGACGATGGCGCTGTGCTGGGTTTCGAACGGGCTACCGGCAGGCGGCACGATGGTGAGCTTGCCACCGGTCATGCCCTTGCCGACGTAGTCGTTGGCGTCGCCTTCCAGGTGCAGGTTCAGGCCGCCTGCGTTCCACACGCCGAAGCTCTGGCCCGCTGTCCCCTTGAAGCGGAAGGTGATCGGCGCCGCAGCCATGCCTTGGTTGCCGTGCAGGCGGGCGATTTCGCCCGACACGCGCGCACCGATGGAACGGTCGCAGTTGCAGATGTCGAGGTTGAATTCGCCACCGGCCTGGTCGCGGATGGCCGGCATGGCCATTTCCACCATCTTCTCGGCCAACTCGCCCTGGTCGAACGGTGGGTTCTTGTCCACTTCGCAGAACTGCGGCTTGTCAGCCGGAATGTGCGAGCTGCCCAGCAGCGGCGACAGGTCGAGGTACTGCTGGCGCTCGGTGTCGCCTGGCAGTACGTCGAGCAGGTCGGTACGGCCGATCAGTTCGCCCAGGCTGCGCACGCCCAGCTTGGCCAGCCACTCACGGGTTTCCTCGGCCACGAAGGTGAAGAAATTGACCACCATGTCGACGGTGCCGATGTAGTGGTCCTTGCGCAGCTTGTCGTTCTGGGTGGCTACGCCGGTGGCGCAGTTGTTCAGGTGGCAGATGCGCAGGTACTTGCAGCCCAGGGCGATCATTGGCGCGGTACCGAAGCCGAAGCTTTCGGCGCCAAGGATGGCCGCCTTGATCACGTCCAGGCCGGTTTTCAGGCCGCCGTCGGTCTGTACCCGAACCTTGCCGCGCAGGTCGTTGCCGCGCAGGGTCTGGTGGGTTTCGGCCAGGCCCAGTTCCCAAGGGGCGCCGGCGTACTTGATCGAAGTCAGCGGGGAAGCACCCGTACCACCGTCGTAGCCCGAGATGGTGATCAGGTCGGCATAGGCCTTGGCCACGCCAGCGGCGATGGTGCCTACGCCAGCTTCCGCCACCAGCTTGACCGAAACCAGTGCCTGCGGGTTGACCTGCTTGAGGTCGTAGATGAGCTGGGCCAGGTCTTCGATCGAGTAGATGTCGTGGTGCGGCGGTGGCGAAATCAGGGTCACACCCGGCACCGCGTAGCGCAGCTTGGCGATCAGGCCGTTGACCTTGCCGCCTGGCAGCTGGCCGCCCTCACCGGGCTTGGCACCCTGGGCAACCTTGATCTGCAGCACTTCGGCGTTCACCAGGTATTCCGGGGTCACACCAAAGCGGCCGGTGGCCACCTGCTTGATCTTGGAGCTGCGGATGGTCCCGTAGCGCGACGGGTCTTCACCGCCCTCACCGGAGTTGGAACGCGCACCCAGGCGGTTCATGGCCTCGGCCAGCGCCTCGTGGGCTTCCGGCGACAGGGCACCCAGCGAGATACCGGCGGAGTCGAAACGCTTGAGGATGGCCTCCAGCGGCTCGATCTGCTCCAGCGGCAGCGGCTGGTCAGCCACTTTCACTTTCAATAGGTCGCGGATCATCGACACCGGGCGAGTGTCGACCAGCGCGGTGTATTCCTTGAACTTGGCGTAGTCGCCCTGCTGCACGGCGGCTTGCAGGGTATTGACCACGTCCGGGTTGTAAGCGTGGTACTCGCCACCGTGGACGAACTTCAGCAGGCCACCTTGCTGGATCGGCTTGCGCGCGCTCCAGGCTTCGGCCGCCAGCAGCTTCTGGTCGCTTTCCAGGTCTACGAAGCGTGCACCCTTGATGCGGCTGGACACGCCCTTGAAGCTCAGGCCGACCACTTCCTCGGCCAGGCCGATAGCTTCGAACAGCTGGGCGCCGCGGTACGAGGCGATGGTGGAGATACCCATCTTCGACAGGATCTTCAGCAGGCCCTTGGAGATGCCCTTGCGGTAGTACTTGAACACTTCGTCCAGGTCGCCCAGCACTTCGCCGGTACGGATCAGGTCGGCCAGCACTTCATATGCCAGGTACGGGTAAACGGCCGAGGCACCGAAGCCCAGCAGCACGGCGAAGTGATGCGGGTCACGGGCGGTGGCGGTTTCCACCAGGATGTTACTGTCGCAACGCAGGCCCTGCTCGGTCAGGCGGTGATGCACCGCGCCAACGGCCAGCGAAGCGTGCACCGGCAGCTTGCCTGGGGCAATGTAACGGTCGCTCAGCACCAGCTGGGTCTTGCCCGCGCGCACAGCCTCTTCGGCCTGGTCGGCGATGTTGCGGATGGCCGCTTCCAGGCCGACGCTCTGCTCATAGTTGAGGTCGATCAGCTGACGGTCAAAGCCTTCGCGCTCCAGGTTCATCAGCGAGCGCCACTTGGCGGGCGAGATGACCGGCGAGCTGAGGATTACCCGCGACGCGTGCTCCGGGGACTCCTGGAAGATGTTGCGCTCGGCACCCAGGCAGATTTCCAGCGACATCACGATCGCTTCGCGCAGCGGGTCGATCGGCGGGTTGGTCACCTGGGCGAATTGCTGCCGGAAGAAGTCGTACGGCGAACGCACGCGCTGCGACAGCACGGCCATCGGCGTGTCGTCACCCATCGAGCCGACGGCTTCCTGGCCCTGCTCACCCAGCGGGCGCAGCACCTGGTCACGCTCCTCGAAGGTGACCTGGAACATCTTCATGTATTGCTTGAGCTGGTCAGCATCATAGCTGGCCACGCCCTGGTCGTCGGTCAGCGTCGCCTGGATACGCGTAGCGTGCTGACGCAACCAGCGCTTGTACGGGTGGCGCGACTTCAGGCGGTTGTCGATGGCGTCGGTGTCGAGGATCTGGCCGGTTTCGGTGTCCACTGCCAGGATCTGACCCGGGCCGACACGGCCTTTGGCCAGCACTTCTTCAGGCTGATAGCCCCATACGCCGATTTCCGAGGCGATGGTGATGTAGCCATTGGTGGTGGTCACCCAGCGCGCCGGGCGCAGGCCGTTGCGGTCGAGCAGGCACACCGCGTGGCGGCCTTCGGTCATGACGATACCGGCCGGGCCGTCCCACGGCTCCATGTGCATGGAGTTGTATTCGTAGAAGGCGCGCAGGTCGGCGTCCATGGTCTCGACGTTCTGCCAGGCTGGCGGCACCAGCATGCGCACGCCGCGGAACAGGTCGATACCACCGGTGACCATCAGCTCCAGCATGTTGTCCATGCTCGACGAGTCGGAACCGACGCGGTTGACCAGCGGGCCGAGCTCTTCGAGGTCGGGGATCAGGTCGTTGGCGAACTTGGTGCGACGGGCCATGGCCCAGTTGCGGTTGCCGGTGATGGTGTTGATTTCGCCGTTGTGGGCGAGGAAGCGGAACGGCTGCGCCAGCGGCCATTTCGGCAGCGTGTTGGTGGAGAAGCGCTGGTGGAACACGCAGATCGCGGTTTGCAGGCGCTCGTCACCCAGGTCTGGATAGAACGCCGCGAGATCGCGCGGCATCATCAGGCCTTTGTAGATGATGGTCTTGTGCGAGAAGCTGCAGATGTAGTGGTCGGCGTCGTGGGCGTTGGCCACGGACGAACGGCGACGGGCACTAAACAGCTTGATGGCGAATTCCTGATCGCTCAGGCCTTCACCGCCGATGAACACCTGCTCGATCTGCGGCAGGCGCTCCAGGGCCAGGCGGCCCAACACGCGGGTGTCGATTGGCACTTTGCGCCAGCCGACCAGCTTCAGGCCGGCAGCAAGGATCTCGCGGTCCATGTTGGCGCGAGCAGCTTCGGCTTTGACCGGGTCCTGGTTGAAGAACACCATGCCGACGGCGTACTGCTTGGGCAGTTCGACGGCAAAGTGCTCCTGGGCCACGGCACGCAGGAATTGATCGGGCTTCTGCATGAGCAGACCGCAACCGTCACCGGTCTTGCCGTCGGCGTTGATGCCGCCGCGGTGGGTCATGCAAGTCAGCGCCTGCATGGCGGTTTGCAGAAGGTGGTGGCTCGGTTCGCCCGTCATATGGGCGATCAGGCCAAAACCACAGTTGTCCTTGAATTCTTCGGGATGGTACAGACCTGTTTTCATAGACACATTCTCACCAGGTTCACCTCTCAACGGAGGTAAATCTCTTTTTTAACAACCACTTACCATCCACGCCGATCAAACGCCAGCTTTTTTGCGGTGGCCATGGAAAACCATTGTTGCACAGCGACAGCGATGCCCACAAATTTTCATGTCTCACCACTGAAAATTTATGTCGCAATTTTGAATGTTTTTGCACCATGCGCCGTGATAGCGGCTTGGCTCGAGTCTGAAGCGTTTCAGCCATGACTGCAACTAGGGGCTTGTGGCCGGCAGTCTGGGACAGAAAAGCCTGCCGCGCTCGGGCGCAGCAGGCTAGTCGAAAGCTAGAATTCGCTTAGCTACTGGGCGGCGGGGTGATGCCGCCCGGAAGGTATCAGCGGGCCGTGGCCAGCTCTTGTTGGACGCTGGCGACGGTACGTGGCCAAGGTTTACCAGCCTGGACCTTCGCTGGCAAGTTCTTGATTGCCGCAACCGCTGCGTCGCGGTTGGCGAAGCTGCCATAGGTGACTACGTAGAGTGGCTTGCCCTGCAGGTTTTTCTTGAAGTAGCGATAGTCGCCACCCTGGGCTTTGACGTATGCCTGGGCCGAAGCTTCGGAGCTGGTGCCGAGGATCTGCACCACGTAATTGCCTGGCTTCTGCCCGGCGTACCAACCACCGCTGCCACCGCCAGCGGCCGCTGGTTTCTCGGCAGGTTTGGCGGCCGGCTTGGCCACGGCGACCTGGGTCGGCGCGGGAGCAGGCTTGGCAGGCGCAACCGGCTTGACGGGCTGGGTTGCAACAGGTTTTGGCGCAGGCGCAACCGGCTGCACAGGCTGGGCAGGCACACTGGCGACTGGCTGAGCAGGTGCGGGTGCCGGGCCAGCCGGCACACCTTGCGGCGGCGCGATGGTAGTCACGGTGGGGGGTGGGTTGCCAGGCTGCAGGGCAGTATCGCCGGCCGGGCTGCCTTCTTCACCCTCGCCCATGCCTGCGGCCTGGGCCAGCGGCTCGCGCATCACCGGCTGCGACTGGCCAACCAGCGGCAGCGGCATGGGTTGGGACGAGCCAGAGAACTCGATGGCGGCGCCCTGCTTGCCGTCGCCCAGCGGCAACTGCGCCTGGGCGGCTGGCGCTTCGGCGGGGGCCTTGTCGCCTTTCTTGGGCATCAATACCGCGGCCGCAACGGCGACCACGACCACAGCGGACAGCGCGAGCACATGTTTTTTAGGCATCTTGAACCCCATGGATGGTCGCTTGGCCGTCGAGCGGCTGGCGATCATGGCTTCGATCAAAGTGTCACGGGCGACCTGGTTGATGTTGCCAGGCCAACCGTCGGAGTTTTCATGGATATCGACGATCTGTTCACGGCTGAACACCTCGATGCCCCGGCCGGCGCCTTCCAGGCGCTGCTCCAGGTACTCGCGGGTTTCTTCCTCACTGTAGGGGGCAAGCTCGATGATGTGGAAGCGTTCTTCCTCGACATTGAGCTCGTCCAGCCCGGCAATCAGCGATGGCTCACCGAACAGGAACACGTGCGGGCGCCCTTCCGGTACCCCCGCCGCCAATTCCAGCAACGCTTGGAGTGCCGACTCGTCGAGTTGTTCCGCATCGTCCACCAGCAAATACACTTCCAGCCCGGTCAGTGCCAGCTGCACCACCTTGGACAGGATCGCCTGCATTTCGGGCTGGGCCACATCCAGTTCCTGCGCGACCTGGGCCAGCATGCTGGAGGCATCGCTGGCGCTGCGGCCGGACACCACCACGCTTTGCACAGCCTGTTTGTTGGTGCTGGCCACCAGGGCCTGGCGCAGCAGCGACTTGCCGCTGCCCAGCGGGCCGCTGACCACCAGCATCAACTGGCTGTAGCGCGCCAGGTGGTGCAGTTGGCCGAGCACGGGCTTGCGCTGGGCCGGGAAGAACTTGAAACCGGGCACGCGGGGCGCGAACGGATCGTGGCTCAACTGGTAATGGTCGAGGAAGGCCTCATCGGCATGCAAACTGGTCATTGCGCTGTCACAACCTCAAAGCTGGGCCACGATCGCGCGGTAATCCGCCGACAGCGTGGCCTGTAGAATCTCTTTCGAATAGTCGTCGGTCACCACGGCCTCGCCCATCTGGCGCAGCAGCACCAGACGCAGACGACCGTCGAGCACCTTCTTGTCGACCGCCATGTGCTCCATGAAATGCGCCGGGGTCATTTCCTGTGGTGGCACCACCGGCAAACCTGCATCCTGCAACAGGCGGATACCGCGATCGCGCTCAGCCTGGTCGATCCAGCCAAGGCGCATGGACATTTCCAGGGCCATCACCGTGCCAGCCGCCACGGCTTCGCCGTGCAGCCACACGCCATAGCCCATGTGGGTTTCGATGGCATGCCCGAAGGTATGCCCCAGGTTCAGCGTGGCCCGCACGCCGGACTCGCGTTCGTCGGCGCCCACCACTGCGGCCTTGGCCGCGCAGGAGCGGCGGATGGCTTCGGTCAAGGCTGCCGAATCGAGGGCGCGCAAGGCCTGCATATTGTCTTCGAGCCAGGCGAGGAACGGTTTGTCGCAAATCAGGCCGTACTTGATCACTTCGGCCAGGCCGGCGGACAGTTCGCGCGCGGGCAGGGTCTTGAGGCTGGTGGTATCGATCAGCACCGCATTAGGCTGATAGAAAGCACCGACCATGTTCTTGCCCAGCGGGTGATTGATACCAGTCTTGCCGCCCACCGAAGAGTCGACCTGCGACAACAAGGTGGTCGGCACCTGGATGAAGTCGACACCGCGCTGGTAGCAGGCGGCAGCGAAGCCGGCCATGTCGCCGATCACGCCGCCGCCCAGGGCGACCACGGTAGTACGACGATCGTGGCGGGCCGTGAGCAGGCCATCGAAGATCAGTTGCAGGGTTTCCCAGTTCTTGTGGGCTTCGCCATCGGGCAACACCACCGGCAGTACCGAGTAGGCACCCAGGGTCTTGCTCAGGCGTTCGAGATACAGGGGGGCGACGGTCTCGTTGGAAACGATGGCAACCTGCCGGCCGGCAATGTGCGGCGCCAGCAGTTCGGGCTGGTCCAGCAGGCCTTCGCCAATGTAGATCGGGTAGCTACGCTCGCCCAGGTCGACCTTTAGTGTCTGCATGTATCCCCACAATGTACTTGGGCGCGGTGCCATTCGGGCAGCCTGCGCGGTAACGTTGAACCTCGCCTCGGCGCTGGTGGCCGAGAATAGTCCCGGGTTAACGGGGCGGCAACTGCTGCAAGCGCTCGAGAATATCGATCACCACCATGCGTGGCGGCCGCTCATCGGTTTCCACGACCAGGTCGGCGATCTCGCGGTAGAGCGGGTCGCGGGTTTCCAGCAGGGCACGCAATGTCGCTTCGGGGTTGGCGGTACGCAGCAGCGGGCGGTTGCGGTCGCGCGCGGTGCGGCCCACCTGCTGCTCCACCGAAGCATGCAGGTAGATCACCCGGCCACCCTGGTGCAGCGCCTGGCGGTTGGCTTCGCGCATCACCGCGCCGCCGCCGGTGGCCAGGACCACGCCGTCGAGCGCGCACAGCTCGGCGATCATCGCTTGCTCGCGATCACGAAAACCCGGCTCGCCTTCCTTGTCGAAAATCCACGGGATGTTGGCGCCGCATCGCAGTTCGATTTCCTTGTCGGAATCCTTGAACAGCAGGCGCAGCTCTTTGGCCAATAGGCGTCCAATGGTGCTTTTACCAGCGCCCATGGGCCCCACAAGTATCAAATTTCGCACAGAATCAACGACTCACAGCAATCGCCTGGTCACTCATGATACGCGGAGTCAGGAAGACCAGCAGCTCGGATTTTTTCTCTTGTAATGCATCGCGTCGAAACAGCCGCCCAACATACGGCAGATCGCCGAAAAATGGCACCTTGTCGACCACATTGTTTTGCGAAGTCGAGTAAACGCCACCAATCACGATCGTTTCGCCGTCGGCCACGCGAACCTTGGCATTGACCTCGTTCTTGCGGATTGGCGGTACATTGTTCAAGGCATTGACGTAATCCGGCTCGTCCTTGGTCACCCTGACGGTCATGATCACCTTGTTGTCCGGGGTGATCTGCGGAGTCACCTCCAAGGACAGCGAGGCTTCGCGAAACGATACCGAGGTGGCGCCGCTCTGGCTGGTTTCCTGATAAGGCACCTCGGTGCCCTTGAGGATCCTCGCCGTTTCCTTGTCCGCCGTGACTACCTTGGGCTGCGAAATGATCTCACCGTTGCCGCTCTTTTCCATGGCGCTGAGTTCGAGATCGAGCAGCACGTCCCCGCGCAGCAATCCAAGGCCGATACTGCTGCCGGCTCGCTCGACGCCAAGGTCGACGAACAGTTCCTTGGCAGGCCGCAATCTATCGCCGTATAGCGGGCCACCCCAGCGCACCCCGAGGCTTTTCTCGTAATCGACGTTGGCCTCGACGATACGCGCCTCAATCGCTACCTGGCGCACCGGCACATCCAATTGCGCCACCAGTTGCCGCAACTCGGCCAAGCGGTCGGCTGGCTGGTACACCACCAGGGTATTGGTGCGCTCATCGACACTCAGGCTACCCGCGAGGACACCGTCACCCGCCAGGCTCGCCTGCAGCAGCTCCGCCAACTCGGCAGCCTTGGCGTGGTGAATCGGCAGCAGCTCCCGACGCAAAGGCTGCAACTGCGCATCCAGCGTTTGTTCTGCCCGAATGTCGGCTGACTGCGCGGCGAGTTCGGCCGCAGGCGCCACCAGCAGCACACTACCCTCCTGACGCCGGGCCAGGCCCTTGCTGCGCAGCACCAGGTCCAGCGCCTGATCCCATGGCACGTCCTGCAAACGCAACGTGACGCTGCCTTGCACCGCATCGCTGGCAACCAGGTTAACCCCGGCATAGTCCGCCAGCACCTGCAATACCGCGCGCACCTCTACGTCCTGAAAGTTCAATGACAGGGGCTCACCCTGATAAGGCGACGCCGACGCCAGCGGGATCGACAGCAGGGTTGCCAGCAGGCAGTTCATCCACGTTTTCATTCTGCTCCGGGGCCTCCTTGCCCAGACGTTTGGCGAGGGTGATGAACGTCGTGCGTTCGTGCCATTCCCCCGCCATGAACAGCCGCTCACGCACTTCGACCTGATACTGGTCGATGTGCCTCACCACCCCCTGATCGCGCCCTACCCGGTCACCCGGGCGCACGCGATAAAGCCTGCCAGCCACCATCAGCAGAGCTTCGTGTGCCGACCCACGCGCCAGGCTGCCGACCATTTCCAGCCGGGCCAGCGGCACACTGACCAGCCCCGTGCCGGCCAAACGCGCCGACGTAGGGGCAAATGGGTCTACTGCAGGCGCAGCCATTGCAGCCCTGGCGGGCATGCGCGCCAGCATCGCGGGTGTTTTCATGGGCGCCGGCTCGTCAAAGGCATCAACCCGCAGCTGCAGCCGCAGCAGCCCAGGCTGGCGATCAGCGGCAGTCAGGCTCATATCACCGCTATGCAGCACACGCGCCTGCCCCAACCAATCGTCCAGCCACAGCCTCAAGGCCGGGTAACGCCCAACCACTTGCAACGCCAGCGATACTCTGCGCAAGCCAGCTTGTTGCTCGCCCTCATTGACATCAAGGCGCTCGACCAGCAGACCATGCGCGTGCCCCGACACCGTCAGGCGCTCAAGCAGGTCACTCATGCTCTCCCCGGCAGCCAAATGCCAGTGCGCCTCCTGTAGCCGCTGTTCGGCGGCCACCACAGAAGCCTGCAGCCGCTCCAGTTCGACCAGGCGCGCTTCACTGGCCGCCTGCAGCCGGTTCAACTCGGCATGCCGAGCATCCTCCTGCGCCTGCTGATGTAACACTGCCGGCAGACGCATCGCGCAGCCCAGGCTGAACAGCACAACGGCTACCAACACCGGCGCCAGCCGTCCGAGGTGGCCGGAATGCTCGGCCACAGCCAGCCAAGCGAGCAGCCGCGCCGTATTCACGACCAGACCGCCGAAACGCGCGCGGTCAGTAGAAACTCATCGCCGCCCGACAGGCTTTTGATGCCCTTGAGCTCCAGGTCGAGCAAAACGCTCGAACGGTTCAGATCGCGCATGAACTGCGCAACCACAGCACCGGACGCCGCCAACCCGACCACCCGCAAGCGGCCATTTTCCAGGCTGAGATCAAGTAGTTGCACACCTTCGGGCAACGCCCCCTCAAGGTCAGCGAACATACTGGCCAATACCCCCTGATGGGCGCGCAAGCCTTCCAGCGCAGACGCCTGGGCAAGCAGCGCGTCATGCTGCGCAGGCACATCGGCCAGCAGTTGCAGCTTCTCGTCCAGCACCTCAAGGGCCGCTTGGCGCTGGGCATTGGCCAATGCCTGCTGGTGTCCGCGCTGGCGAGCCAACTGATCGACCAGCGCCAAGGCGCACAAGCCCAGCAGTGCGCCAGCAATCAGTTGGCCGCGAAAACGCCGCAGCGCAGCCTGACGCTGCCGTTCACGCCAGGGCAGAAGGTTCAAGCGCATCATAGGTGCATCCCCCCCAGGGCCAAGGCACAGGCCAGGAGCATCGAACCATCGACATGCTCCAGCCCCGTCAAGCCGGGCAAGTGCCTGCATGGCACGTTCAGCCGATTGCCAAGGCCCTGCAGCCAGCCTGGGTCGATCGACAAGCTGCTGCTGACCCACAACGCCGCAGGCAGGTGCTGTTCGGCAAGCAGCGCCTGCAAACGCTCTGGCAATAGCTCGGCTAGCTCCGGGCCAGCCGCTGGTAATTCACGGCGCTGGTACACCCGGCCCGGCAGCCAGTCATAAAGGGTCACGCTGTGGGGTTCGACACGCAGCAACGCCGAACCCTCCAGTTCGCCCTGTGGCAACATGCGGCACAGGGCAATGTTGTCGACTTCGACAGCCTCCAGCTGCAAGCCCGCCTCCTCGACCACCGATTCAAGTGACGCCAGCGCACTCTGCCGACAGGCCGCGACCATCACCTCGGAGCAGCCCGGCTGAACGCTTGAAGCCCCCAGAACCTGAAAATCCAGGGCCAGGTCTTCCAGCGGGAACGGAAACAGCCGCTCAGCATCGGCCAGCAACCGCGCCTCCAACTGCCCCCCAGTCTGTTCCGCTGGGAGGTGACACAGTTTGCAAATGACCTGGCTGGCCGGTAGCGCCAGCGCTACACGGCGCTGGCTAAGGCCGCTGCGGCGGTAGGCACGCTGCAACGCAGCCGCCACCACACCGGGCTCTGCTGCCCATTCATCACCCAGCGGTGGCCGAAACGTTTCTTGTGCCGACCCCACCACCCGCCAGCGCCGATTGCGCTGCTGCAGTTGCAGCATCCGAACGGCATCGGGGGCAATTTCCACCCCCACGAGTGAACCGGCATCCTTGCCGAAGCGTCCAAGCATCTCGACTTCCCTGCTGTCTGTGGCAACCCCGCGGCAACACTGGGCCGGGGCCACCCATCGAGGCGACGGGTAGCCTGGCCGGTAACCCGGAGAGGCGAAAAAATGCTTATAATGCCCAGCGTTTTTTGGTCCGCCGGACCTGCGTGCAATCCACTCCCAACCTGGACACCGAAAAGCCTTGATACGTCTGCTGAAGTTCTTCTGGTGGTCTTCCGTCGCAGTCATCTGCGCGCTCGTACTCGGTGTGAGCGGTGCGTTTCTGTATCTTAGCCCCAGCCTGCCCTCGGTCGAGTCCCTCAGAAGCGTCCAGTTGCAGATCCCCCTCAGGGTGTACAGCAGCGATGGCAAGCTGATTGCCGAGTTCGGCGAAATGCGCCGCTCGCCGATCCGCTTCGCGGAAATTCCCCCACAATTCATTCAGGCGCTGCTGTCAGCCGAGGATGACAATTTCCTCAATCATTACGGCGTCGACCCCAGCAGCCTGATGCGCGCTGCGACCCAGCTGGTGAAAACCGGGCATATCCAGACCGGCGGCAGCACCATCACCATGCAGGTGGCGAAAAACTTCTTCCTCACCAGCGAACGCAGCTTCTCGCGCAAGACCAACGAAATCCTGCTGGCCCTACAGATCGAGCGCGAGCTGACCAAGGATGAAATCCTTGAGCTGTACGTGAACAAGATCTACCTGGGCAACCGCGCCTACGGTATCGACGCAGCGGCACAGGTGTACTACGGCAAGTCGATCCGTGACGTGAGCCTGGCGCAGATGGCGATGATCGCCGGCCTGCCCAAAGCCCCGTCGCGTTTCAACCCGCTGGCCAACCCGGTGCGTGCCAAGGAGCGACGCGACTGGATCCTCGGCCGCATGTACAAACTGGGCAAGATCGACCAGGCCAGCTACCAGGCCGCCCTGGCCGAGCCGCTCAACGCCAGCTACCACGTGCCGACGCCTGAGGTGAATGCCCCCTACATCGCCGAAATGGCCCGTGCCGAAATGGTCGGTCGCTACGGCAGCGATGCCTACACCGAGGGCTTCCGCGTCACCACCACGGTGCCCAGCGACATGCAGGAAATGGCCAACAAGGCCGTCCTCAACGGGCTGTCCGATTACGACGAGCGCCACGGCTACCGCGGCCCTGAAGCACGCTTCCCGGGCCGCACCCAGGCAGCCTGGCTGCAGGAACTGGGCAAGCAACGCACCCTTGGCGGCCTGGAGCCAGCCATCGTCACCCAGGTGGAAAAAACCGGCCTTGCAGTACTGACCCGCGATGGCCAAGTGGCGCATGTTGCCTGGGACACCATGAAATGGGCGCGCCCATTCATCAACAGCAACGCCCAGGGCCGCTCACCGCAGTCTCCGGCCGACGTGGCCCAGGTCGGCGACCTGGTGCGCCTGCAACGCCTGGAAGATGGCAAGCTCAAGTTCAGCCAGGTGCCCGGCGCACAGAGCGCACTGGTCACCCTCGACCCCTACAACGGCGCCATTCGCGCCTTGGTCGGTGGCTTCTCGTTCGAGCAGAGCAACTACAACCGTGCCATGCAGGCCAAGCGCCAGCCGGGTTCGAGCTTCAAACCGTTCATCTACAGCGCCGCGCTCGACAGCGGCTACACCGCCGCCAGCCTGGTCAACGATGCGCCGATCGTGTTCGTCGACGAGTCGGTGGATAAAGTGTGGCGACCGAAGAACGACACCAATACCTTCCTCGGCCCGATCCGCATGCGCGAGGCGCTGTACAAGTCGCGCAACCTGGTGTCGATCCGCCTGCTGCAGGCCATGGGCGTGGACCGCACCATCGACTACATCGCCAAGTTCGGCTTCAACAAGCAGGACCTGCCGCGCAACCTGTCCCTGGCCCTGGGCACCGCCACCCTGACCCCGATGGAAATCGCCACCGGCTGGAGCACCTTTGCCAACGGCGGCTACAAGATCACTCCGTACCTGATCGACCGCATCGAAAGCCGCAGTGGCGAAACGCTGTTCACCTCCAACCCGGCCCGCGTACCGCAAGGTGCCGAGGACCAGGCGGGCCTGGCCGCACCGGAACAGCCAATCAGCACCGCAGCCATGCCAGGCGAGGCACCGCCTGCCTTCAGCCAGGTGGCCGCTGCACCGCAAGCGCCGGCAGTAGCCGAGCAGATCATCGACGGGCGTACCACCTACATCCTCACCAGCATGCTGCAGGACGTGATCAAGCGCGGCACCGGTCGACGGGCATTGGCCCTGGGCCGCACCGACCTGGCGGGCAAGACCGGTACCACCAACGAATCCAAGGACGCCTGGTTCTCGGGCTACAACGCCGATTACGTAACGACCGTGTGGGTCGGTTTCGACCAGCCGGAAACCCTGGGCCGCCGCGAATACGGTGGTACGGCGGCACTGCCGATCTGGATGAGCTTCATGGGCGCGGCACTCAAGGACAAGCCGGCGCATACGCCAGCTGAACCGGAAGGCATCCTCAGCCTGCGTGTGGACCCGGTCAGCGGCCGCGCCGCCTCGCCGAGCACACCGAATGCCTACTTCGAACTGTTCAAGGCCGAAGACTCGCCGCCATCGGTGGACGAACTGGGCAATGGCGCAGCACCGGGCAGCCCGCTGCCAGCTGATGAAGCGGCGCCGATGGATCTGTTCTGAAGCAGGGTGCCTGACACAGGTTTTGCGTGGGGGCGTCAATCGAGCGCCGCCCATGTCACGACAAGCCCCTGGCAGCCCTGAAACATTCCCACGGCCTAACAAAAAAGCCCCGGCTCAAGAGCCGGGGCTTTTTATTGTCGCAACAGCGGTAATCAGCCGTTGAACACGTCATCCACGCTGGTCAGCGGGTAGTGCTTCGGATACGGCAGGGTAGCCACGCCGGATTCGATGGCAGCCTTGGCCACAGCATCGGAAACAACGGTGATCAGGCGTGCGTCCAGCGGTTTCGGAATGATGTACTCACGGCCGAACTCCAGGCCTTGAACGCCGTAGGCTTCGCAAACTTCCTTCGGCACTGGCAGCTTGGCCAGGTCTTTCAGGGCGATAGCGGCGGCGATCTTCATTTCTTCGTTGATGCGCTTGGCGCGAACGTCCAGGGCACCACGGAAGATGAACGGGAAGCCCAGTACGTTGTTGACCTGGTTCGGGTAGTCGGAACGACCGGTGGCCATGATCACGTCGCTGCGAGTGGCGTGCGCCAGCTCTGGCGAAATTTCCGGATCCGGGTTCGAGCAGGCGAACACGATCGGGTTGGCAGCCATCGACTTCAGGCCTTCTGGGCTCAGCAGGTTCGGGCCGGACAGGCCTACGAACACGTCAGCACCGTCAAGGGCGTCAGCCAGGGTACGCTTGTCGGTAGCGTGGGCGAACTGCGCCTTGTACTGGTTCAGGTCGTCACGGCCAGCGTGGATCACGCCGCTACGGTCGATCATGTAGATGTTCTCGACCTTGGCGCCCATGCTCACCAGCAGCTTCATGCAGGAGATGGCGGCAGCGCCGGCACCCAGGCAGACGATCTTGGCGTCTTCCAGCTTCTTGCCGGCGATTTCCAAGGCGTTGATCATGCCGGCGGCGGTAACGATGGCGGTACCGTGCTGGTCATCGTGGAACACCGGAATGTCGCACTGCTCGATCAGGGTGCGCTCGATCTCGAAGCACTCAGGTGCCTTGATGTCTTCAAGGTTGATGCCACCGAAGGTGATCGAAATACGGCGAACGGTGTCGATGAAGGCTTGTGGGCTTTCCGACTCGACTTCGATGTCGAATACATCGATACCGGCGAAACGCTTGAACAGAACACCCTTGCCTTCCATGACTGGCTTGGAAGCCAGTGGGCCGAGGTCACCCAGACCGAGGATGGCGGTGCCATCGGAAATCACCGCAACCAGGTTGCCTTTGCCGGTGTATTTGTAAGCCAGCTCTGGATCACGGCCGATTTCGCGCACCGGCTCTGCAACACCTGGGCTGTAGGCCAGGGCGAGGTCACGGGCGGTGGCAGTGGGTTTGGAGAGCTCGACGCTCAGTTTCCCCGGACGAGGTTGAGCGTGATATTCGAGAGCGGCGGTTTTCAGGTCTGACATGGTGGGCATTCCGCTATTTACTGTTCTGACGGACCGCCGAGGATACGCAAAGAGCCGGGGAGCCACAAGACTGGTCGGTCACTTGTGTCAAGGCCTTTAGCCTACGACTTTACGCTATAACCCACGGGGGCATACGGCTCACAGTGTGTACAATCCAATAGCGAAATGTCTACATCTTTTAGCCTGAAATTCGCTCCAACATGCTCGGATCGGTCAATGGCAACACCCAGCGTCGCTGCCCAGGCTTGAGGCCACCCCTGCGGGAACGATCCAGCACCCAACCACGCGCCTCGACCTGGCGTCCCTTGAGATTATCGAAGAAGCTGGCGGGGAAGTTGCGCTGCAGACGAGCGGGAACCTGTAGCACCACAGCATCGTCCATGGTCAGCCAGACCCCGCCACGGTTGCGCTCGATGCTGTTGATGCGGCCGCCGATTACCGCAAAGCCCGACTGCCTGACAGCACTGGCAGGCACCACGGGCGAACGGCGCCACAGGCCTTTGCCCGTCTTGCGCGCCGCTTGCTCAGCACGCTGCTGGCAGCCGCTGAGGCGCACATTGGGGGCAACCGCCACGTGGTAACCCAGGCCTTCGCCGAGCAACTGTGCTTCCAGATTGTTGCCATTACGGCCATAAATATGTGCCAGTGTGCGGCCGTATTTGTCCTTGGGCTCAACGCCAGGCACCAGCCCGACACGCCCGTCACTGGCCTGAACCAACGCCTGCAGGCGCCGCTTGGCAGCCTCGGCATATGCCTCGCTGGTGCGCCCTTTGCGGCCGATTTCCGGTGCGTTGATGCCAATCAGCCGCACACTCCGGCCATCGGCCAGCCGCAGCGTGTCGCCATCGACCACCTGCCGCACCACTACCCACGTGGGCTTGTCCGGCGGCGGGCAGAACGCCAGGGCCGGGAAATGCCAGATAACGCCCACAAAAAAGGCGCCCACAAGGGGCGCCTTCTTCAGCAACAACGCGAAGCCCGAAGGATTCGCCATGCGCATGATTACTTCTTGGTACCGAACATACCGAAGCGGTCGGCGAACTTCTGTACGCGACCACCGGTGTCCAGGACTTTCTGCTTACCGGTGTAGAACGGGTGGCACAGGTTGCAAACGTCGATCGACAGGACATTGCCCAGGGTCGAACGGGTTTCGAACTTGTTGCCGCAGCTGCAGGTGACTGCAACTACTTCGTAGTTCGGGTGGATACCTTCTTTCATGGTCACTTCCTCGAGCTGCGTGCCGCCACCCAACACCAATTGTTGAATACCGCACGTAATTAGGCGGCGAATAATACCAGAGCATGCCGCCAGCGCAAGATGTCGCTTGCACCGACCGTCGTCTGCTAGGCTCGCCAGTCCTTGTAACGCCCTCCGAGAATTATCGCGTGTCCGACGTCATCCTGCGCCTTGCCCTGCCCTCCCCGCTGCGTCGCCTGTTCGACTACAAGGCGCCGGCGAGCATGGCGCGCGAGGCCTTGACCCCCGGCATGCGCATCCGCGTGCCCTTTGGCCGACGCGAAATGATCGGCGTGCTGGTAGAGGTGTGCGCGCAGAGCG
The DNA here is from genome assembly GCF_048068035.1 of Pseudomonas sp. NY11955. Taxonomy (NCBI): domain Bacteria; kingdom Pseudomonadati; phylum Pseudomonadota; class Gammaproteobacteria; order Pseudomonadales; family Pseudomonadaceae; genus Pseudomonas; species Pseudomonas sp. NY11955. The sequence goes on from NZ_JBLUPS010000001.1 coordinate 496,622, forward strand.
AAGTACCTGCCGACAAACTGAAACCGGCCAGCGCCCTGCTCGACCCGGTGTCACCCATCCCGGCATCGCTGTTCAAGCTGTGCCTGTGGACCGCCCAGTACTACCAGCACAGCCTGGGCGACACCCTGAGCTGGGCGTTGCCCACGCTGCTGCGCCAGGGCGAACCCGCCGAAATGCGCCAGGAGCGCTTCTGGCACATAGCCACCGGCGCCCGCCTGGAAGACCCGCGCATCGCCCGCGCGCCACGCCAGCGCGATGCCCTCAAGACCCTGGCCCAGCACCCGCACGGCGTGGCCCACAGCCTGCTGGCCAAGCTCAACCTGAACAAGGACAGCCTCGACCTGCTATTGGCCAAGGAACTGGTGCACATCGAGGTGCGCCGCCACCTGCCGGCGCTGCGCCATGAGCACTGGCTGGCGCAGCCGGAGCTGCCGCTCAACGAAGAGCAGCGCAATGCCTTCGACGCCGTGCGCGAAGGCTTTGGTGGCTTCGGTGCGTTCTTGCTGGCCGGCGTCACCGGTAGCGGCAAGACCGAGGTCTACCTGCAGCTGATCCGCGAGACACTGGAAGCCGGCAAGCAGGCACTGGTGCTGATCCCGGAGATCAACCTCGGCCCGCAAACCCTGGCGCGCTTCGAGCAACGCTTCAACGCGCGCATTGCCCTGCTGCACTCGGCAGTCAACGACCGCGAACGCCTGGATGCCTGGCTGGCGGCACGGGACGGCGAGGCCGACATCATCATCGGCACCCGCTCGGCATTGTTCACGCCAATGAAAAACCCCGGCCTGATCATCATCGACGAAGAGCACGACGGCTCATATAAACAGCAGGAAGGCCTGCGCTACCACGCCCGCGACCTGGCGCTGGTGCGCGCTCACCAGGAGAACATTCCGATCCTGCTCGGCTCCGCCACGCCGTCGCTGGAAACCCTGCACAACGCCCTGACCGGCCGCTACCGCCTGCTGCGCATGAACCAGCGCGCCGGTGGTGCGCGCCCGCCACGCATGCTGCGCCTGGATGTGAAAAGCCTGCCACTGGACAGCGGCATCAGCGGCCCGCTGCAACAGGCCATTCGCCAGACCCTGGAAGCCGGCCAGCAAGTGCTGGTGTTCCTCAACCGCCGAGGTTTTGCCCCGACCCTGCTGTGCCACGATTGCGGCTGGCTGTCCGAGTGCCCACGCTGCGATGCGCGCATGACCGTGCACCAACGCTCCGGCGTGCTGCGCTGCCACCACTGCGGCTATGACGAACGCCTGCCGCATCAGTGCCCGCAGTGCAACCACGTTGACCTGCGCCCGGTCGGAGCCGGCACCGAGCGCGCCGAAGAACGCCTGAAAGTGCTGTTCCCGGATTACCCGATCCTGCGCGTGGACCGCGACAGCACGGCGCGCAAGGACGCCATGCACAACCTGTTCAACACCATCCAGCGCGGCCAGCCGAGCATTCTCGTCGGCACCCAGATGCTCGCCAAGGGCCACCATTTCCCACGGGTGACCCTGGTGGCCATCCTCGATGCCGACGGCGGGCTGTTCTCAGGTGATTTCCGCGCCAGCGAACGCATGGCACAACTGATCGTGCAGGTGGCCGGCCGTGCCGGGCGTGCCGAAGAACCTGGCAAGGTGATCATCCAGACCCACCTGGCCGACCATCCACTGCTGGTGCAGCTTACCGAGCAAGGCTACTTCGCCTTTGCCGAACAGGCCCTGGACGAACGCCGCGCCGCCGGGCTGCCGCCTTACTCGCACCTGGCCCTGCTGCGTGCCGAAGCGCACAAACCGGGGCAGGCCGAAGCGTTCCTCGACGAAGCCTGTGCCGCCGCCGAACGCTTGGTGGCCGAACAGCGCCTGCCGGGCATCGAGTTGCTTGGCCCAGTGCCGGCGCCCATGGAGCGCCGTGCCGGGCGCTTTCGCGCGCAACTGTTGATACAGGCCAATACCCGGGCGCCTTTGCATCGACTGATCAGCGCCTGGTTGCTAGTGTTGGAGCAGCTGCCGAGCGGGCGCCAGGTGCGCTGGTCGCTGGATGTCGACCCGGTCGACCTTTACTGAGCTGCAGCCCAAAGGTTGGCAACCCGCTCCCGGCAACGGATAATGCCCAGTTTTTCCACCTGCGCATCCAGGCGCTCACCGCGCTTGCGGTCGAAAAGAGATCCCCATGAAAGACACCATTCGCCAGCTGATCCAGCAAGCCCTCACCCAACTCGTCAACGACGGTGTGCTGCCTGAAGGGCTGTCGCCGGCGATCCAGGTGGAAAACGCCCGGGACAAGACCCACGGCGACTTCGCCAGCAACATCGCCATGATGCTGGCCAAGCCGGCCGGCATGAAGCCACGCGACCTCGCCGAGAAACTGATCAACGCGCTGCCGGCCAGCGCCGACATCAGCAAGGTCGAGATCGCCGGCCCTGGCTTCCTGAACTTCTTCCAGAACACCGACGCTTTGGCCAAGCGCCTGGATGCCGCCCTGGCCGACGCCCACCTGGGCGTGCGCAAGGCCGGCCCGAGCGAGAAAGTCGTCATCGACATGTCGGCGCCAAACCTGGCCAAAGAAATGCACGTTGGCCACCTGCGCTCGACCATCATCGGCGACAGCGTTGCGCGCGTGCTGGAGTTCCTGGGCGACAACGTCATTCGCCAGAACCACGTCGGCGACTGGGGCACCCAGTTCGGTATGCTGATGGCCTATCTGCAGGAAAACCCAATCACCAGCGACGAGCTGTCGGACCTGGAGAACTTCTACCGCGCGGCGAAAAAGCGCTTCGATGAGTCGGAAGAGTTCGCCACCCGCGCCCGTGGCCTGGTGGTCAAGCTGCAGGCCGGCGACCCTGAGTGCCTGGCCCTGTGGACACGCTTCAAGGACATCTCGCTGTCGCACTGCCAGAAGACCTACGAGCTGCTTAACGTCAAACTGACCATGGCCGACGTGATGGGTGAAAGCGCCTACAACGACGACCTGGCCAACGTGGTGGCCGACCTCAAGGCCAAGGGCCTGCTGGTCGAAGACCAAGGCGCCCAGTGCGTATTCCTCGAAGAGTTCAAGAACAGCGAAGGTGAGCCACTGCCGGTGATCGTGCAGAAGGCCGACGGCGGCTACCTGTATGCCACCACCGACCTGGCCGCCGTGCGCTACCGCAGCAACGTGCTCAAGGCTGACCGCGCGTTGTACTTCGTCGACCAGCGTCAGGCTCTGCACTTCAACCAAGTGTTCGAAGTCGCCCGCCGCGCCGGCTTCGTTGGCCACCCGATGCAGATGGAGCACATGGGCTTCGGCACCATGAACGGCGCCGACGGCCGCCCGTTCAAGACCCGTGACGGCGGCACCGTGAAGCTGATCGACCTGCTCACCGAGGCCAAGGAGCGTGCCTACGCGCTGGTCAAGGAGAAGAACCCGAGCCTGGCCGACGACGACCTGCGCCACATCGGGGAAGTGGTGGGTATTGGCGCGGTGAAATACGCCGACCTGTCCAAGCACCGTACCAGCGACTACAGCTTCAACTTCGAGCTAATGCTCAATTTCGAAGGCAACACCGCGCCTTACCTGCTGTACGCCTACACCCGCGTAGCCGGCGTGTTCCGCAAGCTGGGCAAGGGCTTCGACGAAGTCGACGGCAACATCGTGCTGCAGGCTGCCCACGAGCAGGACCTGGCCGCGCGCCTGGCTCAGTTTGGCGAAATCCTCAACAACGTCGCCGACAAAGGCACGCCGCACGTCCTGTGCAGCTACCTGTACGACCTGGCCGGCCTGTTCTCCAGCTTCTACGAGAACTGCCCGATCCTCGCCGCCGAAACCCCTGAGCAACAGCAGAGCCGCCTGCGCCTGGCCGCCCTGACTGGCCGCACCCTCAAACAAGGTCTGGAGCTGCTCGGCCTGGAAACCCTGGAGCGCATGTAAGTTGGCTGCCAAGAAAAAACCTGCCCCAAAGCGCGGCGCCAGCCGCCAGACGGCGCCGGCCAAGCAGCCGATTCCAGGCTGGGTATGGCTGGCCGTCGGCCTGACCGTTGGCGCGTTCATCGTGTTCCTGATGAAGCTCGAACCCGGTGGCGACGACATCAAGCGCGCCAAGCCCGAGCAGCAGAAGCCGGAGAAGGTGTCCGAGGCCAGCAAGCCTGCGCAGGCCACCCCGCAACAGCCGGTGAAGCCGAAGTACGACTTCTACACCCTGTTGCCGGAGTCCGAGGTGATCGTGCCGCCAGAGGCCGTACCAGAGAAAACGCCACCGGTGCCGGCCCAGCCGGTCACCCCGGTGACGCCAGCAGAAGCGGCAAAAATCGACACCGCGCGGGCCCAGGCAGCGTTGCTTGGCCAGACCCCGCCACCGCCGCCACCGGTGATCAAGCCGGCAGCCACCACTCAGTACTTCCTGCAAGCCGGTTCGTTCCGCAAGCAGGCCGATGCCGACAAGGTGCGCGCGCAGATCATCCTGCTAGGCCAGTCGGTGAAGGTGGAATCCGGTACGGTCAAGGATGAAACCTGGTACCGCGTATTGGTCGGGCCGTTCAGCAACCGTGAGCAGCTGACCGGCGCGCAGAAACAGCTGGCCGGGGCTGGGTTCAGCAACCTGTTGCTGCAACAGCGGCAGACCCGTCAGTAATCCTGGGTTGGGGCGCGTTGCGCCCCCGCCCACCTTATCCCCGCCCCGCATTCCTCTCGGAAACCTGGCTGTTCAGTGTCCAGAAGTCGTACAGCACCCCCACCAGGAACAACCCGCCGGTAAAGAAGTAGATGATCGCGGTGATCCACTTGCCCTGGTACAGCCGATGCAGGCCAAACACGCCAAGGAAGGTCAGCAGGATCCAGGCGATGTTGTAGTCGATACGTCCTGACTGGAACCGCAAGTCGGCTTCACGGTCCATGGACGGGATCAGGAACAGGTCGATCAACCAACCAATACCCAGCAGGCCGAAGGTGAAGAACCAGAGGGTCCCGGTAATCGGCTTGCCGTAGTAGAAGCGGTGGGACCCGGTAAAGCCGAAAATCCACAGCAGGTAGCCAATGGTCTTGCTGTGGGTGTCGTGAAAGGGCGCCCCCTGTTGATAACTGTTCATTCATAGCCCCTGTGGGTTATCCGAAAATTTTCTAAAAAAAAATGTGACTTTCTCGTGGCAGGCCGACGTACGGCACCTGGGCAATCGACCAACGGATCAAAGATTGATCAAAAAGCTGTTATAAAGTTGCGCGCCCAACACATAACTATTCATAAGAGCTTCATCTATGCCGCCTTTGATCAAGACATGGCTGACCCTCTGCCTATTATTGCCCCTGGCCGCCCACGCCACCAATCGTGAGCAACGTCTTCCCAATGGTTTCACCGGCTACACCACCAACGCCTCGGTGAAACACGCACCGGTCAAGCAGACCGCGCTGCGCGCTCGCCCCAGCAACGCCGCCAGCAGCCGCGGCGTGCAGGTCGCCGCCATGTCGCCCAAGCAAAGCAGCGATGTGCTCAGCCGTGCGGTGAATGTGCTCGGTACCCCCTATGTTTGGGGCGGCAGCAGCCCGAAAAAAGGCTTCGACTGCAGCGGGCTGGTCAAGTACGCCTTCAACGACGTCGCCGATGTCGACCTGCCGCGCACCTCCAACGCCATGGCCCAGGGCCACGGCGTGAAGGTGGCCAAGGGTGACCTGAAGCCTGGCGACCTGATTTTCTTCAACATCAAGAGCCGCCGGGTGAACCATGTTGCCATCTACCTGGGCAACGACCGCTTCATCCATGCGCCACGGCGCGGCAAGCGGGTGAGCATCGACACCCTGAGCAAGCCTTACTGGCAGAAGCACTACGTTGTGGCCAAACGCGTGCTACCGAAGGAACAGCAGCAGCTGAGCCTGGCCAAGCGTTAAGCAAGTCCGGCCTCTTCGCGGGCTAGCCCGCTCCTACAGAGACAACACAGCCCTCGAAGTCTGTGCTGACCCTGTGGGAGTGGGCTTGCCCGCGAAAGGGCCGGTGCAAGCACTACAGGTCTTTGATCAGCCCCTTCTCTTTCAAACCCCGCATCGCCCCCTCCATCGTCCGCATCCCCTGCGCCATTCCCGCCTGCATCACCGAACACAACTGCGCCATCCGTCCCTCCCGAACTAAATTGCGCACCGCCGGCGTCGCCACCAGCACTTCCCGCGCCGCCACCCGCCCACCGCCCACGCGCCTGACCAGCACCTGCGTGACCACCAGGCGCAGCGACTCGGCCAGCATCGCCCGCACCAACAGCTTTTCCTCGGCAGCGAACACCTCCACCAACCTGTCGATGCTGCCGGCCGCCGAACGCGCGTGCACGGTTGCCAGCACCAGATGCCCGGTTTCGGCCGCGCGCAGTGCCAGGCGAATGGTCTCCAGGTCACGCAACTCGCCGATCATGATCACATCCGGGTCCTGGCGCAGCGCACTGCTCAGCCCCTGAGCAAAGCCGCGACTATGCCGACCCACCTCACGCTGGTTGACCAGGCTGCGCTGGCTGCTGTGGATAACCTCGACGGGGTCTTCCAGGGTAATGATGTGCAGCGCCCGCGCGCGGTTCAGCTGGTCTAACAGCGTGGCCAGGGTGCTGGACTTGCCACTGCCGGTCGGCCCACCCACCAGAATCAGGCCATCACGGCATTGAGCAACAGCTTGAAACACACCTGCCAGGTCAAGCTCATCCAGCGTGGCGATACGCCCCTGAATCAACCGAAAAGCCACAGCGGGGCCATTCAACTGGCGAAACAAGTTCAGACGAAAACGCCCAAGCGCAGGCAACTCCAGCGCCAGGTCCAGTTCATCGCCCTGGGCCCACTGTCGGCGCTGCTCGTCATCCAGCAGGGTAGCCATGCCTTCGATCAAGGCATCCGCCCCCAAAGGCGGCAAGCCCATGCACTGCAACTCGCCATCCAATCGCAGCATCGGTATCTGGCCCGCCGCCAGATGCAGGTCCGAAGCCCCCGCATCCACGGCCCGGGCCAACAGGTCAGTCACGTCCATGAGACTCCCCAAAGGCCTTCAAGTAGGTAGAATGCCGCAGACCCTTCAGTTGCCGGCATCCGTCCATGTCCACCCTAGCAGACAACCTTTCCGCGATTTCCGCCCGTATCGCCAGCGCCGCCCAGGCGGCCGGGCGCGATCCGGCCAGCGTTCAGTTGCTGGCCGTGAGCAAGACCAAGCCGGCCAGCGCCATCCGCGAGGTCCACGCCGCAGGCGTGCGCGATTTTGGGGAAAACTACCTACAGGAAGCGCTGACAAAGCAGCAGGATCTCAGCGACTTGCCCTTGATCTGGCACTTCATCGGCCCCATTCAGTCGAACAAGACCAAAGCCATCGCCGAGCATTTCGACTGGGTACATTCCGTGGACCGCCTGAAAATCGCCCAACGCTTGTCGCAGCAGCGCCCTGCCGGGCTGGCACCGTTGAACATCTGCCTGCAGGTGAACGTCAGCGGTGAAGACAGCAAATCCGGCTGCGCCCCCGCCGACCTGCCGGCCCTGGCCAAGGCAGTGACTGCACTGCCCAACCTGCGCCTGCGCGGGCTGATGGCAATCCCCGAACCCACCGACGACCGGGTCGCCCAGGAGGCCGCTTTCGCCAGCTTGCGCAAGCTGCAGGAAGGCCTTGGCCTGGACACGCTGTCCATGGGCATGAGCCACGACCTGGAAGCGGCGATTGCACAGGGTGCGACCTGGGTGCGCATCGGCACCGCCCTGTTCGGTGCCCGCGACTACGGCAACACCTGATTTCATGCTTCACTCACTCTTTTCCACAAGGACCTGACATGAGCAAGACACGTATTGCCTTTATCGGCGCCGGCAACATGGCCGCCAGCCTGATCGGCGGTCTGCGTGCCCAGGGCCTGGACGCCTCGCAGATCCGCGCCAGCGACCCGGGCGCCGAGACCCGCGGCCGCATCCAGGCCGAGCACGGCATCGAAACCTTCGAGGACAATGCCCAGGCCATCGACGGCGCCGACGTCATCGTGCTGGCGGTCAAGCCACAAGTCATGAAAACCGTGTGCCAGGCCCTGCAACCCAACCTGCGGGATGGCCAACTGATCGTTTCCATCGCCGCCGGCATCACCTGTGCCAGCCTGCAAAGCTGGGTGGGCGCTCGCCCGGTGGTGCGCTGCATGCCCAACACCCCCGCACTATTGCGCCAGGGCGTGAGCGGCCTGTACGCCACCGCCGAAGTGTCTGGCGAGCAGCGCCAGCAGGCCGAACAACTGCTGTCGGCCGTGGGCACCGCCCTGTGGCTGGAGCAGGAACAGCAACTGGACGCCGTGACTGCGGTGTCCGGAAGCGGCCCGGCCTACTTCTTCCTGCTGATCGAGGCCATGACCGCCGCCGGTGAAAAGCTCGGCCTGCCACGCGAAACCGCTTCCCAGCTAACCTTGCAGACCGCTCTGGGGGCCGCGCGCATGGCGGTTGCCAGCGATGTCGATGCCGCCGAACTGCGCCGCCGCGTCACCTCGCCCGCCGGCACCACGGAAGCGGCGATCAAATCGTTCCAGGCCAGCGGCTTCGAAGCCATCGTCGAGCAGGCGCTGCAGGCTGCAGCCACGCGTTCCGCCGAGCTGGCCGAACAATTGGGCAAATAAGGAGCTTTAGATGAATGCACTGTCCGGCGCCGCGATCTTCGTGGTGCAAACCTTGGTCAGCCTGTACCTGGTGATCGTGCTGCTGCGCTTCGTGCTGCAACTGGTCAAGGCCAACTTCTACAACCCACTGTGCCAGTTCGCGGTGCGTGCCACTCAGCCGCTGCTCAAGCCGATCCGCCGGGTTATCCCCAGTGTCGGTGGGCTGGACACCTCGTCGCTGCTGCTGGCAATCGTCATCCAGGCGCTGCTGATGGGCTTTGTGCTGATGGTCACCTACGGCACCTTCGGTGACATCCTGCACCTGCTGATGTGGGCGATCATCGGTATCACCTCGCTGTTCCTGAAGATCTTCTGGGTGGCGATGATCGTGATGGTGATCGTTTCCTGGGTCGCCCCCAACAGCCACAACCCGGCAGCCGAGCTGGCCTACCAGATCAGCGAACCGGTGCTGGCACCGTTCCGCCGCCTGGTGCCCAACCTGGGCGGCATGGATATCTCGCCGATCTTCGCCTTCCTGGCGATCCAGGTGATCCAGTCGTTCGTCATGCCCCCACTGGCCGCCTACGCCGGCATGCCACAGGAACTGTGGCGCATGATCTGACCCTGGTTACCCCCAGCGGCAAGCCTTTGCTTGCCGCTGGGGGTAGCGCTCTTTAGACTTACGCCTCCGTCAAGCGTGAGCAGGGTCGATGTCCACTGTCTTTCCCGAAGATTCCGTCGGTCTGGTAGTACCGCAAACCGCCCGGTTCGATGAACCGCTGGCCCTGGCCTGTGGCCGTTCCCTGGCCAGTTACGAACTGGTCTACGAGACCTATGGCACCCTGAACGCCAGCGCGAGCAACGCCGTGCTGATCTGCCATGCCCTTTCCGGCCACCACCATGCCGCTGGCTATCATGCCGCCACCGACCGCAAGCCGGGCTGGTGGGACAGCTGCATCGGCCCAGGCAAGCCAATCGATACCAACCGCTTCTTCGTGGTCAGCCTGAACAACCTCGGCGGCTGCAACGGCAGCACCGGCCCCAGCAGCGTCAACCCGGCCACCGGCAAGCCCTATGGCGCCGATTTCCCGGTATTGACCGTGGAGGACTGGGTGCACAGCCAGGTGCGCCTGGGCGAACGCCTGGGCATCCAGCAATGGGCCGCTGTCGTCGGCGGCAGCCTGGGCGGCATGCAGGCACTGCAATGGACCATCAGCTACCCCGAGCGCGTGCGCCACTGCGTCGACATCGCTTCGGCACCCAAGCTGTCGGCGCAGAACATCGCCTTCAACGAGGTGGCACGCCAGGCGATTCTCACCGACCCTGAGTTCCACGGCGGCTCGTTCCAGGACCAAGGCGTGATCCCCAAGCGCGGCCTGATGCTGGCACGCATGGTCGGCCACATCACCTACCTGTCCGACGACTCGATGGGTGAAAAATTCGGCCGCGAGCTGAAAAGCGACAAGCTCAACTATGACTTCCACAGCGTCGAGTTCCAGGTCGAAAGCTACCTGCGCTATCAGGGCGAGGAGTTTTCCGGCCGTTTCGACGCCAATACCTACCTGCTGATGACCAAGGCGCTGGACTACTTCGACCCAGCCGCCAGCCAGGGGGGTGACCTGGCCGCCACGCTGGCCCACGTCACGGCGGACTACTGCATCATGTCGTTCACCACCGACTGGCGCTTCTCCCCAGCCCGTTCACGCGAGATCGTCGACGCGCTGATGGCCGCGCGCAAGAACGTCTGCTACCTGGAGATCGACTCCCCTTACGGGCACGATGCCTTCCTGATCCCCACACCTCGCTACATGCAGGGTTTCTCGAACTACATGAACCGCATTGCCATCTGAGGACAGCATGAGAGCCGATCTGGAAATCATCCACGACTGGATCCCCGCCGGCAGCCGGGTACTCGACCTGGGCTGCGGCAGCGGCGAACTGCTGGCCTCGCTGCGTGACCGCAAACAGGTCACCGGCTATGGCCTGGAGATCGACGCCGACAACATCGCCGCCTGCGTGGCCAAAGGCGTCAACGTCATCGAGCAGGACCTGGACAAAGGCCTTGGCAACTTCGCCAGCAACAGCTTCGACGTGGTAATCATGACCCAGGCCCTGCAGGCCGTGGAGTACCCCGACCGCATCCTCGACGAGATGCTGCGCGTGGGCCGCCAGTGCATCATTACCTTCCCCAACTTCGGCCACTGGCGCTGCCGCTGGTACCTGGCGACCAAAGGCCGCATGCCGGTCTCGGACTTCATGCCGTACACCTGGTACAACACGCCGAACATCCACTTCTGCACCTTCGCCGACTTCGAAGAACTGGTGCACGAACGACGGGCCAAGGTGCTTGACCGCCTGGCGGTCGACCACTTGCATCGCAACGGGTGGGGTGGCCGGCTTTGGCCTAATCTTCTAGGTGAGATCGGCATCTACCGCGTCAGCAGCCCGAGCTTGCAAGAGCACCAGCTCGCGGTCTGACGCCCACCGGAGGAATCGCCCCATGCGTCGCCTAGCCCTGTTCCTGATCAGCCTGTGCCTGGCCCTGCCGGTACTGGCTGCCGATGCCGCCCGCCCCGAGCGCAAGGAAGTGTTTGGCGACGTGACGGTGCACTACAGCGCATTCACTTCGAGCATGCTCACACCCGAGGTGGCCGCAGCCACCGGCCTGGTTCGCAGCAAGAACCAGGGCGTGCTCAACATCGCTGTGCTCAAGGCCGACAAGCCCACTCCAGCGCTGGTCAGCGGCACGGTCAAGGACCTGACGGGGCGCAGCAACCCTCTGTCGTTCAAGCAAATCACCGAACAGGGCGCGGTGTACTACGTCGCCCAATTCAAGATCGACCAGCCCGAAACCGTCACCTTCGACCTGAACATCGAAACCGGCGGGATCAGCAACTCCCTCAGCTTCAACCAGGAAGTTTTCCCAGGCGAATAATGAATTTCCAGCAACTCGTATTGGCCAGCCACAACGCCGGCAAACTCAAGGAACTCCAGGCCATGCTCGGCCAGTCCGTGCAACTGCGCTCGATTGGTGAGTTCAGCCAGGTCGAGCCGGAAGAAACCGGCCTGTCGTTCGTCGAGAACGCCATTCTCAAGGCGCGCAACGCCGCCCGTATTTCCGGCCTACCGGCCCTGGCCGACGACTCCGGCCTGGCGGTGGACTTCCTCGGCGGCGCGCCGGGCATCTACTCGGCGCGCTATGCCGATGGCAAGGGTGACGCGGCGAACAACGCCAAGCTGCTCGAAGCCTTGAAAGACGTGCCTGAAGCCGAGCGCGGCGCGCAGTTCGTCTGCGTACTGGCTTTGGTACGCCACGCCGACGACCCGCTGCCGATCCTGTGCGAAGGCCTGTGGCACGGCAGCATCCTCTTTGAAGCCAGCGGCGAGCATGGCTTTGGCTACGACCCGCTGTTCTGGGTACCGGAGCGCAGCTGCTCCAGCGCCGACCTGGCTCCGGCAGACAAGAACCAGCTCAGCCACCGCGCCCGTGCCATGGCCCTGCTGCGCCAACGTCTGGGCCTGGCATGATCGCAACGCTGTCCACTCCCGGCGCGGTGCGCTTCACCAGCCTGCCGCCGCTGGCGCTGTACATCCACATCCCGTGGTGTGTACGCAAATGCCCTTACTGCGACTTCAACTCCCACGCTGCCGGGCCTGAGCTGCCGGAAGACGCCTACGTCACAGCCCTGCTGGACGACCTCGACCAGGAACTGGCCGCCGTGCAAGGCCGCCCGATTAGCTCGATCTTCTTCGGTGGCGGCACGCCCAGCCTGTTCAGTGCCAACGCCCTCGGCCGGCTGCTGCGCGGCGTGGAGCAGCGCATCCCGTTCGCGCCAGACATCGAAATTACCCTGGAGGCCAACCCGGGCACTTTCGAGCAGGACAAGTTCAAGGCCTATCGGCAAACCGGCATCAACCGCCTGTCCATCGGCGTGCAGAGCTTTCAACCGGCCAAGCTGCAGGCGCTGGGGCGAATCCACAACGGCGACGAAGCGGTGCGGGCCGCCGGCATGGCGCGCGCAGCCGGCTTCGATAACTTCAACATGGACCTGATGCACGGCCTGCCCGACCAGTCGCTGGACGATGCGCTCAGTGATCTGCGCCAGGCCATAGATCTGGAGCCGACGCACCTGTCGTGGTACCAGCTGACCGTGGAACCAAACACGGTGTTCTGGAACCAGCCGCCAGAGCTGCCCGAAGACGACATCCTCTGGGACATCCAGGAGGCCGGCCAGGCGCTGATGGCCGAGCACGGTTACCGCCAGTACGAGGTATCAGCCTATGCCCAGGCAGGTCGCGCTGCCCGCCACAACCTCAACTACTGGCGCTTCGGCGACTTCATCGGCATCGGCGCTGGCGCCCACGGCAAGCTGACCTTCGCCGACGGACGCATCCTGCGGACCTGGAAGACCCGTCTGCCCAAGGATTACCTGAACCTGGCCAAGCCGTTCAAGGCCGGCGAGAAGCTGTTGCCGGTTGACGAGCTGCCGTTCGAGTTCCTGATGAACGCCCTGCGGCTCACCGATGGCGTGGAGGCCGAGCTGTTCACCCAGCGCACTGGCTTGCCGCTGGAACAACTGCGCGAGGCACGCCGCGCCGCCGAACAAAAAGGCCTTTTGCGGGTCGAACCGGATCGACTGGTGGCCACGCCAAGGGGCCAGTTGTTCCTCAATGACCTGCTGCAGTATTTCTTGACCTAAGGATGACCCATGGATCTGGTACTTGATCTGCTTGCGACGGTTTCCCGCTGGAGCCGCAGCAACCTGTCGGAGATTTCACTGGCCTTGGTAGGCTGCCTGCTGGTGCTGTTCGGCACCGATGTCAAAGCCTGGGCCGAGCAACGCCTGGGCGGCCTGGCGGGCGCCCTGCGCGTGCCGTTCATGGCGTTGATGGTGATGATCGGCAGCGGTGCAGCGCTGATCTACGCCACACCGTGGGTGGTGAAGGGGCTGAGCCAGTTCAACAACTATGCGCTGGCACCGGTGTTGCTGGTGGTGCTGGTGTTGATTGGCGTGGTGGCTGATCGCCGAGGGTAGAAATGGCTAAAAGCTGCCCCGGGATACCAGGGCAGCCCTACCACCTGACTAGCCCTTAACGGGCATCATCGAAGTGGTCACGCATGAAGTCCCGAACAGTCTTGAGCACTATCAAGATCCGGACAAGCTTCCAGGCGCGGCTCAGCGCATCAAGCAAACGCTTCATATGCCTTGGCCTCCGTATTGGCGGGCCAGTCTTCCAGCATCTAACCGGCGCTTCGATGCCTTCGAAAACCGTGTAAGTCTTCAGTGAAGTGGCCAGGTTGATGGCCCTTCGAAAGCATCACCGGCACGGTTCTCAAGCCGCGTCGAAGGGGCCGAAAAGCAGAATTCATCTCCTACCCGGCCCATCACTGAATACCCTTAAACGGGAGCAGCGCGATGGTACTCGCATTCTCCGATCAAGACTGTTAACCACTCCGACACACATGATGCTAAAAATTTCCGGGCATTGACGCGGCATCTACGCCTACCTATGATCCGTGAACCGTGTGAGTTTTCAGTGAAGTCCTGAGCGACGGATACTCAGTCCTACCGCTCAAAAAAAAACCGCTCTTCTCAGAGCGGTTTTTTTTCGCCTGCATATCCGCAAGCACCAGTGCATCGAAAGGCTGACTCAGCCAATCAATCCACCTTCTCGAACTTCAGATCCCACACCCCATGTCCCAGCCGCTCGCCGCGGCGTTCGAACTTGGTGATCGGGCGCTCTTCCGGGCGTGGCACATAGGTACCATCGGCCGCACGGTTGCGGTAGCCGGGGGCAGCACTCATCACTTCCAGCATGTACTCGGCATACGGTTCCCAGTCGGTCGCCATATGGAATACGCCACCGGGCTTGAGCTTGCGCCGTACCAGCTCGGCAAACTCCAGCTGGACGATGCGGCGCTTGTGGTGGCGCGCCTTGTGCCAAGGGTCGGGGAAGAACAGCATCAGGCGATCGAGGCTGTTGTCCGCCACGCAGCGGTTCAGCACTTCGATGGCATCGCAGTCATACACCCGCAGGTTCTTCAGGCCCTGGGTCAGCACGCCGTTGAGCAGCGCGCCTACACCCGGACGGTGCACTTCCACACCGATGAAGTCCTGCTCAGGCGCGGCAGCGGCCATCTCCAGCAGGGAATGACCCATGCCGAAGCCGATCTCCAGGGTGCGCGGCGCCGACCGGCCGAATACCTGGTCGTAGTCCACCGGGCTGTCGGCCAACGGCAGGATGTACAGCGGGCCGCCCTGGTCCAGGCCGCGTTGCTGGCCTTCGGTCATGCGCCCGGCACGCATCACGAAGCTCTTGATGCGGCGGTGTGGGCGGGCTTCGCCGTCGGGGGTGATCGGCGTATCGTGCGATTCAGTCATCAGTTGCTCTTACTTGATCAGACCATCCAGCGGCGAAGAGGCGCTGGCATAGAGTTTCTTCGGCATACGGCCGGCCAGGTAGGCCAGGCGACCGGCGACGATGGCGTGCTTCATGGCTTCGGCCATCAGCACCGGCTGCTGGGCGTGGGCAATGGCCGAGTTCATCAGCACGGCCTCGCACCCCATTTCCATGGCGATGGTGGCATCGGAAGCGGTGCCCACGCCGGCATCGACCAGCACCGGCACCTTGGACTCTTCCAGGATGATCTGCAGGTTGTAGGGGTTGCAGATACCCAAGCCGGTACCAATCAGGCCAGCCAGCGGCATGACCGCGATGCAGCCGGCTTCAGCCAGCTGACGGGCGATGATCGGGTCGTCGCTGGTGTAGACCATAACGTCGAAACCTTCCTTGACCAGCACTTCGGCGGCCTTGAGGGTTTCGATCACGTTGGGGAACAGGGTTTTCTGGTCGGCCAGCACTTCCAGCTTTACCAGTGTCCGGGATTCGTGCGACTTGCGCCCATCCAGCAGTTCGCGGGCCAGGCGGCAAGTACGTACCGCTTCCACCGCGTCGAAGCAGCCGGCGGTGTTCGGCAAGATGGTGTACTTGTCGGGCGACAGTACATCGAGCAGGTTCGGCTCGCCCGCATTCTGGCCCAGGTTGGTACGGCGCACGGCGACGGTGACGATTTCGGCACCCGAAGCCTCGGTGGCCAGGCGGGTTTCTTCCATGTCACGGTACTTGCCGGTGCCGACCAGCAGGCGCGACTGGAAAGTACGCCCGGCCAGGGTGAAGGGCTTGTCGCTACGAACGTTGCTCATCGTTGTTCCTCGGGAAAAGGTTGCAGGGCTTGCTTGTGAACCGCCGGGCTGCTGCTAGCCGCCACCGATGGCGTGGACCACTTCGACCTGGTCGCCGTCGTTCAGCAGCGTGCTGTCGTGCTGGCTGCGCGGCACGATATCCAGGTTCAGTTCCACTGCCACACGGCGCCCGGTCAGCTCCAGGCGCGCCAGCAGGGCTGCAACGCTTTCGCCAGCAGGCAGTTCGTAAGGTTCACCGTTCAGTTGAATGCGCATGCGCACGGCCACCATTGTTCTTTGGGGCCCGCATTCTAGCGCCGAACCGCCCTGCAACCCAAGGGCGGTGCACGCCATTAGTCGCGATTGTGGACCGGTCGGTCAGCCCAGCCGCCAGGCTGCCAGGCCCAGGCACAGCCAGCCGGCGAGGAAGCACAAACCACCCATTGGGGTGATGATGCCCAGCTTGCCCAGGCCGCTGAGGGTCAACAGGTACAGGCTGCCGGAGAACAGCACGATGCCTAGGGCGAACAGGCCGCCGGCCCAACCCACCAGGCGCCCCGGCAGGTGTGCAGAAAGCACGGCAACGCCGAAGATCGCCAGGGCATGCACCAACTGGTAGGTCACGCCGGTATGGAAGATGGCCAGGTAGTCGGCCGTTAGCCGGTTTTTCAGGCCATGGGCGGCGAAGGCGCCCAGGGCGACCCCGGTAAAGCCGAAAAAGGCGGCAAGCATCAGGAAGCTGCGAAGCATGGGACGACTCCTTGTATCGGGTCTGTATAATGGCCCCTTCCACCCGTACGGCCAAGCCATCGCCATGCTGCCAACCCTTATCCGTCGCCTCTCCCGCGCCCTGCTCTGGTTCGCTGCCGGCAGCATCGTGCTGGTGCTGGTGTTCCGCTGGGTGCCACCACCCGGCACGGCGCTGATGGTCGAGCGCAAGGTGCAGTCGTGGGTCAGCGGCGAGCCAATCGACCTGCAACGCGACTGGGAGCCATGGGAGAACATCTCCGATGAGCTGAAGGTTGCCGTCATTGCCGGCGAGGACCAGAAGTTCGCCAGCCATTGGGGGTTCGACATCCCGGCCATCCAGGCGGCACTGGCTTACAACGAGCGCGGCGGCAGCGTGCGCGGTGCCAGCACCCTTACCCAGCAGGTGGCCAAGAACCTGTTCCTGTGGTCTGGGCGCAGCTGGTTTCGTAAAGGGCTGGAGGCCTGGTTCACTGCGCTGATCGAGCTGTTCTGGTCGAAAGAGCGGATTCTCGAGGTCTACCTGAACAGCGCGGAGTGGGGCAAAGGCGTGTTTGGTGCCCAGGCGGCGGCGCGTTATCACTTTGGCGTCGATGCCAGCCGGCTTAGTCGCCAGCAGGCGGCACAACTGGCGGCGGTGCTGCCTAGCCCGATCAAGTGGAGTGCCAGCAGGCCGAGCGCCTATGTGGCAAGCCGGGCGGGCTGGATCAGGCGCCAGATGAGCCAGTTGGGCGGGCCCAGCTACCTAATGCAGCTCGACACTTCGCGCAAGCTTTGAGTTTTTTGCTGGTTTTTCTGGCCTCTTCGCAGCACAAGGCTGCTCCTACAGGCAACGCGGTACCCTGTAGGAGCAGCCTTGTGCTGCGAAGAGGCCGGCAACGCCCACGCCAATAAAAAAGCCGCTCGCCCTACCCGGGCCAGCGGCTTTTCAATGCAGCCAAGCTCGATCAGACAGCGATCAGCGCCTTGACCTTGTTCATCGCATTTTTCTCCAGCTGGCGAATTCGCTCAGCCGATACGCTGTACTTGTCTGCCAGCTCATGCAACGTGGCCTTCTCTTCCGCCAACCAGCGCTGGTAGAGAATATCGCGGCTACGCTCGTCCAGACCTTGCAGCGCTTCATGCAGGTTGCTGGTGGAGTTGTCGCTCCAGTCGGCATCCTCCAGTTGCACCGCCGGGTCGTAACGGTGGTCTTCCAGGTAATGCGCAGGCGACTGGAACGCGCTGTCGTCGTCAGCTTCCGCTGCCGGGTCGAAGGCCATGTCCTGGCCGCTGAGGCGGCTTTCCATCTCGCGCACTTCACGCGGCTCGACGCCAAGGCTTTCCGCCACGCGATGCACTTCGTCGTTGTTCAGCCAGGCCAGGCGCTTCTTCTGGCTACGCAGGTTGAAGAACAGCTTGCGCTGGGCCTTGGTGGTAGCCACCTTGACGATGCGCCAGTTGCGCAGGATGAACTCGTGGATCTCTGCCTTGATCCAGTGCACGGCGAACGACACCAGGCGCACGCCCATTTCCGGGTTGAAGCGCTTGACGGCTTTCATCAGGCCAACGTTGCCTTCCTGAATCAGGTCGGCCTGGGCCAACCCGTAGCCGGCATAGCTACGGGCGATATGTACGACGAAACGCAGGTGGGCCATCACCATTTGACGAGCGGCCTCGACATCCTGCTCATAATAGAGACGCTCGCCCAGATCACGCTCCTGCTCGACCGTCAGCAGCGGGATGCTGTTGACCGTGTGCACATAGGCTTCCAGGTTTGCACCGGGCACCAGGGCATAGGCAGGTTGCAACGATGTGGTCATTAAGAACCTCCGACTTACAAAACTCGCGCCTTGTGGGCGCTGCCAACATTGACCTGGAACGACGGTACAAGTTCCGTAGTGAAGAAAATGTCAATGCTGGCACGTAAAAACTATCGCGGCGCCAGCTCGTTCAAATGGCGGGCGACTGCGATCCATGCACCGATATACCCCAACAACACTGCTCCAATCAAGAGCGACAGACCATCGGACGCCGGCACCCCACCCAGTGCGAAATCACTGCCATAAAGGCCGGAAAGCCCTACAACCGCCTCGTTCAGCCAGTTCAGGCCAAACGCCAGGATGCCCCACGCCAGCAGCCCCGCACCCAGGCCATACAAGGCGCCCATGTACAGGAAAGGCCGACGCACGTAGGCGTCCGTGCCGCCGACCAGCTTGATCACTTCGATCTCGATACGGCGGTTTTCAATGTGTAGACGAATTGTGTTACCGATTACTAACAGCAGGGCAGAAATCAGCATCACGGCCAGGCCGAAGACAAAGCGGTCACCCAACTTGAGGATGGCTGCCAGGCGCTCGACCCACACCAGGTCCAGTTGCGCCACCTCCACCCGCGGCAGCTCCGACAGGCGCTGACGCAAAGCGTCCAGGGCCGGCTTGTCGACTTCGGTCGGGGTCACCACCACCACGCCAGGCAGTGGGTTGTCAGGCAGTTCGCGCAAGGCCTCGCCCAGGCCCGACTGCTGCTGGAACTCCTCCAGCGCCTGCTCGCGGCTGACATACTGCGCGTCCGCCACGCCAGGCATGCCCTTGATCTCGTCGCGCAGCGCTTCGCCATCGCGGCTGCCGGCATCAAGCTTGAGGTACAACGAAATCTGCGCAGCGCGCTGCCACGAACCGCCAAGCTGCTCGACGTTCTTCAGCAGCAACGACAGGCCCATGGGCATGCTCAGCGCCACCGCCATCACCAGGCAGGTGAAGAAGCTGCCGATCGGCTGCTTGCCCAGCCGGCGCAGGCTGTCGGCCATGCTGGCACGATGGCTTTCCAGCCAGGCATGCAGCAGCGTGCGGAAGTCCGGGCCATCATCGTCTTCACCGCGCTTTTTCTTCGCCGGTTGCGGGTCGGCCGGTTTCGGTGCAACCCGCTCGGAAACCTTCGGCGTACGTGTAGTGCTCATTGCCCGGCCTCCCCATCGCCGATCAAGCGGCCGCGCTGCAAGGTCAGCATGCGGTGGCGCATGCGCGCAATCAGTGCCAGGTCATGGCTGGCGATCAATACCGTGGTGCCCAGGCGGTTGATGTCCTCGAACACGCCCATGATCTCTGCAGCCAGGCGCGGGTCGAGGTTACCGGTGGGTTCGTCGGCCAGCAGCAGCGCCGGCTGGTGGACGATGGCACGGGCGATACCTACCCGCTGCTGTTGCCCGGTGGACAGGTCGGCCGGGAACAGCTCGCCCTTGTCGGCCAGCGATACACGCTCCAGGGCCGAGTCCACGCGCTTGGCGATCTCGGCTTTGGACAGGCCGAGAATCTGCAGTGGCAAGGCAATGTTGTTGAACACCGTGCGGTCGAACAACAGCTGGTGGTTCTGGAACACCACGCCGATTTGCCGGCGCAGGAACGGAATTTGCGCGTTGCTGATCTGGCCCAGGTCCTGCCCGGCCAGCATCAGCTTACCGCTGGTCGGGCGTTCCATGGCCAGCAGCAGGCGCAGCAAGGTGCTCTTGCCAGCGCCCGAGTGCCCGGTGACGAACAGGAACTCGCCCCGGCGCGCCCGGAAACTCAGCTCATGCAAACCCACATGACCATTGGGATAGCGCTTGGCAACCTGTTCGAATCGGATCATGGTCAGTCTCGCTCGGCGAACAGAGCCTTGACGAACGGCTCGGCTTCGAAAGTGCGCAGGTCGTCGATGCCTTCGCCGACACCGATGAAGCGGATCGGGATGTTGAACTGCTTGGCCAGGGCGAAGATCACCCCGCCCTTGGCGGTGCCATCCAGCTTGGTCAAGGCCAGGCCGGTCAGTTCGACGCTCTGATTGAAGTACTTGGCCTGGCTGATGGCGTTCTGGCCGGTGCCGGCATCGAGCACCAGCAGCACCTCGTGCGGCGCCTCGGCATCGAGCTTGCCGATGACCCGGCGGACCTTCTTCAGCTCTTCCATCAGGTTGTCTTTGGTGTGCAGGCGGCCGGCGGTGTCAGCGATCAGCACGTCGACGCCACGGGCTTTGGCGGCCTGCACGGCGTCGAAGATCACCGAAGCAGAGTCGGCACCGGTATGCTGGGCGATCACCGGGATCTGGTTACGCTCGCCCCACACCTGCAACTGCTCGACCGCCGCGGCACGGAAAGTATCACCGGCAGCCAGCATCACCTTCTTGCCTTCCAGCTGCAGCTTCTTCGCCAGCTTGCCGATGGTGGTGGTCTTGCCGGCGCCGTTCACGCCAACCACGAGAATCACATAGGGTTTGTTCTGCGCCTGCACTTTCAGCGGCTGCTCGACTGGGCGCAGCAACGCGGCCAGTTCTTCCTGCAACGACTTGTACAGGGCGTCGGCATCGGCCAACTGCTTGCGCGCGACCTTCTGGGTCAAGTTCTGGACGATGGTCGAGGTGGCTTCAACACCCACGTCGGCGGTCAGCAGGCGCGTCTCGATTTCGTCGAGCAGGTCGTCGTCGATGGCCTTTTTGCCTAGGAACAGGCTGGCCATGCCCTCGCCGATGCTGGCGCTGGTCTTGGACAGGCCTTGCTTGAGGCGGGCGAAGAAGCCGGGCTTGGCTTGTTCGGTCACGGTTGCGGCGGCCACCGGGGTTGGCTCGGGCGCTGCCTGGACGGGCTCTGCCACCGGGCGCTCGGGAATCGCTGGCGGGGCTTTTGGCTCCAGGTCAGGGACGAGCGCGACGGGCTCTTCGGCAACGGGCAGGACCAGATTGCTGACAGGTGCGGCAGGCGTTACCTGCGGGGCTGCTTCGACACGGGCAACTTCAACCGGGATAGCCTGCGCAGGCGTGGAGGCAACGGGCTGCGGCGCGGTTGCCACCTGCGGCTGAGAAGCAACTGGCTCAGGGGCCTGCAGCGACACAGGTGCTGGCGCTTCGACTGCCGGGGATGGCGCTGGCTGGGCGGCCTGCTGCGGCTCGGTCTGCGGTAGCGGCGCAGGAGCCTCGACGGGCTCAGGGGCCCGTGGTGCTTCAGCAGCAGGTGCCTCGGCCGGGGTAGCTACAGGTTGCTCGACGGCGGGGGCTTCATTCGCGGGCTCGCCCGCTCCCACAGGTTGCTGCGGCTTCTTGCGAAACCAGCTGAACAGGCCTTTCTTCTCGCCAGCCTCGGCCGGCGCTTTTTTGTCGTCGTTGGAACCAAACATGGAGGACGGCTATCTCAGGGTAGCGATGAGCCAGCAATGGCGCATCGGGAATTCTCTCTACGCAGAACAGACTATCTTGAAGCCGGCTGGTTCATGCGCAACGTTTTGTCTTAGTGTCCTGTGGGCCAGAACGGCGACAGGCATGGTCGCCAGGCAACCGGATCAGTATCCTAGCACCTCCTGGCCCGCCGACGCTAAACCCAGCGGGCCGCCGAACAGGTTAAACACCTTATGAATGCTCTAGCCCGCCGCGCCGCTGGCCTGTTGCTCGGCACGCTCTGCCTGCCGCTCGCGGCCTTCGCCGCCGAAGTGCAACCCACCCACGAATTCATCCTCGACAATGGCCTGAAGGTCGTGGTGCGCGAAGACCACCGCGCCCCGGTGGTGGTCTCGCAGATCTGGTACAAGGTCGGCTCCAGCTACGAAACCCCGGGCCAGACCGGCTTGTCCCACGCGCTGGAGCACATGATGTTCAAGGGCAGCGCCAAGGTCGGCCCCGGCGAGGCCTCGCGCATTCTGCGCGACCTCGGTGCCGATGAGAATGCCTTCACCAGCGACGATTACACCGCCTATTACCAGGTGCTGGCCCGCGACCGCCTGCCCGTAGCCCTGGAGCTGGAGGCCGACCGCCTGGCCAGCCTGCGCCTGCCAGCCGACGAGTTCAGCCGCGAAATCGAGGTAATCAAGGAAGAGCGCCGCCTGCGTACCGACGACCAGCCCAATTCCAAGGCATTCGAGCTGTTCCGCGCCATGGCCTACCCGGCCAGCGGCTACCACACCCCGACCATCGGCTGGATGGCGGACCTGGAACGCATGAAGGTCGAAGAGCTGCGCCACTGGTACGAGTCCTGGTACGCGCCCAACAACGCCACCCTGGTGGTGGTTGGCGATGTCACCGCCGACGAGGTCAAGGGCCTGGCGCAGAAGTACTTCGGCGCTATCCCCAAACGCGCCGTGCCACCGGCCAAGCTGCCACTGGAGCTGGCCGAACCTGGCCAGCGCCAGCTGACCCTGCACGTACGCACCCAGCTGCCGAGCCTGATCTACGGTTTCAACGTGCCCGGCCTGCCCACCGCCAAGGACCCGCGCACCGTGCATGCCCTGCGCCTGATCTCGGCACTGCTCGACGGCGGCTACAGCGCCCGCATGCCGGCACGCCTGGAGCGTGGCCAGGAGCTGGTGGCCGGGGCCTCGTCCAGCTACAACGCCTTCACCCGCGGCGACAGCCTGTTCCTGATCTCGGCCACACCGAACGTGCAGAAGCAGAAAACCCTCGCCGACGTCGAAAAGGGGGTCTGGCAGTTGCTTGACGAGCTCAAGACCACCCCACCCAGCGCCGAAGAGCTGGAACGCGTCCGCGCCCAGGTCATCGCCGGCCTGGTCTACGACCGCGATTCCATCAGCAGCCAGGCCACCACCATCGGCCAACTGGAAACCGTCGGCCTGTCCTGGAAGCTGATCGACAGCGAGCTGGACGAGCTCAAGCGCGTCACCCCGCAGGACATCCAGAACGCCGCGCGCACCTACTTCACCCGCGAACGCCTGAGCGTTGCCCATGTACTGCCTGAGGAGTCCGCTCATGAGTGATCGCCGCGCACCACGCCCAACCCTGCTGGCCACGGGCATTCGCGCCCTGGCGCTGGCGGCAGTGCTGGCCGCCCCGGCCATGGCCGATAACGCGGCCAAGGCCGACAACATCGCCGCCCGCCCGGCCAACACCTTGCAGTCGCTGGCCGAACTGGATGGCAAGGCGCCCAGCCGACGGCAGTTGAACATCCAGCATTGGAACACCGCCGAAGGTGCCCGGGTGCTGTTCGTCGAGGCCCGCGAACTGCCCATGTTCGACCTGCGCGTCACCTTCGCTGCCGGCAGCAGCCAGGACGGCGGTACGCCTGGCGTGGCCGCCCTGACCAACGCCATGCTCAACGAGGGCGTGGCCGGCAAGGACGTGACGGCCATCGCCGAAGGCTTCGAAGGCCTCGGCGCAGACTTTGGCAACGGCTCCTACCGCGACATGGCCGTGGCCTCGCTGCGCAGCCTCAGCGCCAAGGACAAGCGCGAACCCGCCCTCAAGCTGTTTACCGAGGTAGCGGGCAAGCCAACCTTCCCTGAGGATGCTCTCAAGCGCATCAAGAACCAGATGCTCGCCGGCTTCGAGTACGAGAAGCAAAACCCCGGCAAGATCGCCGGCAAGGCCCTGTTCGGCAATCTCTATGGCGACCACCCCTACGCCCACCCAAGCGACGGCACCGCCGAAAGCATCACGGGCATCAGCCTGGCACAGCTGCGCGCGTTCCACGCCAAGGCCTATACCGGCGGCAATGCAGTGATCGCCCTGGTCGGCGACCTCAGCCGTTCCGAAGCCGAAGCCATCGCCGCCCAGGTCTCTGCCGGCCTGCCCAAAGGCCCGGCGCTGGCCGCTCCGGCCCAGCCATCCGACGCCAAGGCCGGCCTCACCCACATTGACTTCCCGTCCAAGCAGACCCACCTGATGCTGGCCGAGCTGGGTATCGACCGCCAGGACCCGGACTGGCCAGCCCTGTCACTGGGCAACCAGATACTCGGCGGCGGTGCCTTCGGTACCCGGTTGATGAGCGAGGTGCGGGAAAAGCGCGGCCTGACCTACGGCGTTTACTCGGTGTTCAGCCCGATGCAGGTACGCGGCCCATTCATGATCAACCTGCAAACCCGCGCCGAACTCAGCGAGGGCACGCTCAAGCTGGTCCAGGACATTCTTGCCGACTACCTCAAGAACGGCCCTACCCAGCAGGAGCTGGACGATGCCAAGCGCGAGCTGGCCGGCAGTTTCCCGCTGTCCAACGCCAGCAACGCCAGCATCGTCGGCCAACTGGGCGCAATCGGCTTCTACAACCTGCCGCTGACCTGGCTGGAGGACTTCATGCAGCAGTCCCAGGCCCTCACCGTCGAACAGGTCAAGGCGGCCATGAACAAACACCTGTCAGCCGATAAACTGGTGATCGTCACCGTTGGCCCGAAAGTGCCACAAAAGCCGCTGCCAGCACCTACTGACAAGCCCTCCGAGCAACCGCTCGGGGTACCGGAGCACTAATGCCAAGATCCACCCCTCCCGCCCGCCCGCAAGCGGGCCAAAGCAAGGGCCAGGGCCACCTGCGCATCATCGCCGGCGAGTGGCGCAGCCGCCGCCTGGCAGTGCCGGAAGGCGAAGGCCTGCGGCCAACGCCCGACCGCGTGCGGGAAACCGTATTCAACTGGCTGGCACCCTACATCGAAGGTGCTCGCGTACTGGACGCCTTCACCGGCAGTGGCGCCCTGGTACTCGAAGCCCTGTCCCGTGGGGCAGAGGACGCCGTGGCACTCGACAGCAACCCCGCTGCCATCGCCAACCTGAAGAACAACCTCGAGATCCTGCGCTGCCCACGTGGGCAAATTCTGCAAACCGACGCCCTGCGCTACCTGCAAGGCCCGGCCAAGCAGCAGTTCGATGTGGTGTTCCTCGACCCGCCGTTCCACCAGGACCTGCTGGCCAACACCTGCAACCTGCTGGAGCAGAACCAGTGGCTTAACGAGCAGGCATGGGTCTATACCGAAAGCGAGGCGGCACCGTCGACCTTGCAGTTGCCGGGCAACTGGCGCCTGCACCGCGAGAAGAAGACCGGCCAGGTGCACTACGCCCTATGGCAAAGGGCTACAACCGACCAATAGCGCAGGTACTGTGGCGCTGTTTCATGGCACTCTAGGCAGGCACATCACGAGCCGCCCAGCATGCCCAGCCTCAGCGCCACATTCCGTCCAGCCATCGGCCTGTCCAATCCCCACCTGCAAACCCTGTGGGGGCCACTGTGGCGCAAGCTGCCTGAGCTACAGCGCAACCGGGAGCGGCTGTGGCTGGCCGACGGTGACTTCATCGACCTGGACTGGCACGGCCCGCACCAGCCCCATGCGCCGCTGGTGCTTGTGCTGCATGGGCTGACCGGCTCGTCTCACTCGCCTTACGTGAAAGGCTTGCAGCAAGCGCTGCAAGGTCGCGGCTGGGCCAGCGTGGCGGTGAACTGGCGTGGTTGCTCAGGCGAGCCCAACCTGTTGCCGCGTAGCTACCACTCCGGCGCTAGCGAAGACCTGGCGGAAATTGTCAGCCACCTGCGCGCCCAACGCCCGTTGGCGCCACTGTATGCGGTAGGTTACTCGCTAGGCGGCAATGTGCTGTTGAAATACCTGGGCGAGAGCGGCGTCGCCAGCCAACTGGAGGCTGCGGTTGCCGTGTCGGTGCCCTTTCGCCTGGACCACTGCGCCGACCGTATCGGCCAGGGCTTCTCCAAGGTGTATCAGGCGCATTTCATGCGCGAGATGCTGGCCTATGTTCAGCTCAAACAACGGCATTTCCACGAACAGGGCCAACATGAACGGTTGGCGGCGCTGGAGCGCCTGGGCCAACTGACTCACCTGCGCACTTTCTGGGACTTCGACGGTAAAGTCACTGCACCGCTCAATGGTTTCCGCGATGCGCACGACTACTATCGCCGGTCATCGAGTCACTATTTCCTTGGCCAGAACCGCACGCCAACGCTGATCATCCACTCCAGCGATGACCCGTTCGTCTCCGACCATAGCCTGCCCACGGCGCGTGAACTGGCACCACAGACCCGCTTCGAACTGCACCGTCGCGGTGGTCATGTAGGCTTTGTCGATGGCAGCCTGCGAAACCCGGGGTACTACCTGGAGCGACGGATTCCGCAGTGGTTGGTGGATGGCCAATAAGGTGCTTAACGCTTACTCGCCAGTGGCTACTTCACGCTTCGGATCATTGATCCACTCGCTCCACGACCCGGCGTACAACTTGCCCAGCGGGAACCCTGCCAGCGCCATCGCAAACAGGTTATGGCAAGCAGTTACCCCCGACCCGCAATAAGACACCAATTGCTCCGGTGCCCGCCCGCCGAGCTTTTCGGTAAAGCGCTGTTTGAGCTGATCCGCCGTCAAAAAGCGCCCATCAGCCGCCAGGTTGTCGGTAAACGCCGCGCACTGTGCCCCGGGAATATGCCCTGCCACCGGGTCGATCGGTTCCACTTCGCCGCGAAAGCGCGGCAACGCGCGCGCATCGATCAACGTCAGGTCAGTGCTACCCAGGCGCTTACCCAGGTGCTCGGCATCGATCAGCAGCTTGGCGTCCGGCTCACCACTGAAGGTGCCCTCGCGCTTGGCCGGCGGGTCCAGGCTCAGCGGCAGATGCGCCGCATGCCACGCCTTCAGGCCGCCGTCGAGAATCGCCACGCCGCTGCGCTTGCCCAGCCACACCAGCAGCCACCAGGCCCGAGCGGCAAAGGCGCCGGGGCCGTCGTCGTACAGCACCACCTCGCTGTCGTTGTCCAGGCCCCACTCACGCAGGCGCGCGACCAGTCGCTGCGCGTCGGGCAATGGGTGGCGCCCGGTGCGCCCCTTGTTCACCGGCCCGCTGAGGTCGCGGTCCAGGTCGGCAAAATGCGCCCCGGCAATATGCCCCTGGGCATAGCTGCGTTGGCCATAGTCCACATCCTCGAGGGCGAAGCGGCAGTCGAGGATCACCAACTTGGGCGAGTCCAGACGCTCGGCCAACTGCTGCGGGGTGATCAATTGCGCAAGGGGCATGACAATCTCCTGATCGATGGCACTAAGGCCCTGGGCTAGTGCTCCAGAGCCTGGTTGAACGGTACGTGGAATTCCTGGCACAGCGCGTCCACGGCAGTACGGGCGTTGTCGGTGACAAAGCCAAGCTCCAGCACCAGCACCTGATAGACGCCGCGCTTGAAGGCTTCTTCACCCAGGTGCGCGGAATGTTCACGGGTGGTACTGAGAAAACGCACCCACGAAGTCAGCACGATCCAGGCGTTGATGGTCAGCGATTCGATCTGCGCCGGCGCCATGGCCAGGATGCCCGCCTCGACAAAACCGCGGTAGATCGCCTGGCCTTGGCGCAGGCAGCGCTCGGAAAAACGCCGATAGCGGGCGGCAAGCTCAGCGTCGCTGTCCAGCAGGTGCTCAAGGTCGCGGTGCAGAAAGCGGTAGTTCCACATCGCCGCCAGCAAGGCCTTGAGGTAGAAGCGCTTGTCTTCCACGGTTGCCGCGCGGCCTTGCGGCGGGCGCAGGAAGCTGTCCACCAGCTCTTCGTACTGGCTGAACAACAGGGCAATGATCGCCTGCTTGTTGGGGAAGTGGTAATACAGGTTGCCGGGCGAGATTTCCATGTGCGCGGCAATGTGGTTGGTACTGACGCTGCGTTCGCCCTGCTGGTTGAACAGCTCCAGGCTGTTCTGCACGATGCGCTCTCGGGTCTTCATGCGCGGGGCCATGCTCAGCTCCCAGTCTGCGGGCTTTTGATAAAGGGCCATCTTACGGCGATTCGCGCCACGGGTGCACCGTGCGCGCGGTGAAAATAGTCGCACCATGGTACCGATTAGAGTATAGGCTCTAGATACTTCAAGCCCAGCCGGGAGACCGCCGTGACCTCGCCCATTGCCTTGCCTGCCGTGCAATGCGACATCGACCTCGAAGCCACGTTCGCCGCCCAGCGCCAGGCCTTTGCCGGCAACCCCATGCCACCCGCGGCCCAGCGCCATCAATGGCTGAAAAGCTTGCGCGAGGCACTGCTGGCAGACCAGACGCAGCTGATCGAAGCGATCGATGCCGACTTCAGCGGGCGTAGCGCCGATGAGACCTTGCTGGCCGAGCTGCTGCCATCGGTGCAAGGCATTCGCCACGCCGAACGCCACCTGCGGCGCTGGATGCGCCCGAGCAGACGGGCCGTGGGCCTGGCATTCCAACCGGCCAGTGCGCGGGTGCTGTACCAGCCTTTGGGTGTGGTTGGCATCATCGTGCCGTGGAACTACCCCCTGTTCCTCGCCATCGGTCCGTTGACCTGTGCCCTTGCCGCCGGCAACCGGGTCATGCTCAAGCTCAGCGAGGCGACACCGGCCAGCGGCCTGGCCCTGAAGGCACTGCTGCAGCGGGTATTCCCCGAGGACCTGGTCAGCGTGGTCCTTGGCGAAGTCGAAGTGGGCCAGGCGTTCGCCCGCCTGCCCTTCGATCACCTGCTGTTCACCGGCGCCACCAGCATCGGCCGTCAGGTCATGCTGGCTGCCGCGCAAAACCTGACGCCGGTGACCCTGGAGCTGGGCGGCAAATCTCCGGCCATCGTTTCGGCCAGTGTGCCGCTGGATGTTGCCGCCGAACGCATTGCCTTCGGCAAGATGCTCAACGCCGGCCAGACCTGCGTCGCCCCCGACTACGTGCTGGTGCCACGCGAGCGTCTGAACGATTTCGTCGATGCCTTCCGCAATGCGGTACGGCGCATGTACCCACGCATCGCCGAAAACCCAGACTACAGCGCCATCATCAACCCACGGCAGCTCAAGCGCCTGGAGCACCTGCTGGATGATGCCCGCAGCAAGGGCGCGCAAGTGACGGACCTGTACCCCGACGAACCGCGCCAAGGCCGCCGTCTGCCGCCGCACCTGCTGACGAAGGTGAACGACAGCATGCAGGTGATGCAGGACGAAATCTTCGGCCCTCTGCTGCCGCTGGTGCCATACGACACCCTCGATGACGCGTTGGCCTACATCAACCAGCGCCCACGGCCACTGGCGCTGTACTACTTCGGCTACGGCCGCAGCGAACAGCAGCATGTCCTGCATTACAGCCATTGCGGCGGAGTTTGCCTGAACGACACCTTGTTGCACGTGGCCCAGGATGACCTGCCCTTCGGGGGTATCGGGCCCTCCGGCATGGGGCACTACCACGGCCACGAAGGCTTCCTGACCTTCAGCAAGGCCAAGGCGGTATTGGCCAAGCAACGCTTCAACGCCGCACGGCTGATCTACCCGCCTTATGGCAAAGCCTTGCAACGTCTGGTCTACAAACTATTCATCCGCTGAGGGCAGGCCTATGCACCGCCGCGACCTGCTGCGTTTCAGCCTTGGCGCCAGCGCCTTTCTGGCAAGCGTCAGCCTGGTGGGCTGCAGCGCGCAAACAGCCGCGACCGGCTATCAGGCCCTGCGCGACGATGACCTGCCGCTGCTGCGTGCGCTAATCCCGGTGGTGCTGGCCGGTACCCAGGCCACCGAGACGCTGGTGTTGCGCAGCCTCGACCACAAGCTGGCGGCGTTATCGCCGGAAATGCTCAAGCTGACCCGGCAGTTGTTCGACGTGCTCAGCCTGCCCCTGACTCGCGGCCCACTGACCGGACTCTGGGGCAGTTGGGAGCAAGCCCGCCCCACGCAGGTCACAGCCTTCCTGCAGCGTTGGCAGGACAGCTCGCTGAACCTGCTGCGCATGGGGCACGCCTCGTTGCTGCAACTGCTGCAGATGGCCTGGTATGAACGCCCCGAATCCTGGGCCGCCTGCGGTTACCCAGGCCCACCGAAAATCTGAAAACAACAAGAGCATCGCCAATGCCTGTACCCGACCCGTTTCGCCAAGGCCTCGAACGCGGCTGGATCACCCACGATGCCTCACGCCTGCAGCACGACCTGCTCCTGGAGGCAGACATTGCCGTGATCGGCAGTGGTGCCGGCGGTGCCACCAGCGCACAGATGCTCAGCGCCGCCGGTTTCAAGGTACTGCTGATCGAAGAGGGCCCGCTGAAGACCAGCAGCGATTTCCACCTGCTGGAGCATGAAGCCTATGCCAGTCTGTACCAGGAAGGCCTTGGACGCATGAGCAAGGATGGCGCCATCACCATCCTGCAGGGCCGCGCCGTGGGCGGCACCACACTGGTGAACTGGACTTCGAGCTTTCGCACCCCGCCGCAAACCCTCGCGCACTGGGCCTCGGCCCACGGCGTGAGCGGCTTAGGCGAAAATGAGCTGCGCCCCTGGTTCGAACGCATGGAGCAGGAGCTGGGCATAACACCCTGGGCCCTGCCGCCAAACCCCAACAACGACGTACTACGCCGAGGCTGCGAGCAGTTGGGCTATCGCTGGGCGGTGATCCCGCGCAATGTGCGCGGTTGCTGGAACCTAGGCTACTGCGGCATGGGTTGCCCGGTAAACGCCAAGCAATCGATGCTGGTGACCCGCATTCCCGCCACTCTCGAACAAGGCGGCGAACTGCTGTACCTGGCCCGGGCCGAGCGTTTCACACACAACGGCGAACGCATCCAGAGCCTGACTTGCCAGGCCCTGGATGCCCAAGGCATACACCCCACCGGCAGGCAGGTCAGCGTGCGGGCACGTCATTACCTGCTCGCCGGCGGTGGCATCAATAGCCCGGCCCTGCTGCTGCGCTCAGCCGCGCCCGACCCGCATGGCTGCCTGGGCAAGCGCACCTTCCTGCACCTGGTCAACTTCAGCGCGGCACGCTTCAGCGAACGTATCGAGCCTTACTACGGCGCCCCGCAATCGATCTACAGCGACCACTTCCAGTGGCAAGGCGGCGCGGACGGCCCGGTTGGCTACAAGCTGGAAGTACCGCCGCTGCACCCAGCCTTGGCCAGTACCCTGCTGGGCGGGCACGGCCACGAGAATGCCCAGCGCATGGCTGAGCTGCCGCATACCCACGTAATGCTGGCGTTGCTGCGCGACGGTTTTCACCCCGAAAGCCAGGGTGGGGCCGTGGAGCTGCGCGGCGATGGCTCGCCTGTGCTCGATTACCCGGTCACCGACTACCTGCGCGACGGCCTGCGCCGGGCCTACCGCAGCATGGCCCAGGTCCAGTTCGCCGCCGGCGCCGCCCAGGTAACTCCCGTGCACAGCGACGCCAGCGCCGCATCCAGCCTGGAACAGGCCCTGGCCATGATCGACACGCTGCGCCTGGAGCCTTTCCGTACACGCCTGGGCAGCGCCCACGTGATGGGGGGCTGTGCCCTCGGCGAAGACCCGCGTCAGGCGGTGTGCGACAGCCTGGGCCGCCATCATCAGCTGGAAAACCTGTCGATTCACGACGGCTCGCTGTTCCCCACCAGCATCGGCGCCAACCCGCAACTGTCGGTGTATGCCATCAGCGCCAAGCTCAGCGAAGCGCTGGTCGCCCGCCTGGCACACAGCGCATGACAACGAACAGGCCCCCTGTCTATAGTGCCATCAGCCGGCCGCATGACTTGGCCGGGGCGCCGTCGCTGCGCTACCATCCGACTCCCCAACGCACTCCAGCCAGGATGACGCGATGAACCGAGTGTTGTACCCGGGTACTTTCGACCCCATTACCAAAGGCCATGGCGACCTGGTCGAGCGCGCTTCGCGCCTGTTCGACCACGTGATCATCGCGGTGGCGGCCAGCCCGAAGAAAAACCCGCTGTTCCCGCTGGAACAACGGGTCGAGCTCGCCCGTGAGGTCACCAAGCACCTGCCCAATGTCGAAGTCATCGGCTTCTCTTCCCTGTTGGCGCATTTCGCCAAGGAACAGGGCGCCAACGTCTTCCTGCGCGGCCTGCGTGCGGTGTCGGACTTCGAGTACGAGTTCCAGTTGGCGAACATGAACCGGCAACTCGCCCCCGATGTGGAGAGCCTGTTCCTGACGCCATCGGAGCGTTATTCGTTTATTTCCTCGACCCTGGTCCGGGAAATTGCGGCGCTGGGCGGTGATATCACCAAGTTCGTCCACCCGGTGGTGGCCGACGCGCTGACTGAACGCTTCAAGAAGCAAGCCTGACGCCTGATTGTCGCGCCCGCGTGCACTGCGGGCGCGAATGCGGCACAATTGTGCCCATTGCGTTGAACATGCCCGGGCGATGCGCCCCGGCCGGAGTCCCCATGTCCCTGATCATCACCGACGATTGCATCAACTGCGACGTCTGCGAACCCGAGTGCCCGAACGAGGCTATCTCCCAAGGCGAAGAGATCTACGTGATCGACCCTAACCTGTGCACCCAGTGCGTGGGCCACTACGACGAGCCACAGTGCCAGCAGGTTTGCCCGGTCGACTGCATCCCGCTGGATGAAGCGCACCCGGAAACCGAAGAACAACTGATGGCCAAGTACCGCCGCATTACCGGCAAGGACTGATTTCAGGCCAGCCCTGTACCTGTAGGAGCAGCCTTGTGCTGCGAAGAGGCCAGTGCAGGCCATGCATCCCTGCTGGATGTACCGGCCCCTTCGCAGCACAAGGCTGCTCCTACAAGGGGCCTGCCCTCAGCGCTGGCAGCGCGGGCAGTACACGCTCGCCCGTTGCCCCAGCTTCACCTCGCGCAGCTCCGTGCCGCACACCTTGCACGGCTGCCCGCCCCGCCCGTAGACGAACAATTCCTGCTGGAAGTACCCCGGCTGCCCATCGCCACCGATGAAGTCGCGCAGGGTGGTGCCGCCCTGCTCGATCGCCGCCGCCAGCACCCGCTTGATCTCGATCGCCAGCTTCAAATAGCGCGCCCGGGAAATC
This sequence comes from Pseudomonas sp. NY11955, assembly GCF_048068035.1. Classification (NCBI taxonomy): domain Bacteria; kingdom Pseudomonadati; phylum Pseudomonadota; class Gammaproteobacteria; order Pseudomonadales; family Pseudomonadaceae; genus Pseudomonas; species Pseudomonas sp. NY11955. The sequence goes on from NZ_JBLUPS010000001.1 coordinate 529,529, forward strand.
CCGCCCGCCTCCCGGCGTGGGTCGATACCCGCGGCAAACAATGCCTCGGTGGCGTAGATGTTGCCCACCCCCACCACCACCGCGTTGTCCATGATGAACGGCTTGACCGCCATCGACCGCCCGCGCGACAGCTGGAACAGGCGCTCACCGTCGAACAGGTCGGTCAGCGGCTCGGGCCCCAGGCGCAGCAGCAGTTCGTGGTTGAGCGGGTCCAGGCTCCACAGCATGGCACCAAAGCGGCGCGGGTCGGTGTAGCGCAGCATCAGCCCCGACTCCAGTTCGATGTCGACATGCTCATGCTTGGCCGCCGGCAAGCCTAGCTCGACCAGGCGCAGGTTGCCCGACATGCCCAGGTGGCTGATCAGCGTACCGACCTCGGCATTTATCAACAGGTACTTGGCGCGTCGTTCGACGCTGACGATGCGCTGCCCCGACAGGCGCACATCGAGGTCTTCCGGAATCGGCCAGCGCAAACGCCGGTCGCGCACTACCACACGGCTGACGCGCTGGCCCTCCAGGTGTGGCGCAATACCGCGCCGGGTGGTTTCTACTTCTGGCAATTCCGGCATGTGTCAGTGTCCGCCCAGCTCGCGAATGTTCTGCTTGAGGTTCTCGAAATCGTATTCCGACAAGCCGATGTAATCGAGCACCAGTGGGCCGATCACGTTCCATTCGTGGTCCACTGCCTGGTTGCCCAGCACCCGGTAGGACGCGCAGATGTGCTCGGCCATCTTCAATACCGCCAGCAGGTTTTTCAGCTGGCTCTGGGTATTGCGCGCGGTGTCGTCGCGGAACACGGCCAAGGCATTGTGATGGTTGGCGATGGCCCCGCTGAGGTGCTCGGGCAGGCGCCAGGACTTGGCGGTGAAATAGCCGACCACCGAATGGTTGGTGTTGAACGTGCGGTTTTCGGTGTCGACCACGCGGGTTTCTTCGTCGGCCTTGGCGTAGGCCTCTTCCAGCACATCCATGTAATTGGGGAAGCGTTTGAGCATCAACGGCACGCCACAGTCATGGAACAGGCCAAGGGTGTAAGCCTCGTCCGCCGCCTGGATGCCGGTGCGCTTGGCCAGCGTCAGGCAGGTCATCGCCACATCCTGGGCGGTATCCCAGAAACGGTTGAGGGTGACGATGGTTTCGTCGCACATCTCGCCCTTGATCGACTGGGCGTTGATCAGGTTGATGATCGAACGGCTGCCCAGCAGGTTCACCGCGCGCTGGATCGAGCCGATCTTGTTGGACAGCCCGAAATGCGGGGAGTTGACCAGTTTGAGCAAGGCGCCGGAGAGGCCCGGGTCCTGGGAAATCAGCTTGGCGATGGTTTCCAGGTCCGGGTCAGGCATGTACTGCTCGAACTGCAGGTCGACCATGATCTGCGGTTGCGGCGGAATGGTGATGCCTTGCAAGGCTTGCTGGATCTGTTCGGCGCTGAGTTCTTGGGACATACGTGCACACTCGTTTAGGACGGGGGATTCTAACCCTCTATGCGCTCGCCGTGACAGGTGCAGCGCCCTGGGAGATCGAGCGCCGCCCGCGCGGCGCATCGCGAGCAAGCTCGCTCCTACATTTGTCTCGGGCCAGTTACTCCTGAAGCAGAGGCGCGCGGCCCCTTGGCGTTCACCTCGACATCCTGTCGGGCAAACAAGGCGGTCGCGCGCGTTGGTGCAGGCGTTACTCGCCCGAAACAAATGTAGGAGCGAGCTTGCTCGCGATGCGCCGCGCGGGCGGCGCTCGATCTCCCAGGCGCCACACCTCTAAAAGCGAAAGCACAGCAGACACGCTATACTCCCGCTCTTTTTTCCCGGAGCGACGTCATGTCCCTGCCCAGCCTTCGCCTCAAAGCCAATGCCGACCGCCGCCTGCGCGCCGGCCACCTGTGGGTCTACAGCAACGAAGTCGATGTCAGCTCGACCCCACTGCAAGGCTTTCAGGCCGGTCAGCAGGCCATTCTCGAGGCCGCCAACGGCAAGCCGCTGGGCATCGTCGCACTGAGCCCGAACAACCTGATCTGCGCCCGCCTGCTGTCGCGCGACATCAAGCTGCCGCTGGACAAGTCGCTGCTGGTACACCGCCTGAACGTCGCCCTGTCGCTGCGCGAGCGCCTGTTCGACCAGCCGTGCTACCGCCTGGTCTATGGCGACTCCGACCTGCTGCCAGGCCTGGTGGTCGACCGCTTCTTCGACATCCTGGTGGTGCAATTGGCCTCGGCCACCATGGAAGCGCACAAGGACGACGTGATCGCCGCCCTGGTGCAGGTGCTCAAGCCCAGCGGCATCCTGTTCAAGAATGACTCCGCCGCGCGTGACGCCGAAGGCCTGCAGCGCTATGTCGAGACCGTCTACGGCGAGGTACCGGACTGGGTGCCGCTGGAGGAGAACGGCGTCAAGTTCGAAGCCCCGGTGCGCGAAGGCCAGAAAACCGGCTGGTTCTACGACCACCGCATGAACCGTGCGCGCCTGGCCCCCTACGTGAAAGGCAAGCGTGTACTCGACCTGTTCAGCTACATCGGTGGCTGGGGCGTGCAGGCCGGTGCCTTCGGCGCCAGCGAAGTGTTCTGCGTGGATGCCTCGGGCTTTGCCCTGGATGGCGTGGAGCGTAACGCCGCACTGAACGGCATCAGCGAGAAGCTGACCTGCATCGAAGGCGACGTGTTCGAAGCCCTGCGCGAGCTCAAGGCCGCCGAAGAACGCTTCGACGTGATCATTGCCGACCCACCCGCCTTCATCAAGCGCAAGAAAGACCTGAAGAACGGCGAAGCGGCCTATCGCCGCCTGAACGAACAGGCCATGCGCATGCTGAGCAAGGACGGCATCCTGGTCAGCGCCTCGTGCTCGATGCACCTGCCCGAGGACGACCTGCACAACATCCTGCTGACCAGCGCCCGCCACCTGGACCGCAACCTGCAGCTGCTCGAACGCGGCGGCCAGGGCCCGGACCACCCGGTGCACCCGGCCATCGCTGAAACCCGCTACATCAAGAGCATCACCTGCCGCTTGCTGCCCAACAGCTGATATCTGCTAAAAAGGGCCGCCCAGCGGCCCTTTCCTGCCGCAATCCCCCCGCCAACCATCCACATCTGCATTCCCTCGCCGCGCCAGCGGTGTAGAATCGGCCTATTCATCGCCAGTCATCCCCGGCGGGTTTATGAGCTCTGGCCAAGCACGCGGCGATCCCGCGCGGTCTTCGGCCCCATCCGTGCCAGTGGCAACCGGCCTGCGGCGCAAAGGACAAGAGAAGCTCACTCCCCTATTTGTGACCTGATTAAGCCGCCAGGAGTGTTTCATGCCTGATTATCGTTCCAAGACTTCCACCCAAGGCCGCAACATGGCCGGCGCCCGCGCCCTGTGGCGCGCCACCGGGATGAAGGACGAAGACTTCAAGAAACCGATCATCGCCATCGCCAACTCGTTCACCCAGTTCGTCCCGGGCCACGTGCACCTGAAGGACCTGGGCCAGCTGGTCGCCCGCGAAATCGAACGCGCCGGTGGCGTGGCCAAGGAATTCAACACCATCGCGGTCGATGACGGCATCGCCATGGGCCACGACGGCATGCTGTACTCGCTGCCAAGCCGCGAGATCATTGCCGACGCCGTGGAATACATGGTCAACGCCCACTGCGCCGACGCCATCGTCTGTATCTCCAACTGCGACAAGATCACCCCCGGCATGCTGATGGCCGCCCTGCGCCTGAACATCCCGGTGATCTTCGTGTCCGGCGGCCCGATGGAAGCCGGCAAGACCAAGCTGGCCAGCCACGGCCTGGACCTGGTCGATGCCATGGTCATCGCAGCCGACTCCTCGGCTTCCGATGAAAAAGTCGCCGAATACGAGCGCAGCGCCTGCCCGACCTGCGGTTCGTGCTCCGGTATGTTCACCGCCAACTCGATGAACTGCCTGACCGAAGCCCTGGGCCTCGCCCTGCCGGGCAACGGCTCGACCCTGGCCACCCACGCCGACCGCGAGCAGTTGTTCCTCACCGCCGGCCGCACCATCGTCGAGCTGTGCAAGCGCTACTACGGCGAGAACGATGAGTCGGTACTGCCACGCAGCATCGCCAACTTCAAGGCGTTCGAAAACGCCATGATGCTCGACATCGCCATGGGCGGTTCGACCAACACCATCCTGCACCTGCTGGCTGCGGCCCAGGAAGGCGAAGTGGCGTTCGACCTGCGTGACATCGACCGCCTGTCGCGCAAAGTACCGCAGCTGTGCAAAGTGGCGCCGAACATCCAGAAGTACCACATGGAAGACGTGCACCGCGCCGGCGGCATCTTCAGCATCCTCGGTTCGCTGGCCCGCGGCGGCCTGCTGCACACCGACCTGCCGACCGTGCACAGCCGCAGCATGGAAGAAGCCATCGCCAAATGGGACATCACCCAGACCGATGACGAAGCCGTGCACACCTTCTTCAAGGCCGGCCCTGCCGGTATCCCGACCCAGACCGCGTTCAGCCAGTCGACCCGTTGGGAAACCCTCGACGACGACCGTGAAAACGGCTGCATCCGCAGCTTCGAGCACGCCTACTCGCAAGAGGGCGGCCTGGCCGTGCTGTACGGCAACATCGCCCTGGACGGCTGCGTGGTGAAAACTGCCGGCGTGGACGAGTCGATCCACGTGTTCGAAGGCACCGCGAAGATCTTCGAGAGCCAGGACAGCGCCGTGCGCGGCATCCTCGCCGACGAGGTGAAGGCCGGCGACATCGTGATCATCCGCTACGAAGGCCCGAAAGGCGGCCCGGGCATGCAGGAAATGCTCTACCCGACCTCGTACCTGAAGTCCAAAGGCCTGGGCAAGGCTTGCGCCCTGCTCACCGACGGTCGCTTCTCGGGCGGCACGTCGGGCCTGTCGATCGGCCACGCCTCGCCGGAAGCTGCTGCCGGCGGCGCCATCGGCCTGGTGCGCGACGGCGACAAAGTGTTGATCGACATCCCTAACCGTTCGATCAACCTGCTGGTCAGCGATGAAGAGCTGGCCGAGCGCCGCGTCGAACAGGACAAGAAGGGCTGGAAGCCAGCGGAAGTCCGCCCACGCAAGGTGACCACCGCGCTGAAGGCCTATGCCCTGCTGGCGACCAGTGCCGACAAGGGTGCTGTGCGTAACAAGGCGATGCTGGAAGGGCTGTAAGGCGCTTTTGGCGTGAATGCAGAACCGGCGCCCTGAGCGCCGGTTTTTTTATGGCCTGAACCGGCCTCTTCGCGGGCTCGCCCGCTCCCACAGGTACAGCGCAAGCCTTGAAGGCTGTGGTGCTCCTGTGGGAGCGGGCATGCCCGCGAAGAGGCCAGCGCAGGCAACAGATAACTTACTGGATCTGCTCCGGCGTCACGATCACCCAGTTCTTGTCCGCCGTCACCGGCAACCCTTCCCTGGCCTGCGCCGCCGCATGCTTGGCAATCATCCCGTTCAGCTGGTCCATGTACTTGGCCTTGCGGTTTATCCACAGGTGGATGCCACCTTTGCCCACATCCACCCCGTGGAACTGCATGTAGCCGTCGCTGGTTGGCGTGTCCCCACCCACCAGCACCGGCTTCTTCCACTCATCGATGTAGGTCAGGATGGCCGCCTGCTTGCCGGCCATCCAGGTCGCCGGAGTCCACAGATATGGGGTCAATTCCAGGCCTTCGTTGGCCTTGGCATCATAGTGCCCAGCACTGATCTGCTTACGCGCCGTGGTCAGTTGCCCATTGCTGCGGTCCTTGAGCAGCAGGCTCACGCCAATCACGTTCTGCGGCTTCACGTTGTAACCGTACTTGGGGTCCGAGGCGACCATGCGCACCAGCTCTTCGGAGGCCGCCGAAATCACATACACCTCGATACCGTTCTCCATCAGCTTGTTGTACAGCTCGGCCTGGCCCTTGAACACTTTGGGCGGCTGTACCTCGATGGCCTTGACCTGGTCGCCTTCGTAATAGGTGCTAGGGATAGGCTTGGTGGAAGCCATCAACTCATCCACCTGCACTTTCAACTCTTTGAGGGTGAAGCCGGAGAACACCTGAGCCACCCACGGGTAGCAGACCATGTCGTCGATTTCACACAACCGGTAGTAATAGCTGAACAGGCTTTCCTTGTGCTCGGCGGTATCCTTGAACGGTATCAGCTTCAACGACGGGTCGAGCTTGTCACGGCTCAGCAAACCCTTGTTTTCCATGAACGGCAGCAAGGCTTCTTCAAGGTCATAGCGGTAACTGGTGTTGTCCATGTCGAACACCGCGTAGTTACCCTTGTTGGCATTGGCAGCGATCATGCTGTCGAGCTGTTTGGCCGCATCGGCAGGCCAGTGCTTGAGCTCGGTGGCGAAGGTTTCGATACTGAACAGCAGGGACAGGCCGATGGCGGCGGCTTTCACAGCGACTTTCATGTACGAATCTCCTGAAAAGACCCCGCAACGCTAGTGCAACAATCCTCACTGCAGACCCCCGATAACGACCTCCATGCAGCTGCAAACGCCCTGTTCATTGCAATCTGCGACTCGCCGTTATTCCATAAACGACTATGTAAATTCCATTTGGGTATAAATTCGTTTGTTTTCAGGCTGTTAGCATTTCCGTTCGCAATCGCTCACAGAGGCGATGCCACTTCTGCTTTTTTCTGCTGGAGCTTCAATGAACCTGCCGCTGTCACTTAACTTGCTGGCGTTCCTGGCCCTGTTGCTGGGCCTGGCACAAACCCGCCGCACTGACTGGAGCCTGGCCAAGAAGGTACTGCTGGGCCTGGTGCTGGGCGTAGTCTTCGGCCTGGTGCTGCACACGATCTACGGCGCGGGCCACCCCGTGCTCAAGGCCACCATCGCCTGGCTCGACCTGGTCGGCAACGGCTACGTCGGCCTGTTGCAGATGATCGTCATGCCGCTGATCTTCGCCTCGATCCTCAGTGCTGTAGCGCGCCTGCACAATGCCTCCTCGCTGGGCCGCATCAGCGTGCTGAGCATCGGTACCTTGCTGCTGACCACCGCCATCGCCGCGCTGATCGGCATCGTCCTGACCAACCTGTTCGGCCTCAGCGCCGAAGGCCTGGTCGCCGGTGCCCAGGAAAGCGCGCGCATGCAGGTTATCCACAGCGACTACGCGGGCAAGGTCGCCGACCTCAACATCCCACAGTTGCTGCTGTCGTTCATCCCCAGCAATCCAGTGGGCGACCTGGCGCGGGCCAAACCCACTTCGATCATCAGCGTGGTGATCTTCGCCGTGTTCATCGGCCTGGCCGCGTTGCAACTGATCAAGGACGATGCCGAGAAAGGCGAGCGCGCGCTGTCGGCCATCGACACCCTGCAAGCCTGGGTGATGCGTTTGGTGCGGGTGGTCATGAAGCTGACCCCGTATGGCGTACTGGCGTTGATGACCAAGGTGGTGGCCAGCTCCAACATGGAGGACATCCTCAAGCTGGGCAGCTTCGTGGTGGTCTCGTACCTGGGCCTGGCGCTGATGTTCGTGGTGCACGGCATCATCCTCGCCGCCACCGGCGTGAGCCCGCTGCGCTTCTTCCGCAAGGTGTGGCCGGTGCTGACCTTCGCCTTCACCAGCCGTTCCAGCGCCGCCAGCATTCCGCTGAACATCGAAGCGCAAACCCGCCGCCTGGGTGTGCCGCAGTCGATTGCCAGCTTCAGCGCATCGTTCGGCACCACCATTGGCCAGAACGGGTGCGCCGGCCTCTACCCCGCCATGCTGGCGGTGATGGTGGCGCCGGCGGTGGGCATCGATACCTTCGACCCGCTATGGATCGCCACCCTGGTAGCCATTGTCACCTTGAGTTCGGCAGGGGTTGCCGGTGTGGGTGGCGGTGCCACCTTTGCCGCGCTGATCGTGCTGCCGGCCATGGGTTTGCCAGTGGAATTGGTGGCGTTGCTGATTTCGGTGGAGCCATTGATCGACATGGGCCGCACGGCGTTGAACGTGAATGGTTCGATGACGGCGGGCGTGGTGACCAGCCAGTTGTTGAAAGAGACTGACAAGGATGTGCTGGCGGGTGATGAGCATGCCGAATTGAGCCATTCCTGACGGATTGCCGGGGCTGCTGCGCAGCCCATCGCAGGCAAGCCAGCTCCTACAAGGACCGCATTGAACTCAAGCCATGCGCTGTCCTTGTGGGAGCTGGCTTGCCTGCGATGGGCCGCAAAGCGGCCCTAGCACTCTCGGATCAGTAACTGGCCCGCAAGCTCAGCGTCAGGTTCCGCGGCTCGCCGTAAAAGTTCGACCCCCACGCACTGTCCACCCGCTCGTAGTACTTGCGATCGAACAGGTTATTGGCCGTCAGCGTGGTCGTCAGGTGCTTGTTGAACCGATAGCCCAGCTGCGCCGTCGCCACACTGTAGCCTCCCTGCACGAAGTCCACGCCGTTGCGCATGTAATAGGTCTCGCTGACCACCCGCACCCCGCCGCCCACGCTAACCCCCTGCAACGGCCCATCGCTGAACTCATACCGGGTCCACAGGTTGAAGTTGTGCTTCGGCGTAATGCTGATGCCCTGGTAATCCTCGTCGCTCATCGACTTGAGCATGGTAAAGGCGTAACCGGTGCTGATGCTCCAGTTGTCGGTCAGGTTGCCGGAAAGCTCGGTTTCCCAACCCTGGCTGCGGATTTTCGCCTGGGCCTCGGAGTACGGCGTTCCACTTACCAATTGTGCCCGGTTCTCGTCATAAATACGGAACACCGCGACACTGCCGTTCAGGCGACCGTCGAAAAACTCACGCTTGAGCCCCAGCTCATATTGCTTGCCTTTGCGCGGGTCGATCGGCGCGCCAGCGGCATCCACTTCGGTTTGCGGCTTGAAGATACTGGTGTAGCTGGCGTAGGCCGACAGCTCCGGCGTCAGCTTGGCCACCAGCGCCGCATAGGGGATGAACTTGTGGTCGATGTTGGTATCGGTACTGTTGAACTGGTTGAAGAACGGGTTGGCGTTTCGCGCATCGCTGTCGAACCAGGTCAGGCGGCCACCCGCAATCACGTCCAGCCGGTCGGTTGCGCTGATCTTGGCCCGGGTATAGGCGCCATACTGATTGGACTTCGACCAGTTGCCATTGGGCATGTCGTAGTCTTGCTTGGGAATATCGATACTGCCTGGGTCGAACACGTTGATGGGGAAGTAATCCCCGCCACCGTAGGTAAAGGTCTTGTCCAGATGTTGGTACTCCGCCCCCACTGTAAGCTCATGGCTGCGCCCAAACGCTTCCACCGGCAGGGTGACGAAACTGTCCACGCCGACTGACTTGATATGGGTGTAGTAGGAGTAGGCAATCGCGTAGCTGTCCCCGGTCCCCTCGGTTACCGCATCATCGGTCCAGGTGAAGTTGCGCGTAGGGGTTTCGGCATCGCGGTAGGTCAGCGAGGTCTTGAACTGGCCGCCGTTGTCCAGCGTGTGGTCAACCTCGAAGAAGCTTTCCCACAGGCGCTCGTCCAGTTCGTTCCACTTCGCGTCGACAAAGGTCGAGCGGCTGACGTCGAGCAGCTTGCCACTGGCGTACGCCGGCAAACCGAATGCGGGCGTGGAATTGTTGCGCTGATAGGTCCCACCCAGCGACAGGGTGGTGGCCGGGGTAATGTCGTATTCCAGGCGGCCATACACCATTGGCCGCTCATTCTGCGCGTAATCGACGAACGACTGGTTGTTCTCGTAGGCCGTAACGAAGCGCCCGCGCAAGGTGCCCTGATCGTTCAATGGCCCAGTGATGTCGACCGTGGAGTGATAGCGGTCCCAACTGCCGGCCGACAGTTCGCCGGACAAACCGAACTGCCCCAACGCCCGCTTGCGCACCAGGTTGATGGTGCCGCCCGGCTCACCCGCGCCCTGGTACAGCCCGGATGGACCACGCAGCACCTCGACCCGGTCGAACATGGCCAGGTCGAAGCTGGTGGCCATGTCTCCCTGCCCGGTACGCTGCGAAACGCCGTCGACCTGCACCTGGTCGACCAGGAAACCGCGTATGTACACATCGTTCAGGTTAGAGCCGGCGTTGTACGACTTGATCGTTGCCCCGGTCACCTGGCGCATGGCGTCCTGCAGGCTATTCATGTTCTGGTCGTCCAGCCGTTGGCGGGTAATCACCGAGACCGACTGGGGGATGTCCTTGAGCTTCTGCTCGCCCTTGCCGATGGTCAGGGCGCCGGTGGTGTAGGACCCGCTGCCCTCGGTGGTAGCACCCAGCTGTCGGCTGTCGATCTTGATCGCGCCCAGTTGCAGTGAGCTGTCGTCGTCCTTGCCATGGCGCTGCAGGGTGACGCTGTCACCGTCGATATAGCTGGCACTGAGCCCGGTCCCCTGCAACAAGCGGCCCAACGCCTGGTCCTGTGGATAACTGCCGCTGACCCCTGCTGAACGCAGGCCCTGGGTGAACTCGCCGGGCACCAGCACCTGGATCCGCGTCACCGCACTGAACGCCGCCAGGGCCGAGTCCAGCGGCTGCGCGGGAATCTCGAAACGGTAGGCCTGGGCCTGGGTGGCGGCACTGGCGTGCATGGGCACGGCCAACGTGCCGCAGGCAAGCGCGACGGCCAGGCCGAGCGCAGTGCGCGTGGCGATGATTTTCATGTGGTGAGGCTCCCCGAATGCGTCCTGATGATCGACGGCGCAGCACTGTCTGAGAGTGCTTATTATTTGCGCCTACCCAATCAAGGACGACGGCCTGCCAGGAATCCCCGAAGTTTTTTTAAAAAACTTCGTTCAGCCCTCACGAATGATGCGCAGGTAAGGCGTGTACTGCTCGGCATGCAACCCCAGGGTATGGGTCAGTGCCTTCAGCACAGCATCGGGTTTGTCGATTTCGAACACCCCGGACACCTTTCGCTGGCGCAGGCCCTCCCCCAACAGCAGCGTCTGGCCAGGCCAGTAACGGTTCAATTCGGCGACCACCTCGGCCAAGGGTTGCTGGCTGAACACCAGTTGCCGCTGCCGCCAGGCGAAGGCGCTGGTGGGCTCGAATGGGTGCAGGGCTGCCAACGCGCCTGCCGCATACTCCACCGCCTGCCCAGGCTCCAGAAACACACCAGGGCCCTGGCCTGCGTTGACCTCGACCTTGCCCTGGGCGACTTTGACACGGGTGTGCCCAGCGTCATTGGTCACGCTGAAACGGGTACCGACGACTCGAACCCAACCGTCACCCGCTCGCACTACGAACGGCCGGGCGGGGTCGCGAGCCACCTCGAACCAGGCTTCGCCGCGCAACAACCGCACCCGCCGCTCCCCTTGTGTCAGTTGCACCTGTACCGCCGTGTCGGTGTTCAGCTGCAGTTGCGAACCATCGTCAAGCCGGATGCTGCGCGACTCGCCGGTGGCCGTGGCATAGTCGGCGCGCCAGCGGTCGATGAAGGGCGTCTGGCCAATCAGCACACCAAGCAATACGGCAGCAGCCATGCCCTGCGCAACTTTGCGCCAGGTGCGACGGCCAGGCTGGCGCCACTGCTGGCGCTGCTGCGCGCGCAGGTTTGCCGCAGGCACCTGCAATGCGCCCAGCAACAGGATCACCTCGTCCCAGGCTTGCGCCTGCGCTGCCCCCGCAGCCTTCCAGGCAGCAAATGCCGCGTGCTCCTCAGCCGTGACGTCGTCGGCATTCAGGCGGTAGTACCAGGCTGTGGCTTCGGCGAACAACTGCTCGCTGCCTTGCGTTTCACTCATCGCAATATCTGTCGTTCCAGGGTTCATGGCCGTGGCACCCTCGCCTGGCCAGCCAGTTGCCGCTTGATGAAGGCACGGCAATCGAGCAGCGCCCGCCGCAGCTGGTATTCGACGCTGCGTGGTGTGATGTGCATGCGCTCGCCGATTTCGCGGTAGCTGCAACCGTCCACATGATAAAGCAGGAAGATATGCCGGGTAGCCTCGGGCAGCGACTCGATCGCCGCCTGCATCAACGCATGCTGCTGCTGGTCAAGCAGTTGCTGTTCGACACCAGGCTCGTCGCTGGCCAGTTCTTCACTGGGCTCGCCACCGTCCAGGCGCTCGCGGCGAATCGCCTGGCGCTGGTGATCGCGTATCAGGTTGCTGGCGATGGTGAATAGAAAGGCCGGCAGGTTGTCGATCTGCTTGTCGGCAGGCAGCCGTGCCAGGCGCAGGAACGATTCCTGGGTCAGGTCGGCGGCTACCTGGGCGTTGCCGGTGCGGCGTGCGACAAACGCTTCCAGTGCTTTCTTCTGCTCGGTGAACAGCCGAGCGATCTGCTTGTTCCATGAAGACACGGCGCATCTCGGCTCAAGGTCTCAAGAGCTGCGCACGCTAGCAGAAGATGAGATGCATTCGCAATTGATGCGTATCGAAGGATTCAATATCCGGTAACGCAAAGGCACGACAACCAGGGTAAAGCTGGCACAGGGCTTCGCTATACTCCTGGCCGGTAACAGTGATGCGCCTAAGGTAAACACCATGCCCCAGTACGACATGACCCAGGCCGAAGCCGAAAAAATCCGCGTCGAGGTCGCCAAGATCCGTGTCGAAGTCGACAAATTGATGGCCGAGACACGCAAGCTGAATGCCGAAGCCGTCAAAATGACCCGGGAAACCTTCTGGTACCCGGTTGCCATCGCCGTCGGTTTCGTCACAACAGTGGCCACCGTCACCGCCTTGATCATCAAGCTGCTCACCTGAGCAAGGCAGCCCCGGCCATCTCAAGCCTTGTTCCATACCTCGAAGTGATAGGCAGGCTTACCGTCCTCAGCCTGTGCATCACTCGACACCAGCGTCCACTGCGCCTCATCGAACGCTGGGAACCAAGCATCCCCCTCCGGCGCCATTTCCACCCGTGTCAGGTACATGCGGCTGACCAGCCCCTTCTCCAGCGCCTGGCCATACAGCTGCGCCCCGCCAATCAGCATCAGCTCTTCGACGCCCTGTTCACGCGCCCACTGTTCGGCCCGCACCAGCGCTTCTTCAAGCGAGGCGAACACCTCGGCACCCGCCAGCTCAAGCCCCGGCTGGCGGCTGACGACGATGTTCAGCCGCCCAGGCAGTGGCCGCCCCAGCGAGTCCCAGGTCTTGCGCCCCATGATGATCGGCTTGCCCAGGGTGGTGGCTTTGAAGTACTTGAAGTCCCCCGGCAAATGCCAGGGCATGGAGTTGTCGATGCCGATCACGCGGTTCTCGGCGTAGGCCGCGATCAGGCTAAGGGGGAGTGATGTATTCATGCCAGCGAGGATAGCACCGGGCGTGTGGGTTATGCTTCTGCCTTGACCTGTGCAATGGAAGACCTTGTGACTGCACCCACGCCACTGGACAAGCGCTGGCTCACCGAAGCGGTACGCCTGCGCGAAGAACACGCAGGCCTGCTGGAAGACCAGGAAGCCAACCGTCATGCGCGCCAGCTTGGCGGCGACCTGGCCACACGCATCGAAAGCCGGGCGTTGTTTCTGGCCGAACGCGACGGCATCAGCACCGCGCTGCGCCACTGGAAGCAAGGCGCGCGCCTGGCGTTGCTGGCCTTGCTGCTGATGGCCGTGCTTAGCGGCGCTGGCCTGGCGCTGGCCGCCCTGGGCGATGGGCAGCGGCCGGTGAACGTGTTCTGGGCCCTGGGTAGCCTGCTGGGGCTGAACCTGTTGATGCTGCTGGGCTGGGCCATCGGTTTTGCCCTGAGTGGCGAGCATGGCGCGGGGCTGGGCCGCCTGTGGCTATGGTTGAGCGAACGCTTTGCCCGCGATGCCAAGGCCGTACACCTGGCACCTGCACTGCTGGTGCTGCTGCAACGCCAGCGTCTCAACCGCTGGCTACTCGGCCTGCTGGTGCATGGCCTGTGGCTGCTGGTGATGCTTACCGCCCTGGGCATGCTGCTGGCCTTGCTGGCTACCCGGCGCTATGGCTTTGTCTGGGAAACCACCTTGCTCGCCGCCGACCCCTTCATTCACCTGACCCAGGCGCTGGGCGCCCTGCCCTCGTTGCTGGGCTTCGCCGTGCCCGACGAGGCCATGATCCGCGCCAGCGGCGACACCTTGCCAGCCCTGGAGCTGGCCCGGCAGGCCTGGGCCAGCTGGCTGCTCGGCGTGGTGCTGGTGTACGGCCTGCTGCCGCGCCTGTTGCTGGCCGGGCTGTGCTTGTGGCGCTGGCGCCAGGGCCGCGAACGCCTGGCACTGGACCTGAGCCTGCCCGGCTACGCGCAATTGCGCGAAGCACTGATGCCGCGCAGCGAGCGCATCGGCGTGCAGGACGCAGCCCCAGAGGCTTTGCCGCAGTTTGCCGCCGGCCAACTGGAAAGCGGCAGCAGCGGTGCCTTGCTGGTCGGCCTGGAACTGGACGACCAGCGCCCCTGGCCGCCCACCCTGCCGAAAAGCGTGATCGATGCCGGCGTGCTCGACAGCCGCGAATCGCGCAACCGGCTGCTTGAACAACTCAGCCGCTTCCCGCCAGCACGCCTGGCCATCGCCTGCGACCCCCGGCGCTCGCCCGACCGCGGCAGCCTGGCGTTGCTCGCCGAGCTGGCGCGCAATGCCGGCGCAACGCGTATCTGGCTGCTCCAGGCCGCCCCCGGCCAAGCCCTGGATGCCCAGCGCCTGGGCGATTGGCACGAAGCCCTCGACCGCCTTGGCCTGGCGCACACCGACACTTCGCCCTTGACCTGGCTGGAGCATGGCCATGACTGAGCCACTGAAACTGGCCGTGGTCGGCCATACCAACGTCGGCAAGACCTCGCTATTGCGCACGCTGACCCGTGATGTCGGCTTTGGCGAAGTGTCCCACCGCCCCAGCACCACCCGCCATGTAGAAGGTGCGCGCTTGTCGGTGGACGGTGAACCCTTGCTGGAGCTGTACGACACCCCGGGCCTGGAAGATGCCATTGCCCTGCTCGACTACCTCGAACGCCTGGAGCGCCCAGGCGAGCGCCTGGACGGCCCGGCCCGCCTGGAGCGTTTTCTGCAGGGCAGCGAAGCGCGCCAACGTTTCGAGCAGGAGGCCAAGGTGCTGCGCCAGTTGCTGGCCAGTAATGCCGGCCTTTATGTGATCGACGCGCGCGAGCCAGTGCTGGCCAAATACCGCGACGAACTGGAAGTGCTGGCCAGCTGCGGCAAGCCGTTGCTGCCGGTGCTCAACTTCGTTGCCAGCCATCAGCACCGCGAGCCGCAATGGCGTGAAGCCCTTGCCCGGCTTGGCCTTCACGCGTTGGTGCGGTTCGACAGCGTGGCCCCGCCAGAGGATGGCGAGCGCCGTTTATACGAGAGCCTGGCCCTGCTGCTGGAGGAGGCCCGCCCGGCCCTGCAACGGCTGATTGACGACCAGCAGGCGCAGCGTCTGGCTCGCCAGCACAGCGGCAAGCGGCTGATTGCCGAGCTACTGCTGGACTGCGCCGCTTGCCGGCGTAGCGTCGAGGCCGAACCCGCGGCCGAAGCCAAGGCCATAGAAGCCCTGCGCCAGGACATACGCCAACGTGAGCAGCGTTGCGTCGAGGCCTTGCTCAAGCTGTATGCCTTCCGCCGTGAGGACGCCCACGCCAGCGACCTGCCGCTGCTCGATGGCCGCTGGGGCGATGACCTGTTCAACCCCGAAACCCTGAAGCTGCTGGGCGTGCGCCTGGGCAGCGGCGTGGCGGCCGGGGCGGCGGCGGGTGCCGGGGTCGATCTGCTGGTCGGCGGCCTTACCCTGGGTGCGGCGGCGTTGGCCGGGGCGATTGCCGGTGGTGCGCTACAGACGGCGCGCAACTATGGTTCGCGGCTGATGGGCAAGCTCAAGGGCAAGCGCGAGCTGACCGTGGACGACACAGTATTGCGCCTGCTGGCCTTGCGTCAGCAGCAGCTGATGGTGGCGCTGGATAACCGCGGGCATGCGGCGCAGGACAGCATCAGGCTGGGTGAACTGGATGAAAAGGCCTGGCGCGAGGGCAAGTTGCCAGAGGCACTGGTGAGGGCGCGGGCGCATCCGCAGTGGTCCACGCTCAATCCTGGGGCGAAGCTGAACCAGGCTGAACGGCAGGAGCAGTTGGAGGCGTTGGTGTCTCAGATCTGAGTGAGCAGGCCCGGCCTCTTCGCAGCACAAGGCTGCTCCTACAAGCGCACGCGATCCCTGTAGGAGCAGCCTTGCGCTGCGAAGAGGCCAGTGCAGGCACCCCGTCAAATCAAAGCCAACGCCTTTTGCTTGAGCACTCCGAGGTCGATCACCGGCACCCCGACTTCCTTGGCCATTTCATCCCATTCCCGCATCCGCAGGCTGACCTCGAACAGCGGATCCCGCTCGAACGCATCCGCCTCGGCCTCGCTCATCACGCCGCCCTGATACTCCAAAGTCCGCCGGCTCGCCTCGCTCAACCGCTGGTAATACCCCAGCTGGCGCAACGTCAGGTAGCGCTTGGCCTCCACGTGATACTGCACCAGCCGCGCCATGCGCTCGCCAAAACCACAACGGCGCAGATACTCGGCGCCGATGCGTTCATGGCTGACCACACCATAGCCGCCCATGCTGGCGTCACCGCCACACAGGTGGCCGATGTCGTGGAAGAACGCCGCCAGCACCACTTCATCGTCGAAGCCTTCGGCCATGGCCAGTTGCGCGGCTTGGGACATGTGTTCGAGCTGGGTGATGGCTTCGCCGATGTAATCGTCGCTGCCGTGGCGCGCATACAGGGCGAAGGTGCTGTCGATGATCTGGGCTGGGGTGGGCATTGATAGCTTATCCGGGCTTGATGATGAGGGGGCTTCTTCGCAGCACAAGGCTGCTCCTACAGGTACCGCGCGCCCTGTAGGAGCAGCCTTGTGCTGCGAAGAGGCCGGTATAGATTACTGCTGGGCCACCTTCTCCGACTTACCATCATAGCGCTTGCGCCATTCGGTCAGGATTTCATCACGGTTCTTCGAGGCCCAGGCAAAGTCGTTCTTGATCAGGCGCTGCTCATAGTCCGCCGGCAACTCGGTCTGCGGCTTGGCAATACCCGGCGCGGCCAGTACGGCGAAGTTTTCCTTGTACAGCTCCATGGCTGCGGGGCTTGCCGAGAAATCAGCCAGGCGCTTGGCCGCATCCGCCTTGGGCGAGCCCTTGATCACCGCAGTCGCCTCGATCTCCCAGCCCAGGCCTTCCTTCGGCAGCACGATGTCCAGCGGTGCGCCCTGGCGCTTGAGCTGCACGGCCGGGTATTCGAACGAGATACCGATCGGGAACTCACCCGCCGCCGCCAACTTGCACGGTTTTGAACCGGAATGAACGTACTGGCCGATGTTCTGGTGCAGCGCGTCCATGTAGGCCCAACCCTGCGGCTCGCCGAAGGTCTGCAGCCAGGCACTCACGTCGAGGAAACCGGTGCCGGACGAAGCCGGGTTGGGCATGACGATCTTGCCCTTGTACTCGGGCTTGGTCAGGTCCTGCCAGCTCACCGGTTTGCTCAAGCCCTGCTTTTCGGCCTCGATGGTATTGAAGCAGATAGTCGCGGCCCACACGTCCATGCCCACCCAAGCCGGTGGGTTGGCAGCGTCTCGGTAGTTGCTGGAGATCTTGCCCAGGTCCTTCGGTGCATAGGCTTCAAGCATGCCGTTCTGGTCGAGAATCGCCAGGCTGGACGCCGCCAGGCCCCATACCGCGTCGGCTTGCGGGCGGTCTTTCTCGGCCAGCAGCTTGGCGGTGATGATACCGGTGGAATCACGTACCCACTTGATCTCGATATCCGGGTTGGCCTTCTCGAAGGCCTGTTTGTAGCTCTTCAGCTGTTCGGCTTCCAGCGCGGTGTACACCGTCAGCTGGGTATCGGCGGCCGAAGCCTGCAGGCTGAACACGGCGGAAACGGCAGCGGCAAGTGCAAGGTGCTTGTACATGGGTAGGTTCCTTACAGGTCAGACGGTCGCGGCGCGCTGGCGCCAGGCTTGGGAGCGGCGCAGCAGGCCGCGTGAGGCTGCGGCCAGCAGCAGTGAAGCGCCGGCACTGGTCAGCAGAATCAGGGTGGACATGGCGGCGGCACCGCCAACGTTGCCGGCATCGTCCATGTTCAGCACGGCAACGGCCGCCAGGATGGTGTCGGGGCTGTACAGGAAGATCGCCGCCGACACAGTGGTCATCGCCGAAACGAACAGGTAGCGGATGATGTCCAGCAGCGCCGGCAGGCAGATCGGCACGGTCACCCGCAGGAAGTGCTTGTACAACGGCGCCTTCAGCGACAGCGCGGCAGCCTCGAACTCGCCGTCGAGCTGGCGCAGGGCGGTGGTGGCGGTCATCTGCGCGGTGGTCAGGTAATGGGCGATGGTGCACACCACCAGCAGCCCCATGCCGCCGTACAGCACATGCAGCGGGTTGCCGTTGAGGTTGAAGAAGAACACGTAGCCCAGGCCCAGCACCAGGCCCGGCACGGCCATGGGGATGAAGCTGAGCAGGCGCAGCGCCTGGTTGAGCAGGCGTTGGCCCTGGGTCTTCTCCATCAGGTAGGCGCCGGTGAAGATCACGATACTGCCGATCAGCGCGGTGCCGATGGCCATGGTCACGCTGTTGCGATAGGCCAGCCAGCCGCCACCTGCGGTGTCTTCGAACAGGTAGTGACGCAGCGACAACGAGAGGTTGTACGGCCAGAAGGTGACCAGCGAGGAATACACCGCCATACCGATCACCAGCAACAATGCCGCGCACACCAGCAGCACGATGGCCAGGAAGCAGGCATCGCGGCCACGCGATGGCTTGGGTTCGAACACCTGAGCACGGCCGCTCATGGCTTCGCCCTGGCGCCGACGCAGCCAGGCGTCGACGGTAAAACTGAACAGCGCCGGCAACAGCAGCACCATGCCGATCAGCGCACCACGGCCGAACTGTTGCTGGCCGACCACCGCCTTGTAGGCCTCCAGCGCCAGCACCTGATAGTCGCCACCGACCACCACCGGTACACCGAAGTCGGTGATGGTCAGGGTGAATACCAGGCACAACGCCGCGAACACCGCCTGACGCGTGGCCGGCCAGGTAATGCTGGTGAACGCCCGCCACGAGCCGGCACCCATGCTGGAAGCCGCATCGAACAGGCGAGCATCGGCCAGCGACAGCGCCGACAGCAGAATCATCAGCGCATGCGGGAAGGTGTAGATGGCCTCCCCCAGCACGATGCCCCAGAACCCGTAGATGTTGTCGCTGAGCAACCCGCGCAGCAGCCCCTGGTTGCCAAACAGGTAGACCAAGGCGATGGCCGGCAGCATCGACGGCGCCAACAGCGGCAGTAGCGAAATCCCCCGCCACAGGCCCTTGGCCGGAATCAACGTGCGTTGCAGGGCATAGGCGAACAGATAGGCCAGCGGCACCACGATGGCCGCGACGGTAAAGGCCACCGACAGGCTGTTGCCCAGCAACCAGTGGAAGTTGTCACTGGCGAACAGTTCACGGGCCGCCAGCAAACCGCCGCCCTGGCCCGCCTCACCGCTGAAGCCACGCCAGAAGATCGCCAGCAGCGGCAGCAGCACGGCCAGCACCAACAGGATCAGCAGCAGGCTCTTGCCGCCGACGACGAACAACCGGTCACCCAGGGCGACGCCAGCACTCGGCCTGGCGTTGGCCTGGCTCAGCGGCAGGGACATTGGCGCGGCCATCTCAGGCAAACACCTGCAGGCTCTGCGGCGGCAATGCCACCCAGATGTCCTGCGAACCCAGGCGCGGCATGGCTTCGGGGGCCAGTTCGGCCAGCAAGGCATGGCCTGGCAGGGCCTTGAGTTCAAAGCTCATGCGGCAGCGGTTACCGAGGAAGGTGATCTCGCGAACCATGGCTGGGAACAGGTTTTCTTCGTGCACCACCGGGTTGACGGTGATCGCCTCCGGGCGGCAGAACAACCGGCCACTGCTGGCATGGGCCGAACCCGGCGCCAGGCGCATGTTCATGGCACCGACCTGGGCATGGCTGTCGCCACTGCGCTGGAACGGCAGCCAGTTGCCTTGGCCGACGAACTCGGCGACGAACGGCGTGGCCGGCTGATCGTAGATTTCCTGAGGCGTGGCGTACTGCTCGACCTGGCCGTTGTTCATCACCGCAATGCGGTCGGCCATCAGCATCGCCTCGTCCTGGTTGTGGGTCACCATCAACGTGGTGATGCCCAGCTGGCGTTGCAGCTGGCGCAGCTCGGTGCACAGGTGCTCGCGCACCCGGGCGTCCAGCGCCGACATCGGCTCGTCGAGCAGCAACAGCGAGGGTGACGGCGCCAGTGCACGGGCCAGGGCGACACGCTGCTGCTGGCCGCCGGAGAGCTGGCCTGGGTACTTCTTCTCGCTGCCAGAAAGGCCAACCAGTTCGAGCATTTCGGCCACCCGCTGACGGGCCTGCTCGCGGCCACTGCCGGTCAGGCCGTAGGCGATGTTGGCTTCGACGGTGAGGTTGGGGAACAGCGCATAGGACTGGAACAGAATGCCGTAGTCACGGGCCTGGGGCGGCAGTTCGGAAATATCCCGCTCGCCAATGTACAGCGTGCCACGGTCCTGGCGCTCCAGGCCGGCGATGCAACGCAGCAGGGTGGTCTTGCCGCAGCCGGAGGGGCCGAGCAGGCACACCAGCTCGCCGGCGGCGATGTCCAGCGAGACATCGTTCAGCGCCGTGAAGGCACCGAAGCGCTTGTGGATGTTGCGCACTTTCATTTGTGCGCCGGAGGTGGCGTGGTTCATGGCAGGGCCTCATCGAAGAGATGGGGGCCATGCTAGGAAGGCTGTGCGAAGGTTCTGTGGCGTTTAGGCAAAAGCCGATGATAGTGGTATAGGCAGATTTTTGTAGGAGCAGCCTTGTGCTGCGAAGAGGCCGGTACTGCCCATGCACCTGCATCGCCTGTCTGGGCCCCTTCGCAGCACAAGGCTGCTCCTACAAAGACTGTGTATTCATGAGTCAGAGGTGCGAACCGGCCACTTCCTGCGCCACCCCAAGGAACGCCGCTGGCAACCTGGCCTGGCGCCGTTCTTTCAGGCAATACAGATACTCATGCATCACCGGCGCATCCTCCAGCGCCAGCACCCGCAGCTCAGGGTTATGCGGCACCTCATGCCGAGCAATCACGCTGATACCGATGTTGCGCAGCACCGCCTCGCGGATCGACTCGCGGCTGCCGATCTCCAGCAAGGCCCCGGCCTTCACCCCAGCCTCCTGCATCATCTGCTCGGTGAGCTTGCGCGTGGTCGAGCCCTTCTCGCGCATCAACAGGCAATGCCCGGCCACCACGTCGATGGACACCGCCTGGCGGTGGGCCAGCGGGTGATTGCGGTGTACCGCCACCACCAGCGGGTCGGTGCCCAGCACCCGCCGCACCAGCCGCGCGTCTTCCACCAACTGCGATGAAGCAGCAATGTCCACCCGGTAGTCTTCGAGCATTTCCAACACTTGTTGCGAGTTGCCGATCTCCACCGCCACTTCCACCTGCGGCAGGCGTTCGCGGTAGATCTTCACCAGGTCGAGGATGTAGTAAGGCGCCGTGGCGGCAATGCGCAGGCTACCCTGGGCCTGGCCGCTGTTGCGCAACTCGAACTCGATGTCGGCCTCCTGCTGCAGCAGCGCCTTGACCATCGGCAGCAGGCGCACGCCCTCTTCGCTCAGCACCAGGCGCCGCCCGCCGCGGTAGAACAGCTCGACCGCATACTGGCTTTCCAGGTTGCGGATCTGCGTGGTCACCGTGGGCTGGCTGAGCCCAAGCTTCTTCGCCGCCAGGGTGATGCTGCCCAGACGGGCCACCATGTAGAAGGCTTTCAGCTCCGAACTCAGCATGCACGTCCTCTATTTGCGCAACAGGCGCAAGCCGTTGAACACCACCAGCAAGCTCACGCCCATGTCGGCGAACACCGCCATCCACATGGTGGCCATGCCGGCAAAGGTGATCGCCAGGAATATCGCCTTGATACCCAACGCCAGAACGATGTTCTGCATGAGGATCGCCGCACTTTGGCGCGACAGCCTGACGAAGGCCGGGATTTTCCGCAAGTCGTCGTCCATCAGCGCCACATCGGCGGTCTCGATGGCGGTATCGGTGCCGGCAGCGGCCATGGCGAAACCGATTTCGGCACGGGCCAAGGCCGGGGCGTCGTTGATGCCGTCACCGACCATGCCCACCCGATGACCCTGGGCGTACAAGGCTTCGATGGTTTTCAGCTTGTCCGCCGGCAACAGGTTGCCCTCGGCGCGGTCAATACCCACCACGGTGGCGATGGCCTGGGCGGTATGCGGATTGTCACCGGTCAGCATGACAGTCTTGATGCCCAGCTCGTGCAGCTCGGCGATAGCCTGGCGGCTGCTGTCCTTGACCGTGTCGGCCACGGCGAACAGCGCCAGTGGCCCAGAGCGGTCGAGCAGCAGGACCACCGTCTTGCCCTGGCGCTCCAGCGCATCAAGTTTGGCCTCCAGCTCGGGCGAGCACAGCCCCAGCTCCTCGACCAGCCGGTGGTTGCCCAAGTGGTACACCTCACCGGCGATGGTGCCACGTACACCGCGCCCGGCCAGCGCGGCGAAGTCCTCCACGTCGCACAGGGCCAGGTTCTGCTCCTTGCCAAACAGGGCAATGGCACGGGAAACCGGGTGGTCCGAGCGTTCTCCCAGGCTCGCAGCCAGGGCTTGTGCACGGCCTTCGAACAGCGGCTGCAGCACCTCGGCGTCCGTCTGTACCGGCTTGCCGTGGGTAATGGTGCCGGTCTTGTCCAGCGCCAGGAAGTCCAGGTGGCGACCGCCCTCCAGGTACACGCCGCCCTTGATCAGGATGCCTTTGCGCGCGGCAGCCGCCAGGCCGCTGACGATGGTCACCGGGGTCGAGATCACCAATGCGCAGGGGCACGCCACCACCAGCAACACCAGGGCGCGGTAGACCCAGTCGAACCAGGCACCGGCCATGAACAACGGCGGGATTACCGCCACGCCTAGGGCAATGGCGAACACCACCGGGGTGTAGATGCGCGAGAAGCGGTCGACAAAGCGCTGCGTAGGTGCCCGCGCGCCTTGTGCTTCTTCGACGGCCTTGATGATCCGCGCCAGGGTCGATTGCCCAGCCGCGGCAGTGACGCGAAACTCCAGTGCCCCGGCCTGGTTGATGGTGCCGGCGAACAGCTTGTCACCCGCCGCCTTCTCCACCGGCAGGCTTTCGCCGGTGATCGGCGCCTGATCGACGCTGGATTGCCCGCTGGTCACTTCACCGTCCAGGCCGATGCGTTCGCCGGGGCGCACCCGCACCAAAGCGCCAATGGCCACCTCCCGCACCTCCAGCTCGCGCCACTGGCCATCGGCCTGCTGCACCGTGGCCATGTCCGGGGTCAGTTGCATCAACCCGCCGATGGCATTGCGTGCACGGTCCAGCGAGCGCGCTTCGATCAGCTCGGCGACGGTGAACAGCACCATCACCATGGCCGCTTCCGGCCACTGGCCGATCAGCACCGCACCGGTCACGGCGATACTCATCAGTGCGTTGATGTTGAGGTTGCGGTTTTTCAGGGCAATCCAGCCCTTCTTGTAGGTGCCCAGGCCGCAGCCGAGGATCGCTACCAGCGCCAGTCCTGCCACCACCCACTCCGGGGCCAGCGCAGCGAAGTGCACGATTTCGGCGGCGATCGCGGCAACACCCGACAAGGCCAGCGGCCACCAGCGGGTCTTGGCCGGTTCCGGCTTACTGGTGGTGCCATCGTCATCGGCGGCAATCGGCTCGGCCTTCATGCCCAGGCTATCGATAGCCCGCTCGATGTCAGCGGTACCGTTCAAGGTATGGCGTACGCCAAGCACGCGGTTGATCAAGTTGAATTCCAGCTGCTCGATACCGGCCAGCTTGCCCAGTTTGTCCTGGATCAGGGTCTGCTCGGTGGGGCAGTCCATGGCTTCGATGCGGAAACGGCTGAGCTGTGCCTGGGCACTGGCCGTTTCGCTCAGTTGCACCAGCGCCGGCGCGGCTTTGGAACCGCAGCAGCTGTGGCCGTGGGCGGTATGACCATGGTCGTCATCGCCATGGGCGTGATCGTGCGGATGCTTGTGTTCGTGGCTGACAGGCTGGTTCATGGGGTCATCCTTAAATTGAGCCTGTTGCCAAGTGAACACCCTGTAGCCACTATAGGGTCAAGCCACTTGCTGGAGATTTCGTGATGAAAATCGGAGAACTGGCCAAAGCCACCGACTGTGCGGTGGAAACCATCCGCTATTACGAGCGTGAAAACCTGCTGCCGGAGCCTGCTCGCAGCGACGGGAACTACCGGCTGTATACCCAGGCCCATGTGGAACGGCTGACCTTCATCCGCAACTGCCGCACCCTGGACATGACCTTGGACGAAATCCGCAGCCTGCTGCGCCTGCGCGACAGCCCGGATGACTCATGCGGCAGTGTCAATGCGCTGATCGACGAGCATATCGAGCATGTACAGGCGCGGATCGATGGCTTGGTGGCGTTGCAGGAGCAGCTGGTGGAGCTGCGGCGGCGCTGCAATGCGCAAGGGAGTGAGTGCGCGATCTTGCAGCAATTGGAGACGAATGGGGCGGTATCGGTGCCGGATACCGAGCATTCGCATGTGGGGCGAAGCCACGGGCATTGAGCCAGAAGCTTCGCGGGCACGCCCGCTCCCACCGGGACCGCACAAGGCCTGGCCTTGAGTAACACCTGTGGGAGCGGGCGTGCCCGCGAAGAGGCCAGTTCAGGCCATAGAGATCTGTCAGACCGCCATCGGCGCCGTCATGGGCGCATGGTGCTCGTACCCTTCCAGCCAGAAATCACTCGGCTCGATCTTTTCCAGCCACTCCGGCTCGTACTTGCCAGTCTCGGCAAACGCCGGCACGCGGTCGCTGATCACCAGCTTCGGCGCTTCCAGCGGCTCGCGCTTGAGCTGCTCGTTAAGCATGTCCAAGTGGTTTTCATACACATGGGCATCGCCGATGAAGTAGGTGAACCAGCGCGGGGTGTAGCCGGTCAGGCGACCGAACAATGACAGCAGCGCCGCGCCTTCGGTGAGGTTGAACGGCGTGCCCAGGCCCAGGTCATTGGAGCGAATGTACAGGGTGAGGGAAATTTCCTTGGTCTCGACATTCGGGTGGAACTGGTACAGCAGGTGGCACGGCGGCAAGGCCATTTCGTCCAGCTGCGCGCAGTTCCAGCCGTGGAACAGGATGCGGCGGCTGCCCGGGTCGTTGGCGATGGTGTCCAGGCACTGGCGCACTTGGTCGATGGCCTTGTACAGGATGACGAACGCGACGCCGTCCTCTTCGTCCTGGGCAATCCGGCGGAAGCCTGCCTGCTCGGCCATGTCGATGGCGGCCGGGTTGCTCAGCGGGATGCGCTTGTAGCCTGGCCATTGGCGCCATTGCACGCCGTAGATCTCGCCCAGGTCGTCATGGCCCTGGCGGAACGGGTTGGCCAGCCACTGGGCATTTTCGTTGGCGTTCTGGTCCCAGACCTTGCAGCCAAGCTCGCGGAATTCACCGGCGTTCTTCACGCCGCGCAGGAAACCGACCATTTCGCCAATCGCCGACTTGAACGCCAGCTTGCGCGTGGTAATGGCCGGAAAGCCCTTCTGCAGGTCGAAACGCAGCATGGCGCCCGGCAGGCTGATGGTGCGGATGCCGGTGCGGTTTTCCTGCAGCGTGCCGTTGTCGATAACGTCGCGGACCAGGTCCAGATACTGTTTCATGGCTTACCTGTAGCAAAAACGGCAGGGGGATCGCCCCTGCCGTGGGATTAGTCAGGCGGGTTTCGCCGTAGGCTTGCGATTATAAGCCCACCAGATCAGGCCAAGGCCAGCGAGGATCATTGGCACGCACAGAATCTGACCCATGGTCAGCCAGCCCCAGGCGATATAGCCAAGCTGCGCATCCGGTACCCGCACGAATTCGACAATGAAGCGGAAGATACCGTAGAACAGCGCGAACATGCCCGATACGGCCATGGTCGGCCGTGGCTTGCGCGAGAACAGCCAGAGGATGACGAACAGCGCCACGCCCTCCAGGGCGAACTGGTACAGCTGCGACGGGTGGCGCGGTAGCTGGGCCGGGTCGCTGAACGGCGGGAAGATCATCGCCCATGGCACGTCGGTGGGTTTGCCCCACAGCTCGGCGTTGATGAAGTTGCCGATACGCCCGGCACCCAGGCCGATCGGCACCAGTGGGGCGACGAAGTCCATCAGTTCGAAGAACGACTTGTTGTTGCGCTTGCCGAACCACAAAGCCGCCAGCATCACGCCAATGAAGCCACCGTGGAACGACATGCCGCCCTTCCATACCTCGAAGATCAGCGTCGGGTTGGCCAGGTAGGCGTGCAGGTCGTAGAACAGCACATAGCCCAGGCGCCCGCCGACGATCACCCCCATCGACAACCAGAACACCAGGTCCGAGAGCTTCTCGCGGCTCCAGGTGGGGTCGAAGCGGTTCAGCCGACGCGAAGCCAGCAGCCAGGCACCGCCGATGCCGATCAGGTACATCAGGCCGTACCAATGGATTTTCAGCGGCCCGATGGCCAAGGCCACGGGGTCTATCTGCGGGTAAGGCAGCATGGAACTTCCTCTCGATTCAAATCAAAAAGCTGAGCCCGACACAGAACAGCAGGGCTGCGAACAGACGCTTCAACAATCGTGGTGACAGCTTGTGTGCCAGACGCGCGCCGAAGCGGGCAAAGAACATGCTGGTCACGGCGATGCCGATCATCGCCGGCAGGTACACGTAACCCAGGCTATGGGCCGGCAGGTGCTCTTCGTGCCAACCCAGCAGCATGAAGCTCAGGGCACTGGCCACGGCAATCGGCAGGCCACATGCCGAGGACGTGGCCACCGCCTGCTGCATGGGCAGGCTGCGCCAGGTCAGAAACGGCACGGTCAGCGAACCACCGCCGATGCCGAAGATGGCCGAGGCCCAGCCGATCACGCCACCGGCGCCGATCAATGCGGGTTTGCCGGGGATGCCTCGGCTGGCTTTGGGCTTGAGGTCGAGGGCCATCTGCGCGGCGATGACCAAGGCGAATACGCCGATGATCTTTTGCAACAGCGGGCCCTGGATCAGCGAAGCGGTCTTGGCGCCGACGCCGGCCCCCAGGAGGATGCCGAGGGTCATCCAGGCGAAGATCGGCCATTGCACCGCCCCCTTGCGGTGGTGCTCGAGCACGGCGTTGATCGACGTGAACACGATGGTTGCCAGCGATGTGCCGACCGCCAGGTGGGTCAGCACCGAGGCGTCGAAGCCTTGCAAGGTGAAGCTGAACACCAGCACCGGCACGATGATGATGCCGCCACCCACGCCGAATAGCCCGGCCAGCACGCCAGCGCAGGCGCCCAACAGCAGATAGAGCACGAATTCCATTCGGCTTCCCCGAGAAATCAATCCGGCATGGTAACGGAAGCCGGGCTCGGGGCTCTAGTGAACTCTGTGTCAGGATGGATCGGCCACCGCGCTGTGGGTACAGTGGCAGAAAACACAGAGGCCCAACCGATGTGCCTGATCGTATTTGCCTGGCGGCCGGGGCACACCCTGCCGCTGATCGTCGCGGCCAACCGCGACGAATTCTATGCCCGCCCCACCCAGGCCCTGGCGGCCTGGGAGGATGCGCCTGGGGTGTATGCCGGGCGTGACCTGGAAGCCGGCGGTACTTGGCTGGGCGTGGGGCCGCAGGGGCGGTTTGCGGCGCTGACCAATATCCGCGACCCAGGTCAGGCGCTGGGGCCTCGCTCGCGGGGTGAACTGGTAGCGGCGTACCTGCAGGGTAAGTTGGGGGTGGAGGCTTATCTGGACCAGGTGGCCAGCCGCAGTGGGCAGTATTCGGGGTTCAACCTGCTGGTGGGTGATGGGCGGCAGCTGGGTTACCTGCATGCCCGGGACGCCACACCGTGCCTGTTGGAAGCCGGGGTATACGGGCTGTCCAACGCCGGGCTGGATACGCCTTGGCCCAAGCTGGTGAAGGCGCGCAGCGGGCTCGAGGGCCTGTTGGAAGCACCGGAACCGCAGCGGCTGCTGGCGTTGCTGGCGGATGACGAGCCTGCGGCAGACAATGACCTACCGGAGACAGGCGTGGGGGTGGCGACCGAGAAGTTGCTGTCGAGCGTGTTCATTGCCAGCCAGAATTATGGGACGCGGGCAAGTACCGTGTTGATTGTGGATGATCGAGGACGAAGACGGCTAGTTGAGCGCAGCTTCGGGCCATTTGGTGGGCATTTGGGAGAAGTCGAGCTGCTGGCCTGATGATTCAATGCTGCCTGTTCCGGCCTCTTCGCGGGTTTGCCCGCTCCCACAGGGAATGCACAAAGCCTGAGCCCTGTGGGGTTCCTGTGGGAGCGGGCGAGCCCGCGAAGAGGCCGGAACAGGCAACCTCACAATTAGAGGGTTTTATTGGCCCCAGGCCCGATCATCCGCGCCAAGCCGAGGTTCTTCAGGGCCAACTGCAGCGAGCTGTGGATAACCTGCGGGTTGTCATGGCTCAGGGCCTCAGCCAATAGCTCCTTGGCCTTGCCCATGTTCACCTGACGCAGCATCCACTTCACTTTCGGCAAGTTGGTGGCGTTCATCGACAAGCTGTCAAAGCCCATGGCCATCAGCAGGATCGCCGCCGCCGGGTCACCGGCCATCTCGCCGCAGATGCTCACCGGCTTGCCTTCGCCATGGGCGTCGCGCACCACCGTGTTCAACGCCTGCAACACCGCCGGGTGCAGGTAGTCGTACAGGTCGGCAACCCGCGGGTTGTTGCGGTCAACCGCCAGCAGGTACTGGGTCAGGTCGTTGGAGCCGACCGACAGGAAGTCCACCTGCCGCGCCAGCTCCTTGGTCTGGTACACCGCCGCTGGGATTTCCACCATCACCCCCACCGGCGGCATCGGCACATCGGTGCCTTCGTCACGCACTTCGCCCCAGGCGCGGTGGATAAGGTGCAGCGCCTCTTCCAGCTCGTGAATGCCGGAAATCATCGGTAGCAGGATGCGCAGGTTGTTCAGGCCCTCGCTGGCCTTGAGCATGGCGCGGGTCTGTACCAGGAAGATTTCCGGGTGGTCGAGGGTGACGCGGATGCCGCGCCAACCCAGGAACGGGTTTTCTTCTTTGATCGGGAAGTACGAAAGCGCCTTGTCGCCCCCGATGTCGAGGGTACGCATGGTCACCGGCAGCGGGTGGAAGGCCGCCAGCTGCTCACGGTAGATGGCCAGCTGCTCTTTCTCGCTGGGGAAGCGCTGGTTGATCATGAACGGCACTTCGGTGCGGTACAGGCCTACCCCTTCGGCGCCGCGCTGCTGGGCACGGGCCACGTCGGCGAGCAGGCCGGTGTTGACCCACAGCGGCATGCGGTGGCCGTCGGGGGTGACGCACGGCAGTTCACGCAGGGCATCCAGGCCCTGGGCCAGCTGGCGCTCTTCCTCCACCACATCGCTGTACTGCTTGCGCAGCACTTCGCTGGGGTTGGTGAACACCTCGCCCTTGTAGCCGTCGACGATCAGTTCGATACCGTCGACCTTGGAGTAAGGCAGGTCGACCAGGCCCATCACCGTGGGGATGCCCATGGCGCGAGCGAGGATGGCGACGTGGGAGTTG
The DNA here is from genome assembly GCF_048068035.1 of Pseudomonas sp. NY11955. Taxonomy (NCBI): domain Bacteria; kingdom Pseudomonadati; phylum Pseudomonadota; class Gammaproteobacteria; order Pseudomonadales; family Pseudomonadaceae; genus Pseudomonas; species Pseudomonas sp. NY11955. The sequence continues at coordinate 558,858 of NZ_JBLUPS010000001.1, forward strand.
CCCGAACCCAGGACCGAAACCAGACCGACCAGCTTGCCTTCCGGCACTTCACCGAGCATGGCCGGGGTCAGTTCCTCACTGACCAGGATGGTGTTGTCGGCATAGACCAGCGACTGCGAGCGGGCTTCCTGCAAGTAGGCCAGCAGGCGCCGCCCCAGGTCCTTGACGTCGGAGGCACGCTCGCGCAGGTAGTCATCGTCCATCAACTCGAAGCGGTTGACGTGCTCGCCCACCACCTGGCGCAGCGCACCCTGGGCCCACTGGCCGGTCTTGATGACCTCGGTCACCTCACCGCCAAGGGCTGCGTCTTCAAGCATCATCAGGTACACGTCGAACAGCGCGCGCTCTTCCGGGCGCAGCTGGGTGGCGAGCTTGGCCGACAGCTTGCGCATGTCGTCGCGCACGCCTTCGAGGGCGTTCTCGAACAGTCTCAGTTCGGCGTTGATGTCATCGACAGTTTTGTCCGGTACCACTTCCAGATCGGCCGGCGGCAGCATCACCACCGCACGCCCTACGGCGGCGCCAGGCGACCCTGGCACACCGACGAAACGCGCTTCCTGAATACCCTTGCCCTGGCGCCCCAGGCCACGGATCGAGCCGGTCGCCTCGGCGTGGGCGATAACCCCGGCCAACTGGGCACTCATGGTGACCAGGAAGGCTTCCTCGCCCTCGTCGAACTGGCGACGCTCCTTTTGCTGAATGACCAGCACCCCGACCACGCGGCGGTGGTGGATGATCGGCGCACCCAGGAAGGAGGCGAATTTCTCTTCACCGGTTTCGGCAAAGTAGCGGTAACGCGGGTGGTCGGCGGCGTTTTCCAGGTTCAGCGGCTCTTCCCGGGTACCGACCAGGCCGACCAGGCCTTCGTTGGGGGCCATGCTGACCTTGCCGATGGAGCGCTTGTTCAGGCCTTCGGTAGCCATCAGCACGAAGCGGTTGGTTTCCGGGTCGAGCAGGTAGACCGAGCAGACCTGGCTGCCCATGGCTTCCTTGACGCGCAAGACAATGATCCCCAACGCCGACTTGAGATCTTTGGCGGAGTTTACTTCCTGGACGATCTTGCGCAGCGTATTGAGCATGGCTCGGGGTCGAACTCCGTCGTCAGTCGCGCGTCAGCAGACGCGGTGCTAGCTCTTTCAGGGCGCGTCGGTACACCTCGCGCTTGAATGTCACAACCTGGCCCAGCGGATACCAATAGCTCACCCAGCGCCAGCCGTCGAATTCCGGCTTGCCGGTCAGGTCCATGCGCACCCGTTGCTCATTGCTGACCAGGCGCAGCAGGAACCACTTCTGCTTCTGGCCGATGCACAGCGGCTGGCTGTGGGTACGTACCAATCGCTGCGGTAAACGATAACGCAACCAGCCACGGGTGCAGGCAAGAATTTCTACATCGTCGCGTTCAAGGCCAACTTCTTCGTTCAGCTCGCGGTACAGGGCATCTTCCGGCGTCTCGTCAGGGTTGATACCACCCTGGGGAAATTGCCAGGCATCCTGGTTGATCCGTCGAGCCCATAGCACCTGCCCGGCATCATTCGTAAGAATGATCCCGACATTGGGGCGAAAACCATCCGGGTCGATCACGGCAGCAACCTCGCAAACGCATGTCCCCGCATTGTTCCACAAAGCTTGCGAGCGCAGCAACGCGCCCGCCAAGCTTATGTGCAGCAGCGTGAAAACTCCGTATTCTGCGGGCCTACCCTGTGGCTGATGCGAGTGACCGCGATGCGCCTGGCTTTATTCGACCTGGACAATACCCTCCTCGGTGGCGACAGCGACCATGCCTGGGGTGACTACCTGTGCGAGCGCGGCATGCTCGACCCGCTCAGCTACAAGCAACGCAACGATGGCTTCTGCCAGGACTACCTCAACGGCACCCTGGACCTGCAGGCCTACCTGGCCTTTTCCATGGAAATCCTGGCGGCAACGCCTGTGGCCAAGCTCGACGAATGGCACCGCGACTTCATGCGCGACTGCATCGAGCCGATCATCCTGCCCAAGGCCCTGGCCTTGCTGCAGCAGCACCGCGAGGCGGGCGACCAATTGGTGATCATCACCGCGACCAACCGCTTCGTTACCGCACCCATTGCCCGCCGCCTGGGGGTTCGGGTACTGCTGGCAACCGAATGCGAAATGCGCGACGGCCGCTATACCGGGCGTAGTACCGATATACCGTGTTTCCGTGAAGGCAAGGTGACGCGGCTGGAGCGCTGGATGCTGGAGAACGGCTTCGATCTTGAGGACAGCTACTTCTATAGCGACTCGATGAATGACCTGCCGTTGTTGCAGCGGGTGACGCATGCGGTGGCGGTGGACCCGGACCCGAACCTGCGGGCCGAGGCCGAGAAGCGTGGCTGGCCGGTGGTTTCGCTGAGGGATTGAGGTTTTCCTGTACCGGCCTCTTCGCGGGCACGCCCGCTCCCACAGGGATCATCACAGGCCTTGAGGGCCACACTATACCTGTGGGTGCGGGCGTGCCCGCGAAGCAGCCAGCGTGCAATCAGACTGGCTTGGCGCCCATCAGCCCGGCGATGGACAGGAAGCACACCCCGCTGAACACCGCCAGCGCCAGGGTAAACCGCAGCCCCACCACCTCGGCCTTGCGCAGCCGGTTCAGCCGCACCAGCAGCCACCACACGGCAAACGCGCCAACGGTATAGATGACGCTGGACGCCAGCACCCAGGTCTGCCCCAGCGGCCAGCCCACCAGGTGCACCAGCCACCAGCCGGTGAACGGCATGCTCACCAGGCACAGGCCCATCACCAGCCAGACGAACACCAACGGCCGGCGCAGCAGCTTGGCGTAAGCCTCGGCATCGCCCTGCCGGCGGGCACGCACGGTCCAGATCGCCAGCCCCAGAGCGCCCAGAAGCAACAGTGCAGTGGCAATGATATGCAAGGTCTTGAGGGTGGTCAGGTGTTCCATGTCTTCACATCCTTGAGCGATAAGCCAAGCTTAGCCGCTCAGCCCAGGAACAGCTTGTAAGCCGGGTTTTCGGTTTCGTCCCAGTACGGGTAGCCGATCTTGGCCAGCGCCGCCGGCACCAGGTGACGCTCGTCCTCCGGCACCTGCAGGCCTGCCACCACACGCCCGTCAGCCGCGCCATGGTTGCGGTAATGGAACATCGAGATATTCCAGCGCCCGCCCAGCTTGTTGAGGAAGTTGAACAGCGCCCCTGGCCGCTCGGGGAATTCGAAGCGCAGCACCATTTCGTCACTGGCACCGGCCGAATGGCCACCGACCATATGACGGATATGCAGCTTGGCCAGTTCGTTGTCGGTCAGGTCGGTAACCGGGAAACCCTGCTCGGTCAAATGCTGAACCAGTGCTGCGCGCGGGTCGTTTTCCGGGTGGGTCTGCACCCCCACGAAGATATGCGCTTCGTCCGAGGTGTGCTTGCGGTAGTTGAACTCGGTGATCTGGCGCTTGCCGATGGCCTCGCAGAAGGCCTTGAAGCTGCCTGGGCGCTCGGGAATGGTCACAGCGATGATCGCTTCGCGCTTTTCACCCAGTTCGGCACGCTCGGCCACATGGCGCAGGCGGTCGAAGTTGACGTTGGCCCCGGAGTCGATGGCCACCAACGTCTGGCCGCTGACGCCGTACAGCTCGACGTACTTCTTGATGCCCGCCACGCCCAGGGCACCGGCAGGTTCGGTGATCGAGCGGGTATCGTCGTAGATATCCTTGATTGCCGCGCATATTTCGTCGGTGCTGACAGTGACCACTTCGTCCACATGGTGGCGGCAGATATCGAAGGTGTGCTGGCCAATCTGCGCCACCGCCACACCGTCGGCGAACAGCCCCACCTGCGGCAGCACCACGCGCTCACCGGCGGCCATGGCCGCCTGCAGGCAGTTGGAATCGTCCGGCTCGACGCCAATCACCTTGATTTCCGGGCGCAGGTACTTCACGTAGGCGGCAATGCCGGCGATCAGGCCGCCGCCGCCCACTGGCACGAAGATCGCGTCCAACTGGCCAGGGTGCTGGCGCAGGATTTCCATGGCCACGGTGCCCTGCCCGGCGATGGTGTGCGGGTCGTCGTAAGGATGAACGTAGACAAAGCCCTTTTCGTCGACCAGCTTCAGCGAGTAGGCCAGCGCCTCGGGGAACGAATCGCCGTGCAACACCACCTTGCCGCCGCGCGAGCGCACGCCTTCAACCTTGATTTCCGGGGTGGTCTTGGGCATCACGATGGTGGCCTTGATGCCCATTTCGCGTGCAGCCAGGGCCAGGCCCTGGGCGTGGTTGCCGGCCGACGCGGTGACCACGCCACGGGCCAATTCTTCCGGGCTCAGCTGGGCCAGCTTGTTGTACGCCCCGCGGATCTTGAAGGAGAACACCGGCTGCAGGTCTTCGCGCTTGAGCAGAATCTGGTTGCCCAGCCGTTTGCTCAGCTGCCCGGCGCTCTGCAACGGGGTTTCGACGGCAACGTCATAGACGCGCGAGGTGAGGATCTTCTTGACGTACTGTTCGAGCATCGGGAAAGCATCACTGGGCCGCGGGACAAGGGCTGGGAGTCTACCCCAGCGCTACGTCGGGCGACCACAGCAAAGCCGTGCGAGCCGTTATACTAGGCAACTTTGAAACCGCCCTGCCCCTTTCGGAGCCCGCATGACCCAGGACCAACTCAAACAGGCCGTCGCCCAGGCCGCTGTCGACTTCATTCTGCCCAAGCTGGATGAAAAGAGCGTTGTCGGCGTCGGCACCGGTTCGACCGCCAACTTCTTCATCGACGCCCTGGCTCAGCACAAGACCGCCTTCGACGGCGCCGTCGCCAGCTCCGAAGCCACTGCCCAGCGCCTGAAAGGCCATGGCATCCCGGTGTACGAGCTGAACAGCGTGAGCGAGCTTGAGTTCTACGTGGACGGCGCCGACGAGAGCGACGCGCACCTGAACCTGATCAAAGGCGGCGGCGCAGCCCTGACCCGCGAGAAGATCGTTGCGGCCGTGGCCAAGACCTTCATCTGCATCGCCGACGCCAGCAAGCTGGTGCCGGTACTGGGCGCCTTCCCGCTGCCGGTCGAAGTGATCCCGATGGCCCGCAGCCATGTGGCGCGCCAGTTGGTCAAGCTGGGCGGCGACCCGGTTTACCGTGAAGGCGTGGTCACCGACAACGGCAACGTGATCCTCGATGTGTACAACCTGCAGATCACCAACCCGGTGGAGCTGGAAGCGCAGATCAACGCCATCGTTGGGGTGGTCACCAACGGGCTGTTCGCGGCGCGGCCGGCGGACCTGCTGCTGCTGGGGACTGCGGAAGGGGTGAAGAGTTTGAAGGCCGAGTAAGCTTCGGCGAGGGCGCTGCCCTCGATTCGCAGCACAAGGCTGCTCCTACAGGAGACCGCAGGTGCGGCCCGTTGTAGGAGCAGCCTTGTGCTGCGAATGGGCTGCAAAGCAGCCCCACCGGCTCACTCTGCGCCCCGCTTGAACACATAGAACAAGTTCGGCTCACTGACCAGGTAAATGGTCCCCGCCTCATCCATCGCAATCCCCTCCGCCTGCGGCACCGTCGCCTGCAACCCCTGCGAGCCCTTGCGCAACGACAAGGTACTCAGCGGCCTGCCGTCCACATCCAGCTCCAGCACCAGCCGCGATTCGTCCGACAGCGCCAGCAAATGCCCACTGCGCTCATCGAACTGCAAACTTGAAAGGTCCCTGACAAATAGCCGCGAATCACGCTTGCGGTCCTGCACCACATGCACAGCGTAGGGCTTTTCCGGGTTGTCATGGGGGAAGCCATGCACCTCGTAGATCAGCATCGGGTCGCGTTCCTTGGCCACGAACAGGCGTTTACCCGCCGAATCGTAAGCCAGGCCTTCGAAACCCTTGTTGCCGTTCAGGCCAATGCCCAGGCTGAGCTGTTCGGCGTCACCGGCATCGAGGAACAGCGTGTCGTCTTCCAGCCTTACGCGAATCAACCGCTGCTGACGCTCATCGGTGATCACATAACTGTTTGGCCCAACGTACTCCACAGCCTCCGGGTCGCCAAAGCCGGTCAGCGGTATGCGGCGCAGAATGCGGCCGTCCAGCGACAGCTCGATCAACTCCGAACGGGCGTTGGTAACGGTGAACAGCGTCTTGCGGTCGGGGTCGTAGGTCAGCGCCGAGATGTCATCGTCCAGCCCTTCGACTGGCTGCGCCTCCAGCACCACCCGATAGCGGTCCAGGCCAATGCTCTGCTGTGCAGGCTGCCACCAGGTCTTCAGATTGAACCAGCCCCGCTCGAACAGGCGAAACTCCTGCCCGGCCCAGCCAAGTAGAAGAAGGCCAAGGGCAAGCAGAACAAGGAACAGGCGAACAAAACGGCGCATAAGGGCAGACTCGACACAGGGGTGGCGAATCTAAACATTAATGGCTGAAACAAAGCTTAATGCCAGCGTCAGGTAAAACTGATGATGGTGTCAGTACTTCTTGAAACGATAGAAAAGCGCCGGCTCGCTGACCATGTACAGGTTGCCCTTGTCGTCCATCGCCACCCCTTCAGCCCGCGGAACGGTGTCTTCAAGCCCGTTGAAGCCACCCAGCAGTGTCATGAAGCTGACTTGCTGGCCCTGCTCGTCCAACTCCAGCAGCATGTTGGAATCGGCCGAAAGCACCAGCAAATGGCCGGTGCGAGGGTCGACACCCAGGGCAGACAGGTTGCGCAAATCGAGCTCTTCGCTAGGCAATGGCTGCTTTTCGCCCTTGAGCGGGCTGCGGCCATCGGTGTTCCAGGTATACAGCTTGGGCGGGCGCTCCTCGCCGATGATCAGGCGCTGGCGCAGCGGGTCCCAGGCGATGGCCTCGAAACCCTTGTTGCTTTTGACCGACTGGCCCAGGTCGTGGCTCTGGAAGTCGTCGTGGTTCAGCGCCGTGGTCTGCGCATCCACCTTGACCACGGTCAGGTCGTGCAGGCGCTCGTCGGTGATGGCCAGGTTACCGTCTTCCAGTACGGCGACGCCTTCCGGGTTGTTCCAGCCGTTCAGCGGGATCTTGCGCAGTACGTCGCCTTCCAGGCTCAACTCGACCAGGATCGGGTTCTTGCCCATGACCGCGAACAAGGTACGGGTATGCGGGTTGAAGGCCAGGTCCGAGGCTTCGTCATCGTCCATGCCCGGCAGGGGCTTGGCATCGATGTCCACCTGATAATCCGGCAGCCACACGCTTTCGCTACGCTCGGCGGTGCTTTCGAAGCTTTCCTTGACCCACAGCGCGCCACGGTCATCCCAGTGCATGGCCACGGCTACGCCATAACCGATCACCGCCGCCACGGCCAGGCCGAAGGGCCAGCGCAGGTAGAAGCGACGCTTGGGGGTTGCCGGGGTGGTGGATGATGGCATGCGCGGTTCCTGAGAAATGGGCGTGGGTGCGCGCATTATCCTGATCGGGTGTGAAAAATCGGTAAACAGGACCGGCCTCTTCGCGGGCGTGCCCGCGAAGCAGGCGACGCGGTTCCTGCTCAGAGCACCCGGCTTTCGAAGCGGCTCACACCCGGCAGCTCCAGCACCAGCTCGTCACCGACATTGAACGGCCCCACGCCCGCTGGGGTACCGGTGAGGATCACATCCCCTGCCTGCAGCGAGAAATGCGCCGCCATGTACTGGATCATCGGCACGATCGGGTTCAGCATCATCGCGCTGTTGCCGTCCTGGCGCACTTCGCCGTTGACGGTCAGGCGCACCGGGATGTCCGTCACGTCCTCGAAGCTGGCAGCCGACACGAACGGCGGCAGCACGCAGGCGCCGTCGAAGCACTTGGCCAGCTCCCACGGCAGGCCCTTCTCTTTCAGCTTGGCCTGCACGTCGCGCAGGGTCAGGTCCAGTGCCGGGGCGTAGCCGGAAATGGCGTCCAGCACCTCTTCCTCGCTCGGGTGAGTCGACAGCGGCTTGCCCAGCAGCACGGCGATTTCGGCCTCGTAGTGCACCGAGCCACGCTCAGCCGGGATCTTGAAGCCGCCTTCGGCCGGCACCACGCAGCTGCCCGGTTTGATGAACAGCAATGGCTCGGTGGGGATCGGGTTGTCCAGTTCCTTGGCATGCTCGGCATAGTTACGGCCGATGCACACTACCTTGCCCAGCGGGAAGTGAATGCGCGTGCCGTCTACGTACTGGTGCTGGTAACTCATGGCCGACTCCTCTGGATACTGCTTTTTATTCAGGTGCGAAGATCTTACCCGGATTCATGATGCCGTTAGGGTCGAACACGGCCTTTATTGCCTTCATGCAGGCGATTTCTTCCGGCGAACGGCTGTAGCCCAGGTAGTCGCGCTTGGTCATGCCCACGCCATGCTCGGCGGAGATCGAGCCGTTGTAGCGTTTGACGATATCGAACACCCACTTGTTGACCTTGGTGCAGGAGGCAAAGAAGTCGTCCTTGCTCATGTGCTCGGGCTTGAGGATGTTCAGGTGCAGGTTGCCGTCGCCGATATGGCCGTACCACACCACTTCGTAATCGGGGTAATGCTCCGCGACGATGGCGTCGATATCGCGCAGAAACGCCGGCACTTTCGACACGGTGACGGAAATGTCGTTCTTGTACGGGGTCCAGTGCGAGATGGTTTCAGACAGGTACTCGCGCAGCTTCCACAGGTTTTTAAGCTGGGTATCGCTCTGGCTCATCACCCCATCGAGCACCCAACCCTGCTCGACGCAGTGCTCGAAGGTGGCCAAGGCTTCGTTAGCCACTTCCTCGGTGCTGGCCTCGAACTCCAGCAGTGCGTAGAACGGGCAATCGGTGGCGAACGGCGCCGGCACATCACCACGCGCCAGGATCTTGGCCAGGCCCTTGTCGGAGAAGAACTCGAAGGCGGTCAGGTCGAGCTTGCCCTGAAAGGCGTGCAATACCGGCATGATCGAGTCGAAGTCCGGCGTGCCCAGCACCATCGCGGTGAGGTTGCGCGGCGCCCGGTCCAGGCGCATGGTGGCCTCGACCACCAAGCCCAGCGTGCCTTCGGCGCCAATGAACAGCTGACGCAGGTCGTAGCCGGTGGCGTTCTTGATCAGGTCCTTGTTCAGCTCCAGCAGCTCGCCCTTGCCGGTGACCACTTTCAGCCCGGCCACCCAATTACGGGTCATGCCGTAGCGAATGACCTTGATCCCGCCGGCATTGGTACCGATATTGCCGCCAATCTGGCTGGAACTGCTGGAAGCGAAGTCCACCGGGTAATACAGGCCCTGCTCTTCGGCGTAGCTTTGCAGTTGCCGGGTGATCACCCCTGGCTGGCAGACCACGGTGCGGTCGAAGGCATTGAAACCAAGAATCTGGTTCATGTAGTCGAAGGAAACGACAACCTCGCCGTTGGCCGCCACCGCGCCGGCGGAAAGCCCGGTACGCCCGCCCGATGGCACCAGCGCCACCTTGTGCGCATTGGCCCAGCGCACAATGGCCTGCACCTGCTCGACTGTCTTGGGAAAGACGATGGCGCTGGGCGCCGGCGGGTAATGCTTGGTCCAGTCCTTGCCATAGGCTTCCAGGGAAGCCGCGTCGGTCAGGACCTTGCCAGGGTCGACAAGGGTCATCAGTTCTTCAATAACAGCGGGGTGGGTCATCGCTGGAACTCTCGACTTATTCATAGTCACCCTGAGTACTCTTCACCTGTCGGGATAAGCTCAGATTGTGTCGCGTATGCTAGCATAGCCCTCCCGCTGTTCATGCTAAGGCTGCCCTCGCGCCTGGCATCACCCCTCGCCATTTTTTCTCCGGGATACAGGTTTACGCAGATGAGCAAGACTTCTCTCGACAAGAGCAAGATCCGGTTCCTTCTTCTTGAAGGTGTGCACCAGAACGCGGTCGATACCCTCAAGGCCGCCGGCTACACCAACATCGAATACCTCACTGGTTCGTTGCCGGAAGCCGAGCTGAAGGAAAAGATCGCCGATGCCCACTTCATCGGCATCCGTTCGCGCACCCAGCTCACCGAAGAGATCTTCGACTGCGCCAAGAAACTGGTCGCTGTTGGCTGCTTCTGCATCGGCACCAACCAGGTTGACTTGGAAGCGGCCCGCGAGCGCGGTATCGCCGTGTTCAACGCGCCGTACTCCAACACCCGTTCGGTCGCCGAGCTGGTACTGGCCGAAGCCATCCTGCTGCTGCGCGGCATCCCTGAGAAGAACGCCTCCTGCCACCGTGGTGGCTGGATCAAGAGCGCGGCCAACTCGTTCGAAATCCGCGGCAAGAAACTGGGCATCGTCGGCTACGGCTCGATCGGTACCCAGCTGTCGGTCCTGGCCGAAAACCTCGGGATGCAGGTGTACTTCTTCGACCCGCTGACCAAGCTGCCACTGGGCAACGCCGTGCAGGTGACCAGCCTGAACGAACTGCTGGGCCTGGCCGACATCGTCTCGCTGCACGTGCCTGAGCTGCCATCCACCCAGTGGATGATCGGCGAGAAAGAAATCCGCGCGATGAAGAAGGGCGCGATCCTGATCAACGCCGCCCGTGGCACCGTGGTCGAACTGGACCACCTGGCCGCCGCCATCAAGGACAAGCACCTGATCGGCGCCGCCATCGACGTGTTCCCAATCGAGCCGCGCTCCAACGACGAAGAGTTCGAAAGCCCGCTGCGTGGCCTGGACAACGTGATCCTGACCCCGCACATCGGCGGCTCCACCGCCGAAGCCCAGGCCAACATCGGCCTGGAAGTGGCCGAGAAGCTGGTCAAGTACAGCGACAACGGTACTTCGGTGTCCTCGGTCAACTTCCCGGAAGTGGCCCTACCGGCGCACCCAGGCAAACACCGCCTGCTGCACATTCACGAAAACATTCCGGGCGTGCTCAGCGAGATCAACAAGGTCTTCGCCGAGAACGGTATCAACATCTCCGGTCAGTTCCTGCAGACCAACGAGAAAGTCGGTTACGTGGTAATCGACGTTGACGCCGAGTATTCGGACCTTGCGCAAGAGAAACTGCAACAGGTCAAGGGCACCATCCGTTCCCGCGTTCTGTTCTAAGTTTGCTTGCAGCATGAAAAAGGGAGGCCCTGGTGGCCTCCCTTTTTTTATTTCACGTCAACCGTGATCTTCTTCGATTCCACGCTCGGCTTGAACGGCACGTGATACTGGTCACCCAGGATCAGTTGCAGGGTGTGCTTGCCCGGGGTCAGGGTAATGCTGGTTTCGGTCTGCGCCTTGCCGAAGTGCAGCACCTGCGGGCCCGCAGGCAGTGCGGTACCCGCCTCTGGCATCAGGCTGGTCGGCAGCGGCATGTCTGCCACTGGCGCTTTGTCCACATCCACCAGCAGGTGATGGTGACCGGTGTGCGGGGTTTGATCACCCGCAGGCTTGAGTGCCATACCCTCGATGCCGAACTTGACGGTGAAGGTCTTGTCGACCGTAGCGCCATCGGCGGGGGAAACGATGAAGACCTTGGCATCCTTGGGCGGCTCCTGGCTCTTCAGAGCGTCCGCGGCACTGGCGAACACCGACGCGCCCATCAGCAGACCGGCAACGGCAGCACGCGAAATTAGGCTATTCATTCACTTCTCCTGTGATTCACTTATTGACCGCAGCCTGGGATCCAACGGCGGCGGTAGTTCACATTAGTTGAATTATTCGCCAAGGTGTTCACATTGTCTGACAGAAAAATTTCGTTCAGGGTTAAACAATGCCGAGGCTTCAAGGTCATAGGCTGCGCTCGATCACAGCGAGGAAGAAAGCCGTGGCGAGAGTTTTTCATCTGCTAAAAGAAAAGGGGCATACATGCGTTCGACCATAGGGGTACTGCTGGCAGTACTGATCAGTCCATTGGCCATGGCGGAGCTGATCGACGAAGTCGCCGACCGGGGTGAACTGCGCATTGCCGTACAGGCCGACAACTCGCCGTACGCGTTCAAACAAGACGACCACTTGACGGGTTTCGACATCGAATTTGGCCAGGACCTGGCCAGGGAACTGGACTTGCGCGCCGAGTTTGTCGAAGCCCCCGCAGCAGAAGTGCTGACGGGTGTAGAGAGTGGCAAGTACGACATCGCGCTCACCACGTCGAGTGAATCGCTCAAAGGCGACGGCCCACTCGATGTGAGCTTGCCGATTGGCGAGAAGAAGCTGGTGATTCCGTTCCAGAAGGACAACCCGGCGTTTGAAAGTGCTGTGAACAATGCACTGCAACGCTTGAAGGACAGTGGCCGGACTGCAGAGCTTGAGCAGAAGTGGTTCAAGGGTGTGCAGGAGACTGCGGTCGGGCAGTGAGTTTTGTATCGCATTCGCCGGCCTCTTCGCAGCGCAAGGCTGCTCCTACAAGGGTACGCGATCCCTGTAGGAGCAGCCTTGCGCTGCGAAGAGGCCGATACAAGTTACCCCAAAGCCTGCTCCGCCTGATCCAGCTCCAATTCACTGAACACCTGCACCCCCGCCCGCCGCAGCAGCGCCGTGGTCACCCCTTCCCCGGCCACCTTCACACCAGTGAACGTGCCGTCATAGGTCAACCGGTTACCGCACGAAGGGCTGCCAGACTTCAGTACCGCCACACGAATGCCATGCCGGCGCACCAAATCCAGCGCCAACTGCGCCCCGGCCAGAAACTCGGCACTGACATCGTCACCCGTCACAGTCAGCACCTGCGCGCTGCCATCGAGCACCGCGCCACCTTGCCCGCCCGGTATTTCCGCTGGCGGGCGCGGGGTCGGCAAGCCACCGGCAACCTCCGGGCACAGCGGCACCACACGCCCTTCAGCCTGCCATCGCTGCAACAAATTGGGATGGCCACTGGCCCGGCCGTCATAGCGCACCGGCTGCCCCAGCAGGCAGGCACTGACCAGCACCTTGGGCAGATCAGAACGGGTCATTGCCACGCCGCCTGAACCAGCCGGTCAACGATAGCCGCTCACGCCCGGCCGGCAGGACTTCGTGGGGCACTTCGCCCGACAGGAATACCACCAGGCAACCCGCCACTGGCTCGACGTCATGCTCGACACCCTCGGCCAGGAACATGCGCAACTGGCCACCGTCCTGCGGCTGCCAGCCCTCATTCAGGTACAGCACCGCCGAGACCATGCGCCGGTCATCGTCGCGAAAACGGTCCAGGTGCCGGCGATAGAACGCCCCCGGCGGGTACAAGGCAAAATGGCATTCGAAGTCTTCCAGGCCCAGGAACAAGCCCTTGTTGATCGCCAGGCGCAGCTGGTCCATGGCCGCCAGGTATTGGTCGCAGGCCTCGGCCTGCCCTGGGTCGATCCACTGGATCTGGTCACCGCGAATGGCTTCGCGCACCTCCTGGGTAGCACCGCGCCCAACCCCCGCGGGGTTGAGTTCGCCTTCGGCCTCACGACGCCGGCACTCGGCTGCCAGCGCGCGCACCAGCTCGGCAGGCAGAAAGAGTGCCTGCTGAGACCAGCCATGGGTGGCCAGATCGTCGACGACGGCCGCAAGCATCGGGGGTTCAGGGGATATGTGCATGGCGCGCATCATATCCATTCGCCCTGTCGCCGCACAGCGCCACTTGGCCGAGAAGCACGCGGATATCTCGACAAACCGGCGCTGGGCCAAGGACAATAGCCATCTGCCGACAGGAGTCCTGAATGCGCCGTCTGTTTTCCCTGATTCTGCTGATGATCTGCACCATGCCTGTCTGGGCAGACAACCTGGATCAACTGTACAAGGCCGCCGGCTGGCCCGACCAGCGCGCCCACTTCAACGATGCCCTGACCGCCGCCCAGGAGCGCTACCGCAACAGTTTGCCACCCGCCGTGTACCAGGCGCTGGTCAACAACAGCAACCAGCGCTTCCAGGCCCAGGCGGTGGACCGTCGCGCCCAGGCGCAGCTGCGTGCCACACTGGCCAACCCGGCGCCGGCCCTGGCGTTCTTCCAATCGCCGCTGGGGCGCAAAGTGGTGGCGGCCGAGCTCAAGGCCACCCGCAAGGACGAGTTGGCCAAGAACGCCAAGGGCCTGCCGAAGATTCAGGCCAGCGACGACCGCCTGCTGGTCATCGGCCACCTGGCCCAAGCCCTGCCGGCGCGTGAAGCCGGCGCCGAAGTCAGCCTGGCCATTGCCGGTGTGGCGGCCGACAGCCTCAGTTCGATGATCCCCGGCCTGTTCGGCGGCGGCCAGGCCCAAGGCCTGCTCGACGGCCAGCGCCAGCGGCTGATGGGGCAGATCGGCGAAGACCTCAACAACACCTTGTTGTACGTCTACCGCGACCTGTCCGACGCCGAGCTGGAAGAATTCGCCACCTTCGCCGAGTCCCCCGACGGCAAGGCCTACTACCAGGCGGCCCTGGCCGCTGTCCGCGCGGGCCTGGCAGTTGGCCAGAGCACCAACGACCTGAAGTGATCAGCCCAGGCGCTGGTCGATAAAGTCGAAGTAGCGCTGGCGAATGCCCGGCAGCTCGTTGGCCAAGTGGTGACGGGCCTCGGGCAGCATCAGAATTTGTGGCTCGGCGAACTTGGCCTTGAGCACTTCAAGGTTGTAGGGCCAGTCCACCGTGCCATCGGCCTCCCCCTGCACGATCAACGGCCGCCGTGAACTGCGCGGCGCGGCCTCGATGCGTTTGACCCAGGCGATCAGTGCGCCCACCCAGGCGGTTGGAAGGCGACGCGGTTGCAGCGGGTCGGCCTCCAGGAACGGCAGGAAGGCCGGGTCGTTGGTGTTTTCGCTGAAGCGCCGTTCGATGCCGTTGACGAAGTGCCGCAGTACCCGATAGCTGAACTTCGACCAACGCCAGGAACATGGCCGCACCAGCGGTGCCAACAGGATGACCTGGCCATCGATGGGGCTGCGTGCGCCCTGGTGCAGCAGGTGGTCCACGGCAATGGCGCCGCCGGTGCTCTGCCCGCACAAGTGCCACGGGCGCGGTAGTTGCAGCACGCGCGCTTGTTCGAACAGCGCTTCGAGCACCTGCTGATACACCGCGAAATCACTGATACTGGCCCGCTCACCGCTGGACAGGCCGTGGCCAGGCAGGTCACAGCTGATCACCGCGAAACCCTGCTGGAGTGCCCACTCGATCACATGCCGGTAGAGGCCCATGTGGTCGTAGTAGCCGTGCAACAGGAACAGCGTGGCGGTTGGGCGGTCGGGTAACCAGACCTGCCCGACCAGGTCGAACCCCGCCGCCTGGAAGCCGCCCAGCCAGCTGTGTGCCGGCAGGGTCAGGCCGTAGAAGCGCTGGTAGTCCTGCGCTTCGGCCGTTAACGGCTGGCGAGCGGTCAACGGCGCCAGGCAGGTGCGCAGGTGGTCGGGGTGAAAAGCGGCAGGCATCGGGTACATCCACATTGACGCAAGTATTGATCTGGAATCTTCAGCTCTGGCCGGCGTCGTGGCAAGCTTGCTCACCTTCGAACAACCCACACCGATCCTTTGTAGGAGCAGCCTTGCGCTGCGAAGAGGCCGGCACTGTCGCAATCAATTCATCAGCCATGCCGGCCTCTTCGCAGCACAAGGCTGCTCCTACAAGGACTGCGGACACCCCATGAAAAAGCCGATCATCAAACAGGCCCTGATGGCCTTCGCCCTCCTGGCCGGCGCTGCCCTGCTCTGGCAGGCCTACACCAGCTTCCAGGCCCGCTACCAGCGCCCGTTCGACAACCAGGCCACGCTGTTCGACGGCGGCCAGCTGCAGCTACCTGCCGAGCTGGCCGGCCCCGGCCCGATTCGTGTGGTGCATTTCTGGGACCCGGCCTGCCCCTGCAACGTCGGCAACCAGCAGCACTTGGGTGACCTGGTCAGCCAGTTCGCGAGCCACGGCGTGAGCTTCCATGTGCTGCAAAAGCCCGGCAGCCACGGCCAGCTACCCGCCAACCTCACTGCCCTCAAGCCCCTCACCAACTTGCCCGGCAGCGAGCACTTGCCCGCCTCTCCTGCCGTGGCCATCTGGGACAGGCAAGGCCGCCTGGCCTACTTCGGCCCGTACAGCGAAGGCGCGGTGTGCAACGCCAGCAACAGCTTCATCGAACCCATCCTCAAAGCACTTATCGATGGCCGAGACGTCAGCGCCTCCAATACCCTGGCGGTGGGCTGCTATTGCCCTTGGAGCATTCCCGAGAGCTGATCGGGATTTTTCAGGGTCTGTGAGATCGAGCGCCGCCCGCGCGGCGCATCGCGAGCAAGCTCGCTCCTACATTTGTTTCGGGCCAGTTATGCCTGGGGAATTTGTGCGCGAACGCTTTGGCGCATGGCGCGCTATCGCGTGGGACAAACAAGGCGGTCGCGCGCGCCTGCCACAGGCGTTACTGTCCCGAAACAAATGTAGGAGCGAGCTTGCTCGCGATGCGCCGCGCGGGCGGCGCTCGATCTCATTGACAACTCAAATCTTGCGACAAGCGATAAACAAACCCCATGAGGCTATGCTCTGTTCGCGAATCCACCGATGATCGGACCACATTTTCCGCTTGAACGCACAAGGAGCTTGCATGAAGCGCAGCCTGACCCTGTTGGCCGTGGTGGTTGCCGTGGCCGCTGGCGCTGGTTACTGGTACGTGCAGGGCAAGCTCCCGCAGCGCGAGGGCGAGGTGGCCATTGCCGGCTTGCAGGCCCCGGTCAGCGTGCGCTACGACGCCCGCGGCGTGCCGCACCTGCAGGCGCAAAGCGAGCCAGACCTGTATCGCGCCCTGGGCTATGTGCATGCCCAGGACCGGCTGTTCCAGATGGAGATCCTGCGCCGCCTGGCCCGTGGCGAACTGGCCGAGGTGCTGGGCGACAAGCTGCTGCCCACCGATACCCTGTTCCGCAGCCTGCGCATTCGCGAACAAGCGGCGCTGATGGCCGAGCGTGAGGACCGGCAATCACCTGCCTGGCAGGCCCTGCAAGCCTACCTCGACGGGGTAAACAGTTGGCAGGCGAGCCATCCCAAGCCCATGGAGTTCGACCTGCTCGGTATCACCCCACGCCCGTTCACCGCCGAAGACACCCTGAGCATTGCCGGTTACCTGGCCTACAGTTTTGCCGCTGCGTTTCGCACCGAACCTGCACTGACCTACATCCGCGACCAACTGGGCCCTGAATACCTGAAAATATTCCACCTCGGCTGGCAACCCGACGGCGCACTGGGCACGCCGCTGGCCGCCGCCGACTGGCACAGCCTCGAGGCCCTCGCCCGCCTCAGCCATGAGGCGTTGGGCGACGCCGGTATCCCGCAGTTCGAAGGCAGCAACGCCTGGGCGGTCGCGGGTAGCCGTACCCGCAGTGGCAAGCCATTGCTGGCTGGCGACCCACACATCAGCTTCGCCGTCCCTGCGGTGTGGTACGAGGCCGAACTGTCGGCGCCCGGCTTCAACCTGTATGGCTACTTCCAGGCGCTCAACCCGTTTGCCCTACTCGGCCACAACCGCGACTTCGGCTGGAGCCTGACCATGTTCCAGAACGACGATGTCGACCTGATCGCGGAAAAGACCAACCCCGCCAACGCCGATCAGGTGCTGGTCGATGGCCAGTGGCGAACCCTGGAAAAGACCGAGCAGAAAATTGCCGTGAAAGGCGAGCAGCCGGTCACCCTCAGCCTGCGCCGCTCGCCCCACGGCCCGATCGTCAACGACGTACTGGGCAGCACTGCCGGGGCTACACCCATCGCCATGTGGTGGGCGTTTCTGGAAACCGAAAACCCAATCCTCGACGGCTTCTATCAGCTCAACCGGGCCGACACCCTGGGCAAGATGCGCGAGGCCGCCGCCAAGGTCCACGCCCCCGGGCTCAACTTCGTCTGGGCCAATGCCCGTGGCGACATCGGCTGGTGGGCGGCGGCAAAGCTGCCCATCCGCCCCGAGGGCGTCGACCCGGCCTTCATCCTCGACGGTGCCAGCGCGCAGGCCGACAAGCTCGGTTTCTACCCCTTCAGCGTCAATCCGCAGCAGGAGAACCCGGCACGCGGCTATATCGTCTCGGCCAACTACCAGCCGCCGGCGGCGGTGCCGATACCGGGTTACTACAACCTGCCCGACCGTGGCCGCCAGCTCGATCGGCATCTGGCCAACCCTGAGGTGAAGTGGGACACCCAGAACAGCCAGGCGCTGCAGTTGGACACCGCCAGCGACCACGGCCCACGCACCCTTGCGCCGTTACTGGCAACCCTGCGCGCAGTGGCCGAGGGTGACGAAGAGAAAGAGCTGGTCGAGCAACTGGCAGCCTGGGCTGGCGACTACCCACTGGACTCGACCAGCGCCACGCTGTTCAACCAGTTCCTCTACGAACTTGCGTTCGCCGCGTTGCATGACGAACTGGGCGACACCTGGTTCCCGGTGCTGATCAGCACCCGCGCCATCGACGCCGCGCTGCCACGCCTGGCAGCGGATGCCGATTCGCCCTGGTGGAACACGCGCGGCGGCAACCTGCGTACCGACCGTACAGCGGTCGTGCGCACGGCTTGGCAGAACAGCTTGAAGCACCTGCGCGACACCCTGGGCAGCGACCCGGCCAGCTGGCAATGGGGCAAGGCCCATACCCTGACCCACAACCATCCGCTTGGGGTGAAAAAGCCGCTGAACCTGCTGTTCAACGTTGGGCCGTTCGCCGCACCTGGCACCCATGAAGTGCCGAACAACCTCTCGGCGAAAATCGGCCCGGCACCATGGCCGGTGACCTATGGGCCGTCGACGCGGCGCTTGATCGACTTTGCCGATGCCGGGCAGTCACTGACCAGCAACCCAGTCGGGCAGAGCGGCGTGCCGTTTGATCGGCACTTCTCGGACCAAGCCGAGGGATATGTACAAGGGCAGTACCAGCGGGCACAGATGGGGGTGATTCCGGCGCAGAGCACGCTCAGACTTGTACCTGACAGATGAACAACAAGCGCGACTGCGCAACGGGGCGCACCCCCGATACCGTGCAGTTTCATTCAGCCGAGACTTGATCCATGCAGAAGAACTTCATTGAAATCGACGGGGCCCGCATGAGCTACGTCGATCAAGGCCAGGGTTTCCCAGTCCTGCTCGGCCACAGCTACCTGTGGTCGGCCGCCATGTGGCAGCCGCAGATCGACGCACTGTCACAACACTTCCGGGTAATTGTTCCAGAACTCTGGGGCCACGGTGACTCCGACGCGCCGCCCGCCACCACCGACAACATGAGCGCCCTGGCCCGTCAGCACCTGACGCTACTGGACGCCCTGGACATTGCCAAGTGCCACCTGGTCGGCCTTTCGGTCGGCGGCATGTGGGGCGCGCAATTGGCCCTGGAGCACCCAGAGCGGGTCGACCGCCTGGTACTGATGGACACCTACCTTGGCGCCGAGCCGGAGGCGACCCGGCAGAAGTACTTCGCCCTGCTGGATGCGGCCAGCGCCGCAGGCGCCTTCAGCGATGCGTTGCTGGATATCATCGTGCCGATCTTCTTCCATGGCGAAGGGCAGACGGTGCCGGAGGTTCGCGAGCAGTTTCGTGCCGACCTCAAGGCGAGCACTGCCCAGACCATTCGGCAAAGCCTGGACCCTATGGGGCGAGTGATTTTCGGCAGGCCCGATCTGCTGCCGCAACTGCGTGGGCTGGTAGGTGGGCGCACCATTGTGATCTGTGGTGA
The DNA here is from genome assembly GCF_048068035.1 of Pseudomonas sp. NY11955. Classification (NCBI taxonomy): domain Bacteria; kingdom Pseudomonadati; phylum Pseudomonadota; class Gammaproteobacteria; order Pseudomonadales; family Pseudomonadaceae; genus Pseudomonas; species Pseudomonas sp. NY11955. Next base: position 578,276 of record NZ_JBLUPS010000001.1, read on the forward strand.
CCAGGACATTCCGCGGCCACCTGAAGAGTCGAACGAGATGGCGCGCCTGATAAACTGCCTGGCGGCACAAATCCCGTTTGCGGGGCATATCTCCAGCCTGGAGAACCCGCAGGTGGTGAATGAATGCCTGCTCAACTGGTTGCCGCGTAACCGTTGAAACTACAGGGGCCGCAGAGCGGCCCCATTTAGCCGGTCAACCCTGCCACTTGCCCCCTTCGACGATCACGCTTTCCGGCTTAGTGTCATCGCTCAGTTCCTTGCGCACATACTGGTCATACAGCTTCAGCAGGAATTTCTCTTCCCCCAGCTTGGCCAGTTCGGCATTCACCCAGTCGCGCAGCTCGATATTGCCCTTCTTCACCGCCGGGGCAATCGGCGCTTCGTCACCCAGCAGTTCCGGCAGCACGCGGTAGCCTGGGTTCTGCTTGGCCCAGCTGAACAGGATCAGGTTGTCCTGGGCATAGGCATCGCCACGGCCAGTGGCCAGGGCTTGCAGCGACTCGCTGTTTTTCTCGAACTTGAGCAGCTTCCACTCCGGGTGGTGCTTGGTCAGCCAGATGTCGGCAGTGGTGCCGGTGGTCACGATGATGGTCTTGTCGGCCAGGTCGTCGAGCTTCTGCACCGGGCTGCCATCCGCCACGATGGCCTGCACGGCAACGCGCAGGTTGGGGTTGGTGAAGTCCACCGCTTCCTTGCGTTCCGGGGTCACGGTCATGTTGGCGAGGATCAGGTCGACCTTGTCGCTCTGCAGAAATGGAATACGGCTGGCCGGCTCCACGGCAACGAACTCGACCTTGTTTTCATCGCCCAGCAGGTCCTTGGCCAGGCGCCGGCCGATGTCGGTGTCAAAGCCCACGTAGCGGCCTTTTTCATCGACGAAGCCAAAGGGTGGCTTGTCGGTGAATACGCCGACGATCAGCTTATCGCGGGCCTTGATGGTTTCCAGGTAGCTGGTAGCTGGCGATGCCGCCGCAGGCTTGGGCGGCTCTTCGGCCTTGTTGCAGCCGGCCAGCAGGGCCAGGCCGAACAGCGGCGCCAGCAATTTGGTGAGGTTGGCAGTTTTCATGACAGTTCCTTGTGCAGTGTTTTTGGCAGGCTTTCTACGAAGGAGAATTTCTCCAGGAACTGCTGCGCGCGTGCGGTCCGCGGTCGGGTGAAGAAGCTCTCGGGGTCACCCTGTTCAAGGACCCTGCCGGCCTCCATGAACACGATGCGGTCGGCCACCGCGCGAGCGAAGGCCATTTCGTGGGTAACGATGAGCAAGGTCATGCCGTCGCGGGCCAGGCCCTGGATCACCTGCAGCACCTCCTTGACCATTTCCGGGTCGAGGGCAGCGGTAACTTCGTCGAACAGCATCACTTCGGGGTTCATGCACAACGCGCGCACGATAGCGATACGCTGTTGCTGGCCCCCGGACAACTGGCGGGGGTAGGCGTCGCGCTTGTCCAGCAGGCCGACCCGCGCCAGCAGTGCCTCGGCCTGGGCCTGAGCTTCGCCCCGCTCGCGCTTTTGCACTTTGAGCGGGCCCAGCAGCAGGTTGTCGATCACGCTCATGTGGCCGAACAGGTGGTAGCTCTGGAACACCATGCCGACCCGCTGGCGGATGGCGCGCCAGTCGGTACGCGGGTCGAGCAGCTCTTGTCCGGCCAGGCGCAGGTGGCCGCTGTGGGCCTGCTCCAAGCCGTTGAGGCAGCGTAGCAGTGTGCTTTTGCCGCAGCCGCTGGGGCCGAGGATGACCACCACTTCGCCGGCCGCTACCTGCAAGTCCACATCCTTGAGCACCTGGTGCTCGCCAAAGTACTTGTTGAAACCCTGAAATTCGATCAATGCGCTCATGAGTGGGCCCAGCGGCGTTCCAGCACGCGCGACGCGGCGGACAGCGGATAACAGACAATGAAAAAGAACAGGAACAAGGCGCCGTAGATCAGCACCGATTCGTAGGTGCGCTCGATGATCTGCTGGCCGGCCTTAATCACCTCGACCACGCCGATCAGTACCGCCAGCGAGCTGGTCTTGATGATCCGCGTGTAGATGTTGATGGTTGGCGGGGTCATGCGCTTGAGCGCCTGGGGTAGCAGGACGTAGCCATACAGCTGCCAGCCCGCCAGGCCAATCGACAACCCAGCCTCGCGCTGGCCGCGCGGCAGCGATCGCAGCGCACCACGCACTACCTCGCCGACTTCGCTGGCACCCCAAAGGCCCAGCACCAGCACGGCGCACCAGAAGCTGGGAATGCTCAAGGCAAAGAAGATCGGCAGGCCGAAGAACACCAGGTACAACCAGACAAGCACCGGGATGGCGCGAAACAGCTCCAGGTACACCAGCAAGACAGCGTTCAGGGCACGGTTGCCCAGGGTTGCCAGCACGCCATACAAAACCCCACCCAGTGTCGCGAACAGGATGCCCAAGGCCGAGATGGACAAGGTTTGTGCAGCGCCCCCGGCCAGCTGCGGCAAGGCCTGCAGCAACAGTTCAAATGCCGAACTGGCCATGTTGCAGCCTCCTTTCCACATAGCGCAGCAGCAACGACAGCGGCAGGAACAGCAGCACGCAGAGCAGGGTCAGCACGGTGAGCATTTCGTAGGTCTTGTAGTACAGCGCGATGTAGTTCTTGGTGGTGTACAGAATCTCGGGCACCGCCACGGCAGACACCACGGTGGTTTCCTTGAGCAGGAAGATGAAGTTGGCGAACAGTGCCGGCAGGCTGAGGATGCCGGCCTGAGGCAGCACCACATGGCGCAGGAGCTGGCCTTCGGACAGGCCGATGGAGCGCCCGGACTCCAGCTGCGCACGCGGCACCGCCTCGACGCCGGCACGCAGCACCTCGGTGAGGTAGGCGCCGCCCATGAAGGTCATGGTGATGATGGCCGCGGCAAAGCCGGAAATCTTCAGGCCCAGGCTGGGCAAGGCGAAGTAGACGAAGAACAGCTGAATCAGCAGCGGCGTATTGCGTGCAAGCTCGACGTAGGCTTTGACCAGGCGCCACAGGTAGGGGGTGCGCAGGACCAGCAGGGTAGCGTTGACCAGGGCGACCAACAACGAAGTGGCGATGGCGATCAGGCCTACCTGCAAGGTCACGCCCACGGCCTTGAGGAAGGCAGGTAGCGTGCCGAGGATGAATGCGGTGTCGAGGGTCATGGTAGAGCAGTTCAACGGGGTGCGCGGGGGCACGATCACTAGACTCTAATGATCTAAAAACTTTTTAATAAATACCTTTATGGAATATTCATATCACCAGGAACATTGAAATGCCGGGGGCTTCCTGTAGGAGCAGCCTTGTGCTGCGAAGAGGCCGGTACTGCCTCAACGGATGTAATGGCCTTACTGGCCTCTTCGCAGCGCAAGGCTGCTCCTACAGTCAGTGCGCATGTCTGCCAGTGCAGAGGGTTCAGAAACGAAAACGCCGACACAGAGGTGTCGGCGTTGGGTCATGCCAGGTGGTGCAAGCGCATCAGAACGCCGGCAGCACGGCACCCTGGTATTTCTTGACGATGAACGCTTTGACTTCCGGGCTGGTCAGGGCCTTGGCCAGTTTCTGGATGGCTTCGCTGTCCTTGTTGTCCGGGCGGGCAACCAGGAAGTTCACGTATGGCGAGTCGGCGCCTTCGATCACCAAAGCGTCCTTGGCTGGGTTCAGGCCGGCTTCCAGGGCGTAGTTGGTGTTGATCATGTCCAGGTCGACCTGGTCCAGCACGCGCGGCAGCATGGCCGACTCAAGCTCGCGGAACTTCAGTTTCTTCGGGTTCTCGGCGATGTCCTTGGGGGTGGCCAAGGCATTCTTCGGGTCTTTCAGGGTAATCAGGCCAGCCTTCTGCAGCAGCAGCAGGGCGCGACCGCTGTTGCTGCCCTCGTTAGGGATGGCAACGGTGGCGCCTTCTTCCAGCTCGCTCAGGGCCTTGACCTTCTTCGAGTAACCACCGAAGGGCTCTACGTGCACACCCACCACGGTTTCCAGATGGGTACCCTTGCCTTCGTTGAAGTTCTGCAGGTACGGCAGGGTCTGGAAGTAGTTGGCGTCCAGACGCTTCTGGTCCACTTGCACGTTCGGCTGCACGTAATCGGTGAAGACCTTGATCTGCAGGTCCACGCCTTCTTTGGCCAGGGTTGGCTTGATCAGCTCAAGGATTTCGGCATGCGGTACCGGAGTGGCGGCAACCACCAGTTTCTCGGCGGCGGCAGCCAGGCCGGAGAACGACAGGGCAGCGGCCAGGGCAGTGGTCAGCAGGGTCTTCTTCATGGTGGTCCTTATTCTGAATCTGGGCCATCGACGATGGCGAATCGGGTGCCCAACCGGTTCACCAGTGGGCGTGAGGCGGACAATACCTAGATTTTTTATTCCGTAACAATATCTTTTATTTAGCTGCTTATTCCAAAAACAAACTGCCATCAGCCACTTTGCTTATGAGTAATGTCTAGCGCGCGGGGTTGGCCAGATCGAGGTCCTCCGGCTGGAGCTCTTCGCCGTCATTCACCAGCAAGGCAAAGTGAATGACGTTCTCCAGTTCGCGGGTGTTGCCGGGCCAGAAATGCGCCTCCAGTACCTGTTGCGCCGCCTCGCTCACCAACGGCACAGGCCGCTGCAGGCGCACGCTGTAGATGCCCACGAAGTACTCGGCCAACGGCAGGATATCGCCCGGCCGCTCGCGCAGCGGCGGCAGCTCCAGCGCGCCCTCGCGCAGGTATTGGTACAAGCGCTCGTTGAAGCGCCCCGCACGTACCACGCGCGCCAGGTCGATGCTGCTGGCGGCGACCAGGCGCACATCCACTGGTTGTGGCTGCTGCGCACCAACCCGGGTGACTTCGCGGTTTTCCAGGGCTGCCAGCAACTTGCCCTGGATGGCCAGCGGCAAGTCGGCGATTTCGTCCAGGTACAGCGTGCCGCCATTGGCCGAGCCGAACCAACCGGCGCGGCCACTGGCCGTGCCACCCTGACTGCCGGCGCTGTAGCCGAACAGTTCGGCATCGGCGTAAGTAGGGCTGATGGCTGCGCAGTTGACCGACACGAACAGCCCGCCACGGTCGCTGGCACGGTGGATCTGCCGGGCCAGCAGCTCCTTGCCGGTGCCGGTCTCGCCACGGATCAACACCGGCAAGGGCTGCGGCGCCAGGCGCTCAAGCTCTTCACGCAACTGCTGCGAGCGCGGATCGATGAACACCAAGGCCTTGGCACGGATGCTCAGCGGGCTCTTGTCCAGCTCGGGGAAGGTCAGCAGTGGCTGGCCAAACGGGTTTTGAAACGTCATGACGAACTCCCGCCCCAGGCCTGCAGTGGCCGGGCGTCAGGTAAACGGAAAACCGCAAGGGCTGTCAGGCGCGACGCAGTACGCGCTGCTCGACCCGGCTTTGCAGGCGATACAAGTAGGCGAAGCCTTGTTCCCAGCGCTCATGGCCGGACTTGACGTTGATGTGCCCCGCGTTGCTCAACAGCCCAGCCTCGGCGCCCCAGGCCTGGGCCAGGTACAGCGCCCGCGGCACGTTCACGGCCGGGTCGTTGTCCGAGCTGACAACCTGGCTGGGGAACGGCAGCGCCTCGGTCGGGATCGGCGCAAAGTTGCGCAAGGCTGGCGCGCAAGTGGGCCGCTCGACATCTGCCGGCGCCACCAGCAGCGCACCGCGCACCCGCTGCAGCAAGGCCGGGCTGGCCTGTGCGGCCCAATGGGCGACAGTGATGCAGCCAAGGCTATGGGCAATCAGAATCACTGGCGAACGCTCGGCGGCTATCGCCTGCTCCAGCGCCTGCACCCAGTCCTGGCGCTGCGGGGTGAGCCAGTCGTGCTGCTCGACCCGCGCACTGTTAGGCAGGGTGCGCTGCCAGTGACTTTGCCAATGGTTGTCTGGCGATCCTTGCCAGCCCGGCACAATCAGGTAACGAATCGACTCATTGCGCATGGGGACGCCTCCAGTAAGTTTGCGTGCTTGGAGACCAGTATAGGGAGGGAGTTATATTCGTAAAGGAATAAGAAGCTATTTATTAATAACTAAATTTACAGACTTTGTGCAAGCCCTCTCCCACAGGGAGAGTGCAAATCCTGGGCGCAAAAAAAAGGGCCAACCCCTGCCAAGAGATGTGGCCCATAAGCACTTGCCTGAAGAGGATTGCCGGGTATCAGCGCGCGGTAATCACCGCCAGCTTGCTGATCCCTGCGCGTTCGATGGCCGCCATGGCACGTGCCACCTCGCCGTAGTTCACGCCGTCATCGGCCTGCAACTGCACGCGCAGGTCGGCGTCCTTGTCCTTGGCGGCCTTGAGATTGGTTTCCAGCAGGTCGGGCTGGATCTGGTCCTTGTTGATGAACAGCTTGCCCTCGCCATCGATGCTGACCACCAGCGGGTCCTTCTGCTCCACCGGCGCCACAGCCTCGGTCTTGGGCAGGTTGATGGGGATGGCGTTGGTCAGCAGCGGCGCGGTGACGATGAACACCACCAGCAGCACCAGCATGACGTCCACCAACGGTGTGACGTTGATTTCACTGAGGACTTCGTCGCTGTCCTGGGTCGAAAAGGCCATGTCAGGACGCCTCCTTCACCGGCTGGGTGAAACCTGCCTGGGCTTTATGCACTGCAGGGTGCACCAGCACGCGGAAGGCACTCTTCTGCGCCAGGCTGTAGAAGTCGTGGGCGAAGTCATCGAGGTCGGCGGCGGTCAGCTTGAGCCGGCGCAGGAAGTAGTTGTAGACCAGCACTGCCGGCACCGCGACGGCGATACCCACACCTGTTGCCACCAGCGCCGCACCGATTGGCCCGGCCACGGTTTCCAGGCTGGCGGAACCGGCCGCACTGATGCCCTTGAGTGCCTCCATGATGCCCCACACGGTGCCGAACAGGCCGATGAAGGGCGACGTGCTGCCGATACTGGCGACCACCGCCAGGCCGGTCTCCAGCGAGCGGCGTTCACGCACGATCTGCTGGCGCAGGGCGCGTTCCAGGCGGTCCTGGTGGTTGATGGCATGGCTCAGGTCATTGGCCTGGGTATCGCCGACGGCAATCGCCGCGTAGCCAGCCTGGGCAACGCGGGCAGCCGGGCCGGGCAACTCATGGCTAAGTTCGGCGGCCGAGTCCAGGCTGGAGGCCGCCCAGAACTGCTGATGGAAGCGCTTGTCCTGGTTCTTCAGCCGCACGAACTGCGCGACCTTGACCAGGGCCAAGCCCCAGGTGACGACAGAAAAACCGACCAGCAGCCAGATGACTGCACTTTCAACGGATTCGAGGGGGGATGCCAGCAGGCTCATGAGGATGTCTTCCTGTGTTCTGCGAAAAAGTTAACGAAGCTTGAAATCGATCGGCACGCTGACCCAACCGGTCTGGGCCACATCGCCCTGCTTGGCGGGGACGAAGCTCCAGCGCTTGACCGCGGCCAGCGCAGCGGCATCGAGGGCATCGCGGCCGCTGCTCTTCTGGATCTGGATCTGCCCAGGCTTGCCGCTGGGCAGTACCTCGACGCGCAACAGCACGGTGCCCTCCCAGCCACGGCGCTGGGCCATTTGCGGGTACTCCGGCGCCGGGTTCTTCAGGTACGCGGCGTTGGCCGATGCCGGGGTTATCGGGGCTGGTGCGGGTGGTGCTGGCGCAGGTGGCGCTGGGGCGGCCACCGGCGCTGGCGGTGGCGCTTCGACCGGCTTGGGCTGTGGCTTGGGCGCTTGCTTGACCACTGGCTTGGGCACGGGCTTGGGCTTGGGTTTGGGCTTGGCGGCCAGCTCGTCGACTACCGGTGGCGGCGGTGGCGGCTCGACCACGGGTGGCGCTGGCGCTGGCGGCGGTGGCTCGACCACAGGCGGCGCGGGCGCAGCGAACTCGATGGTCATGGGCGGCACCTGGGGCGGCACTACCGGCAGTTCGGGCGTTGGTGCCTGGCTGACCCAGTACGCTGCTGCGCCATGCAGGGCCAGCACCAGTAGGCCCAACACCAGCTTGTCGCGGCGCTTGAGCCCGCTGACGGGCGTGCGTTGCAGGCGCAGTTGGCCAAGCGGGAGGCGAAGCGTGCGTCCAAGCTCGACCAGGTCGCCCGGGGCCGGGCGCCATGGCTGGTCGTAGGCTCTGACGGCCGACTGGACATTACCCATTGATCAAACTCCTGGGGTCTCGATTCAGGTGTGTGGCTGAATCATCGGGGCCAGAGGCTTATCTCTTAAAGTAATGTTTAAAATTATAGTTAGAACTTAATTGAATATTGCTTTCAGTGGGTAGCGTGAAAGCCGCGGATTACGTGGGCTGTGGCCAGCAGGCGGAAAAGCAATGCATTGGAGGCATGCAAAATATTCGTGCAAGGCATGTGATTGCCGCGAGGGCTGCGCCCTCGATTCGCAGCACAAGGCTGCTCCTGCAGGTACAGCGTAATCTTGAAACTTGCGCAGTACCTGTAGGAGCAGCCTTGTGCTGCGAAGGGCTGCAAAGCAGCCCCGGCAACCTCACAGGCAAAAAAAGCCCGGGACCAAGCCCGGGCTTTTCATCATCGAGGGCGGACTCAGATATCCGCCACCTTCTGCCAAACCTTCGGCCGGAAGAACAACGTCTCCCCCCGCGCCAACCCGGTCAGGCTGTCATGGTCCTTGACCACTTCGGCCTCGATCAGCTCGCTCTGCCCTTCCACCTTCAAAGTCACCCGCGTGGTCGCGCCCAACGGTCGAATGTCGCGCACCTCGGCCGCATGGTGCCCTTCGGTCTCATGCCGCGACAGCGACACCTCGTGCGGACGGAACAGCACGTGGTGGCCTTCGCTCAGTGCCAGGCGGTTGGAATCGCCCAGGAAGTGGTAGACGAAATCGTTGGCCGGTTGTTCGTACACCTCGCCCGGCGAGCCGATCTGCTCGATCACCCCCTTGTTCATCACCACGATGCGGTCGGCCACTTCCATGGCTTCTTCCTGGTCATGGGTAACGAACACCGAGGTCAGGTTGATATCCTCGTGCAGCCGCGCCAACCAGCGGCGCAGCTCCTTGCGCACCTTGGCATCCAGTGCACCGAACGGCTCGTCCAGCAGCAGCACCTTGGGCTCCACCGCCAGGGCGCGGGCCAGCGCGATACGCTGACGCTGGCCGCCAGACAGCTGCTCGGGGTAGCGGTCGGACAACCAGTCCAGCTGCACCATGTTCAGCAGTTCATGCACCTTCTCGGCGATCTTGCTCTCGCTCGGGCGCTCGCCCTTGGGCTTCATGCGCAGGCCGAAGGCGACGTTGTCGAACACACTCATGTGGCGGAACAGCGCATAGTGCTGGAACACGAAACCGACGTTACGGTCACGCACGTCATGGCCGGACACGTCCTCGCCATGGAACACGATGTTGCCCTGGTCCGGGGTTTCCAGGCCGGCGATGATGCGCAGCAAGGTGGTCTTGCCGCAGCCGGACGGGCCCAGCAAAGCCACCAGCTCACCGCTGTTGATGTCCAGGTTGATGTTGTCCAGGGCCTGGAAGCTGTTGAAGCGCTTGCTGACGTTACGAACTTCGATCGACATGAATCATTCCTCCGCGGCGCTGTGGCGCAGGCGGTTAATACGGTTCTCGCTCCACTGCTTGAGCAGCAGGATGAAGAGTGCCAGGATCAGCAACAGGCTGGCCACGCTGAAGGCCGCCACGTGGTTGTACTCGTTGTAGAGGATCTCCACGTGCAGCGGCAAGGTGTTGGTCACGCCGCGAATGTGGCCCGACACCACCGACACCGCGCCAAACTCACCCATGGCCCGCGCGGTACACAGGACCACGCCATAGATCAGGCCCCATTTGATGTTCGGCAGGGTCACGTGCCAGAACATCTGCCAGCCATTGGCACCGAGCAGGCGCGCGGCCTCCTCCTCTTGCGTGCCCTGCTCCTGCATCAGCGGGATCAGCTCACGGGCGACGAATGGCACGGTGACAAAAATGGTCGCCAGGACAATGCCCGGCAGGGCGAACACGATCTGTATGTCGTGGTCCTGCAGCCATGGCCCGAACAGCCCTTGCGCGCCGAACATCAGCACGTAGACCAGGCCGGCGATCACCGGCGACACCGAGAACGGCAGGTCGATCAGGGTGACCAGGATGCTCTTGCCACGGAAGGTGTACTTGCTGACGCACCACGCGGCGCTGACACCGAACACCAGGTTCAGCGGCACCGAGATGACCACCGCGAGCAGGGTCAGCTTCAATGCCGACAAGGCATCAGGCTCGAAGATCGCCTCGAAGAAGGTGCCAAAACCGTTCTTCAGCGCCTGCGAAACCACGATCACCAGCGGCAGCAGCAGGAACAGCGCGAACACCAGCCAGCCAAGGCCGATCAGGATGCGCCGCGACGTGGCGCTGCCACGGCGGGCGGCATTGGCGGCGGCGCTTGCACTCAGGGATGAACTGGACATGCCGGCCTCCTTCAAGGGGTTTCGATGCGGCGCTGCAGCAGGTTGATCAGCAGCAGCAGGATGAAGGAAACCACCAGCATCAGCACGCCGATGGCGGTCGCGCCGGTGTAGTCGTACTGGTCGAGCTTGACCATGATCAGCAGCGGCAGGATCTCGGTCTTCATCGGCATGTTGCCGGCAATGAAGATCACCGAACCATACTCGCCCACGCCACGGGCAAAGGCCAGGGCAAAGCCGGTGAGCCAGGCAGGTAGCAGGGCCGGCGCCAGAATATGGCGGAACACCTGCAGCGGCTTGGCGCCGAGGCAGGCAGCGGCCTCCTCCACTTCACGCGGGATGTCGGCCAGTACCGGCTGCACCGTGCGCACCACGAAGGGCAAGGTGACGAAGGTCAGCGCCAGGGTGATGCCCAGCGGGGTGTAGGCGATCTTGAAGCCCAGGTCGGTGGCGAACTGGCCAACCCAACCTGCGGGCGCGTACAGGGCAGTCAGGGCGATACCGGCAACGGCGGTGGGCAGGGCGAACGGCAGGTCGATCATCGCGTCGATGATCTTGCGCCCGGGGAAGGTGTAGCGCACCAGCACCCAAGCCAGCAGGGTACCGATCACACCGTTGATGATGGCGGCGAACAGGGCGGTGCCGAAACTCAATTTGAGCGCGGCGATTACCCGCGGCGCGCTGATGATGTTCCAGAACTGCTCCCAGGTCAGCTGCGAGGCATGAATGAACATGGCCGCCAGCGGTATCAGCACGATCAGGCTGAGGTACACCAAGGTGTAGCCCAGCGTCAGCCCGAAGCCGGGTATGACGGGGGAAATACGACGTGACATAAGTATCCCTGGTTGAACGCACGAAGCCCGGAATCGATCCCGGGCTGGTGCAAGCTTTTGAATCCTGGGGCTGCTTTGCCGCCCATTCGCGGCACAAGGCCGCTCCTACAGGGGATCGCGACTCCATGTAGGAGCGGCCTTGTGCCGCGAATGGGCCGCAACGCGGTCCCGCGTTTCCATGGCCCTTACTGTGCCTGATAGATCTGGTCGAACACACCGCCATCATTGAAGAATTTCGGTTGTGCAGTTTTCCAGCCACCGAAGTCCTTGTCGATGGTTACCAGGTCCAGTTTCGGGAATTGCTTGCCGAATTCGGCAGCGACTTTCTCGTCACGCGGGCGGTAGAAGTTCTCGGCGGCAATCTTCTGCCCGGCCGGGCTGTACAGGTGCTTGAGGTATTCGGTGGCAATCTCGGTATTGCCCTTTTTCTCGGCGTTCTTGTCCACCACCGCCACCGGCGGCTCGGCAAGGATCGACAGCGATGGCACGACAATGTCGAACTTGTCGGCACCACCGTCTTCCTTCAGCGCCAGGAAGGCTTCGTTTTCCCAGGCCAGCAACACGTCGCCCTGGCCGTTGTTGACGAAGGTGATGGTCGAGCCACGGGCGCCGGTATCCAGCACCGGTACGTGCTTGAACAGCTCCTGCACGTATTCCTTGGCCTTCGCTTCGCTACCGCCGGCCTTCAGGCCGTAGGCCCAGGCTGCCAGGAAGTTCCAGCGCGCACCGCCGGAAGTTTTCGGGTTGGGGGTGATGACCGAGACGTCCTTCTTGATCAGGTCGCCCCAGTCCTTGATGCCTTTCGGGTTGCCCTTGCGCACCAGGAACACGATGGTGGAGGTGTATGGCGTGCTGGCGTCCGGCAGGCGGGTCTGCCAGTTGTCCGGCAGGGTCTTGCCGAGCTTGGCCACTTCGTCGATGTCGCCGGCCAGGGCCAGGGTCACCACGTCGGCGCGCAAGCCGTCGATCACCGCACGGGCCTGCTTGCCCGAGCCACCATGGGATTGCTGGATCTTCACCTTGTCGCCCGGGTGGGCCTGCTGCCAGTGCTTGATGAACTCGGCGTTGTACTGCTGGTACAGCTCGCGGGTCGGGTCGTAGGACACGTTCAGCAGTTCGTAGTCCTTGGCGATGGCGGAACCGGCAAAAACAGCACTGGCCAGGGCGGCGAGCGCATAACGGCGGATGGACATGGTGAAGCTCCCGATTGGCATTTTTCTAGTTTTGGATGTTGTGGCGCGATCAGCTGGGCTTGTTGCCCGGCTGTTGCAGGCGGAACTTCTCCTTGCGCTCGATCTGTACGACCTGAGCGTTGTGCACAGTGATCTCCACCGCACCAAAACGCAGGTCGCGCAAGGCGCTCTGAATTTCACGCAGAATGGTGGCTTCGTCCTGACCGTCGATGCTACGCAGAGATGCACTCATGCTCGTTCTCCTTGGAGTGAGGGTGCCGGGCAGAGGTTTGAAGGGGATTTGCGCCTGGCTTGAGGGCAATAGTAGTGAGGCGGAGTTATTCTTAAAAATACTGTTTAAGAATGTTTATATAACTGTTTTTACAGGCGACACATTCCCCCTTGTAGGAGCAGCCTTGTGCTGCGAAGAGGCCAGTACCCCCATCAACATTTGATGGTTCATGCACTGGCCTCTTCGCAGCACAAGGCTGCTCCTACAACGGGATGTGTGGTCAGGAAGATTGTTTTTGTGGCTCGCGGATCTTGTACCAGGCCACATACAGCGCAGGCAGGAACAACAACGTCAGCAGGGTCGCCACGATGATCCCGCCAATCATGGCGTAGGCCATTGGCCCCCAGAACACCTCGCGGGCAATCGGGATCATGCCCAGGCTCGCCGCCGCCGCGGTCAACAGGATCGGCCGGCGCCGGTGGTTGGTGGCTTCCACCACCGCATCCCATGGCGAGTAGCCCTGGGCCTCGAACTCGTCGATCTGGGTCACCAGGATCACCGAGTTGCGGATGATGATGCCCGCCAGGGCAAGGATGCCCAGAATCGCGACAAAGCCCATGGGCGTGCCCGTGGGCACCAGCGCAATGATCACGCCAATCAGCCCCAGCGGCGCCACGCTGACCACCAGGAACAGCTTCTGCACGCTGTGCAGCTGGATCATCAGGAAGGTCGCCATCAGGAACAGCATCAGCGGGATCACCTTGCGGATCGGGCCTTGCGCCTTGGCGCTCTCCTCCACCGTACCACCGGTGGCCACTTCGAAGCCCACTGGCAGCTTGCTGGCAAACTCGTCGATCTTGGGTTTCAACTGAGCCACCAGGTCGGTGGGCTGGATGTCGCCGTTGACCGAGGCCTTGATGGTGATGGTCGGCTTGCGGTCGCGGCGCCACACCAACGGCTGCTCCAACTCGTAGCGCACGGTGGCAAATGACAGCAGCGGAATCGAGGTGCCGTTGGGGGTAAGAATCTGCAGGTTCTGCAGGGTGTCCGGCGAGCCGCGCTCACTGTCTTCGGCGCGGGCGACCACATCCACCAGGTAGATGTTGTCGTTGACCTGGGTGATCTGCACGCCACTGACGATGCTGTTCATCACGTTGGCCACGTCTTCCGACGACAGCCCCAACTGGCGCGCCTTGTCCTGGGCGATTTCCACGCGCAGCACCTTGCCCGGCTCGTTCCAGTCGTAAATCATTTCGCCGATGTGCTCGTTCTGGTCAAGCAACGTGGCCAGTTCGATGGCGTGCTGGCGCACCTGGTCGATGTTGGCACCGCTGACCCGGTACTGGATCGGCCTGCCCACCGGCGGGCCCATTTCCAGCGACTGCACGTTGGTACCGATGCCGACGAACTCTTCATGCAGGATCTTCTGCAAGCGCTCCATCATTCCCTGGCGCTCTTCGAAGCCCTTGCTGACAATCACCAGCTGGGCGTAGTACGGGTTCTGCAACTGCTGGTCGAGCGGCAGGTAGAAGCGGATTGCACCCTGGCCAATGTAGGTGCTCCAGTGCACCAGGTCCGGGTCGTCCTTGATCCGCGCCTCGAAGCGGTCGACCACCTTGCGCGTTTCCTCGATCGAGGCGTTTTGCGGCAAGTTCAAGTCGACCAGAATTTCCGGGCGGTCCGAAGAGGGGAAGAACTGGTTCTGGACAAAGCGCTCGCAGAATATGGCCAGCACGAACAACAGCACCGTGCCGATGATGGTCAACCAGCGGTTGCGCATGCACCACAGCAGGCCATGTTCGAAGGCTTTGCCCAAACGCCCCGGCTCGGCTTCATGGGGTTTGACCTTGCTGCTGAGGATGTGCACGCCCAGCACGGGCGCGAAGAACACCGCCACCACCCACGACACGATCAGCGCCACGGCAATGACGGCAAACAGGGTATAGGTGTACTCACCGGCCGAACTGGCGTTGAGGCCGATCGGCACGAAGCCGGCCACGGTCACCAGGGTACCGGTCAGCATCGGGAAGGCTGTGGAGGTGTAGGCGAACGTCGCTGCCTGCTCCTTGCTCTCGCCCATTTCCAGCCGCGTGACCATCACCTCCACGGTGATCATCGCATCGTCCACCAGCAGGCCGAGCGCAATGATCAGCGCACCCAGCGAAATCCGCTGCATGGTGATGCCGCTGTACTCCATGAACACGAACACCATGGCCAGCACCAGCGGGATCGAGCACGCCACCACCAACCCCGCGCGCACCCCAAGGCTGACGAAACTCACCGCCAGCACGATCACCACCGCCTCGAACAGCGCGCTGGTGAAGCCGCCGACCGCCTGCTTGACCACCACGGCCTGATCGGAAACGGTGTGCACCCCAACACCTACCGGCAAGTCCTCGACCACTTTGTCCATGCGCTTTTTCAGCGCGGCACCGAAAACCTGGATGTTGCCACCGGCTTTCATGCCGATGGCCAGGCCAAGGGCTGTCTGGCCGTTGTAGCGGAACATCGGTGAAGGCGGGTCGACGTAACCGCGCTCGATGTCGGCGATATCGGCCAGGCGGAAGAAGCGGTCGTTGATCTTGAGGTTGACGGTTTGCAGGTCCTTTTCCGAGGCGAACTGGCCAGAGGTGCGTACCGAAATACGCTCCGGGCCGGCCTCGATCACGCCGGCCGGGGTTACCGCGTTCTGCGCTTGCAGGGCCTGCATCACCTGGCGCTGGTCAATGCCCAGGGCCGCCAGCTTGCGGGTTGAGAAATTCAGGTACAGCACTTCGTCCTGGGTGCCGATCAGCTCGATCTTGCCGATGTTGGGCACATCGCGGACCTCGGCCCGTGCCTGCTCCACGTAGTCACGCAACTGACGCAGGGTCAGGCCGTCGGCGGTGAAGGCGTAGATCGAGCCGAACACATCACCGAATTCGTCGTTGAAGCCCGGCCCCTGGATGCCTGCCGGGAATTCACCACGGATGTCCTGGATCTTCTTGCGCACCTGGTACCAGATGTCCGGGATGTCCTTGGCCTTGGTGGTGTCGCGCAGGTACACGTAGACCGTGGATTCGCCGGGCCGGGTGTAGCTTTTGGTGTAGTCGAGCGAGTCGAGTTCCTCGAGCTTCTTCTCGATGCGGTCGGTGACCTGGTACAGGGTTTCATCCTGGGTTGCGCCGGGCCAGCGGGTCTGGATGACCATGGTCTTGATGGTGAACGACGGGTCTTCCTCACGGCCCAGGTTGAAATAGGAAAAAATCCCCATCAGCAGACCCACGAACATCAGGTACCAGACGAACGATTGATGCTTGAGTGCCCAGTCGGACAGGTTGAAGCTTCCTTTCATTGCGCATCCTCGTCGAAGGTGACCTTCTGGCCAGGCTTGAGGCTGTTCACACCTGCGGTAACCACGCGCTCACCGGGCTGCACGCCCGAGGTCAGGACGATGCTGTCGGCGGTGCGGTCGATCAACGCCACGTCACGGGTGGCAACGGTCTTCTGCTGCGTGTCGATCACCCACACCTGGGTCTTGCCGTCACGCTCCAGCAAAGCGCTCGCGGGCAGCTCGCTGCGTGGCGTCACCTCCGAGGTCAGGGTCACGCTGACGGCGGTGCCCAGGTGGAACGCCGCCGGCGTGCTGGCCAGGGTCAGGCGAGCGCGCCGGGTACGGGTGGTCGCGTCGGCCTGGGGCTCCAGCTCGCGCAGGCTGGCCGTGGTGTTGATGGTCGGGTCGAGTTGCGAGGCAACGGTAAAGGTCAGGCCCTTGTTCAACTGCTCGGCCAGGCCGATCGGCAGGTCGATTACCGCTTCCTTCACGTCCGGCCGGGCCAGGGTCACCACGGCTTGCCCAGCGGTAACGGTTTGCCCGGCTTCGGCCTGCCACGCGGTGATCACGGCGGCGTGGTCGGTGCGCAGGGTGCTGTAGTCGAGTTGATCACGGGCCTGGCTGAGCGCAGAGCGCGCCTGTTCCAACGCCGCGCTGGTGGTTTTCAGGTTGGTCTGGGCGATATCCAGCTGAGCCTGGGCGCCCACACCGCGGTCATACAGCTGTTGCTGGCGACGGGCATCGGCCTGGGCGTTGATCCACTGTGCCTGCACCTTGGCCAGGTCGCCTTCGGCGGCGCGCAGCTGGTTTTGCTGGTCGGTCGGGTCGAGCGTGGCCAGCGTATCGCCAGGTTTCACCTGGGCGCCGACGTCCAGCCAGCGCCGGGCAATGCGCCCAGAAACCCGAAAGCCCAGGGTGCTTTCGAAGCGCGCCTGGATGCTGCCGGCGAAGCGGCCCAGCTGCGATTGCACCTGGGGTTCGACCTTGACCGACAGCACCGGCCGAATCGGCTCGGGGGCCTCTTCCTCGCTACTGCAGCCCACCAGAAGCACGCCGGCCGACAGCATCAGCAACAGGCGCTTCATAACTCACCCCCTGGGGCCTTGGCATCGATCTTCTGCACCTGCATGCCGGGGTGCAGCAACTGGCCGCCATTGACCACCACGCTCTCGCCACCTTTGAGGCCGCTGGCGACCACGATCTTGCCCGTGAGGTAGCGACTGACCTCCACTTTGCGCAGTTCCACCTTGTCACCCTCGCCCACCACCCACACGGCGGGCTCATGCAGCGCCTTGGTCAGCGCCGACCATGGTAGCTCGATGCTGGGCCGGCCCTGGGCATTGGTGGTGGCGGTCACCGGTGCGCCCAGTTGCATGCCAGGCGGTACGTCTTTCAGGCCTACCTTGACCTGTACCGTGCCACTTTGCGCCGACACCGTGGGGGTTATTTCGCGCACGAAGCCATGGGCCTGGACCTTGGGGTCGTCCAGCAGGCTGACGATCACCCCGGCATCGCTGGGCGGTGCCACCAACAGCGATTCGTAGACGTTGAACACCGCATCGCGGTCGCCATCGGTGGCCAGGCTGAAGATCGGCATGGTCGCCTGCACCACCTGGCCGACTTCGGCCTGGCGTTGGGTGATTACCCCAGCGGCCTCGGAGACCAGTGCGGTATAGCTGAGTTGTTCGTTGGCGTTGGCCAGCTGTGCCTGGGCGGCCTTGAGCGCGCTCTGGTTGCTGCGCAGCGCGGCTTCGGCGGAATCGTATTCGCTCTGGCTGGTGTAGCCCTTGGGCAGCAGCTTTTGCTGGCGCACGAAGGCAGCACTGGTCTGGGTGACCCGCGCCTGCGCGGCGAACACCTCGGCCTTGGCCGAGTCGACGTTGTTCTGCAGGTCTTTCGGGTCCAGCCGCGCCAACACCTGGTTGGCCTTGACGTGGTCGCCCACATCGACGCTACGCGAAATGATCTTGCCGCCGACGCGGAACGACAGGTCGGTCTGCACCCGCGCCTGCACATCGCCGGTCAGGGTGACCCTGGCAGCGAAATCGGTGGGCTGGACCTGTTGCACGCCAACCCGAGGCAGCGTCTCGGGGACCTCTTCCTTGCTACAGCCGGTGAGCATGTACAGCAGCCCCAGGCAAACGACCGACAGCGGACGTATCAACGTCATGCAGGCTCCTTGCTTGCGCACAAATGATTCGTGGGATGCGACTGTCAGCGTAGTTCAGGGTTGGGCAAACGGCACTGGCCAGGTGCGCAAGTGGCATTGCGAGCTCTGCGACACCGTGAGGGTTCGGCACACTATTCGTTGAATACCTGGCATTTTTGCCAGTGGCGCTATGAAATTTTCAGGTGCAGGTTTAATACCTGCAACCTCGGAGGCATCCATGAACACCCTCAACAGCAAAAACGAGCAAATGTTCTATAACGGCTCGACGCTCGACACGGTAGTACACGCCAACACTAAAGCTAAAATATTTTCATGCCGCCTTGGCACACTTGCCATCCTCCAAAGTTTGGAAAGTCTATTTTTATTGGCCACAGATATTCAACATTCAACGCTGGTATTTCAAGGCCGCAGTCAAACAACTTCAGGCGCTTATACCCCCTACGGTCACTCACATTTCACTGACGGCCTGGCAGCGCTGGCAGCCTTCAATGGCGAACGCAGAGAGCGCCTGACTCACAGTTATTTCCTCGGGCAAGGCACAAGAGTTTTCAGCCCCCAAAAAGCACGCTTCCAATCCCCTGATACACTCAGCCCATTCGGTGCAGGAGGGTTTAACGCCTACGTGTACTGTTCCGGCGACCCCATCAACTTCCGTGATCCCAGTGGGCATATGATGTCTTCAAACCCCAAAGGTCAGACAAGCCGGCCTGTCCAATCCGGGGTTAAGGACATTGTTACACGGCGGAATGCTTATCAAAAAAAATTAAAGGAAGCGCCTGACGCTGAGCTAAAAAAACTCAAACCAACTACCGATCTTACTAAACATCCAGATGTCATAGCTTCGACAATTTATGAAGAAGACACCTCAAGCGAATTATATAGTGCGCTCCATAAAGAAAGTGAACGCTACATTGACTATGAGGCAGAAAAGTTAACCAGAGGTGTTGCAGGCCGAGACACACTGATTCAAGCAGAGGCTGCAAGAGATATTTTGAGCGAAATGGAACGGCGGGAGCACAACGACGCCATTAAAAATCAAAATGCCTACACAAGGAGCAGGGCTCGTCCACCAATACCCTGGCTTGAATCTTCAGAATTCCGCAGACAGTAAGCATATCGCCCCAATCTCACTGGCAGGTGGCCTCTTCGCGGGCAAGCCCGCGAAGAGGCCCAGGATCAGGCCGAAGCCGCCACCTGCGTCGGGCGCTTGACCTGCGGCTGCGAGGCGTTGGCCGCCGCACCCTCTTCGATCGCCTGCTGAATCGCCTTGCGACGACGCTCTTCGGCCTGGCGGCTGAAGTACCAGACAAAGAAGGTCACCAACGACACCGACAGCAGGATCAGGCTGGCCACGGCGTTGATCTCCGGCTTCACGCCCAGGCGCACCGCCGAGAACACTTCCATCGGCAAGGTGGTCGAGCCCGGGCCGGAGACGAAGCTGGCCAACACCAGGTCATCCAGCGACAGGGCGAACGACATCATGCCGCCCGCCGCCAGCGATGGCGCGATCATCGGGATGGTGATCAGGAAGAACACCTTCCACGGCTTGGCACCCAGGTCCATCGCCGCTTCCTCGATCGACAGGTCCAGCTCACGCAGGCGCGCCGATACGACCACCGCCACATACGCCGCACAGAACGTGGTGTGGGCGATCCAGATGGTGACGATGCCGCGCTCCTGCGGCCAGCCGATCATCTGCGCCATGGCCACGAACAGCAGCAGCAGCGACAGACCGGTGATCACCTCAGGCATTACCAGCGGCGCGGTGACCAGGCCACCGAACAGCGTGCGGCCCTTGAAGCGGGTGACCCGGGTCAGCACGAAGGCTGCCAGGGTACCCAGCGCCACTGCCGCCACCGCCGTGTAGCAGGCGATTTCCAGCGAGCGCATCACCGAACCCATCAGCTGGGTGTTGTCGAGCAGGCCGACGTACCACTTGACCGACCAGCCCCCCCACACCGTCACCAGCTTGGAGGCGTTGAACGAGTAGATCACCAGGATCAGCATCGGCAAGTAGATGAACAGCAAGCCGAGCACCAGCATCAGCTTGGAGAAACTGAAGCGTTTCATGCGCGGCCCTCCATTTCTTTGGCCTGGCTGCGGTTGAACAGCAGGATCGGCACGATCAGGATCGCCAGCATCACCACCGCCAAGGCGGACGCCACCGGCCAGTCACGGTTGTTGAAGAACTCCTGCCACAGCACTTTACCGATCATCAGGGTTTCCGGGCCGCCGAGCAGTTCAGGGATCACGAACTCGCCCACCACCGGGATGAATACCAGCATGCAGCCGGCGATGATGCCGTTCTTCGACAGCGGTACGGTGATCTTCCAGAAACTGTTGAAGGTGCTCGACCCCAGGTCCGAAGCAGCCTCCAACAACGAAGGGTCATGCTTCACCAGGTTGGCGAACAGCGGCAGGATCATGAACGGCAGGTACGAATAGACCACGCCGATGTACACCGCCAGGTTGGTATTGAGGATCTGCAGCGGCTGGTCGATCAACCCGGTCCACAGCAGGAAGCCGTTGAGCAGGCCGTTGTTGCTGAGGATGCCCATCCAGGCATAGACGCGGATCAGGATCGCGGTCCAGGTCGGCATCATGATCAGCAGCAGCAGGACCGTCTGGGTCTCCTTCTTGGCGTTGGCAATGGCGTAGGCCATCGGGAAGCCGATCAGCAGGCACAGGATGGTGCTGAAGAAGGCCATCTTCAACGAACCCAGGTAGGCCGAGATATACAGCTCATCCTCGGTCAGCAGGCCATAGTTGGCCAGGTTGAGAACCAGTTGGATCTTGTCTTCGACGTAGGTGTAGATCTCGGTGTACGGCGGGATCGCCACGTCGGCTTCGGCAAAACTGATCTTCAGGACGATGAAGAACGGCAGCATGAAGAACAGGAACAGCCAGATGAACGGCACGCCGATCACCAGGTGCCGCCCCTCCGGGACCAGGCGCTGGAAGGCTCGCTTGAGCTTGCGCAGTTTCATGACCGCAGTACCACGCCGCTGTCGTCTTCCCACCACACGTACACTTCATCGCCCCAGGTAGGACGGGTGCCCTGGCGCTCGGCGTTGGCGACGAACGACTGGACAACCTTGCCGCTCGGCAGCTCGACGTAGAACACCGAGTGGCCGCCCAGGTAGGCGATGTCGTGGACCTTGCCGCGCGACCAGTTGTGCTCGCAGGTCGGCTGTTGGGTGGTGACCAGCATCTTTTCCGGGCGCAGGGCGTAGGTGATGTGCTTGTCTTCCACCGAGGTGGTGATGCCGTGACCCACGTAGATCTTGCGCTCCAGCTCCGGGCTGGCAATGATCGCGTGGCCTTCGGCGTCGTCGACCACTTCACCTTCGAACAGGTTGACGTTACCGATGAATTCGCACACCAGGCGGCTGGTAGGCGTCTCGTAGATGTCCACCGGCGAGCCGATCTGGGCGATCCAGCCCAGGTGCATGATGGCGATGCGCTGGGCCATGGTCATGGCCTCTTCCTGGTCGTGGGTCACCATCACGCAGGTCACGCCCACGCGCTCGATGATCTCCACCAGTTCCAGCTGCATTTGCGAACGCAGTTTCTTGTCCAGCGCACCCATCGGCTCGTCGAGCAGCAGCAGCTTGGGGCGCTTGGCCAGCGAACGGGCCAATGCCACACGCTGACGCTGGCCACCCGACAATTGGTGCGGCTTGCGCTTGGCGTACTGGGTCATGTGCACCAGCTTGAGCATCTCGGCCACGCGGGCGTCGATCTCGGCCTTGGGCATCTTGTCCTGCTGCAGGCCGAAGGCGATGTTCTGCGCCACGGTCATGTGCGGGAACAGCGCGTAGGACTGGAACATCATGTTGATCGGCCGCTCGTAGGGCGGCATGTCGGTGATGTCGACGCCATCGAGGAAGATCCGCCCTTCTGTCGGGCGCTCGAAGCCGGCCAGCATGCGCAGCAAGGTGGACTTGCCGGAACCGGAGCCGCCCAGCAGGGCGAAGATCTCGCCCTTGCGGATTTCCAGGGACACATCGTCCACGGCTACCGTTTCGTCGAATTTTTTCGTGACCCGGTCGATCTTGACCAGCACCTGCTTGGGTTGCTGGCCACCCTCGAGGGCTTTTTTATAGGCACCGGAGGCAACTGCCATGAGTGAAACTCCCAACAAGATTTTTGTGCCCGCGTGGCCTGTTCTGCAGGTGCCGTCGCGGGTCTGGATTTTTACTTGCCCGACTTGACCTTGGTCCAGCTACGGGTCATCAGCCGTTGCACCTTGGGTGGCAACTCTGAATTCACGAACATCTTGTCCAGCACTTCCTGCGGTGGGTAAACCGCGGCGTCAGTCCTCACGGCCTGGTCCATCAGGTCGCCAGCCTTGGGGTTCGGGTTGGCGTAACCGACGTAATCACTGACCTGGGCGATAACCTCAGGTTTCAGCAAATAGTTGATGAAGGCGTGCGCCTCTTTGACGTTCTTGGCGTCCTTGGGGATCGCCAGCACGTCGAACCAGAGGTTGCCGCCTTCCTTGGGAATGGCGTAGGCCAGGTTCACGCCCTTCTTCGCTTCTTCAGCGCGGGCCTTGGCCTGGAACACATCACCCGAGAAACCTGCCGCGACGCAGATGTCGCCGTTGGCCAGGTCGGTGATGTACTTGGACGAATGGAAGTAGGTCACGTACGGGCGCACCGCCAGCAGCTTCTGCTCGGCCTTGGCGTAATCCTTGGGGTCGCTGCTGTTGGGGTCGAGGCCCATGTAGTTGAGCACCGCCGGGAGCATTTCGTCCGCCGAGTCGAGGAAGGCCACGCCGCACTTGGAGAGCTTCTTCATGTTCTCGGGTTCGAACAGGACGGCCCAGGAGTCGATGCTGTCCACGCCCAGCGCGGCTTTGACCTTGTCGACGTTGTAACCGATGCCGTTGGTGCCCCACAGGTAAGGCACGGCGTACTGGTTGCCCGGGTCGTTCTTTTCCAGGCGCTTCATCAACGCCGGGTCGAGGTTGGCATAATTGGGCAGCAGGCTCTTGTCGAGCTTCTGGAACGCGCCCGCCTTGATCTGCTTGCCAAGGAAATGGTTGGACGGCACTACCACGTCATAGCCGGTGTTGCCGGCCAGCAGTTTGCCTTCCAGGGTTTCGTTGGAGTCGAACACGTCCTGCACGGGCTTGATGCCCGTGGCTTTCTCGAAGTCCGCGAGTGTGGTCGGGCCGATGTAGTCGGACCAGTTATAGAAGTGCACCGTTGGCGCCGCTTGGACGCTGCATGCCAGCGTCAGGCCCGCGCCAGCCATCAAGGCCTTGCGGAGTACAGAAATAGACAAGTGGGTGGTCCTCACAATCAGTGCCTGGGTAGCGACAATGCTGCCGCACACGCAAAACCGGCGCGCAACTTACCTTCGCAGCTTCGATGCCGCAATCATCAATTGCCTTTCACAGGCTCTGGGCCGGGAAACCCCGGCCCAGAGGTGCCGCATCGGGCTTACTTGCCCGACTTGATCTTGGTCCAGCTGCGAGTGATTACACGCTGTACGGAAGCGTCAGGCGCAGCGATGGCGTACAGCTGCTTCTTCACTTCGGCAGGCGGGTAGATGCTTGGGTCACTGGTGATGTCCTTGTCCACGAACGGGGTGGCGGCAGCGTTGCCGTTCGGGAAGCGCACGGCATTGGTGATTTCAGCCATGATTTCCGGCTGCATCAGGAAGTCCATGAACTGGTAGGCGGCGTCTTTATGCTCGGCATCTTTAGGGATGGCGACCATGTCGTAGAAGGTACCGGCACCTTCTTTCGGAATGACGTAGTCCACTTTGACCTTGTCGCCAGCTTCGTGGGCGCGGGCCTTGGACTGCTCCAGGTCACCCGAGTAACCGACGGCCACGCAGATGTTGCCGTTGGCCATGTCGCCGATGTACTTGGACGAGTGGAAGTAGGTGATCGAAGGACGGATCTTGAGGAACAGGTCCTCGGCGGCCTTCAGGTCTTCTTTCTTGGTGCTGTTGCTCGGCAGGCCCAGGTAGTGCAGGGCGGCCGGCAGCATTTCGGTCGGGGCATCCAGGAAGCTCACGCCGCAGCTCTTGAGCTTGGCGATGTTCTCAGGCTTGAACACGGCATCCCACGAATCGATGTGGTCCACGCCCAGCGCGGCCTTGACCTTCTCCGGGTTGTAGCCGATGCCGATCGAGCCCCACATGTACGGGAAGGCGTGCTTGTTGTCCTTGTCGCTGGCATCGCCAACGGCCTTGAGCAGGTCTGGGTCGAGGTTTTTCCAGTTCGGCAGCTTCGAACGGTCCAGCTCCTCGTACACGCCAGCCTTGATCTGCTTGGCCAGGAAGTTGTTCGAAGGCACGACGATGTCGTAGCCCGACTTACCTGCCAGCAGCTTGGCTTCGAGGGTTTCGTTGCTGTCGAAGACGTCGTATTTGACCTTGATGCCGGTCTGCTTCTCGAACTTGGCGATGGTGTCCGGAGCGATGTAGTCCGACCAGTTGTAGACGTTCAACACTTTGTCTTCAGCCTGAACAGCGGAGGCCATGGCACCCATCAGGGCGGCGGCCAGCAACGTTTTGCCCATTTTATTCATGCGTAATGCTCCAGAATTTTTATTTAGCAACTGTCCAGCAGCCAAGACCCACGGTGCAGAGCGCGCGGCGACTGAAACAGCCGCTAGTCTGGCAAGTTACAAGGCCCTGTATCAAGGAAAGCAGGACCTTGTAACGACTTAATGTCACATCGCTAGCCTAGCAGGTGCTCAGTTGATCGCCTCAAGCGTCAGGTCCAGGCATTTGCGCGCCTTTTCCACCAGTTCGTCGATCTCTGCATGGCTGATTACCAGCGGCGGCGCGATGATCATGGTGTCGCCCACGGCACGCATGATCAGGCCGTTGTCGAAGCAGAAGGTGCGACAGATCATGCCCACGCCCTTGCCTTCGTAACGGCTGCGGGTGGCCTTGTCCTTCACCAGCTCGATCGCACCAAGCATGCCCAGGCCGCGTACTTCACCCACCAGTGGGTGGTCCTGCAATTCACGCAAACGCTTTTGCAAATACGGTGCCGCTTCCGTGCGCGCCTTCTCGACAATTTTCTCGTCACGCAAAATGCGCAGGTTTTCCAGGCCTACCGCGGCCGCCACCGGGTGACCGGAGTAGGTGAAACCGTGGTTGAAATCGCCGCCTTCGCTGATCACCTTGGCCACGGTGTCACGCACGATCACACCGCCCATGGGGATGTAACCGGAGGTCAGGCCCTTGGCGATGGTCATCAGGTCGGGCTTGAGGTCGTAGTAGTCGGAGCCGAACCACTCGCCGGTGCGGCCGAAACCGCAGATCACTTCGTCGGCGACGAACAGGATGTCGTACTTGGCGAGAATCTCCTTCACCTTCGGCCAGTAGGTTTCCGGCGGGATGATCACGCCGCCAGCCCCCTGGATCGGTTCGGCGATGAAGGCGGCGACATTGTCTTCGCCGACTTCGAGGATTTTCTTCTCCAACTGCTCGGCCGCCCACACGCCAAACGCTTCCGGGGTCATGTCGCCGCCTTCGCCGAACCAGTACGGCTGCGGGATGTGCACGATGCCCGGGATCGGCAGGCCGCCCTGCTCATGCATGCCGCTCATGCCGCCCAGGCAGGCACCGGCGAAGGTGGAGCCGTGGTAGCCGTTGATGCGGCCGATGATGGTCTGCTTGTGCGGTTTGCCCTTCAGCGCCCAGTAGTGGCGCACCATGCGCAGCACGGTGTCGTTGCCTTCGGAGCCGGAGCCGGTGAAGAACACATGGGTCATGCCCTCGGGCGCCACATCGGTGATCGCCTTGGCCAGCTCCAGCGCAGGCGGGTGAGCGGTCTGGAAGAACAGGTTGTAATACGGCAGCTCGCGCATCTGCTTTTCGGCCGCCTGCACCAGTTCTTCACGGCCATAACCGACCGCCACGCACCACAGGCCGGCCATGCCGTCGAGAATCTTGTGCCCCTCGCTGTCCCACAAATGCACACCCTGGGCCTTGGTGATGATGCGCGGCCCCTTCTCCTTCAGTTGCTTGTAGTCACTGAAAGGCGCGAGGTGATGCTCCCCGCTCAGGGTTTGCCATTCACGGGTTTGCGGGTTGTTGACGCTCATGTGCTTCTCCGTAATTCGACCGCCGCGCTCCTGCGGCACCAGGGTTGATCAGACAGCGAACAGCAGGAACTCACGCTCCCAGGAACTGATGACGCGTTTGAAGTTTTCGTGCTCGGCGCGCTTGGTGGCGACATATCCGGTAATGAATTTTTTGCCCAGGTACTGCACCAGCGCACGGCTGTTTTCCATGCGTTCCAGGGCGTCCTCGATGGTCAGTGGCAGACGCAGGTTGCGGCGTTCGTAACCACGGCCCTGCACCGGCGCGCTGGCCTCGATACCTTCGACCATGCCGATGTAGCCACACAGCAAGCTGGCGGCGATGGCCAGGTAAGGGTTGGCATCGGCGCCCGGCAGGCGGTTCTCGACCCGACGGCTTTGCGGGCCGGCATCCGGTACGCGCAGGCCGACGGTGCGGTTTTCTTCGCCCCACTCCACGTTCACCGGCGCCGAGGTGTCTGGCAGGAAGCGGCGGAACGAGTTGACGTTGGGCGCGAACAGCGGCAGCGCCTCGGGGATGAACTTCTGCAGGCCACCGATGTGGTTGAGGAACAGCGCGCTCATGCTGCCGTCTTCGTTGCTGAAGATGTTCTTGCCAGTGGCCACGTCGACCACGCTCTGGTGCAAGTGCATGGCGCTCCCCGGCTCGCCGGTCATCGGCTTGGCCATGAAGGTGGCGGCCACGTTGTGCTTGAGCGCCGCCTCGCGCATGGTGCGCTTGAACACCAGAATCTGGTCGGCCAGGTGCAGGGCGTCGCCATGACGGAAGTTGATTTCCATCTGCGCCGTGCCGTCCTCGTGGATCAGCGTGTCGAGGTCCAACTGCTGCAGTTCGCACCAGTCGTAGACGTCTTCGAACAGCGGGTCGAATTCGTTGGCGGCTTCGATCGAGAACGACTGGCGGCCGGTTTCCGGGCGGCCGGAACGGCCTACCGGTGGCTGCAGCGGGAAGTCCGGGTCTTCGCTACGCTTGGTCAGGTAGAACTCCATCTCGGGCGCGACAATGGGCTGCCAGCCCTTGTCGGCGTAGAGCTTGAGGACTTTCTTCAGCACGTTGCGCGGCGACAGTTCGACTGGGTTGCCCTTTTTGTCGTACGTGTCGTGGATGACCTGGGCAGTCGGCTCGATGGCCCATGGCACGAGGAACACAGCGTTCTCGTCGGGCCGGCAGATCATGTCGATGTCGGCCGGGTCGAGTAGTTCGTAATAGATGTCGTCGTCGACGTAGTCGCCGGTCACGGTCTGCAGCAGCACGCTTTCGGGCAGGCGCATGCCTTTTTCGGCGATGAATTTGTTGGTGGGCGAAATCTTGCCGCGCGTGATGCCGGTCAGGTCACTGATCATGCATTCGACTTCGGTGATCTTGTGCTCTTTCAACCAATCGGTGAGCTGGTCGAGGTTGTTACTCATAAATACCTCAGGAGGTAAGGTGGTCCGCGACTTGATTCTGGATGGAGTAGGTTGCTAAAGCAAAAACCCACGCGCAGAGCCACAGTGGATACACTGAAATCAGCTGTGTCCGTAATGAGTTCGAAAGGCAGGAAGACGAAACGAAGAGCGGCAAGCCGCTACGAGGGCGGGCCTGGGAGCGCCAAACGTCAATTATTGCGGCCAGGGCGACCACGCCATTGACGAAGCTTGCAAAAACGACGGAGATACCCGATGGCACTGCGCAGGCAGTGCTTTCAGGTCGCGGCAAGCGGACCATGTGACCCTCGTATTATTGTGTTCTGGGTTGAGACCGAGCTTAGCCTTGTTCATTTTTTTACACAACACCTCCGTAAAAAATAAAACACGGTGCGTCGGAGATAGCCCTTTACACGGTAAATAGCGGATAATGGCTTGCCCCGATATGCAGCAAATCTGCCGTAGATGTGCCATTTCAGGGCATCATGGGGTTGGCTTGACATCAGTATGGCTTTTCGATTGACTGGTCCTGCAAGCCCCCCTTGATTGATATTTTTAACAACAAAGGTGTTGCATCATGTCGGTACCCCCGCGTGCCGTTCAGCTTAACGAAGCGAACGCGTTCCTTAAGGAACATCCTGAGGTTCTCTACGTTGACCTTCTGATTGCAGATATGAATGGTGTGGTGCGTGGCAAGCGCATCGAGCGCACCAGCCTCCACAAGGTTTACGAGAAAGGCATCAACCTGCCGGCCTCCCTCTTCGCCCTGGACATCAACGGTTCCACCGTTGAAAGCACCGGGCTGGGTCTGGACATCGGCGATGCTGACCGCAT
Source organism: Pseudomonas sp. NY11955 (assembly GCF_048068035.1). Lineage (NCBI taxonomy): Bacteria > Pseudomonadati > Pseudomonadota > Gammaproteobacteria > Pseudomonadales > Pseudomonadaceae > Pseudomonas > Pseudomonas sp. NY11955. The sequence goes on from NZ_JBLUPS010000001.1 coordinate 606,636, forward strand.
CTGCTATCCAATCCCCGACACGCTCTGTAACGAGCCGTGGCAAAAGCGCCCTACCGCCCAGCTGCTGATGACCATGCACGAGCTGGAAGGCGAGCCGTTCTTCGCCGACCCGCGCGAAGTGCTGCGCCAGGTGGTGAGCAAGTTCACCGATATGGGCCTGACCATCTGCGCCGCATTCGAACTGGAGTTCTACCTGATCGACCAGGAGAACGTGAACGGCCGCCCGCAGCCGCCACGCTCGCCCATTTCGGGCAAGCGCCCACAGTCGACCCAGGTGTACCTGATCGACGACCTCGACGAATATGCCGACTGCCTGCAGGACATCCTCGAAGGCGCTAAAGAGCAAGGCATCCCAGCCGACGCCATCGTCAAGGAAAGCGCCCCGGCGCAGTTCGAAGTCAACCTGCACCACGTGGCCGACCCGCTGAAGGCCTGCGACTACGCGGTACTGCTCAAGCGGTTGATCAAAAACATCGCCTACGACCATGAAATGGACACAACGTTCATGGCCAAGCCCTACCCGGGCCAGGCAGGCAACGGCCTGCATGTACACATTTCCGTGCTGGACAAAGATGGCAACAACATCTTCACCAGCGAGGATCCCGAGCAGAACGCCGCGCTACGTCACGCTGTCGGCGGTGTGCTCGAGACCCTGCCCGCGTCCATGGCGTTCCTTTGCCCGAACGTCAACTCGTACCGCCGCTTTGGCGCGCAGTTCTACGTACCGAACGCGCCAAGCTGGGGCCTGGACAACCGCACCGTGGCGCTGCGCGTGCCAACCGGCTCGGCGGACGCCGTACGCATCGAGCACCGCGTGGCCGGTGCGGACGCCAACCCGTACCTGATGATGGCTGCCGTGCTGGCCGGTGTGCACCATGGCCTGACCAACAAGATCGAGCCAGGCGCGCCGATCGAAGGCAACTCGTACGAGCAGTTGGAGCAGAGCCTGCCGAACAACCTGCGCGATGCCCTGCGCGAGCTGGACGACAGCGAGATCCTGAACAAGTACATCGATCCGAAGTACATCGACATCTTTGTCGCGTGCAAAGAGAGCGAGCTGGAGGAGTTCGAGCACTCCATCTCCGACCTCGAGTACAACTGGTACCTGCATACCGTGTAAACGAAAACGCCGCCCACAAGGGCGGCGTTTTTCTTTGAGCTCGGTGTCGCCTGCTTCGCGGGCTTGCCCGCTCCCACAGAGATAGCGCCAGCCTCAGGTCCGCTGAAGATCCTGTGGGAGCGGGTTCACCCGCGAAGCGGCCGGCACGGGCTTACAGGGCCTTCTCGAAAATCTTCGAATTGCGCTGGTAGTTGTACAACGAAGCCCGCGCCGCCGGCAGCCGCTCTACCCCGCTAGGCGCAAAGCCGCGCTCGCGGAACCAGTGGGCCGTGCGCGTCGTCAGCACGAACAAGGTATTCAAGCCCATCTGCCGCGCCCGGCTCTCGATGCGCTCCAGCAGCTCGTCCCCACGCCCGCCATGGCGGTATTCCGGGTTCACCGCCAGACACGCCAGCTCCCCCGCCTCGGAATCGGCAATCGGGTACAGCGCCGCACAGGCGATGATCATGCCCTCGCGCTCGACCACGCTGAACTGCTCGATCTCCCGTTCCAGCACCTCCCGCGAACGGCGCACCAGGATGCCCTGCTCTTCCAGCGGGCTGATCAGCTCCAGCAGGCCACCCACATCCTCGATGGTCGCCTCGCGCACCACTTCGAACTGCTCCTGCGACACCAGCGTACCGCCACCGCCACGGGTGAACAGCTCGGTCAGCAGCGCACCGTCCTCGGCATAGCTGACGATATGGCTGCGCGCCACGCCGCCTTTGCAAGCCTCGGCCGCGGCATCCAGCAATTCGCCCTGGTAGTCGCTGCCCAGGCGCTGCAGATGTGGGGCCACCTGCTGCGGACGCAGTTCGCGTACCAGCTTGCCGTCGGCGTCCAGCAGGCCAGGCTCGGCGCCGAACAGCAGCAGCTTGTCGGCGCCCAGTTCGATGGCCGCGCGGGTTGCCACGTCTTCGCAGGCCAGGTTGAAGATTTCCCCGGTAGGCGAGTAGCCCAGGGGCGACAGCAGCACGATGGAGCGCTCGTCGAGCAGGCGGCTGATGCCCTTGCGGTCGACCCGACGCACTTCCCCGGTGTGGTGGTAATCCACCCCTTCAAGCACGCCGATCGGCCGCGCGGTCACCAGGTTGCCGGACGCCACGCGCAGGCGCGAGCCCTGCATGGGCGACGCGGCGATGTCCATCGACAGGCGCGCCTCGATGGCCAGGCGCAGGGCGCCGACAGCATCGATCACGCAGTCCAGGGTGGCAGCATCGGTAATGCGCATGCCGCGGTGGTAGTGCGGGGTCAGGCCGCGATCGGCCAGGCGGCTTTCGATCTGCGGGCGCGAACCATGCACCAGCACCAGCCGCACGCCCAGGCTGTGCAGCAGCACCAGGTCGTGGACGATGTTGCCGAAATTAGGGTGCTCCACCCCATCGCCAGGGAGCATGACCACGAAGGTGCAGTCGCGATGGGCATTGATGTACGGGGAGGCATGACGCAGCCAGTTGACGTAGTCGGGCATGACAGGGCCTGTGGATAAGTGGACGGAGAACGGCGATACAGGGGCGTTCGGAATCATCGTCGGAACAGGCTTGCGGTCACGCGCGGTCTCCTCTAGGCAGGAACGAATCAGTTCGATTGACGTTTAGTGCAGGCAATAGTGCCGGATCAAGTCACGCAATAGACGCACGGTAGGCTCGATTCGTGACATTTCAAGGTATTCGCCGGGCTGGTGGGCACAGGCGATGTCGCCAGGGCCCAGCACGATGGTCTGGCAGCCCAGCTGCTGAAGATAAGGCGCTTCGGTGCCGAACGCCACCGCTTCGGCGCGATGGCCGGTGAGGCGCTCCGCGACTTGCACCAGCTCGGCATCGGCGGCCTGCTCGAACGGCGGCACCTCCGGGAACAGCGGCGCGTAGTCGATGCGTACATCGTGGCGTTCGGCCACCGGCACCAGCTTTTCGCGAATGGCCGCGCGCAGTTGCTCCACATCCATGCCCGGCAGCGGCCGCAGGTCGAATTCCAGGGCACACTGGCCACAGATGCGGTTGGGGTTGTCACCGCCATGGATACAACCGAAGTTCATGGTCGGGGTCGGCACGGTGAATTGCGGGTTGCGATAGGTTTGCTGCCATTGCTGGCGCAGCCCCATCAGTTCGCCCATTACCGCGTGCATGGCTTCCATGGCACTGCGGCCCAGGCTTGGGTCCGACGAATGGCCACTGCGCCCGAGGATGTCGATGCGGTCCATGAGGATGCCTTTGTGCATGCGGATCGGCCGCAGCCCGGTAGGCTCACCGATTACTGCCGCACGGCCCAGCGGCTGGCCGGCCTCGGCCAAGGCGCGGGCGCCGGACATGGAGCTTTCTTCGTCACAGGTGGCAAGGATCAGCAGCGGCTGCTTGAAGTCGTGCTCCAGCAGAGGGATGACCGCCTCGATGACCAGGGCGAAGAAGCCTTTCATATCGCAACTGCCCAGGCCGACCCAGCGGCCATCGGTTTCGGTCAGCTTCAGCGGGTCGCTGGCCCACAGCTGTTCGTCATACGGCACGGTGTCGCTGTGCCCGGCCAGCACCAGGCCACCCGGGCCGGTGCCACGGCTGGCCAGCAGGTTGAACTTGCCAGGGCTGACCTGCTGGATGTCGCAGGTGAAACCCAGGTCGCCCAGCCAGCCGGCCAGCAGGTCGATGACCTGACGGTTGGACTGGTCCAGCGCAGGTTGGGTGCAACTGACCGAAGGCGCGGCGATCAAGGCGGCAAACTGGTCTTTCAGCGTCGGCAACGGCATGCGCGTACTCCTCGGAAGCGTTGCCCATCATAGGACTATCCGCTGTCTGGAATAAACCGTTGACGGCGGACTGCTGTAGACTCTGCGCCAACCACGCCCCCTCTTTCGAGTCTGTGATGCACAAAGAAACCGAACTGAAGCTCCGCGCCAGCCGCGAGACCCTTGCCGCCCTGCGCGAGCACCCTCTGCTGAAAAAGCGCAACAAGTCCGGCTGGCAGACCCGTGAACTGCTCAACCAGTACTTCGACACCCCTGAGCGTGAGCTGTCCGCCGCCCGTGTCGCCCTGCGCCTGCGCCGCGATGGCGACGCCGTCATCCAAACCCTCAAGTGCCGTGGCACCAGCGTGGCCGGCCTGTCCGAGCGCAACGAGTACGAATGGCACCTGGACAAGGTCAAGCTCGACCTGAAGAAGCTGGACGCCACCTGTTGGCCCGAGCAGTTGGCCAACCTGGACAAGAAAACCATCAAACCGCTGTTCACCACCGATTTCAGCCGTGAATACGCCGAAATCGCCTGGGGCCGTGGCAAGAGCAAGGTGGTGATCGAGGCCGCGTTGGACCAGGGCTTCGTAATCGCCGGCAAGCGCAAGGAAGAGATCTGCGAGCTGGAGCTGGAGCTGCGCGAAGGTGAACCGCAAGCGCTGCTGGAACTGGCCGCCGAACTGGCCGCCAGCCTGCCACTGATGCCCTGCGACATCAGCAAGGCCGAGCGCGGCTACCGCCTGCTGGAGCCGGACAGCTACGAGCTGGGCCTGCCACACACCGAGCTGGAGGCCGAAATGGCGGTGGACGACGCCTATGCCGCCCTGGCCTGGCAACTGCTGGGCAGCAGCCAGCGCCTGGCCGAGCAGTACCGCCACAATGGCCACTGGCGCCTGCTACAAGACTGGGTCGAGTGCCTGAGCGAACTGCGTGCCCTCACTGCCAGCCTGGGCCAGGCGGCACCACGCGCCACTACCCGCGACCTGCGTGCCAGCCTTGACGCCTTGCTCGAAGACTGGCGCCCGCTGGTGCAGGCCGGCAACGATGACGAAGATATTCGTCGCGCCGCACCCGAGCAGTTCGCCGAAGAGCTGGAAGACGTGCGTTGGGGCCAATTTTCGCTGGAAACCTCGCGCTGGCTGCTGGCCCGTGCGTGGACCGCAGAACGCAAAGGCCGTGGCGAACGCCAGGGCAAGGCGCAGTTGGCCAGCTGGCTGGGGCACCTGCTGGGCGAGGAAGGCCGTGCGTTGAAGCTGCCGCTTTACACCCAACGCCCGGAAGACCTGGCCGAGCAGCTGCCGCGTATCGAGCAGTTGCTGGCCTGGCTGCACCATGCCCGCCAGGTGCTGGAAGCGCCGCAGATGGACCGCCTGTATGGCGACCTGAAGAAGTTGCATGAACTGGCCGAGCAGCCGATCAGCGATGAAGTGCTGGAAGCGCGTATCGAACAGGCTCGGGCAGTGGACCAGAGCCGCGGCTGGAAGCACCTGCTCAAGGCGTGATACCGCGTCGCCTTCTTCGCGGGCTTGCCCGCTCCCACAGGAATCGCGCCAGTCTCTGGCTTACTGATAACCCTGTGGGAGCGGGCGAGCCCGCGAATGCCTCACCGTGACAGTGGCAGGCTGGTGGTGGACTTGATCTCCGACAGCGCCACAATCGAATTCACCTCTTGAATCCCCGGCACATTCGACAGTTTTTCGAAGAAGAATCGCTCATAAGCCTCGATGTCCGATGTGACTATCCGCAGCAAAAAGTCCACCGCCCCCATCAGCACATAACACTCCAACACCTCCGGGAACCCGCGAATCGCCTCGGTGAACTCGGTGAAATTGGAGCGCCCATGGGCGTTGAGTTTCACCTCGGCAAAAATCTGCGTGTTCAGGCCGACCTTCTTGCGGTCCAGCAAGGTCACCTGCCCGCGAATCACTCCCTCTTCCTTCAAGCGCTGAATGCGCCGCCAGCACGGCGATTGCGATAGCCCGACACGCTCGGCGATCTGCGCGCTGGACAGCGAAGCGTCCTCCTGCAGCAGTTCGAGAATGCGGCGGTCGTAGGCGTCCAGCTCGCTGTGCATTATTAATTCTCCAGAACAACACTTATCGAATTGATCAATTTGCAAACACAACAAAATGATCAAATCATAGCGAAAAAATACCACCCTCGACGTGCAAGAATTTCTCCCACATTTGCGGAGACCAGCATGAACGCACAGCCACGTACCGACGCCTGGGCCGCCAGTAACGCCCACAGCACCGTGCACTATCGCCTGCAGGCCGAAGCCGAGCCCGACAGCCTGTGCCGGGTGCTGAACCTGTTCGCCCTGCAGTTCCTGACCCCACACAGCGTGCAGGTCAAGCAGCACGATGATTGGCTGAACATCGAAGTCGGCATTGGCGGGTTGAGCTGGCACCGGGCAGAGGTGATTGCACAAAAGCTGCGCAACCTGGTGTGCGTAGGTGAGGTGAGCCTTACCAACCTGCAGCGGGTGGAGCTGGCGGTGGTCTGACAGCTGTGCTGTACCTGTGCCGGCCTCTTCGCGGGTAAACCCGCTCCCACAGGTAGTGCACAGGATTAAAGGTCTGTGCGATCCCTGTGGGAGCGGGTTTACCCGCGAAGAGGCCGGAACAGGTGCCCCGCAAAACCCCGAAACCTTTCACCTCCAATGCCTCTGCGCTGACCGGCTAGCCTTGGTCAGCACTCCCGCATCAGGCACGGACGCCCACCATGCATACCCCCGACAGCCCGGCACTCAATCTCGAACGCGTGCTCGAAGCGCTGCTCGCCGACCAGCACTTGCATGCCAACGACACCATGCAAGTACTCAAACACGCCGCCGCCCACCCCACCGACCACCCGCTGGAACTGATCGCCGCCTGCAGCCTGGAAAATCGCCAGCATCCCGGCCAGCCCCTGGACCTGGACCATCTCTGCCAATGGTTGGCCGACAAGGTGGGCCAGCCCTACCTGCGCATCGACCCCCTGCGACTCGACCTGCCCCAGCTCACCGGCCTGATCTCCCCGGCTTTCGCCCAACGTCATGGCATTCTCATCGTCGCCGCCGACGCGGCCAGCGTCACCGTAGCCAGTGCCCAGCCCTACGTGGATGATTGGCAGGCCGACCTGGCCCGCAGCCTTGGCCGATCGGTTCGTCGCGTGTTGGCCAACCCGCTGCAGATCCGTCAGTCAGGGCAGTCGTTTCAGCACCTGGCCCAATCGGTAAAAGGCGCGCAGTACCAACAATCGGCCAGCCTGGGCGAACTCGCGCAATTGCTGGAGCTGGGCAAGCGCCAGGCCGAAGCCAGCGCCGATGACGCCCATATCGTGCATATCGTCGACTGGCTGCTGCAGTACGCCATTGCACAGCGCGCCAGCGATATCCACCTGGAACCGCGCCGCGAGCAGGGCCAGCTGCGCTACCGCATCGACGGCCTGCTGCACACCGTCTATGCCTTCCCCAGCGGGGTCACGCTGGCGTTGGTCAGCCGCCTGAAACATCTGGGCCGCATGGACGTTGCAGAGAAACGCAGGCCGCAAGACGGCCGGCTGCAAAGCCGCCTGCCAGGTGGCGGCGAAGTGGAGCTGCGCCTATCCACCCTGCCCACCCCGTTTGGCGAGAAACTGGTGCTGCGCCTGTTCGACCCACAGCAGTTGCAAGAGGGCTTCGACCGCCTTGGCCTGCAAGGCCAGCTACTGGCTCAGTGGCAAGGCCTGCTGCGCCAGCGCCAAGGCATCATCCTGGTCACTGGCCCCACCGGCTCCGGCAAGACCAGTACGTTGTATGCCAGCCTCAAGCTACTGGCGACGCCGCAGGTCAACCTGTGCACCATCGAAGACCCGATCGAACGCCTGGTGCCAGGCTTCAACCAGTTGCAGGTGCAGCCGGCCCTGGACCTGGGCTTTGCCAACGGGGTACGGGCCATGCTGCGCCAGGACCCGGACATCATCATGATCGGCGAAATCCGCGACCGCGAAACTGCGCTGGTAGCGGTGCAGGCTGCGCTGACCGGGCACCTGGTGCTGTCGACCCTGCATACCAACGATGCCTGCGCAGCCATTACCCGCCTGCAAGAGCTGGGTGTAGCCGACTACTTGATCAAGGCCACGCTGATCGGGGTGATGGCCCAGCGCCTGGTGCGAACCGTCTGCACGGACTGCCAGGCCAGTTCTTCAGCCACCTGCCAAACCTGCCGTGGCACCGGCTTTCACGGGCGCACGGGCTTGTTCGAGTTGCTGCGGCCAAGCGAAAGCCTGCGCGCATTGATCGGTCCGCAAGCCGATCTGACCCATTTAAGGCGCCAGGCATTGGCCGACGGGCTGGTTGACCTGCGCAGCTACGGGGAGGCCAAAGTGGCTTGCGGGCAGACCCGTGCCGAGGAACTGCTGCGTGTCTGTAGCTGACGAAAAGTCCTTTGTATTCCAGGAACTTGCCGCACCTGAAAAGATCAAACCGCGCATCTTCAACCCTCACCCTTAGAGGTGTTTCAACATGCGTCTCAAAACCGCCATCGCCGCCGCTGCCTTGCTCTCGCTGCCTATCGGCTCGGCCATGGCCGATACCTTCTGGCGTAACGTGATGACTTCTGGTGCTACCACGGCATCGAGCTACCTGACCTCGCGGGACCACAAGCTGGTCGTGGCCGCGCAAGACGACGCCAGCAGCTTCGTCGCCAGCGAAGGCGCGATCCGCGGGCCGTTCCTGGAAGCGGCCATGCGCCAGGCACGGGCAGAGCACCCAGGGATGCAGGCCTCCGACATGGAGCTGGCCAATGCCATTCTGGCCAAGAATGCAGTAGCCGAGTAATCGCGTCGCCGGCTTCGCGGGCCTGCCCGCTCCCACAGGGACCCCACAAGGCTCGAAACTTGTGCAATACCTGTGGGAGCGGGCAAGACCGCGAAGAACCCAACACCGATCTCAGCGATACGCTTCCACCGGTACACAAGCACAGAACAAATTCCTGTCCCCATACACGTTGTCGACCCGGTTCACCGCCGGCCAGTACTTATGCTGGCGCGCGTGAGCACTGGGTGCCACCGCCTGCTCCAGGCTATACGGCCTGTCCCACACACCCAGTACATCCGCCAGGGTATGCGGCGCATGCTTGAGCGGGTTGTTCTCCGCCGGCCAATTGCCCTCCTGCACCTCGCCAATTTCCGCCCGAATCGCCAGCATGGCCTCGACGAACCGGTCCAGTTCGGCCTTCGATTCACTCTCGGTCGGCTCCACCATCAGCGTGCCTGGCACCGGGAACGACATGGTCGGCGCGTGGAAGCCATAGTCCATCAGGCGCTTGGCCACGTCCTCCTCGCTGATGCCTGTCAGTGCCTTCAACGGCCGCAGGTCGAGGATGCACTCATGCGCCACTCGCTGGTTGCGCCCGCGGTAGAGCACAGGGAAGGCACCGCCCAGCTGGCTGGCCAGGTAATTGGCCGAAAGGATCGCCACCTCGCTGGCGTCGGCCAACTGCGGGCCCATCATGGCGATGTACATCCAGCTGATCGGCAAGATGCTTGCGCTGCCCCAAGGCGCGGCACTAACCGCGCTGTTGTTTGGGTCCAACCCAGGCACCGGCACCACCGGGTGGCTGGCGACGAACGGCTTGAGGTGCGCGCGGATACCGATTGGCCCCATGCCCGGGCCGCCACCGCCGTGGGGGATGCAAAAGGTCTTGTGCAGGTTCATGTGCGACACATCGGCCCCGATGTCCGCCGGGCGCGCCAGGCCCACCTGGGCATTGAGGTTGGCGCCGTCCATGTACACCTGGCCGCCGTGCTGGTGCACGACCTCGCAAATTTCGCGTATGCCCTCTTCGTACACGCCGTGGGTCGAGGGGTAGGTGATCATCAGGCACGACAGACGCTCACCGGCCGCCTGGGCTTTGGCCTTGAGGTCAGCCAGGTCGACGTTGCCATCGTTGTCGCAATCGACGATCACCACCTCCATACCAGCCATCTGCGCCGACGCCGGGTTGGTGCCGTGGGCCGACGACGGGATCAGGCACAACGTGCGCTGCGGCTGATGACGGCTGCGGTGGTAACGGGTTATCGCCATCAGGCCGGCGTACTCGCCCTGGGCACCGGAGTTGGGCTGCATGCAGATGGCATCGAAGCCGGTGATCGCGCACAGCCAGCTTTCCAGCTCGTCGATCATCGCCTTGTATCCTACGGCCTGGGATACCGGGGCGAACGGGTGCAGTTGGGCGAAGCCAGGCCAGGTGATGGGGATCATCTCGCTGGTGGCGTTGAGTTTCATGGTGCAGGAGCCCAGCGGAATCATCGACTGGTTCAGCGCCAGGTCCTTGTTCTCCAGCTGCTTGAGGTAGCGCAACATCTCGGTTTCGCTGTGGTGCAGGTTGAACACCGGGTGGGCGAGCAATGGCGTGCGCCGCACCAGGCCGGCGGGGATGCCTTCAGGCAGGGCCAACTGGTCGAGGGCGGCGATGTCCAGGCCATGATCCACCCCCAGGAAAATATCGAGCAGGCGCAGCACCGTATGCTCGTTACAGGTTTCGTCCAGGCTCACGCCCAAGTGACCGCGCCCAAGAATGCGCAGGTTGATGTGCGCGGCTTCGGCGCTTTCGATGATGGCCGCCTGGGCCCCACCGACATCCAGGGTAAGGGTGTCGAAGAAGTGCTGGTTGAGGCGCTTGATGCCTTTGGCTTCAAGGCCGGCGGCCAGGATGAAGGTCAGTCGGTGCACACGCTGGGCGATGCGTTGCAGGCCTTCCGGGCCGTGGTAAACCGCGTAGAAGCCAGCAATGTTGGCCAGCAGCACCTGGGCCGTGCAGATGTTGGAGTTGGCCTTCTCGCGGCGAATATGCTGCTCGCGGGTCTGCAGGGCCATGCGCAACGCGGTGTTGCCACGGGCATCGCGCGACACCCCGATGATGCGCCCTGGCATGGCCCGTTTGTAGTCGTCGCGGCAGGCAAAATAGGCCGCGTGGGGCCCACCGTAGCCCATCGGCACACCAAAGCGCTGGGTCGAGCCCAGCACCACGTCGGCGCCCAGCTCCCCGGGTGGCGCCAGCACCACCAGGCTAAGCAGGTCGGCCGCCACGCAGGCCAAGGCTTGCTGGCCGTGCAACTGGTCGATCAGCGGGCGCAGATCGCGCACCTCGCCGTGGGTGTCGGGGTACTGCAGCAACGCGCCGAACACCGAGTGTTTGGCAAGGTTATCCACAGCGTCGACGATCAGTTCGAAGCCAAAGCCTTCGGCGCGGGTCTTGAGTACCGACAGCGTCTGCGGGTGGCAGTGCTGGTCAGCGAAGAAGGCGTTGCTCTTGTTGCGCGCCACCCGCTTGGCCAGGGCCATGGCCTCGGCGGCAGCGGTGGCTTCATCGAGCAGCGAGGCATTGGCCAGGGCCAGGCCTGTGAGGTCGATGACCATCTGCTGGAAGTTCAGCAGCGCCTCCAGCCGGCCTTGGGCAATTTCCGGTTGGTAGGGCGTGTAGGCGGTGTACCAGCCGGGGTTTTCCAGCACATTGCGCAGGATGACCGTGGGGGTGATGGTGCCGTGGTAGCCCATGCCGATGAGGCTGGTCCAGACCTGGTTCTGTTCGGCATAACCGGCGAGCTTGGCCAGGGCGGCTTGTTCGTCCAACGCCGCCGGCAGGTCGAGGGGGCGATTGAGGCGGATGTCGGGCGGAACGGTCTGCTCGATCAGCTCACTGCGGCTGGCGACGCCCAGCGCGTTGAGCATGGCCTGCTGCTCTGTGGCATCGGGGCCCAGGTGACGACGCAGGAAAGGGTTGAGCTCTTGCAGTTGATGCAGGGATGGCGACTGGGACATGACGACGCTCTCTTCCTAGACCGGGTCTCATGGAGACTTATAAGTCTAGGAAGGATTGCCGATTCTGCGGGGAATTGATGCTACCCAGCATATAGGGGGGCGCTTTGCGCCCCATTCGCGGCACAAGGCCGCTCCTACAAGGGATCGCGATCTCCTGTAGGAGCGGCCTTGTGCCGCGAATCAGGCGACGCGGTATTACTCGCCGATAGCAGCCGCGTAGCCAGCAGCATCCAGCAGCTTGTCCAGCTCGGCCGGGTTGCTTGGCTTCAGTTTGAAGATCCACGCTTCGTAAGGTTCTTCGTTGAGCAGCTCCGGGCTGTCGGCCAGTTCTTCGTTGACGGCAATGACTTCGCCACCGATCGGGGCGTAGATGTCCGAAGCGGCCTTGACCGACTCGACCACACCAGCAGCTTCGCCAGCAGCGAATACCTTGCCGACTTCGGCCAGCTCGACGAACACCACGTCACCCAGAGCTTGCTGGGCGTGGTCGCTGATACCCACGGTCACGCTGCCGTCGGCTTCCAGGCGAGCCCACTCATGGCTTTCGGCAAAACGCAGGTCGGCGGGGATAGTGCTCATGTCTTGAATTCCTCGATTGGCTCAGCGGTACGCCCGCCGGTTGATAATTGTTCAGATAAGGATCTTGCCGTGGCGCACGAAGGTCGGTTTGACCACCCGCACCGGGTACCATTTGCCGCGAATCTCCACCTCGGCCCGGTCGCCGGTCGCCATGGGTACGCGCGCCAGGGCAATGGACTTGCTCAGCGTAGGTGAGAAACTACCACTGGTGATCTCCCCTTCGCCAATCCCGGCTACACGCACCACCTGGTGGGCGCGCAGCACGCCGCGCTCTTCCAGCACCAGGCCAACCAGTTTTTCCTGCACGCCGTGCTCGATTTCCGCCAGCAGGCCGGCACGGCCGATGAAATCGCGCTCGGCCGGCTCCCAGGCAATGCTCCAGCCCAGGTTGGAGGTGAGCGGCGTGTGGTTTTCGTCGATGTCCTGGCCGTACAGGTTCATGCCGGCTTCCAGGCGCAACGTATCGCGGGCGCCGAGGCCGCTAGGCGCAATGCCGGCACCGACCAGGTCGTTGAAGAAGGCGACGGCCTGCTCGCCGGGGAAAATGATTTCCAGGCCATCTTCACCGGTGTAGCCGGTGCGGGCGATGAACCAGTCGCCTTCGGCAACGCCTTCGAACGGGCGCAGCTCGCGGATCAGGGCCGCGCGCGCGGGGCTGAGCAGGGCCGCGACCTTTTCGCGGGCATGCGGCCCCTGGATGGCGAGAATGGCCAGGTCGGGACGGGCCTGAAAGTCCACGGCAAAACCGACACGCTGCAGTTGTAGCCAGTCGAGCACCTTGGCGCGGGTGGCGGCGTTGGTGACCAGCCGATAGCCGGTTTCCGTGCGGTAGACGATCAGGTCGTCGATCACCCCGCCCTGCTCATGCAGCAGCGGGCTGTACAGCGCCTTGCCGGTGTCGTCGAGGCGGGCCACGTCGTTGGCCAGCAAGCGCTGCAGCCAAGCGGTGGCATCGGTGCCTTCGACATCGATCACGGTCATGTGGGAAACATCGAAGACGCCGCAGTCGCTGCGCACCTGGTGGTGCTCCTCGACCTGCGAGCCATAGTGCAGGGGCATGTCCCAGCCACCGAAATCGACCGTCTTGGCGCCTAGCGCCAGGTGCAGGTCATACAAAAGCGTGCGCTGTCCCATGGGTTTCTCCTTCCGGGCGTGGCGAAGCGGCGGCGGTCGATGACGTGGGTCGTCAGCTCTTGTTGTAAGGACCCGCCGCGCGAATGCCGCGCATTGTAGCTGCAAGGTCGCCAGCTGGCACCCTCAGCGACTGTGACCGGGTCGACGGGCCGAACGGCGGATCAGGCCAATGACCGGCAGCAAGCCCACCAGCACCAAGGTCAGTGCCGGCAGCGAGGCACGCGCCCACTCGCCCTCGCTGGTCATCTCGAACACCCGCACGGCGAGGGTGTCCCAGCCGAACGGTCGCATCAACAAGGTGGCCGGCATTTCCTTGAGCACGTCGACGAACACCAGCAGCGCGGCGCTAAGGGCACCGGGCACCAGCAGCGGCAGATACACCTTGAAAAACAATCTTGCGCCACCGACGCCCAGGCTGCGCGAGGCTTCGGGCAGTGATGGGCGGATGCGTTCCAGGCTGCTCTCCAGCGGCCCGTAGGCCACCGCGATGAAGCGCACCAGGTAGGCCAGCAGCAAGGCCGAGAGGCTACCTAGCAGTAACGGCTTGCCGGCCCCACCCAACCAGCTGGACAGCGGGATGACAAGGTGGTTGTCGAGGTAACTGAAGGCCAGCATGATCGATACCGCCAGCACCGAACCGGGCAAGGCATACCCCAGGTTGGCCAGGCCAACTCCGGCGCGGATACCGCCGGTCGGCGCCTGGCGCCGGGCAAAGGCCAGCAGCAGCGCCACGCATACCGTGACCAGCGCCGCCATGCCACCCAGGTACAGGGTGTGCAGCACCAAGCCGACATAGCGCTCGTCCAGGTCATACCGGCCACGTTGCCAAAACCACGCCAGCAGTTGCAGCAGCGGAATGACGAAAGCACAGGCGAACACCAGCAGGCACCAGGCACTGGCCAGCAGCGACTTGAGCCCACGCAGATGATACAGCGCCTGCGCGCGCGGCCGTTCGTTGCCACTGCGGCTGGCACCGCGGGCCCGGCGCTCGCCGTACAGCACAAGCATCACCGCCAGCAGCAGCAGGCTGGCCAGCTGGGCCGCGCTGGACAAGCTGAAAAAGCCGTACCAGGTCTTGTAGATGGCCGTGGTGAAAGTGTCGAAGTTGAACACCGCCACCGCGCCGAAGTCAGCCAGGGTTTCCATCAGCGCCAGGGCGATACCGGCACCGATCGCCGGCCGTGCCATGGGCAGGGCGACGCGCCAGAATGCCTGCAAGGGCGACAGCCCAAGCACCCGCGCCGCTTCCATCAGCCCCTTGCCCTGGGCCAGGAACGCCGTGCGTGCCAGCAGGTAGACATAGGGGTAGAACACCAGCACCAGGACGATGATTACCCCGCCGGTGGAGCGCACCCGTGGCAGGCGCATTGGCCCGAACACTTCACGCAGGGCACTTTGCACCGGGCCGGCAAAGTCCAGCAGGCCGACGAAGACGAACGCCAGCACATAGGCCGGGATGGCGAACGGCAGCATCAGCGCCCAGTCCAGCCAACGCCGACCCGGGAACTCGCACAGGCTGGTGAGCCAGGCCAGGCTGACGCCCAGTACGGTGACACCAATGCCGACACCCACCACCAGGGTCAGGGTGTTGCCGAGCAGGCGGGTCATCTGGGTGTCGAGCAGGTGCGACCAGATCTGCAGGTCGATCGATTGCCAGGACAGCAGCAGCACGCTCAGCGGCAGCAGCACCAGGGCGGCGATCAGGGAGACCGGGAGGTACCAGCGGCGTTGTGGGGTGTGGGGCAAGTTGACTGTCTCTGTGGCTGATTTGCGACCGCTGCGCGGTCGTTCGCGGGCATGCCCGCTCCCACAGGGACCGCACGATGCTTGAATCCTGTGCAGTTCCTGTGGGAGCGGGCGTGCCCGCGAAAGGGCCCTGATAGGCCCCGAAAGGATAAAGCCTGGCGCTTAGTTGTAGCCAGCCCGATCCATCAGGCGGATGGCTTCGGCCTGGCGCTTGCCGGCAATTTCCACCGGAATGGTGTCGGCCTTGAAGCTACCCCAAGCGGCCACTTCCTCCGATGGTTTCACCTTCGGGTTAGCTGGGAATTCCTGGTTGATGTCGGCGAACAGTTTCTGCGCTTCTTCACCGGTCATCCACTCAACCAGCTTTTTCGCCGCTTCCGGGTGCGGTGCATGCTTGGTCAGGCCAATGCCCGACAGGTTCACGTGCACGCCACGGTCACCCTGGTTGGGCCAGAAAATCTTAACTGGCAGGTTCGGGTTCTGCTTGTGCAGGCGGCCGTAGTAGTAGGTGTTGACCACACCCACGTCACATTGGCCGGCCTCGATGGCCTGGATCACCGCGTTGTCGTCGGAGAACACATCGGTGGACAGGTTGTTGACCCACCCTTTGACGACTTGCTCGGTCTTCGCCTCACCGTGGGTTTCGATCAGGGTGGCGGTCAGCGACTGGTTGTACACCTTCTTCGCCGTGCGCAGGCACAGACGGCCTTCCCACTGCTTGTCAGCCAGGGCTTCGTAGGTGCTCAGCTCCTCGGGCTTGACCCGCTCGGTGGAGTAGATGATGGTGCGGGCGCGCAGGCTCAGGCCGGTCCAGTCATGGGACGAAGCGCGGTACTGCGGCGGAATGTTCTGATCGATGATGTCGGACTTGATCGGCTGCAGAATGCCCATCTGCTCGGCCTGCCACAGGTTGCCGGCATCGACGGTGAGCAGCAGGTCGGCCACACCGTTGTCGCCCTCGGCCTTGATGCGCTGCATCAGCGGGGCTTCCTTGTCGGTGATGAACTTGATCTTGACCCCGGTCTTGGCGGTATACGCATCGAACACCGGCTTGATCAGCTCGTCGATGCGCGAGGAGTACACCACCACTTCGTCCGCCGCTTGGGCAGTGCCGCCGAACAGGGTCAGGGCCAGGGCGGCCAGTAGGGGCTTGCGTGGCAACATGTTAAGCACTCCTCGGATCGTTTGAGAGGTGCAAATGGTAGTGAATCCCATTTTAAGGCTCATCTACCTAGCCGTTACTGGATGTTGCAGAGCCTGCACCGCTCTTTGTAGGAGCAGCCTTGTGCTGCGAAAGGGCCAGCAGCCAATCGAGCAAAATTGGCTGGTTTCACTGGCCTCTTCGCAGCACAAGGCTGCTCCTACAAAGAATTGCGTACAGTCTTCAGGCTTTGGCCAGATCCGGCAGGTCACCACTCAAGCCAAGCGCCTGGCGCACGAACAGCGCCTTGGCTTCCGGCATCTGCTCTACCAACTTCAACCCACTGTTACGCAACCAGCGCAACGGCAGCGGATTGGCCTGGAACAACCGCTCAAAGCCTTCCATTGCCGCCATCAGCGCCAGGTTGTGCGGCATGCGCCGCCGTTCATAACGGCTCAGCACTTTCACATCCGCCAACCGCTCGCCCCGCTCGCAGGCGTTGACCAGCACCTCGGCCAGCACCGCAGCATCCAGGAAGCCCAGGTTCACGCCCTGCCCGGCCAGCGGGTGAATGGTGTGCGCCGCATCGCCGATCAAGGCCAGGCCTTCATCCACATAGCGTTTCGCGTGGCGCTGGCGCAGCGGCACACACACCCGCGGGTCGGCCTGCAGCACCTCGCCAAGGCGCCCTTCGAACGCCCGCTCCAGCGCCTTCAGGAAGGCCGCTTCATCAAGCGCCATCAACTGCTCGGCATGCTTCGGGGTAGTCGACCAGACGATCGAGCACCAGTCCTGCTGGCCGTCGCGGGTCAACGGCAGGAAAGCCAAGGGCCCTTCGTCGGTGAAACGCTGCCAGGCCGTGGCCTGGTGGCCGGCGCTGCATCGCACGCTGGTGACGATGGCATGGTGCAGATAATCCCACTCGCGGGTTTCGCAACCGGCCAGGCGCCGCACCGCCGAATTGGCACCGTCGGCGGCGATCACCAGCGGTGCACGCAGTTGCCGGCCATCAGCCAGGGTCAGCAGCCATTCATCGCCAGAGCGGCGCAGTTGCTCCAGCCGCGCATTGGCCAGCAGCCCGATGTCGCTGTCAAGCAGCCGCTCCAGCAGGCCGTCCTGCACCACCCGGTTCTCAACGATATGGCCAAGCACCTGGGCATGCACGCTGGCCGCCGAGAAGTGGATCTGACCGGTGCCACTGCCATCCCACACCTGCATGTCGGAGTATGGCGTGGCACGTCGCTGGGCAATGCCGTCCCAGGCGCCAAGGCGCTCGAGGATGCGCTGGCTGGCCGCCGACAGCGCGCTGACTCGCGGCTCGAACGGAGCCTGGGCATCGAAGGGTTTGACCGTCAGCGGGCCGCCGTCGAGCAAGAGGATTTGCAGGCCACTGTGGCGTAACGCCAGGGCCAGGGCGCTGCCGACCATACCGGCACCGACAATCAACAGATCTGCGCGCATTTCCATGCCTTACGCCAGCCTCGCTTGCGGCTTGAGCCGCACGTATAGGGTTTTATCGACCCGCGCCACCAGCTCGCCGGCACCATCGCGGATATCGACCTGCAAACGCGGCAGGCACTTCTTGCCGGTGGCGGTCTGCTGGCGGATGTCGTCCAGCAGCGCGTCATCGACGTGGAATTCGGCATACACCGGGCCTTTGCCCGGCGAGATGAAATCGATACTGGCAGCCTTGTCCCAGACGATGTAGTCGCGCCCCAGTTGCTCGATCAGCAGCAGCATGTAGAACGGGTCGACCATGGCATACAGGCTGCCACCGAACTGGGTGCCGACGTAATTGCGGTTCCAGCGCGTCAGTTTCATCGCCACCTTGACGCTGCGCAGGTCCGGGCTGATGTGCTGCACACGGATACCGGCGCCCAGGTACGGTGGGTAGAGGTTCAGCAACCAGCGCAGCATGCGTGCCCGACGCGCCAGTTTTCGTGGGTTGCTCATGCCTGGCCCCGCGCATCAGGGCGGGTGCCCAGGCCCATGGCCTGGCGGGCGAACCAGCTTTTTGCCGGTGGCAGCAGGTCGAGCCCGAGCAGACCCAGGTTGCGCCCGGCGGCCAGCAACGGCTGGTTGCTGCCGAACAGGCGGGTGACCTGGTCGGAGAAGCCGATGGTCATGGCCTGGTCCAGGCGTTGGCGCTGGTGATAAGCCTGCAGCGTGGTCAGGTCGCCAGGCTGCTGCGGGCCGGCCAGCAGCGCTTCGGCCAACGACTGTACGTCACGCAGTGACAGGTTGAAGCCCTGACCCGCGATGGGGTGCAGGCTGTGCGCCGCGTTGCCCAATACCACCAGGTGCGGTCGCACCTGCTCCTGGGCCTCGATCAAGGACAATGGGTAGAGGTGCCGTGCACCCACCTGGCGCAGCGCGCCCAGGCGATAGCCGAACACACCCTGCAGTTCGCGCAGGAAACTGCGCTCGTCGATGTCGGCCAGGCGCCGCGCATCCATGCCCTGACGGGTCCACACCAGTGCGCAGCGGTTTTCCGGCAGCGGCAACAGGGCCATGGGGCCTTCTTCGGTGAAACGCTCGAAAGCCTGGCCGCCATGGGCCTCACCCGGGGTAATGTTAGCGATCAGCGCACTCTGCTGGTAAGGCGTGTGACGCACGTGGATACCCAACTGCTCGCGCAGCCCGGAACGGCCACCGTCGGCCAGTACCGCCAGGTCGCACTCCAGTTGGGTGTCGTCGTTCAAGTGCAGGCGGTAACCGCCTTCGATGGCCTGCATCGAGGTCACTTCCGCCGGGCAGCGCCAGCTCACCACCTCGCTGTCCAGCCCTTGCCACAGGCACTGGCCGAGCCAGGCGTTTTCCACCACGTAACCCAGCGCCGGCACGCCTTCTTCCAGGGCATCCAGGCGGGTCGCGCCAAAGCGGCCACGGTCGGACACGTGAATCTGCCGGATCGGCTCGGCACGGCGGCCGATGGCCTGCCACAGGCCCAGTTGCCGATAGATCTGCTGGGTGCCGAATGACAACGCCGACGAGCGCGCATCGTAACTGGGCTGGAAGCTGTCGCCGGGGGCGAACGGCTCGATCAGCAGGATCTTCCAGCCGCGTGCCTTGGCCCCAGCCTGCAGCGCCAATGCCAGGCTTGCACCGACCAGGCCTCCGCCGATGATCGCCAGGTTTACCCGATTCATGCCGCGTCCTTGCGGGCGGCCTGCATCAGCGCCTCGATCTCGGCGACCGTGCGCGGCACGCCCGAAGTCAGGATGTCACAACCTTGCCTGGTCACCACCACGTCGTCCTCGATCCTTACCCCAATGCCGCGCCATTTCTTGGCCACGGCCTGATTGTCAGCACCAATGTAGATCCCCGGCTCCACGGTCAGCGCCATGCCGGGTTCCAGCACCCGCCACTCGCCGCCCACCTTGTAGTCACCCACGTCATGCACATCCATGCCCAGCCAGTGCCCGGCGCGGTGCATGTAGAAGGCGCGATAGGCCTCGCTGTCGATCAGCGCCTGCACATCCCCTTCGAGCAAGCCCAGCTCCACCAGGCCCGTGGTGATGACCCGCACGGTCGCCTCATGGGCGTGGTTCCAGTGCTTGCCGGGGGCGATTTCGGCAAATGCCGCCGCCTGGGCCTTGAGCACCAGTTCGTAGATGGCCTTCTGCTCGGGCGAAAAACGCCCGCTGACCGGGAAGGTACGGGTGATGTCGCTGGCGTAGCAGTCGATTTCGCAGCCAGCGTCGATCAGCACCAGGTCGCCATCCTTGAGCGGCGCGTCGTTCTGCTGGTAGTGCAGGATGCAGCCATTGCGCCCGGCCGCGACGATCGAACCGTAGGCCGGCATCTTCGCCCCACCCTTGCGGAACTCGTAGTCCAGCTCGGCTTCCAGGCTGTACTCGTGCAACCCGGCCCGGCAGGCCTGCATGGCCCGCACATGGGCGCGCGCGGAAATGTCTGCGGCAGCGCGCATCACCTTCACTTCCGCCGCCGATTTATACAGGCGCATGTCGTGCAGCAGATGATCCAGCGCAACGAACTCGTTCGGAGGCTGGGCGCCCAGGCGTGCCTTGGAGCGGATCACGTTGATCCAGTCCATCAGCCGGCGGTCGAACTCGGGGTTGCTGCCCATGGCGCTGTACACCCGCTCGCGGCCTTCGATCAGGCCCGGCAGGATCTCGTCGATGTCGGTGATGGGGAAGGCATCGTCGGCGCCGAAATCGCGCACCGCACCCTCCTGGCCGGCCCGCAGGCCGTCCCACAGCTCGCGCTCGGGGTTGCGTTCACGGCAGAACAGCACGTACTCGCCATGCTCGCGCCCCGGAATCAGCGCGATCACCGCCTCCGGCTCCGGGAAGCCGCTGAGGTACTGGAAGTCGCTGTCCTGGCGGTACACATGCTCGACGTCGCGGTTGCGGATGGCAACCGCGGCAGCGGGCAGGATGGCGATGCTGTTGGGGACCATCTGCGCCATCAGCGCCTTGCGCCGACGGGCATACTCGGCCTTGGGAATGTGGCTCATGGGCAGACTACCCCCGGTTGATCAGTGCAGCGATGGCTTGGGCGCGGGTGCGGCCGGCTTGGCCAGCTCGGAGAACAGCAGCAGGGGCGCCACGCGCAGGTATTCCATGACTTCCATGTAGTCGCTCTCGCCGTCTTCGGACTCTTCGAGCGCTTCCTGGACCTGGGAAATGGCCACCAGGTCCTGCAGCACTTCCTTGGCCTCGTCGGACAGCTCCTTGCCACCGGCGTTCAAGCCGAAACCGGTAATGAAGCCTTGGCACCACTGGCCCAGCGCGGTGGCGCGATCGCTCAGCGCGGCATCGTCGCTAGGCAGCAGCAGGACGATGGCCATGTCGTCGCTGGTCAGCTCGCCCTTGACCATTTCCTGCAGGCCGACCAGGGCGTTGCGTACGGTGTCGCCAGGTTCGGTTTCCAGCAGCTGGGCGGCATCGGCCAGCCAGCCGTCGGCATCGAAGCCGGCACCGGCGCAGCTGCGGCCGATCAGCAGGCCGTGCAGTTCGGCCGGGGTGACAGGGTGGCCATTGCTCGAGAGCAGCATGGCGAAGGCGATGTAGGGCGATTGAGTATTGGGCATGGGCAGCTAGGCGCCAGACGGCGCAATGACTAGAATGGAGACCTTGTATCCTAGCACCGGCAGGCGCGCCAAGACCATCGGCACTGGCCGTTGCCGCTCAGGGAGAGGCATCATCGCCAGGTGACTCAACGACGGAGCGAATCGAGTGCAACCCACGCAAGAGAACGACCTGCAGGCACTGATGAGCCGATTCGAGTTGCTGATCGAACGCGTCGAGCAACTAAAACGGCAAAATGCACTCCTAGTAGCTCAGGAAAAATCCTGGCGCGAAGAGCGCGCCCACCTCATCGAAAAGAACGAGATCGCCAAGCGCAAAGTCGAGTCGATGATTTTACGCCTCAAGGCTCTGGAGCAAGACTCATGAGTTCAAGCAATAGCGTCACCGTGCAGATCCTCGACAAGGAGTATTCGATCATCTGCCCGCCGGAAGAGCGCAACAACCTGGTCAGCGCCGCGCGCTACCTGGACGGCAAGATGCGCGAGATCCGCAGCAGCGGCAAGGTGATCGGTGCCGACCGCATCGCGGTCATGGCGGCGTTGAACATTACCCACGAAATGCTGCACCGCCAGGAAGACCGCAACGATGCGCCGGTCAGCGGCACCAACCGCGAACAGGTGCGCGACCTGCTGGATCGGGTAGACAAGGCTTTGTCCGATGACACGGATACCAAAATCGGTTGAGATTGGTATACTGGCGCCACTCCCTGGTGGATGCGCCAGTCGGTTATGTCCCTGAGCCGATACGCACAACCACGGGGGTTGCACGCTGGGGCCGGTGTGCATGTCCGCCCGACGGAAAGCCTTAACGCCCCCTGCAATCTCCACCTTGAACTTTCGGGTTCAAGGGCTACACCGATAGCGGTCTAACCGGGGAGCCTGAATTTTCTTGCCCGCCCTTCGGCGGGCAATTCGTTTTGGCCGACCGTGTAGAGGTTGGCCAGCACACCTGGGATCGCCCGTGCCATGACAGACACCGCGCCGCTCACCCGCCCCCAGCTCCGCCGCCTGCTTCGCAATGCCCGCCGCGCCCTTACCCCTGCCCAGCAACGCCAGGCCACCCTCGGTCTGTACCGCCAGCTGGCGCAACACCCATTGTTCCGCCGCGCCCGGCACATTGCCCTGTACCTGCCCAACGACGGCGAAATCGACCCCTGCCTGCTGCTGCGCGAAGCCCAGCGTCGCGGCAAGCGCACCTACTTGCCGGTGCTGCACGCCTGGCCGCGCACGCGCATGGTGTTCCAGCGTTTCGAACAGGGTGAAAAACTCAAGCCCAACCGTTTCCGCATTCCCGAGCCGGTCACTGACCGCAAGCGCCAACGACCGATCTGGGCGCTGGACCTGATCCTGCTGCCGCTGGTCGGTTTTGACGAAGTGGGCGGGCGCCTGGGCATGGGCGGTGGCTTCTATGATCGCAGCCTGGCCTACCAGGCGCGTCGGCAGACCTGGAAAAAGCCATTGCTGCTGGGGTTGGCACATGAATGCCAAAAGGTCGAGCGGCTGGCACAGGCCAGTTGGGATGTACCGCTGCAGGGCACGGTCTCGGACCGTGGCTGGTACCTGGCGCCGCGTTGAGCGGCGCCAGCGGGGGGCATCAACGTTGCGGCTGGCTGGCGTCGACCGGCATCTGATAGGCGTTGTCCAGCTTGCGCTCCCAGAACCCTTGCGCATAACCGGTAGTGACCACACCCAGGCCAAAAATGAACACCAGGATCCACAGCAGATCCGGCTTTTTACGTTGATTCATCGAAGATTGCCCCCCAGGCAAACTGTTCAGTGCTCGGCGATTTTCTGGGTACCGCCGGCGCATAGCGCTTTAAACGGGGCGCATTTTCCGACAACCTGCGCCCACACGCAAACCTTGACGCCAACCGGCTGTCGGTTTCGTGCAACAGGTTATTTCAAACCTTTTCAGGAGCAACATCCATGGCCTACTGGCTGATGAAATCCGAGCCCGACGAGCTCTCCATCGAAGCGCTCGGCCGCCTTGGCGAAGCGCGCTGGGACGGCGTGCGCAACTATCAGGCACGTAATTTCCTGCGGGCCATGAGCGCGGGGGATGAGTTTTTCTTCTATCACTCCAGCTGCCCGCAGCCGGGCATCGCCGGCATTGCCAGAATCACCCGTACAGCCTACCC
The DNA here is from genome assembly GCF_048068035.1 of Pseudomonas sp. NY11955. Lineage (NCBI taxonomy): Bacteria > Pseudomonadati > Pseudomonadota > Gammaproteobacteria > Pseudomonadales > Pseudomonadaceae > Pseudomonas > Pseudomonas sp. NY11955. The sequence goes on from NZ_JBLUPS010000001.1 coordinate 630,031, forward strand.
CGACCCGACCGCGCTGGACCCGCAAAGCCACTATTACGATGCCAAGGCCACGGCCGAGAAGAACCCATGGAGCGCCGTAGATGTGGCCCATGTGCAAACCCTGCCACGGGTGCTGGAGCTGGGTTGGCTGAAACAGCAGGCCGGCCTGGCCGAGTTGCCACTGGTGCAGAAAGGCAGTCGCCTGTCGGTAATGCCGGTAACGCCCGAACAATGGGCGGTGATTGTCGCGTTGCGCTGAATGTGCAGCTAAGGTCAAGGGTTTGACCGATATCAACACGCCACACGCGGCCACAGGCCATGATGTGCTGTGCATGACCGCAAGGATGCAGAACGATGAATCGATACGCCCCCAGAATCTTCGCCACCGCGCTAATCGCCCTGCTCGCCGCAGCTGGCGGGCTGGGGTATTGGAAGTCGCTCCACGACCAGTTGCCCGAGGGCCTGAGCATGGGCAACGGCCGCCTGGAAGCCACCGAAGTGCAGATCGCCAGCAAGATCCCCGGCCGCCTGGCCGAAGTGCTGGTCGATGAAGGCGACAAAGTCACCCGCGGCCAGCTGTTGGCCCGCATCGACACCCGCACCATGGAAGCCCAGCGCAGCCAGGCCGAAGCCGAAGTGCTGCGCGCCCGGGAAAACTACGCCGCCGCCCAGGCCAGCGTGCAACTGCGCCAGAGCGAGCTGCTGCTGGCCAGCCAGGAGCTCAAGCGCGTGCGCGAAATCTTCCAGCGCAAGTACGCCAGCCAGCAACTGCTCGACCAGCAGCAGGCGCGCTTCGACACGGCCAACGCAGCAGTAGTCGCCGCCCGCGCCCAGCTGGCAGCGATCAAGGCCGCCATCGGCGCCGCCGAAGCCCAGGTGGCTCAGCTCACCAGCGAAATCGACGACAGCAGCCTGCGTGCGCCCATCGACGGCATCATCCAGCTGCGCCTGGCCGAACCTGGTGAAGTGCTGGGTGCCGGCGGCCGTGTGCTGATGCTGATCGACCCCAGCGACCAGTACATGAACTTGTACCTGCCGGCCTCCACCAGCGGCCAGCTGACCGTGGGCGACCAGGCGCGCATCGTGCTCGACGCCCTGCCCGAGCGCGCCCTGCCGGCCAAAGTGGCCTTTGTTGCAGCCAAGGCCCAGTTCACCCCCAAACAGGTGGAAACCCGCGACGAGCGGCAAAAGCTGGTGTTCCGGGTCAAACTGCGCCTGACCGACCCAGGTGTCGTGCCCCAGGCCAAACCAGGCATGCCAGGCGCCGGCTATGTGCGCACGGCTGAGGTGGACTGGCCGGCCAACCTGCAATGAACGCCCCGGCACTGCTGGCCGAAGGCATCAGCCACCGCTACGGCGACCTGACGGCTCTGCACACCCTGGGTTTCAGCCTGCCTGCGGGTACCCGCTGCGCGCTGATCGGCCCTGATGGTGCCGGCAAATCGACCCTGCTGGGGCTGATCGCCGGGGTGAAACGCCTGCAACAGGGTGAGCTGCAGGTGCTCGGCGGCTCGATCCGCCAACGGCGCCATCGCGCAGCGCTGTACCCGAAAGTGGCATTCATGCCGCAGGGGCTGGGCAACAACCTGTACCCGGAGCTGTCGATCAGCGAAAACATCCGCTTTTTCGCCACCCTGTTCGGCCTGGGCCGCCGCGAGTGCGAGCAGCGCATGGCCAACCTGCTGCAGGCTACCGACCTGCAGCGCTTTGCCGAGCGCCCAGCCGGCAAGCTGTCGGGCGGCATGAAGCAGAAGCTGGGCCTGTGCTGCGCCTTGATCCACGAGCCGGACCTGCTGATCCTCGACGAACCGACCACCGGCGTCGACCCGCTGTCGCGGCGGCGTTTCTGGGAGCTGGTCGAGCAGGTTCGCGCACAGCGCCCGCAACTGACGTTGCTGGTGGCCACCGCCTACATGGAGGAAGCCGAACAGTTCGAGCACTGCCTGATGCTCGATGGCGGCCGCCTGCTGGCCGCAGGCCTCAGCGACGAATTGGCCGCAGTCACCCCCAGCGGCAAGCTGGACGATGCCTTCACCCACTACCAGGGCGCGGGCAAGGCGCAACAGCAACCCCTGACCATCCCCCCACGCCCGGCCACGGACGGCCCTGTCGCTATCGAAGCGCATGACCTGACTCTGCGCTTTGGCGACTTCACAGCGGTGAACAAGGTCAGTTTCGCCATTGGCCGAGGGGAGATCTTCGGCTTTCTCGGCTCCAACGGCTGCGGCAAGACCACCACCATGAAAGTGCTCACCGGCCTGATGCCGGCCAGCGAGGGCAGCGCCAGCCTGCTGGGGCGCCCGGTGGATGCCAGTGATCTGGCCACGCGCAAGCGGGTCGGCTTCATGTCGCAGAGTTTCTCGCTGTATGGCGAGCTCAGCACCCGGCAGAACCTGGCCCTGCATGCCCGCTTGTTCGATTTGCCCAAGGCCGAGAGCGCCCAGCGCATCGATGAGCTGATCGAGCGCTTCGACCTCGCCGCCATCGCCGACCAGCCATCTGGCGCCCTGCCCCTTGGCCTGCGTCAGCGCCTGTCGTTGGCCGTGGCGGTGCTGCATCGCCCGGAGGTGCTGATTCTCGATGAACCGACTTCCGGCGTCGACCCGGCCGCCCGCGACGACTTCTGGCGCCTGCTGGTGGAGCTGTCGCGCGAGCAGGGCGTGACCATTTTCCTCTCCACCCACTTCATGAACGAAGCCCAGCGCTGCGACCGTATCTCGCTGATGCACGCAGGCCGGGTGCTGGCCTGCGACACACCCGATGCCCTGCAACGCCAGTACCACGGTGCCACGCTGGAGGACGCATTCGTCCGCTGCCTGGAACAAGCCCAGGAGCTCGCGCCGCAAACTACCGATAACACCGTGTTGGAACAGGCGACTTCGGCTACCCCACCGCTGCGCCAGGGTTTCAGCCTGCGCCGTCTGCTGGCAGTGGCCAGCCGCGAGGGCAAGGAGCTGCTGCGCGACAAGGTACGCCTGGCCTTTGCCTTGCTGGGTGCACTGTTCATGATGGTGATCTTCGGCTACGGCATTTCCCTGGACGTGGAAAACCTTGCCTTTGCCGTGCACGACCAGGACCAGAGCCCGCAAAGCCGCGCCTACCTCGAAGCCTTCCGCGGCTCGCGCTACTTCGCCGAACAGGCGCCGATCCGCGACAGCCGCGAGCTGCACCAGCGGCTGCAACGCTCGGAAATAAAACTGGCGCTGGAGATTCCGCCCGGCTTTGGCCGCGACCTGTACGCCGGGCGCCAACCGGTGGTGGCCGCCTGGCTCGACGGCGGCATGCCGTTTCGCGCGGAAACCAGCCGCAACTACGTGGAAGCCGTGCACCAGGCCAACCTTGAGCAACTGGCCAAGGTCAGCCCACAGCCGCAGCCGCGCCAGGACCTGGTGCGCCTGGAGACGCGCTTTCGCTACAACCAGGACGTGGTCAGCGTGAACGCCATCGGCCCAGGCGTGATGGCCCTGATCCTGGCCTTCATCCCGGCCATGCTCACTGCGCTGGGCATCGTTCGCGAGAAGGAGCTCGGCTCCATCACCAACTTCTACGCCACACCCCTCACCCGCCTGGAGTTCCTGCTGGGCAAGCAAATGCCTTACCTGGCGGTGAGCCTGGTCAACCTGGCGCTGCTGGTGGCGATGAACCGCTGGCTGTTCGCCGTACCGCTAAAGGGCAGCGTACTGGCCCTGGCCTGTGGCGGCGTGGCCTACCTGCTGGCGACGACCAGCCTGGGCCTGCTGATTTCAGCATTCACCCGCACGCAGATCGCCGCCATTCTCGGCACCATGATCATTACCAGCCTGCCGACCATCCAGTTTTCCGGGCTGATCGTGCCACGCTCGTCGCTGGACGGCGCGGCGGCGGTGATGGGCCAGCTGTTCCCGGCGGGTTACTTCCTCGACATCGCGGTCGGCACCTTCACCAAGGCGCTGGGCCTGCGCGAGTTGTGGCCGCAGTGCCTGATCCTGTTGGGCTTCTTCGCCGCATTCACCGGCCTGAGCCTGGCCATGCTGAAGAAGCAGGAGGCCTGACATGTCGCGCCTGAACCACACCCTACGGCTGGGCCTGAAGGAACTGACCAGCCTGCGCCATGACAGCGTACTGCTGCTGTTCCTGTTGTATGCCTTCAGCGTAGCGATCTACATGCCAGCAGCCGGCTCGGTGATCGGCGTACACAATGCCAGCGTCGCGGTGGTGGACGAAGACCACAGCCTGCTCTCGCGCAAGCTCGGCGAAGCACTGCAACCGCCCGAGTTTCAGCCCGCCGTGCCGCTGGCCGCGGAACGCCTGGACCAGGCCATGGACAGCGGCCAGTACACCTTCGTGATCAACGTGCCGGTGAACTTCCAGAGTGACCTGCTGGCCGGGCGTTCGCCTGAGCTGCAGATCAACGTCGACGCCACGGCCATGAGCCAGGCGTTCATGGGCGCTGGCTACATCGGCCGCATCTTCGAGCGTGAGCTGCTCGACTATAGCCAGCGCGGCAACGTGCACAGCCCGGTGCTGATCAACCCCAAGGCGCTGTTCAACCCCAACCTGGAGGGTGGCTGGTTCCTGGCGGTGATCCAGATCGTCAACAACATCACCATCCTGGCGATCGTCCTCACCGGTACCGCGCTGCTGCGCGAGCGCGAGCACGGCACCCTCGACCACCTCCTGGTGCTGCCACTGACCGCACTGGAGATCATGCTGGCCAAGATCGGCAGCAACGCCCTGGTGGTGGTGATCTGCACCTGGATTTCGTTGGTGGTGGTGGTGAAAGGCGCGCTGGGCGTGCCGCTGTCCGGCTCGATGGGGTTGTTCCTGGCGGTGACCGCGCTGTACCTGTTCGCCAGCACTGCGCTGGGTATCTTCCTTGCCACCCTGGCACGCTCGACGCCGCAGTTCGGCCTGCTGGCGATCCCGGTGATCATCCCAATGCTGTTGCTGTCCGGCGGCAGCACGCCGCTGGACAGCATGCCGCAGTGGCTGCAATGGGTGATGCAGGGGTCGCCGTCGACACACTTCGTCAGCCTGGGGGCCGCGATCCTGTTCCGCGATGCCGGGTGGACGGTGGTGTGGCCGGATATATTGGCGCTAGGACTGATCGGCCTGGTGTTTTTCAGCGTGGCCCTGGCGCGGTTCCGCCGCAGCCTGGCGTCCTGATGCCATGCGAGATCATGCGGTTGGCAAATTGAAAAATGCCACAAAGACAAAGGGCGCCTTTCGGCGCCCTACTCACAGACAGGTCGGCTTGTCATCGCCATGTACCTGCCCGGCTCTGTAATTGTTGGTTGAACCAGGATCCGCAGAGTCTTACAAGCCCCTTACGGGAGCAGGATGATTATTGCGCATCAAGCGCACGATTGAGAATAGACAGCCCTGTTGCTGGATATGTGCAGCAGAGTGCCCGCCATGATTCTTTTAGCGCCTTCACGATCGAGCGCCGCCCGCGCGGCGCATCGCAAGCTGCGCTCGCTCCTACATCTGTTTCGGGCCAGTATCGCTTGCGCTTGCGCGCGCGACCGCCTTGATCGTACGACGCGATATCAAGCCGTGCGCCAAGGCGTTCGCGTGTAAATTCCACAGAATTAATTGGTCCGAAACAAACGTAGGAGCGAGCGCAGCTCGCGATGCGCCGCGCGGGCGGCGCTCGATGTACGCCTCCCAGAAAACTCAAGACAGGCAGCTGACAGTCTGCACGCAATCACCTAATGCCAATAGCCGGAAAATGGCCGGCAATAGACCTCACACTGTTTCAGTGTCACTGCACGATCAGGTTGTTGAACAGCAGGTCTTCAACGATCGGCTTGCCCTCTTCCGCTTCCAGCACCTGCTGTACTTGTTTCAGCGCTTCTTGGCGGAGGTGCTCCTTGGCCTCGACGTTGCTCATGCTGTCCACTGTCTGCTGGGTGAACAGTGCCACCAGCTGATTGCGGATCAATGGCTCGTGGTGCTGCACCGCCTTGGCCGCTTCATCACCAGTCACACGCAGGGCCACGTCGGCCTTGTACACGCGCAGCCGTGGGCCGCCGTCGAGGGCATAGTTGCCGACAAAGGGCGGGCTCAGGCTGATGTAGGCGACCTTGGGCGCCCCTTCCTTGGCTTCTTCGGCCATGGCCGCAGCCGGCAGCAGCAGCGCCAGCACCATCAAGATCCACGCTTTCACGAATTCGCTCCTCAATACAATTGGCGCCAGCTTACCCAGCACACCGCTCAAACCCAAGCCCAGGCTTATGCCGGCCCATCAGGGCAGGCCATGCTCGTTGACCCGGCAAACGGCCCTCCTACACTTATCGGCCACTACCCGCAAAGGAATAGCCCCAATGAAAGCTGTGTTGTGCAAAACCCTGGGCCCGGCGCGCAACCTGGTGCTGGACGAGGTGGCCAGCCCGCTGCCGAAGAAAAACGAGATCCTGCTGGACGTTCAGGCTGCCGGGGTCAACTTCCCCGACACCCTGATCATCGAAGGCAAGTACCAGTTCCAACCACCGCTGCCGTTCTCCCCTGGCGGTGAGGCGGCGGGCGTGGTGGCCGCAGTCGGGGAAAAAGCAGGCGCATTCAGGGTCGGCGACCGGGTCATGGCTCTCACCGGCTGGGGTGCGTTTCGCCGAGCAGGTGGCGGTGCCGTTCTACAACGTGCTGCCGATCCCGGCGAGCATGGACTTCACCACCGCTGCGGCGTTCGGTATGACCTACGGCACCTCGATGCACGCCCTGCGCCAGCGCGGCCAGTTGCAAGCAGGCGAGACCCTGCTGGTGCTGGGCGCTTCCGGCGGGGTCGGGCTGGCAGCGGTGGAAATTGGCAAGGCCATGGGCGCACGGGTGATCGCGGCCGCCAGCAGTGCCGAGAAACTGGCCGTGGCCAAAGCTGCCGGGGCGGATGAGTTGATCGACTACAGCCAGGCCAGCCTGCGCGAAGAAATCAAGCGCCTGACCGGCGGCCAAGGCGTGGACGTGATCTACGACCCGGTCGGTGGCGAGCTGTTCGAGCAGGCGGTACGCGGGTTGGCCTGGAATGGCCGGCTGCTGGTGGTGGGGTTTGCCAGCGGCAGCATTCCACAGCTGGCGGCCAACCTGGTGCTGCTCAAGGGTGCGGCGGTGCTGGGGGTGTTCTGGGGCGCGTTTGCCCAGCGCCAGCCGGAGGAAAATGCAGCCAACTTCAAGCAGCTGTTTGCCTGGCATGCCGAAGGCAAGTTGAAGCCATTGGTGTCGCAGACTTATCCACTGGCCGAGGCTGGGGCTGCCATCGAGAAGCTGGGGCAGCGGCAGGCTGTGGGTAAGTTGGTGGTGTTGGCCAAGTAAGACAGTTCTGGCCCTTTCGCGGGCAAGCCCGCTCCTACAGGGATAGTACCGGCCTTGAAAAATGTGCAATACCTGTAGGAGTGGGCTTGCCCGCGAAGAGGCCGGTAAGGTTACTCACACTTCGCGCAGGTTATGGCAGCGCCTGAACCGCGCCTCCAGATTGCGATCAGGCATCTGGTGACTGCGCAGGGCATTCAAGGTCTGCTCGACATAATCGCGCGTAGTGCCATAACGCCCCTTGGCACTGGCCAGGATCTGGCTGAGCAAGGTATCCGGCAGATTCCCCGCATAACACGGTAAATGTCGCTCCAGTACAAAGCCCAGGGCCTGCACCTTGCTGCCATCGCCCAATCGGCAGCTAAGCCAGTGCGGCCGGTAGGCCGGGTACGGCATCTCCCGCTGCCACAGGGCCATCAGCGAGTCATCCAAGCTGCTTTCATCCAACCGGTAGGCAAAACCACTGCAGGACCCACCGCGGTCCAGGCCAAACACCAGGCCCGGGGTTTCCGGGGTGCCACGGTGTTCGTGCGACCACAAGTACAGGCCACGGTGATAACCATGTACCCGCGCACGTTGGCGCTCCACTGAACTGCACTCCGGGCGCCAGATCAACGAACCATAGGCAAACAGCCACACCGGCCCGCCCTGATGCCGAGACATCGTAGTCTTCATGGAGTTGAACAATTGTTCGCGTGTATGTTGCTGACCGAAGTCGAGTGCCGGAGGATATGAAACTTCCCAGGACATACTTTCAAGTGCCGACATAAGCTGCCGCCATTATCCCTGTGAACTACGGATGTAGCGAAATTCGATTACGCTGCAGCGCCAGGCCGCTGTACCAAGGGCGCTTGCGTTAACCATAGGCCAGAATTGCAGGAATACTCAAGCCCTCGCGCCAGTGTTTCATGCGCGGTTCCGACGACTGGGAAGTACTGTTTCGGCCACTGTGAAAGTTAATGGCCAAGGCGGTAACAATTACCGCCTTATACCCACACTTGCAAACTTCGGTTATTAACCGCGGGGGGCGTAGGCAAACACATCGGCACGCATGCGGTGCGCATCCATACCGGCTTCGACCAGGGCGTCGAGGGTGGCATAGATCATGTTTGGCGAGCCGCTGGCATACACGTGCACGGTATTGAGGTCGGCAATATCCTCGCAAACCGCCTCATGCAGCATGCCACAGCGGCCTTCCCAACCGCACAGGTCGCTGACCACCTGATGCAGGAACAGGTTAGGCAGGCGCTGCCATTCGTCCCAGTGCTCGATCTGGTAGAAGTCCTCGGGCCGGCGCACGCCCCAATACAGGTGTACCGGGTGCTTGAAGCCCTGGGCCCGGCAGTGCTCGACCAGGCTGTGCATCTGGCCCATGCCGGTGCCGGCGGCAATCAGCACCAGCGGGCCGTCGGGCAGCTCGGCCAGGTGGGTGTCGCCAAACGGCATTTCGATGCGCGCCAGCCCGTCACGCTTGAGCTGCTCGATCAGTTGCAGCGCACTGGGCTCACGCGCCAGCACATGCAGCTCCAGCTCACGCCCGGCATGCGGCGCGGAAGCCAATGAGAAGGCCGCCTGCTTGCCGCCCTCACGCTCGATCATCAGGTACTGCCCGGCGTGGTAGCGCAGTGGCTTGCCGGCAGGCGCACGCAGGCGCACCCGCCAGACGTCGCCACCGACGTCGACGCACTCACTGACGCTGCACGCCAGCTTGCGCACTGGCAGCTCGCCCAGGGCGAGCACACCGTCCCACAGCAACACACAGTCCTCCAACGGTTCGGCAATGCAGGTGAACAACTCGCCATGGTCGCGGACTTCGCCGTCCTGGCGTACCCGGCCTTCGACCAACAACGCGGCGCAAACATGGCAATTGCCATTGCGGCAGCTGTTCGGGCAGTCATAGCCCAGTCGCCGCGCTCCATCCAGGATCCGTTCCCCGGGTTCGAGCGCCAACACCGCCCCGGACGGCTGCAACGTTACCTGCATCAATCTATTCCCAACTGATCCCACAGCTCATCGATACGGCGGGTGACGGCCTCGTCCTTGACGATAACCCGTCCCCATTCGCGTGTAGTCTCGCCCGGCCACTTGTGCGTGGCGTCCAGGCCCATCTTCGACCCAAGCCCCGATACCGGCGACGCGAAGTCCAGGTAGTCGATCGGCGTGTTGTCGATCATCACCGTATCACGCTTGGGGTCCATGCGCGTGGTAATGGCCCAGATCACATCGTTCCAGTCGCGGGCGTTGATATCGTCATCGGTGACAATAACGAACTTGGTGTACATGAACTGTCGCAGGAACGACCACACACCCAGCATCACGCGCTTGGCGTGGCCCGGATACTGCTTTTTCATGGTGACCACCGCCATGCGGTACGAGCAGCCTTCCGGCGGCAAGTAGAAGTCGGTGATTTCCGGGAACTGCTTCTGCAGGATCGGCACGAACACTTCGTTCAGCGCCACGCCGAGAATGGCCGGCTCATCCGGCGGCCGGCCGGTGTAGGTGCTGTGGTAGATCGGTTTCTGCCGGTGAGTGATGCGCTCGACGGTGAACACCGGGAAGCTGTCCACTTCGTTGTAGTAGCCGGTGTGGTCGCCATACGGGCCTTCCGGGGCCATTTCGCCTGGGTGAATCACGCCTTCCAGAATGATTTCGGCGGTGGCCGGCACCTGCAGGTTGCTGCCACGGCACTTGACCAGCTCGGTGCGGTTACCCCGCAGCAGGCCGGCGAAGGCATATTCGGAGAGGGTGTCCGGTACCGGGGTCACGGCACCGAGGATGGTCGCCGGGTCAGCGCCCAGGGCCACGGCAACCGGGAACGGCTGGCCGGGGTTTTTCTCGCACCACTCACGGTAATCGAGGGCACCGCCACGGTGGCTCAGCCAGCGCATGATGACCTTGTTGCGGCCGATCACCTGCTGGCGGTAGATACCCAGGTTCTGGCGGTCCTTGTTCGGCCCACGGGTAACAGTAAGGCCCCAGGTGATCAGCGGCGCCACGTCGCCTGGCCAGCAGTGCTGGATCGGCAGTGCGCCGAGGTCGACATCGTCACCCTCGACCACCACTTCCTGGCACACCGCGTCCTTGACCACTTTCGGCGCCATCGACACGACTTTCTTGAAGATCGGCAGCTTCGACCAGGCGTCCTTCAGGCCCTTGGGCGGCTCTGGCTCCTTGAGGAAGGCCAGCAGCTTGCCGATTTCCCGCAGTTCATCGACCGACTCGGCGCCCATGCCCATGGCCACGCGCTCTGGCGTACCGAACAGGTTGCCCAATACCGGGATGTCGAAACCGGTGGGCTTTTCGAACAGCAACGCCGGGCCTTTGGCACGCAGGGTGCGGTCGCAGACCTCGGTCATTTCCAGGACGGGGGAGATCGGAACCTGGATGCGCTTGAGCTCGCCGCGCTGTTCCAGGCCACGGATGAAGTCGCGCAAGTCGCGATACTGCATGCAGGAGCCTCGTGTTGGCCGTATCGGTCGGGGGTGCAGAGTGTAGCGCCGTTCGGGCCTTGTTTGGGGGCAAAAATGCATTGGGGCCGCTTCGCATCCCTTCGCGGGCTCGCCCGCTCCCACCAGGGTCGCATTGAACCTGTGGGAGCGGGCGAGCCCGCGAAGGGGCGCGAAGCGGCCCCAATTACTGCCTGATCGGGAAGCTTACTTGCGCTTCATCGATTATGCGAAACCACCTTCGACAGCCCGATACCAAGAGCTTGCAGCACCTTCAGGACGGTCGACAGTTTTGGATCACCATCCGCTGCCAATGCTCGATAGAGATTGGGACGTGCAAGCCCGGTAGCCTGAGAAAGGTTACCCATACCGCCGCGCGCTTCAGCCACGCGCCGAACCGCCGTCAGAAAGCCGGCAGCGCCACCAGGCTCATCGATCTCCTCAAGTGCCACGGCGAGATAGTCGATGGCGAAGAACTCATCGTTACGGAGCATTTCAAGGACACTTTCGTCATGGGAGCACGTACCGGTCATAGCTTCACTTTACTCCTGCGCCAAAGTGATCTGGCTTGGTCAATATCGGCCTGCTGCCGGTCTTTCGAACCACCCCCGAGCAGGAAAATTATCCTCCGCCCAAAGGTGGCGTAATAGATGCGGTAGCCTGGCCCGAAGTCCAGTTTCATCTCGAATACGCCATCCCCAACTGGCTCGGTTACGCCAAAATAGCCCTGCGCTGCCCGGTCGACCCTTGTTGTGATTCGCGCTTTCACCCTTGTATCGAGAATGGTGTCCAGCCATGTCTGGTAGAGATCCACGCCATTGGTGGATAGAACGTGATGAACTGCATACATCCATACTGTACCTTAAAAGAGACAATCCTGTGTCTATTTTTTAACCAGCCGGTTATCCGAGATTTTGGTGGGAGGCGCATGCCCTCGGACAGCAGGGTGGCCTGCGTTCAGGGTGTTGGCGAACAGTCTTTTGTGACAAGCAGCAAAAAGCCGGGTTTCCCCGGCTTTCTGTACGATCGAACGAAGCTTACTTGCGCTTCATCGACAGGAAGAACTCGTCGTTGGTCTTGGTCTGCTTGAGCTTGTCGACCAGGAACTCGATGGCGGCGATTTCGTCCATCGGGTGCAGCAGCTTGCGCAGGATCCACATGCGCTGAAGTTCGTCGTCGGCGGTCAGCAACTCTTCGCGGCGGGTACCGGAGCGGTTGATGTTGATGGCCGGGAACACACGCTTCTCGGCGATGCGGCGATCCAGCGGCAGCTCCATGTTGCCGGTGCCCTTGAACTCTTCGTAGATCACTTCGTCCATCTTCGAGCCGGTTTCGACCAACGCGGTGGCGATAATGGTCAGCGAACCGCCTTCCTCGATGTTACGCGCAGCGCCGAAGAAGCGCTTCGGCTTCTCCAGGGCGTGGGCGTCGACACCACCGGTCAGCACCTTGCCGGAGCTCGGGATCACGGTGTTGTAGGCACGCGCCAGACGGGTGATGGAGTCCAGCAGGATGACCACGTCCTTCTTGTGCTCGACCAGGCGCTTGGCCTTCTCGATCACCATTTCGGCAACCTGCACGTGGCGGGTTGGCGGCTCGTCGAAGGTGGACGCAACCACTTCGCCGCGCACGGTGCGCTGCATTTCGGTCACTTCTTCCGGGCGCTCGTCGATCAGCAGGACGATCAGGTGGCACTCGGGGTTGTTACGGGTGATGTTGGCCGCGATGTTCTGCAGCATGATCGTCTTACCGGCTTTCGGCGGAGCGACGATCAGGCCGCGCTGGCCTTTGCCGATCGGGGCGCACAGGTCGATGACACGACCGGTCAAGTCCTCGGTGGAGCCGTTACCGGCCTCCATCTTCAGGCGCTTGTTCGGGAACAGCGGCGTCAGGTTTTCGAACAGGATCTTGTTCTTCGCGTTTTCCGGGCGGTCGAAGTTGATGGTGTCGACCTTCAGCAGGGCGAAGTAACGCTCCCCTTCCTTCGGTGGGCGGATCTTGCCGACGATGGTGTCGCCGGTACGCAGGTTGAAACGGCGGATCTGGCTGGGCGAGACGTAGATATCGTCTGGGCCGGCCAGGTAGGACGCATCAGCCGAACGCAGGAAACCGAAACCATCCTGGAGAATCTCCAGCACGCCGTCACCCGAGATCTCTTCGCCGCTTTTCGCATGCTTCTTCAGCAGGGCGAAAATCACGTCCTGTTTGCGCGAACGGGCCATGTTTTCGATGCCCATCTGTTCGGCCATTTCCAAAAGATCGGTAATCGGCTTTTGCTTGAGTTCAGTCAGGTTCATAAGGGGAGTGACGTAATCATGTAAGAAGGGAGAATTAAGCTTCTGGCTTAATGAGGCCGCGCCGCTAGATGGCGACAGGATCGCGTACTGATTCGAATTAGGGATGCTTCGGCGACGGCGTGTAGAGGGCACTGGAAAAGCAGTGCGAGGCCGAATGTAACACTTGCTTTTTTCTGCGTCTAGTGCTCTGAAAAAGAAAAGCCCCGCATTTGCGGGGCCTTTTCACATCACAGGTGGGCGTCGAGGAACGCGGCCAGCTGCGATTTGGACAGTGCGCCAACCTTGGTGGCTTCGACGTTGCCGTTCTTGAACAGCATCAGCGTCGGGATACCACGCACGCCGTGCTTGGCCGGGGTTTCCTGGTTCTCGTCGATGTTCAGCTTGGCGACGGTCAGTTTGCCCTCGTAGGTGGCAGCGATGTCGTCCAGAACCGGAGCGATCATCTTGCATGGGCCGCACCATTCAGCCCAGTAGTCGACCAGCACCGGGCCTTGAGCCTGCAGTACGTCGGCTTCGAAGCTGGCGTCGGTGACGTGTTTGATTTTGTCGCTCATGGAAATCTCCAAGGTCGTAAGCAATAAAAAACGTTGCCCATCATAGCCGCCCCCGCCGCCTACAGGAAGCCGCGGACGATTGAGTGTAACTATAGTTGTGCAAGAAGCCGCGAATCGAAACTGTCATATCGCCGTCATAGAATCGAATGGCACATTGCCTTGCATCAAGGCCAGCACACCGGCTGAGTGTCACGCGTTGGCGACAGCCTGCTATCGTGGCACGATTGCCAGGTTAACGACCGAGAACAACCAGATCATGCCGCATACCATCGCGAAGAACCTGTCCCTGATCGCCGCCATCGACCTTGGCTCCAACAGTTTCCACATGGTCGTGGCCAAGGCCCACCATACCGAAATCCGCATCCTCGAGCGGCTCGGCGAGAAGGTTCAGCTAGCCGCCGGCATCGACGAAGAACGCAAGCTCAGTGAAGAGTCCATGGAAAGAGGCCTGGAATGCCTCAAGCGCTTTTCCCAACTGATCAACGGCATGCCGCCTGGCTCCGTACGCATCGTCGGTACCAACGCCTTGCGCGAAGCGCGCAACCGTAACGAATTCATCCAGCGCGCCGAGGCCATCCTCGGCCACCCGGTGGAGGTCATCTCCGGCCGCGAAGAAGCACGCCTGATCTACCTGGGCGTATCGCACACCCTGGCCGACACGCCCGGTAAACGCCTGGTCGCCGACATCGGTGGCGGCAGTACCGAGTTCATCATTGGCCAGCGCTTCGAGCCGCTGCTGCGCGAAAGCCTGCAGATGGGCTGCGTAAGCTTCACCCAACGCTACTTCCGCGACGGCAAGATCACCCCGGCCCGCTACGCCCAGGCCTACACCGCCGCGCGCCTGGAGCTGATGAGCATCGAAAATGCCCTGCACCGCCTGACCTGGGACGAGGCCATTGGCTCGTCCGGGACCATTCGCGCCATCGGCGCCGCCATCAAGGCCGGCGGCCTGGGCAATGGCGAGGTCAACGCCGAAGGCCTGGCCTGGGTCAAACGCAAGCTGTTCAAGCTGGGCGAGGTCGACAAGATCGACTTCGACGGCGTCAAGCCGGACCGTCGCACCATCTTCCCCGCAGGCCTGGCCATTCTCGAAGCGATCTTCGATGCCCTGGAGCTGCAGCGCATGGACCACTGCGACGGTGCCCTGCGCGAAGGCGTGCTGTTCGACCTGCTCGGCCGCCACCACCACGAGGATGTGCGCGAGCGCACCCTGAACTCGCTGATGGAGCGCTATCACGTGGATCAGGGCCAGGCGGCGCGTGTCGAGCGCAAGGCCCTGCACGCGTTCGATCAGGTTGCCGAAAGCTGGCAGCTACAAGGTGGAAACTGGCGCGATCTGCTTGGCTGGGCGGCGAAAGTGCACGAAATCGGCTTGGATATCGCCCATTACCATTACCACAAGCACGGTGCCTACCTGATCGAGCACTCCGACCTTTCGGGCTTCTCCCGCGAGGACCAGCAGATGATGGCCTTGCTGGTGCGCGGCCACCGCCGCAACATCCCCAAGGACAAGTTCGCCGAGCTGGGCGAGGAAGGCGTGAAACTGCTGCGCCTGTGCGTGCTGCTGCGCTTCGCCATCCTGTTCCACCACATCCGCGGTAACCAGCAGATGCCAAAGGTAGAACTGAAGGGCGGGGACAACAGCCTGGATGTAGCCTTCCCTGAAGGTTGGCTGGAGCAGAACCAGCTGACCCAGGCCGACTTCGCCAACGAGGCGGAGTGGCTGGCCCGGGTCGGCTTCGTCCTCAGCGTACGTTGAGGACCGGGTTGCTCAGGCGCTCCAGTAGGGTCGCCTGGGCGCTGCGCGGGTTCTGGTTGCCGGTCGGGGTGCTGCGCACGTAGCGCCCGTCAGGCTGCAAGGTCCAGGCGTGGGTGTTGTCGGTCAGGTAGCCTTCCAGCTCCTTCTTCACCCGCAGCAACAGCTTCTTGCCTTCCACCGGGAAGCAGGTCTCGACACGCTTGTCGAGGTTGCGCTCCATCCAGTCGGCGCTGGACAGGTAGATCTGCTCTTCACCGCCATTGAGGAAGTAGAACACCCGCGTGTGCTCGAGGAAGCGGCCGATGATCGAGCGCACCTGGATGTTGTGCGAAACCCCCGGAATGCCTGGGCGCAGGCAGCACATGCCGCGCACCACCAGGTCGATTTTCACGCCCGACTGGCTGGCCTTGTACAGCGCCTTGATGACCTTGGCGTCGGTCAGCGAGTTGAACTTGGCGATGATGTGCGCCGGCTTGCCTTCGAGAGCGAACTGGGTTTCCCGCGCGATCATGTCGAGCATGCCCTTCTTCAGGGTGAACGGCGCGTGCAGCAGCTTTTTCATGCGCAGGGTCTTGCCCATGCCGATCAGCTGGCTGAACAGCTTGCCGACGTCCTCGGTGAGCGCATCGTCAGAGGTCAGCAGGCTGTAGTCGGTGTACAGGCGGGCGTTGCCGGCGTGGTAGTTGCCGGTACCCAGGTGCGCATAACGCACGATCTCGCCCTGCTCGCGGCGCAGGATCAGCATCATCTTGGCGTGGGTCTTGAAGCCGACCACGCCGTAGATCACCACCGCACCGGCCGCTTGCAGGCGGCTGGCCATCTGCAGGTTGGACTCTTCATCGAAGCGCGCCCGCAACTCGATCACCGCAGTGACCTCCTTGCCGTTACGCGCCGCATCCACCAGGGCGTCGACGATTTCCGAGTTGGCCCCGGAGCGGTACAGAGTCTGGCGCACGGCTAGCACGTGCGGGTCCTTGGCGGCCTGGCGCAGCAGGTCGATCACCGGGGTGAAGGACTCGAAGGGGTGCATCAGCAGGATGTCCTGCTTGCCGATGACGCTGAAGATGTTGTCGGCGTTCTGCAGCAGCTTGGGGATCGCCGGGGTGAACGGCGTGTATTGCAGCTCGGGGTGGCTGTCCAGGCCGGTGATGCTGAACAGGCGGGTGAGGTTGACCGGGCCGTTGACCTGGTACAGCTCGCTTTCGCTGAGGCTGAACTGCTTGAGCAGGTAGTCCGACAGGTGTTTCGGGCAGGTGTCGGCCACCTCCAGGCGCACGGCATCGCCGTAACGGCGCGAGAACAGCTCGCCGCGCAGGGCGCGGGCCAGGTCGTCGACTTCTTCGGAGTCCAGCGCCAGGTCGGCGTTTCGGGTCAGGCGGAACTGGTAGCAGCCCTTCACCTTCATGCCCTGGAACAGGTCGTCGGCGTGCGCGTGGATCATCGACGACAGGAACACGTAGTTGGCGCCCGGGCCGCCCACCTCTTCAGGCACACGGATAACCCGCGGCAACAGGCGTGGGGCCGGGATGATCGCCAGGCCCGAGTCGCGGCCGAAGGCGTCGACACCTTCGAGCTCGACGATGAAGTTGAGGCTCTTGTTCACCAGCAGCGGGAACGGGTGGGTCGGGTCGAGCCCGATCGGGGTGATGATCGGGGCGATTTCGTCGCGGAAATAGCGGCGAACCCAGGTCTTGAGCTTGGGCGTCCAGTAACGGCGGCGGATGAAGCGGATCTGGTGCTTTTCCAGCTCCGGCAACAGCACGTCGTTGAGGATCGCGTACTGGCGCTCCACCTCGATGTGCACCAGTTCGCTGATGCGCGCCAGCGCCTGGTGCGGCTGCAGGCCATCGGCACCGGCCTGTTCACGAGCAAAATTGATCTGCTTCTTCAACCCGGCGACGCGGATTTCGAAGAACTCGTCGAGGTTGCTGGAGAAGATCAGCAGGAACTTGAGGCGTTCAAGCAACGGGTAGTTCTCGTCCAGTGCCTGTTCCAGCACACGGATGTTGAACTGCAACTGCGAGAGTTCGCGATGAATGTACAGGCTGCTGTCGTCCAGGCCAGGGACGGTGATTGCCGGAGCAGGCGCGGGGGCCGGCGCCACAGGCTCGGCCACCTGTTCCACGACGGGTTCGGGCGGCAGGTCTGGCGGGGTCTGCACCATCTCTTCTGGGAGCTCCTGGGCATCCTTGATTGCGACAGGGGTGAGCACTTCATTATTCATCTGGCGTTCCTGAGGACGTTAACGCCCTATCATCAATTGAGCGGCAAGATAAGCGCCCATTATGACGCCTGTGTTACACGCCAGGGCAAGCCATGGCGCGTGGCCTCTGGCATTGTCTGCGTAGGCATTGTTCACGTCGAGACACATTTGGACACTTTCACGAACGCGCGCGAAGGGGTAGGCTTCGCGTTCATTTCGCCAGCACCTCAGAAAATGCTTCAACAATTCCTGCAGGATTTCGGCTACTTTGCCCTTTTTCTAGGCACCTTCTTTGAAGGCGAGACCATCCTGGTGCTTGCGGGGTTTCTTGCGTTCCGTGGTTACATGGACATCAAGCTGGTGTGCCTGGTGGCCTTCTTCGGCAGCTACGCAGGCGATCAGCTGTGGTACTTCATGGGCCGTCGCCATGGGCGCAGGATCCTGGCACGCAAGCCGCGCTGGCAGGCAATGGGTGACCGGGCGCTGGACCACATCCGCCGCCATCCTGATATCTGGGTGCTGAGCTTCCGCTTCGTCTATGGCCTGCGCACGGTCATGCCGGTGGCCATTGGCCTGTCGGGCTACCCACCCCGCCGCTACCTGCTGCTCAATGGCATTGGCGCGGCCATCTGGGCAATCGCATTGGGCGCGGCCGCGTACCACTTCGGTGCCATCCTCGAAGGCCTGTTGGGCAACGTGAAGCGTTACGAGCTATGGGTGCTCGGCGGCCTGTTGGCGCTGGGCGGCCTGCTGTGGCTGCGCCGGCGCTTCCGTACCCTGCGCGCGGAGCGCAAAGCGGCGGGCCAGGCCCAGGCCCCAGAGGCTGAACAGGCTGTAAGCCACGAGCAGGAACCAGGCCAGCGGCGCGACCACCGCTAAGCCCAGGGCGCCGGCCAGGTACAATGCCGGCGCATTCAGCAACAGCCGCGCCAGCTCCAGGCGCACAGCCCAGCGCCGGTTCTCCAGCAACGCCCCCAGTACGAACAAGCCAAACGCCATCAGCGACCAGCCGAGCAGCAACGCGGCGGCCGGCACGCGTTCAGCCACGTCCATCAAATAGCTGCCCAAGGCGATGTAAACCACGAACTGTGCCGCCACATAGACTTGTTGCGCACGGCCCAGGGCGATCTCGAACTTGCGAAACAGCAGCAAGTCCTGCTTGGCCTGCGGGTAGCGTGCGGCCACATCGGCCGGGCGCCAGCCGGTGGGCATGAACCAGATGCGCAGCTTGTCCCACAGGCTGGCGGTTCGCCGGGCGTCCTGCCAGAGCTGGGCGTAGAACTGCAGGTTGGCCCACAGCGGGTTCCAACTGGCCAGCGGCGTGGTTACCCCGAACACCACCGGTTCGGCCGGGTCTTCCTCTTTGAAGGTGCCGAACAGACGGTCCCAGAGAATGAACACACCGCCATAATTGCGATCCAAGTAAGCAGGATTTTGCGCATGGTGGACGCGATGGTTGGATGGCGTGATCAACACCCACTCGAGCCAGCCCAGCTTGGGAATGTGCCGGGTATGCACCCAGAACTGGTACAACAGGTTGAGCGATGCCACGGTGATGAACACCAGCGGCGGCACGCCCAGCAGTGCCAGAGGCAGGTAGAACAGCCACGAGAAGATGAACCCGCTGCTGGTCTGGCGCAGCGCCGTGGTGAGGTTGTATTCCTCGCTCTGGTGATGCACCGAATGTGCCGCCCACAGCACGTTGCGCTCATGCCCCAGACGGTGCAGCCAGTAGTAACAGAAGTCGTACAGGACAAAGGCCAGCAACCATACCCACCCTGCCTCTGCCGGCAGGCGCATCAGCGCCAGGTGTTCGAAGGCCAGGGTATAGGTGACCAGCCCTATGCCTTTGGTCAGCAGCCCGGTACTGGTCGACAGCGCACCGGTGCTCAGGCTGTTGATCGAGTCGGCCAGGGTGAAATTGCGCTGGCCACGCACGCGGTCGGCGACCAGCTCGACGGCAATCAGCACGAAAAAGAACGGCACGGCCAGCAGTATCAGGTCCATGGGCACGACCTCAGGCGTTATCTACCAAGATTAGGCCGCACCCGCGGGAATCCCTATGGCGACATCTGCCAAACTAGAGGACATTTAGCGCCTCGGCATTGGAGTAAACAGCATGACAAAAAAAGTAGCGGTGATTCTTTCCGGCTGTGGCGTGTATGACGGCGCCGAAATCCACGAAAGCGTGATCACCCTGCTGCGCCTCGACCAGCGTGGTGCGCAGGTGCAGTGCTTCGCGCCGAACATTGCACAGATGCATGTCATCAACCACCTGACCGGCGAGGAAATGCCCGAGTCGCGCAATGTGCTGGTGGAATCGGCGCGCATTGCCCGTGGCGAGGTCAAGGACATCCGTGAGGCCAAGGCCGAGGACTTCGATGCGCTGATTGTGCCCGGCGGTTTCGGGGCAGCGAAAAACCTGTCCAACTTCGCCGTCGAAGGCGCCAACTGCAGCGTCAACCCGGACGTGCTTGCCCTGGCCGAAGCCTTTGCCGACGCCTGCAAGCCGGTGGGCCTGATCTGCATTTCGCCGGCACTGGCCGCGAAGATCTACGGGCCAGGCGTGGTCTGCACCATCGGTAGCGACGCCGGCACTGCGGCGGCTGTCGTGAAGATGGGTGGCACCCATGAAGAATGCGATGTGCACGATATTGTCGAAGACACCCAGCGCAAGCTGGTGACTACGCCGGCTTACATGGAAGCCAAGTCGATCAGCGAAGCGGCTGGCGGCATCTACAAGCTGGTAGACCGGGTGCTGGAACTGACGCACGAGTAAGCCTGTAGGAGCAGCCTTGTGCTGCGAAAGGGCCGGCGCGGCAATCGAATCAGCGTTGATTTCACTGGCCCCTTCGCAGCGCAAGGCTGCTCCTACAGGTACCGCGTCAGTGCTCAGGGCTTGGACAGCCGGGCAATTATCCGGTCCAGGGCATTGGCAAACGCCTGCTTCTCACGCTCACCGTAAGGCGCCTGCCCTCCCCCCACTTGGCCCTGCTCGCGCAGCTCGGTGAACAAATTGCGCGCCGCCAGGCGGTCGCCCATGTTGCGTTCGTCGAACTCTCGCCCACGCGGGTCCAGTGCCGCCACGCCCTTTTTCACCAGGCGGTCGGCCAGCGGTACGTCACTGCAGATCACCAGCTCGCCAGGCACGGCGTGCTCGACCAGGTAATCGTCGGCTGCATCCATGCCGCTGGGCACCACGATCAGGCGCACGATCGCGAACGCCGGCTTGGCCACAGCCTGCCCCGCCACCATCACCACCTCGAACTTGCGCTTGAGGGCGAACTTGACGATCAGATCCTTGGCCGCTTTGGGGCAGGCATCGGCATCGATCCATACACGCATCGGAAACACTCGACATGAATTCAATGCGCCCATCATGCCTGAAGCGCAGCAAAAGCTGGAGCGCGCGAGCGCTGGAAAAATGGCGCCAAAATTACAATTACCGCTTATCCGACCACGCCACTCAGGCTAAACTCGCCACAGCTTCACTGGCCTGCCCGAGCGCGCAATGAACCACCCTCACGAAATCCGCCCTGACCTGGACGAAGGCATCGACCGCAAGGTCCTGGCGACATTGCGTGCGCGCTTCCTGAGGCTTAACCAGGGTCGGCTGCAACGGGCAATGGAAGGCCTGTCGACACGCCAGCAACAGGTACTGACGCTGCTGCCGCTGCTGTTCCACGTAAACCATCCGCTGTTGCCGGGCTACGTCTCGGGCAGCACGCCTGCCGGCGTATCGGGCTACGAGCCGGGCGCCGAGCTGGTGGCAGAGGCCCAGCGCCTGGCACGTTCGTTCACCTACAAGGCCGCGCATGGCAACCCACCACGCCCGATCCACGGCCTGTTCCTGATGGGCAGCCTGGGCTCGCTGGCCCAGGCCGAGCACAGCGACATGGACCTGTGGGTGTGCCACGCACCCGGCTTGCCCGAACAACGGCTGAATGAACTGCGGCGCAAGTGCCAACTGCTGGAGGCCTGGGCGGCAAGCCTGGGTGC
Source organism: Pseudomonas sp. NY11955 (assembly GCF_048068035.1). Taxonomy (NCBI): domain Bacteria; kingdom Pseudomonadati; phylum Pseudomonadota; class Gammaproteobacteria; order Pseudomonadales; family Pseudomonadaceae; genus Pseudomonas; species Pseudomonas sp. NY11955. The sequence goes on from NZ_JBLUPS010000001.1 coordinate 651,549, forward strand.
CGAAGCACACTTCTTCCTGATCGACACGCAGGGTTTCGCCCAGGGCCAGCGCGATGGCCAGCTCGGCTCCGACGACTGCGGCACCACCCAGCACTACCTGCTGCTTGACGAGTTCTACCGCACCACCCTGTGGCTGGCCGGGCGCACACCGCTATGGTGGCTGGTGCCGGTGTACCAGGAACACAACTACCACAGCTACACCCAAACCCTGCTGTCCAAGCGTTTCATCCGCAGCCATGACGCCCTCGACCTCGGCAACCTGGCGCACATTCCGCCCGGCGAGTTCATCGGCGCTGGCCTGTGGCAACTGTTCAAAGGCATAGACTCGCCCTACAAGTCGCTGCTCAAGCTGCTGCTGACCGAAGCCTACGCCAGCGAGCACCCCGCCGTGCACTGCCTGAGCCTGGACTACAAGCAGGCCGTGTTTGCCAACCAGCTCGACCTCGACGCACTAGACCCCTACGTGATGGTTTACCGGCGCATCGAACGCTACCTGCTGCAACGTGGCGAACACGCGCGCCTGGAACTGGTACGGCGCAGCCTGTACCTCAAGGTGAACAAGAAGCTCAGCGACCAGAGCCGCAGCGATGGCTGGCAACGCCGGTTGCTGCGGCGCCTGGCCGACGAGTGGGGCTGGGACCAGCACCACCTGGCCCTGCTGGACAGCCGCCGGCAATGGAAAGTGCAGCAGGTGGCCGTGGAGCGTCGCGAGCTGGTGGCCGAGCTGAACCACAGCTACCGCTTCCTCAGCCAGTTTGCGCTGACCCAGAACGCCAACAGCCGCGCCGACCAGCGCGACCTCAACGTGCTGGGCCGACGCCTGTACGCGGCCTTCGAGCGACGCGCAGGCAAGGTCGAAGTGATCAACCCCGGCATCGCCCCCGACCTCGCCGAAAGCACCCTGACCCTGGTTCAGGCGCCTAACCGCAGGGAGCCGGGCAGCCACCACTGGGAGCTGTACAGCGGCAACCTGAGCACCCACGAGGTGGAGCACTTCAGCCCGATCAAGCGCTGCCGCGAGCTGCTGGAACTGCTGGCCTGGGCCCATCGCAACGGGGTGATCGACAGCAGCACCCGCCTGGCGCTGCACCCGGGCACCAGCGACCTCAACGAATACGAGCTGTTCAACCTGCTGGGCTGCCTGCAGCAAAGCATCCCCCTGCCTTTGCCGACCGTCAGTGAAGTGCGCCTGCTGCAGCCCAGCGTTGCCGACGAGGTGCTGTTGTTGGTCAACGTCGCCATCGACCCGCTGCGCCACCACCGCGACCTGAACATCCTGATGACCACAGAGCGCACCGACTCGTTGAGCTACGCCGGCGTGCGCGAAAACCTGGTGCTCACCCTGGACCAGGTCACTATCAATAGCTGGAACGAAGTGCTGGTCCAACGCTATGACGGCGAACACGCGCTGGTGCGCTGCCTGCGCGACTTCCTCAACAGCCCGGCGCTGCGCGGCCACCGGCCACGGGTGCGGGTACGCTGCTTCTGCCAGAGCCGCGCCCAGGCCATCGGCCAGCGTGTGGAAGAGATATTCGACACCGTGCAGTTGCTGCTGAACCAGGGCCTGCACCATCGCTACCTGCTGCAGGTGGCCCAGCACACCCATGTGCTGGAGCTGCTACCCGAGCATGTCAGCCTGACTACGCTGGCCGAGCATGAGGCGCTGCTGAGCTACCTGGGCGAAGAACGCGGCGTCTACAGCCCGCTGTACCTGGACGCCAATGCGCTGCAAGACCACGACCTGCGCCTGGTGCTTGAGCAAGGCCGGCCGGCCTGCATCCAGGTGTTCTACCGCCTGCAAGGCGGCTGGGCCGAGCTGTATGTGCTGGATGAATGCAACGCCCTGTGGCAGCAACGCCTGCCCCTGCACGACGAAGCCCACCTGCTGTTGCCGCTCCAGCGTTTTTTGCGTTCCGTGGTGATGCGCCGCGATGCCCGGCTACCGCTGGATAACCAGCGCGCGGCCTCACTGAACATCCACTACGCACAGCTGTTGCCTGCCGGCCCTGGCAAGGCGCGCAGCATCGAGCCGTGCCTGGCCCCGGTCGAGGGCAGTGACCAGCCCTACTATGAGGTGCAGGCCATCATCCAGGCCGGTGTGGGGGGGGCGGCGCATGTGACGCTGTACTGCGACCAGCAAGAGTTTTCCGAGCTGGAGCATGGTGACCAGTTGTATGCGGTGGTGGCCCGGCAGATCATCGGACAGCGCCAGGGTGCCAGGCGGTACCGGTGCTACATCACCGACCTGGATTTGTCTGAATTGCTGGATGACCGACTGGGGGCGACGCAGATCTACCTGAACTACAAGCGGGTGCTGGAGCAGGCGTTGAATGAGGGGTTGGAGCAGGTTTCGGCGCAGGGATGGTAGGAGCAGCCTTGTGCTGCGAATGGGCCGCAAAGCGGCCCCCAGGCCCTTACAGGTCGAAATCGCCCGCTGCTTCCGGCTGGTATTCCACTTCCAGCAATTTCAACTTGAGGGTTTTGCCCCCCGGCGCCGGCCAGTCGATCTGTTCGCCCACCGACAGCCCCAGCAAAGCACAGCCGATCGGCGCCAGGATCGAGACCTTGCCTTCCGGCCCGGCATCCTTCGGGTACACCAAGGTCAGGTGGTAATCCTTGCCGCTGGCTTCCTCACGGCAATGCACGCGCGAGTTCATGGTCACCACGCCCGCCGGCACTTCCTCGTGACCGACCACCTGCTCGGCGCGGTCCAGCTCGTCCTGCAGGGCGAGCACACCCGGCGTACTCTCGTCGAGGCTGTCGATCAGACGCTCCAGACGTTGTACGTCCAATCGGGTGAGGATGAGGGAAGGCTTGGTGCTCATGATCCAGTCAGACTCCTTTGAACAGGCAGTTTTCAATGTGCAAATAAAGCAAAACCCCGCCCAAGGGCGGGGTTTGAGAAGGCTTTGGCGTCACCGACGCAGAACCTGACACTACCACAGCCGGGCAAATACTCAAGCCCCTGCTGTCAGTGTGCCTTCGCCTGCTCGCGCAAGGCCTGGGCCTCGCGGCAGATCTGCCGGCGCCGATCGTCGTCGGCCGAGCGCCATTCGCGGATGTGCTCGACATGCCGATGGCAACCCGTGCACACCCGCTGTTCGTCCAGCCGGCATACGCTGATGCACGGTGATGGCACTGCGGGGCTGACGTTGCTGTAAAGAGGCTTGGGCGGCCGGGCCTGGGCGCTACTCATGTCAGATTTCGTCGAAGTCCAGCTTCTCGCCGGCCCGCTCCCAGACGATGCGCTCAAGCATTTCGCCCAGCAGCTCTTCGCTCTTCTCGCATACCCACTTGCCGCTGTCTTCGTCGTAATCGAAGTGGAAACCACCGGAACGGTCGGCCAGCCACAACTGGCGCAGCGGCTCCTGGCGGCTGAAGATCAGCTGGGCGCCGCCCTCGAACTTGACGGTGAGGACGCCGGCGGAGTTCTCCATGTCCAGGTCCAGGCCGCTCTCGTCGAACAGGTCTTCCAGGGCCTGTTGGGTCGCGTCGACCAGGTCATGGAAACGCGCTTCACTCAAACTCATTGCAGGAACCTCGAAATTGGCTGCGTTACAGGCAAGCCGGGCAAGATACGGGCGCTTGCCGCCGAATGCAAAGATTAGCCACTGAAGGCGGTAAGAATAGCCCGCCCGGCGGACCGGCCCTTGCATAGGCAAGCCGCCGGTCGCTCGGTATACTCGGGCGCAATACTGCATTTTCTAAGGATTTCACCCATGAAGCGCCTGATTTCCTCCTTCGCGGCGCTGGTCGCTGTTGCCTGCCTCGTTTCGGCCTGCGGCCAGAAAGGCCCGCTGTATCTGCCTGAAGACGGCGATAACGGCAAAGCGCACAAGTCGCACCAGCACCAGCCAAAAGCCAAGCCAGCCCCGGTGCAAGAGCAGCCCGAGCTGCAGTCCGAGCCCGAGCAGTCGCCAGCGCAGTAAGGAAACCAGATGAACGCTTTCAACTACCGCGACGGTGAGCTGTTCGCGGAAGGCGTGGCCCTGTCGGCCATCGCCGAGCGCTTCGGCACCCCCACCTACGTGTATTCGCGCGCCCACATCGAGGCCCAGTACCGCAGCTACGCCGATGCCCTGCAAGGCACCGAGCACCTGGTGTGCTTCGCGGTCAAGGCCAACTCCAACCTGGGCGTGCTGAACGTGCTGGCGCGCCTGGGCGCAGGCTTCGACATTGTCTCTGGCGGTGAGCTGGAGCGTGTGCTGGCCGCCGGTGGGCGCGCCGATCGCGTGGTCTTCTCCGGCGTCGGCAAAACCCGTGAAGACATGCGCCGCGCCCTGGAAGTTGGCGTGCACTGCTTCAACGTCGAATCCACCGACGAACTGGAGCGGCTGCAGGTAGTCGCCGCCGAGATGGGCAAGGTTGCCCCGGTGTCGCTGCGGGTCAACCCCGACGTCGATGCCGGTACCCACCCGTACATCTCCACGGGCCTCAAGGAAAACAAGTTCGGCATCGCCATCGCCGACGCCGAGGCCATCTACGTGCGTGCCGCGCAGCTGCCAAACCTGGAAGTGGTCGGTGTCGACTGCCATATCGGCTCGCAGCTGACTACCGTGGAGCCGTTCCTCGACGCCCTCGACCGCCTGCTGGTACTGGTCGATCGCCTGGCCGAATGCGGCATCCACCTGCGCCATCTGGACCTGGGCGGCGGTGTTGGCGTTCGCTACCGCGATGAACAGCCACCGCTGGTGGCCGACTACATCAAAGCCATTCGCGAGCGCGTGGGCGAGCGCGACCTGGCCCTGGTGTTCGAGCCGGGCCGCTACATCGTGGCCAACGCCGGCGTGCTGCTGACCCGCGTGGAATACCTCAAGCACACCGAACACAAGGACTTCGCCATCATCGATGCGGCGATGAACGACCTGATCCGCCCAGCCCTGTACCAGGCCTGGATGGGTGTCAGCGCGGTCAAGCCCCGTGCAGGCGAAGGCCGTGCCTATGACCTGGTCGGCCCAATCTGCGAGACTGGCGACTTCCTCGGCAAAGACCGCGTGCTGAACCTGGCCGAAGGTGACCTGCTGGCCGTAGCGTCCGCGGGCGCCTATGGTTTTGTCATGAGCTCCAACTACAACACCCGTGGCCGTTGCGCTGAAATCCTGGTCGACGGCGACCAGGCGTTCGAAGTACGCCGCCGCGAGACCGTCGCCGAACTGTACGCTGGCGAAAGCCTGCTGCCGGAGTAAGCCCATGCTGCTGCGTTTTACCAAGATGCATGGGCTGGGCAACGACTTCATGGTCCTCGACCTGGTCAGCCAGCACGCGCACATCCAGCCCAAGCACGCCAAGCAATGGGGTGATCGCCACACCGGCATCGGCTTCGACCAGTTGCTGATCGTCGAGGCGCCAAACAACCCGGAAGTGGACTTCCGCTACCGCATCTTCAATGCCGACGGCTCCGAGGTCGAGCAGTGCGGCAATGGTGCGCGTTGCTTCGCCCGCTTCGTGCTGGACAAACGCCTGACCGCGAAAAAGCGCATTCGTGTGGAAACCAAGAGCGGCATCATCGTGCTGGACGTGCAGAACGACGGCCAGGTGAGTGTCGACATGGGGCCTCCGCGCTTCATCCCTGCCGAAATCCCCTTCGTCGCCGAGGCACAAGCGCTGAACTACCCACTGGACGTTGACGGCCAACTGCATTCGATTGCCGCCGTGTCCATGGGTAACCCGCACGCCGTGCTGCGTGTCGACGACGTGCGTACCGCCCCCGTGCATGAGCTGGGCCCGAAGATCGAAAACCACCCACGCTTCCCACAGCGGGTGAATGCCGGCTTCATCCAGGTCATCGACCGCCACCGCGCCAACCTGCGGGTATGGGAGCGCGGTGCGGGTGAAACCCAGGCCTGCGGCACCGGTGCCTGCGCCGCGGCCGTGGCGGCGATCAGCCAAGGCTGGATGGACTCCCCGGTATCCCTCGACCTGCCTGGTGGCCGCCTGCACATCGAATGGGCCGGCCCCGGCCAGCCCGTACTGATGACCGGCCCGGCCGTACGCGTCTACGAAGGACAGGTTCGTCTCTAAGCGAGTAACCGCCATGACCGATCAGCCCAAGGTTGTACCCAAGCAGTCCGCCGAGCTCGACGCCGAAGCGGTGGTCGCCTACCTGCGCGCCCACCCCACCTTCTTCGCCGAGCACGACGAGCTGCTGATCGAACAGCACATCCCGCACCAGCGGGGTGACAGCGTGTCGCTGGTGGAACGCCAGCTCAAGCTGCTGCGTGACCGCAACATCGAGATGCGCCACCGCCTGTCGCAACTGATGGACGTGGCCCGCGACAACGATCGGCTGTTCGACAAGACCCGCCGGCTGATCCTCGACCTGCTCGATGCCGCCTGCCTGGAAGAAGTGGTCATGGCGGTCGAAGACAGCCTGCGCCAGGAATTCCAGGTGCCCTTCGTCAGCCTGATCCTGTTCGGTGACAACGTCGCGCCAGTCGGGCGCTGGGTCAGCAACGCCGAGGCCCAGCAAGCCATCGGTGCCTTGCTGGGCGGCGGCAAGACGGTCAGCGGTAACCTGCGCGAGCACGAGCTGGCCTTCCTGTTCGGCGAAGAACAACGCCGGGAAGTAGGTTCCAGCGCCGTCGCCGCTTTGGAGTATCAGGGGCTGCACGGGGTGCTGGCCATCGGCAGCCGCGACCCGCAACACTACAAGAGCAGCGTCGGCACCCTGTTCCTCGGCTATATTGCCGAAGTGCTCGGCCGCGTGGTGCCACGCGTCACCCAGACCCTGCGCCCGGTGCGCTGATGGAACGCCAGCTGGAGGCTTATTGCGCACACCTGCGCAACGAGCGCCAGGTGTCGGAGCACACCTTGCTGGGCTACCGTCGCGACCTGGACAAGGTCATGGCCTACTGCAAGGAACACGGCATTGCCGACTGGCCGGCGCTGCAGATCCAGCAACTGCGTCAGCTGATCGCCCGCCTGCACCACCATGGCCAGTCGTCGCGCAGCCTGGCGCGGCTACTGTCGGCCGTGCGCGGTCTGTACCGCTACCTCAACCGCGAGGGCCTGTGCCAGCACGATCCGGCTACAGGCTTGAGCGCACCCAAGGGTGAACGCCGGCTGCCCAAGGTACTGGACACCGACCGCGCCCTGCAGCTGCTCGATGGCGGCGTCGACGACGACTTCATCGCCCGACGTGACCAGGCGATTCTCGAGCTGTTTTACTCGTCCGGCCTGCGCCTGTCCGAGCTGACCAACCTCGACCTCGATCACCTCGACCTCGCCGCCGGCCTGGTGCAGGTACTGGGCAAGGGTGGGAAAGCCCGCGTGCTGCCTGTTGGTCGCAAGGCCCGCGAGGCACTGCAAGCCTGGTACCGCCTGCGCGGCATCGGTAACCCACGCGACCGCGCGGTGTTCATTACCCGCCAGGGCAACCGTATCAGCCCCCAGGCCGTTCGCCTGCGGGTGAAGGCCGCTGGCGAGCGCGAGCTGGGCCAGCACCTGCACCCGCACATGCTTCGCCATTCCTTCGCCAGCCATGTGCTGGAATCGTCCCAGGACCTGCGCGCAGTGCAAGAGCTGCTCGGCCATGCCGATATCAGCACCACGCAGATCTACACCCACCTGGACTTCCAGCACCTGGCCGCGGTGTACGACAGCGCCCACCCTCGGGCCAAACGCAGCAAAGGCAAAGACTCATGAGCATCAAGCTGATCACCTTCGACCTCGACGACACCCTGTGGGACACCGCGCCGGTGATTGCCAGCGCGGAGGTCGTGCTGCGCGACTGGCTAGAGGCCAACGCCCCGATCCTCGGCGGCGTGCCGGTGGAGCACCTGTTCGCCATCCGCGAGCGCTTGGTGCAGGCAGAGCCTGGCCTCAAGCACCGCATAAGCGCCCTGCGTCGCCGCGTGTTGTTCCATGCTTTGGAAGAGGCCGGCTACAGCGAGAAACATGCGCAGGAGCTGGCCAATGAAGGTTTCGAAGTGTTCCTGCATGCTCGCCATCAGGTAGAGATCTTCCCCGAAGTGCAGCCGGTGCTGGAGATTCTGCGCCATCACTACACCTTGGGCGTGGTCACCAACGGCAATGCCGATGTGAGCCGGCTGGGGCTGGCGGACTACTTCCGCTTTGCCCTGTGCGCAGAAGACCTCGGCATCGGCAAGCCGGACCCGGCGCCGTTCCTGGAAGCCCTGCGGCGCGCAGAGGTGAATGCCAGCGCGGCGGTGCACATTGGCGATCACCCCGGCGATGACATCGCCGGCGCCCAGCGCGCCGGGCTACGGGCGGTGTGGTTCAACCCTCAGGGCAAGGCATGGGCGGGTGAGCAGGCACCGGATGCCGAGATCCAGCGCCTGTCGCAGTTGCCCGACGTGCTCGCGCGCTGGCGCTGACTGGGGTCGCCTCGGAATTTGCGGTGGTGCATACATCGAGCGCCGCCCGCGCGGCGCATCGCGAGCGAAGCTCGCTCCTACATTTGTTTCGGGCCAATTATGCCTGTGGGATTTGCGCGCGAACGCCTTGGCGCATGGCTCGATATTGCGTCGTACAAACAAGGCGGTCGCGCGCGCCTGTCACAGACGATACTGGCCCGAAACAAATGTAGGAGCGAGCTTCGCTCGCGATGCGCCGCGCGGGCGGCGCTCGATCCCACAGGCACTAAAAATCTCCCACCGAACACCCACAAAAAAGCCCGCAGCGACGGCGGGCTTTTTTGCGATCAGCCACTCAGATAGGGCGGCTGCCGTACTTGTTGTCCGGCTTCTTGGGCGGGTCGGCGACCACGTTGGCCTCGACTTCCTGCACCTTGCCACCGCGCGAAAGGAATTCTTCCATCGCCTTGGCCAGGGCATCACGCTCTTTCTGCTTGGCTTCCATGCTCGGCATCTCGTCTACCGAGACGGCCGCCTTGGATTTGCCCTTGGCAACGGGTGCCGGGCTGCTGTCGTCATCGCCAGCGTCTTCCACGCCGTCATCAGCCGCCGCTTCGAGGCCTTCATCACCCTCGTCTTCGTCACCTACTTCGAGGTCATCATTTTCCAGATCGTCGTCGCTCATGTTCTACCTCATGACTTGCGAAAAGCAGGTTAGTTATAGACCAGTGCAGCCGTAGACCGGCAGCCACCAGTGAAAATTCAACTGGCCGTGGGTTAGGCCACTGCCCTTGGGTCGGCACTCCTGATGGGAGGCGGCACCCAGCAGGCCCTGCTCCTGGCAGGACCTGACAAATCCATTAACCCCTGCTGGCCACACGCTATTGGCAAGCCTAGCAAAGGCTGGCGAAGTGTGTGGACTGCTCGTCAAACACCCTTCGGCGCGCATTCTAGCGCGCCCGTGGAAAAAGCAAAGCACCATAAACGCCCTAAGACTTGTAAGTTTTTTACCTACGTCGCGAACGTGTCGGATAAACCGTTTGCTGTGCGAGAAATGCTGAAAATCTGACAAAAAAATGCCCGGCAAGCCGGGCAAGTTTTTACCGCGTCGCAGTTACAGGTTGTAGCCGCGCTCGTTGTGCTGAGCCAGGTCAAGGCCGACCGACTCTTCTTCTTCGTTGACCCGCAGGCCCATCACCACATCCAGCACCTTGAGGATCACGTAGGTGACGATGGCGGTGTAGACCACGGTGAAGATCACGCCCTTGGCCTGGATCCAGACCTGCATGCCGATATCGGTGACGGTGCCGAAGCCACCCAGTGCAGGGGCTGCGAACACGCCGGTGAGGATGGCACCGATGATGCCGCCAACGCCGTGCACACCGAAGGCATCCAGCGAGTCGTCATAGCCCAGTTTGCGCTTGAGGGTGGTGGCGCAGAAGTAGCAGATCACACCCGAAGCCAGGCCGATCACCAGGGCGCCCATGGGGCCCACGGTGCCTGCGGCCGGGGTGATGGCAACCAAGCCGGCGACCACACCCGAGGCGATGCCCAAGGCACTGGGTTTACCGTGACCAATCCACTCGGCGAACATCCAGCCCAGCGCCGCGGCGGCGGTGGCGATCTGGGTGACCAGCATGGCCATGCCAGCGGTGCCGTTGGCCGCGGCGGCGGAGCCTGCGTTGAAGCCGAACCAGCCGATCCACAGCATGGCGGCGCCCATCAGGGTGTAGCCCAGGTTATGCGGAGCCATCGGAGTGGTCGGGTAGCCTTTGCGCTTGCCCAGCACCAGGCAGCAGACCAGGCCTGCGATACCGGCGTTGATGTGCACCACGGTGCCGCCAGCGAAGTCCAGTACGCCCCAATCCCACATCAGTGCGCCGTCGCCGCTCCACACCATGTGCGCGATCGGCGCATACACCAGGGTGAACCAGATACCCATGAACACCAGCATCGCGGAGAACTTCATGCGCTCGGCGAAGGCACCGACGATCAGCGCCGGAGTGATGATGGCGAAGGTCATCTGGAAGGTGATGAATACCGCTTCAGGGAACAGTGCGGTGGCCGAGGTCAGGTTCTCGGGCGTGACGCCGCTGAGGAAGGCCTTGGAGAAACCGCCCACGAAGGAGTTGAAGTTGAGCACGCCCTTTTCCATACCGGAGGTATCGAAGGCCATGCTGTAGCCGTAGACGACCCAGAGAATGCTCATCAGGCCGGTGATTGCAAAGCACTGCATCATCACCGACAGCACGTTCTTGGAACGCACCATGCCGCCATAGAACAGGGCCAGGCCCGGAATGGTCATGAACAGCACCAGCGCCGTCGCGGTCAGCATCCAGGCGGTGTCGCCGGAGTTCAGCGCTGGGGCAGCTTCCTCTGCCAGGGCAAGCCCGGGCATTACGAGGGACAATAGGGCTCCTAGCCCTGCGATCTTACGCAGAGTCATGTTGTTTTCTCCTGGGGCGTTGGGTTTGGTGAGGCTTTTTTGCTGCTTAGATCGCGTCGGTATCGGTTTCGCCGGTACGGATACGGATCGCCTGCTCCAGATTCACCACGAAAATCTTGCCGTCACCGATCTTGCCGGTGTTGGCTGCCTTGGTGATGGCTTCGATTACCCGATCAAGGTCCTTGTCATCGATGGCGACATCGATCTTCACCTTGGGCAAAAAATCGACCACATATTCAGCACCGCGGTACAGCTCGGTGTGGCCCTTCTGCCGACCGAAGCCTTTGACTTCGGTGACGGTGATGCCCTGCACGCCGATTTCCGACAGCGACTCGCGCACGTCGTCCAGCTTGAACGGCTTGATGATGGCTGTGACTAGCTTCATGAAACTCTCTCCCGATTTGGTGGACTTGCCCCAGGAAAACAAACCCGTCTCAAGTCTAAGCGCAGCGCTTGGCTTTGTAACGCGTCGTCGGCATCCGGCTCCGCGTGCGCACTGCCTGGTCACAAGGAACTGCATCAGTGCATGGCTCGTTCAGGTCTTTGCAGAAACCTTGCCAGTTCTGGCAAAGCACCAGAAAACAGTGGCTTATGTGAAATGGTCGGGATTGGCCAGTCGCCAGCATGGAAAACATGCACATTTTCGGTGCGCGCCGGCAGGGCGCATTGCGCGAAAAATGTGCAAGGGTGCGAACCCTGAGACGCTGAACGGCCCGTGCTACACTGCCGACCATTTCTCAGATTCAGTGGACCGCCCATGCTCGCGCCCAAAGCCCTTCTCGATGCCCTGAGCGACCAAGCCTCGCGCTTGTTCAGCAACGATGCCGCCCAGCCCCGCGCAGAACTGGAAAGCCAGTTCAAGGTGCTGATGCAAGGTGCCTTCAGCAAGCTGGACTTGGTCAGCCGCGACGAATTCGATAGCCAGATGGTCGTGCTGGCGCGCACCCGTGCACGCCTGGAGGCCTTGGAAAAACAAGTAGCCGAGCTGGAAGCACGGCTGAACCCGACCCCGCAGGGTGAGTGAATGCAGCCCTCCAGCGCATACCCGGTACTGCTGTTTTCCTACGGCACGTTGCAGGACAAAGCCGTGCAACTGGCCAACTTCGGCCGTGAGCTGAGCGGCCAGGCCGACCGTATGCTGGGTTACCGCCAGGACTGGGTCGAGATCACCGACCCGGGCGTGCTGGCGGCCAGTGGCAAGTCCCATCACCCCATCGTTTCCCCCAGCAGCCAGGCCGACGACAGCGTGGCCGGCATGGTCTTCCAGATCAGCGAAGAAGAGCTGGCGGCGGCGGACCGCTATGAAGTTGCCGACTACAAGCGCGCCGCCGTCACCCTTGCCTCGGGCCTGACTGCCTGGGTTTATGTGCGCGCCTGAATCCCTCGGGCGCGGGTTGTTACACGGAGCGTTTCCCCATGAAAGTCAGCGCACGCAATGTTTTCGAAGGCAAAGTCACCAACGTTCAGCCCGGTGCGGTCAATGCCGAAGTCGAGCTAACCCTCGGGGGTGGTGAAAAGCTGGTAGCGGTGGTCACCATGGCCAGCCTGCATAACCTCAACATCAATGTCGGTAAAGACGCCGTGGCACTGGTCAAGGCGCCATGGGTGGTACTGCTGACGGATGCTGCCGGCTACAAGCTGTCGGCCCGTAATGCCCTGGAAGGCGAAGTGGTGCGGGTTGGCGATGGTGCGGTGAACGCCGAAGTGGTGCTGAAGCTGGCCGGTGGCACCGAGGTGTATGCCATCGTGACCCGCGAAGCCGTGCAGGAGCTGGGCCTGGCACCAGGTGTGAAAGCGACTGCGCTGATCAAGGCCTCGCACATTATCCTCGGCGCCAAGGCCTGAATGACAAGGGGCTGCTTTGCAGCCCTTCGCGGGCACGCCCGCTCCCACAGTTTCTGAGCCACCCTGTGGGAGCGGGCGTGCCCGCGAAGGGCCGCAAAGCGGCCCCGATCTAATTCATGCAGAGCTGTTTCGGCGGCAGCTCGCTGGCATGCAAGGTGCCCCGGAACAATGCCGCACCACACTGGGTAAACAACGTTTTCACCCGGTTGTGTGAGTTGAGGATCTCGGCCTGGATGTCTTCGATGGCCGTATCCCCCGGCTGCAATCTGGCCGCCCGGTTGGCCCATTCGATGGCGGCAAAGCGGCTCTGCTTACGGGTGCCACGGCCCTGCATCCAGGCCAGCCCCAGTTCGGCGCTGGCACGCCCGGCAATCCACGGGTCCGGGTGCTCGACCAGGCTCGACAGGTAAGCGACGGCCTCGGCACGCTCCTGCGCTTCGCCAAACTGGCGCAACAGAATTCCCAGGTGCAAGCGCGCACGGGCGTTGGTCTGCGCATTACCCAGTGCGTCGACCAGCAGGCGCCTGACGGCCAACATGGCACTGCGCTCGCTCAGGTCCTCATCGCCATCCATGCGCAGACAGGCGAGGTTGTACTTGGCCTGCCGGCTCCCCGCCTCCACCGCACGCTGCAGCCAGTACTCGGCTGCCTCGTCATCCAGGTAATGCACCGGGGTGTTGGCCAAGCCGCCATTGTGCAGCTCATACAGACCCAGGGCAGCCCCAGGCAAGTTCAATTCCGCGCAACGCTCATACAGATAACAGGCTACTTCATGCCGGTTGGCTGACCACAGCAAGCGTGCCACCTCCAGCACCTCGAACCCCGGGGCCTGACCGGTGCACTGGCGTTTGACCGCCCGCTGCGACCATACCCTTGCCTGCTCGGCCGAGCGTGGCAGCCCCCACAACCCGAATCGGTGCCCAGCAGCGCGCAATGCACAGGCAGCCGCATGTGAGCGGCCTTCGCACAGGCGCTCGATGGCGCTGCGCAACAGGTGCTTCTCATCCGCCATGCCATCGCGCAGTATCAACTCGACCAGGCAACGAAAAGGCTCGCCCATGGCGCGGATGGCGCCGTGCTCGGCATTGCACGCCAAGCTTGCGCAAAAGTCCTGCATGGCGCCGGTGTGGTCTTGCAAGGCACGGCTGCGTAGCGCCCCCCGCCAGGCCAGCACCACAGCGCTTTCCCGGAGCCTTGTCGGGCGCTGCGACCAGCTTTCGAACACCTGCAGCCAGTCGGCAACGGCCTGAAGCTGATCGGCATGCGGCAGCGCCAGCCTGTCCTCGACGGCCATCCAGCGCAGCGCATTGCGCAAGCTTTCGTCCCAGGTTGAACACAACGGGCCATTGGCCAAAAGCTCGAGCGCATCGAAACTGCCACCCCAACGGGGCAGCAGATAAACGGCAAGAGCCTGGATCGCTTCAAAGCAACCGGGGCGAGCAACCAGCGCATGGCGCAGCCAGTAATAGCGGGGGTCTTCATTCTCGTGATCGACGCGCCTGCCCAAACAAGTCGGTAGTACCTGTGGCAGCTCGGCCAAGGGTAGCACCCCATGCTTCACCAGCAATGGCGCTGCGCCTTCCTGTACTTCCACATCGGCATGGGCATTGGGCCTGTAGCGCGCAGGGCGCCCCTGAAACAGCTCGACCAACCAACCAGGCTCGCGTAGCTGCGCACTGATGCGCAGCATGCCAATGACCGCGGCCACAGGCTGCGCAGAGCGGTCCATTGCACGCAACAGGTGCGCGGTCGCGGTTTCACACATTTGCTCGACGGCCAGCAAGCGTGCAGCGTTGCCTTGGCCACCACCCTGCACCTGGCAGGCCCGGTGGAAGCAGTGCATGCCCATTACAACGTGTGGGTGATATGCCTGGGGGCAGGCATCAACCCAGGCTTTTAGCACTTGGCTCAAGGCCCGGCCACCCTGGTTTTCCACATCGACCAGCATGTCCCCGTCGATGGCCGCCAGGTAGGCCGGGAACTCGCCGGCTGGGGCTTGCCGCCAGCGTGCCTCGAGGCTGTCGAAAAAACGGTTGAGTTCAACGAATGCACTGGCCTGCACCAGTTCGCGGATTACCTGGCGCGTGCGGGTGAGCGTTTGCACGGCGCAATACCTCAAGTCCATTTGAAAGAAAACACGGTGCCATTCCATGGCAACGGCAGTTGACCAACAACACTAAGCCATACCTGGCGACTGCGCAAAGTCTATTGGATCCATTTTTGCCAAGCGGCATGAAAACACAGGGAAAACCACTGCCCTGAAAAACCACGACGCACTCTTGTTGCGCCCGTCGTGGCCGTGCTGGCTATTCTTTGCCCAGCCGCAGGAAGCGGCCCTTTCCAGCGACAACGGAGTGTCCATGTCCCTAGCCCTCGTCCACAGTCGTGCCCAGGTGGGCGTGCAGGCACCTGCGGTCAGCGTCGAAACCCACCTGGCCAATGGTTTGCCCCATCTCACCCTGGTCGGTCTGCCAGAAACCACGGTCAAGGAAAGCAAGGACCGGGTGCGCAGTGCCATCGTCAACTCCGGGCTGAACTACCCGCAGCGGCGCATTACCCAGAACCTCGCCCCCGCCGACCTGCCCAAGGATGGCGGGCGTTATGACCTGGCCATTGCCCTGGGCATCCTGGCTGCCGACGGCCAGGTGCCAACTGCCAGCCTTGCCGACGTCGAATGCCTTGGAGAACTGGCATTGTCCGGCAAATTGCGCCCAGTGCAGGGCGTGCTGCCGGCGGCACTGGCGGCACGTGAGGCGGGCCGGGCGCTGGTGGTGCCGCGGGAGAATGCCGAGGAAGCCAGCCTGGCCGGCGGCCTGGTGGTGTACGCGGTGGGGCACCTGCTGGAACTGGTCGCCCACCTGAACGGCCAAGTGCCGCTGCCGCCGTACGCTGCCAACGGCCTGATCCTGCAGCAACGGCCCTACCCGGACCTGAGCGAAGTGCAGGGGCAGTTGGCGGCCAAGCGTGCCCTGTTGCTAGCCGCCGCCGGGGCGCACAACCTACTTAAGTTGTGTAAGAATACACCAACAGCATCAGGATCAGACCGATGAAGCCGAAGGCCTACAGTTACATTCGTTTCAGCAGCCCCGAACAGGCGAAGGGAGATAGCTACCGGCGGCAACGAACGGCGGCCCTTGAGTACTGTGCGGAAAACGGCCTCGAACTGGCCGATACCAAGGAGTACCGATTCTTTGACTCCGGCAGATCGGCCTACAAAGGCAAGCATGTTAGTGACGAAGGGGAATTTGGCCGGTTTCTCGCGCTGGTAAACGATGGAGTAATCAAATCCGGCTCCGTCTTACTAGTCGAGTCCCTGGACCGCTTATCCAGGGATAAAGTAAACATCGCCCTGGGCCAACTCCTTAACCTGCTGGGAGCCGGCATCAAAGTCGTCACCCTTTCGGATAAACGTACCTATTCAAATGACTCACCCGACCTTGCCACGGAATTGATTATCAGCATCGCGGTAATGATGCGAGCACACAACGAATCCAGCGAGAAAGGCAACCGAGTGGCGAAAGCCTGGCGTAATAAACGCGAGCTTGCACGAAGCGAGAAAACCCCACTCGGGGCTGCGTGCCCGTACTGGTTGAAACTCGCGGACGGCGTTTACGAGCAGGTGCCAGAGCGCGTAGAGGTAGTCCGTCGCATTTTCGATATGACGATCCAGGGATATGGCCAGGCGATGATTTCTCGCCGCCTGAACCATGACAACGTGCCCGTGTTCGGTAGCACACGGTCATCAAAGGAAAAACCCAGGAACAAAAGTGGCCTTTGGGGCACAAGCTCGGTAGAAAAAATTCTGAATAACCGGGCGTTGCTGGGCGAATACCAACCGACGCACCTTGTAGGCCGTGTGCGAGAAAACGACGGCGATCCAGTGGAAGGCTTTTACCCGGAAATCATCACCCCGGATTTGTTCCTGCAAGCCAAGGCCGCACGGGAACAGCGGAAGACGGCAGGGGCTACAAAGCAGTCGAAGAACTTCAACGTATGGCAGGGCCTGGCCAAGTGCTATCTATGCGGCGATGCGATGCACCTGATTAACAAGGGGCGCCCGCCCAAGGGGTACACGTACCTACAGTGTTACTCAGCGAAGAAAGGCATTTGCCGTAGCGGCAGTATTCGGATCGAGCAGACGGAGGCCATATTCAAGGAAATCCTGGCTAACGTGGACAGCATGTCGCTGGTGCACGGAAAAAGTGCGGACATTCGTAAAAGCCTGGAGGTAGTGGAGGGCAAACTGGCAGTCATAGCTGGCAACCTTGAGGGGGCAATCGAGGCGCAAACTGCCTTCCCCACGATTGCAGGTGCCAAGGTGCTCTACAAATTTGAGCAGGACCATGCACAGTGCTCGGCAGAACGGGACGAACTCAGGCAGCAGCTTGCATCACACCGCGTCATCAGCCGGGAAGACTTTTTTAGGCAGATCGACCTTGTGACCTACGAAGGCAGGGCCGCTGCTAACAGCCTTCTGAAACGCCTGGGTTTGCAAGTTCTGTTCAGGCGTCACAACCCGAGTCACTGCCAATGCTGGGTACTGGACAAGTCGGACGAGGCGGTTACAGACGAGGTCCAGCAGATGCTGTTCAGCGTACTTTACGAGGACGGCCATGCCACTACCCAACCACTTGACCCCGATATCTACGGCAGGCAGGTCGAGCAGGGACTAACCACAACAGAAGCCGCGTTGCGTGAGCAGGAAGAAGAAGGAATCGGCTGGCAATGGTTTGGCGGCAAACTCTCCCAAGGCCGGAAAATCTAAATATTTTCTGGCACCCTGCTCTGGCGAAAGCGGCATCCAAAAAGCTGGCCAAACTATCACGGCGGGGATTGGGGAAATCGGTGAAAACGGGCCAATTGGTGAGCGGTGCTAAGAGCCATTCCCGTGCCAACTCGTTGCCGACAGCCAGAATCGGCAAATATCGTAGGCCGGGGCCGTTAGCTGCGAAGGCGTTCTATCGCTGTGGCGATGGCATCGGCGTTGCCATCAAGGGCCTGGAGGCAGGTCATTGTGCTGTCGTGTACATGCACGGAGCCTCGCTGACGTATCCATGTACTGACTTCTTCAATCGCTGCCCTCAAAGCAATCTGGTTCATATGCAGCAACTCCAACGTGTCCGCTATTGCTGCGTTCTGGTCGTCCATGTTCCGTCCTCAAGGTGGGTAGGCAACGCATCGTATGGCGCCTGTTAGGCGCCGGCTTTCATTGCACGTTGTACGGTGCTCAGGCTTACGCCAAGGCTTTCTGCGGCCTTGCGGAACGATAGCCCACCACTGACAGCGGCACGTATTGCTTCGTCATCCACGGTCTTCGTGCGGCCCTTATATACGCCTTTCTCCTTGGCCTTGGCGATGCCTTCTCGCTGGCGTTCCTTAATCATCGCACGCTCGAACTGGGCCACCGCTCCCATCATCGACAGCATAAGTTGCTGGGTTGGATTGTCCTCACCGGTGAACTCCAACTGTTCCTTGTGGAAGCGGATGTGGATACCACGCTTGGTTAGGTCTTCCACCAGCTTGAGCAGGTCGGCCAGGGAGCGGGCTAGGCGGTCAATGCTGTGAACAACGATGGTATCCCCCTCCCGCACGTACTCAAGCATCGCCTGGAGTTGGGGGCGGTCAGTCGTAGCACCGCTCACCTTCTCGGTGAAAACCTTGTCCAGGGCGATACCGTCAAGCTGCCGCTCCGTGTTCTGGTCAACCGAGCTAACGCGAATGTACCCGACCTTTGCCATTTCCCTGCCCTCTGTATTCATTTGCTTCTAGATACTGTGAGTGTGCATGTATTCAAATTCTAAATCAAGGCAAATGAATACGGAAAATGGCGGGGTTGTCGTTTTCAGAAGACGGCTGCACTGAACGTCAGAAGCCGACTGCACTATAGCAGCGGAGGGGTTGGATCCATCAGGCAACGACGGGCTGCTGCCGGCCAATAGCCGACAATGACGACACTGGAAATCCCCGCCTGTGAGCGTCGGCTCAGGGCGGGACAGCGTCATCCAGCTACCTGCGCCACTGACTCAGCCTTGTCCAGCCGGCCGCGCCGCACGAACAGACTGACCAGCCGTTGACGGATCGCCACCTGGAGTTCCGCCAGTTGTTCCGGCGTGATGCGAATTTCACCCGCTCGACGAGCGCAACACCGGCGCCGCCTACGCCAAGAACCGGCGAATCGAACTCAAACTCACGAACCGCTGAGCGCCGCGTCACCGCGCTGCTGCGCCAGCCAGTCGCGCGGGGCGCAGCCCATGCGCACGCGGAAGGCGCGCGCCAGAGCGTTCGGGCTGCCGTAGCCGACGCGGTCGGCCACCACCGCCACCGGCCGCCCCTGCTTGAGCAGGGTGCAACTGACGTTCATCCGCCAGTCGGCCAGATAGTCGCCCGGCGTGACGCCCACCGCGTCCTTGAACGCGGCGGCGAAGCGCGCGCGTGACATGCCCGCCTTCGCCGCCAGCGCCTCGAGCGACCACGCGGTCTGCGGCGCATCGTGCATGGCGGTTATGGCGCGCGCGAGTTTCGGGTCGGCCAGGCCCGCCAGCAGTCCGGTGGCGCCAAGCCGCCCATCCATCAGATAACGCAGCAACTGGATCAGTAGCAACTCGCACAAGCGGTCGATGGCGGCCTGCCGACCGCACTGGTCGCGCTCGGCTTCGGCAAACAGCAACTCTAGCGTCGGCCCGAGGCCGGGCAAGTCCGCCAACGGAATCAGCAGCATCGACGGCAAGGCCATGGCCAACGGATTGCCCGTCGAAGCGCCCAGGTCGACCTCCGCACACAACCGCTCAGCGGTATCGCCGGGGGCGGCGACAAAACGATGCGACGCCACGCGCGGATAAAACAGCAGGCTCGGCTCGGTAACCAGCAGATCTTCATGCACGGGCGAACGCACCGTAATCGGGCCGCGCCGCACCAGATGGATATAGCCATGCGGCGCCGCGTAATGATGCTGCCCACAGAAGGCGCCGCTGTGAAAAACGCGCGCCGAAAGCGAGTAGTGCCGGAGCAAGCCGGCCAGTCGATCCGCCATTCCACTCTCCATATAAGACGATAGGTTACGTATTTGATACTTTACGTGCCATATCGTACCAAACAAAGGGCGATCATGCCCACGTGCTCTTGCACCTCACCCACTACGGAGATAGACATGACCCAAATCGCCCCCCTGACCATCGACACCGCTGACGCCGCTACCGCTGCCACACTCAAGGCCGTCAAAGCCAAGCTTGGCATGGTGCCGAACCTGTTCGCCACGCTGGCCCACGCGCCGGCGGCGCTCAATGGCTACCTCGGCTTGTCCGAAACGCTGGGCACCGGCCGCCTGAATGCCTCCCAGCGCGAGATCGTTGCGCTCGCTGCCGGTCAAGCCAATCGCTGCCAGTATTGCCTGAGCGCACACACCCTGATCGGCAAAGGTGCCGGACTGTCGGCAGAGGCCATCGCCGCGGCCCGCACCGGCCAGGCGGCCAACGCACTTGACGATGCAATCGCCGGCTTTGCCCGCGCGCTGGTCGAGCAACGCGGCGTGGTGTCGGCCGACGCCATGGCCAACTACCGCCGCGCGGGGCTCGACGACGGCCTGATACTGGAAGTGATCGCCAACGTCGCGCTGAACACGCTCACCAACTACACCAACCACATCGCCGACACCACGGTGGATTTCCCCGTGGTCGCCGTCTGATCTCCATAGGCATATAAGGAGAACACGATGAAAATCGCACTCACCGGCGCTCTGCTCGCCAGCGCCCTCGTCCTGCCACTGGCCGTCACGGCCGGCGACTTTTCGCCCTATGTGGACAGCCAGGGCGGCATCAGCCGCCCCACAGACTTCCGCACAAACTTCGTCCACCTGGGCTCATATGCGGTGTTGGACGAAAAATCCGCCTCTCGCGGCTTGCACGATGTGTACACCGAAAAGGCCTCGGCCGAGCACTACCGCAAGACCGGCAAGTTCTTGGACGGCGCCACGCTGGTGAAAGAGATCCGCAAGCTCGAAACCAGCGCCATGACCACTGGCAACCCTGTGGTCTGGGGTTCCGATGCGGCCGTGTGGTTCGTGATGGTCTAGGACGCCAAAGGCCGTTTCGCCAGCAACCCCTTGTGGGGCGACGGCTGGGGCTGGGCGCTGTTCAAGGCCGACGCCCCCGCCAAGAATGTCGCCGTCAGCTACGAAGCCGACTGCATGGGCTGCCATGTGCCGGCGGCCAAGACCGACCGCGTATTCATCCAGGGCTATCCGACACTGACCCAGCACTGACTTGCTGCCGGGTTACGCTTCGCGCAGGATGGCACCTCCGTCCTGCGCGAGCCACCCTTTCCGGAAGCGCGCCATGCCGACACTCGACGCCTTTCTGACCGACGTCCGCGCCTGCACGCGCTGCGCACCGCATCTGCCACACGGCGTGCAGCCGGTCTTCCAGTTTCACCCGAGTGCGCCCATCCTCATCGCCGGCCAAGCACCGGGGGCCCGGGTCCATGCCTCAGGCGTGCCCTTCGACGACGCCAGCGGCGCGCGTCTGCGCGCCTGGCTGGGCGTGGACCGCGACACCTTCTACGACCCTACCCGCATCGCCATTCTGCCCATGGGCTTCTGTTATCCGGGCACCGGCAAAAGCGGTGACCTGCCGCTACGCCCGGAGTGCGCCCCCCGCCTGGCGCGAAGCCTTCATGCAGCGTTTCGAGCGCCTGTCGCTGGTCATCGTGCTGGGCAGCTACGCCATGGACTACCACCTCGGTACTGGCAAGACGCCGCTCACCCGGGTGGTCGAAGCCTGGCGCGAGCACTGGCCGCAAGCGTTCCCCCTGCCTCACCCTAGCCCGCGCAACAATCGCTGGCTGGTGCGCAACCCCTGGTTCCAACAAGACGTGCTGCCCGCGCTGCAAGCACGCGTCCAGGCAGTCCTCACCGCCAACCCCAAGGAAACCCCATGACCGACGACACCGCCGCCATTACCGAGCTGCTGCACAAGTACTACGACACCCTGGCCTGGGCGAACGGAGACAGGCACCGGCTTTGGAGCGATGAACGACGGCTTCAGGTGCGGTAGCTGACGCCTGGGACCTCAATCACCGTATGACCGGGTCGAAAGCGGTCCTTTCTCTGACAACATCGCCCTAGCCCGCACTCAACCCCCACAACACATCCAGCACATGTTGCGTAGGCCGCTCGACGTCCCCACCACGGTGGGCAATACCAAGTTGACGCCACAATAAGGGCTGTAATGGCCGCATGACGATCCTGGTATCGGGCAATGGCGTGGAGGCTTCATGCGGCAACAACGTCGCACCATAACCGGCCGCCACTAGGCTTTTGATCGCATCGTTGTAGTTCAGTTGAATACGCGGCGTGGGCTGCCGTCCATCACTGGCGAACCACTCCGAGGTCAAGCGCGAAAGCCGAGTAGTTTTGTCATTCAGAATTAATGGCTGGGCGGCCAGCCAACCGGGGGTCACAACATCCGGGCATTCCCAGCGAGCCGGCAAGAAGGCCATGACCGGGTCCCGCCGCCATGGCTCGATCCGCAATTCCTTCACCGGGGTCTGTGGCAGCGCGACCAGACCGATCTCCAAAGAGCCCTCGGCAAGCTTCTTCAAAGTTTCCTGCGACGTGAGCACCGCGACCTGCACATCGATAGCGGGGTGGCGTTGGCCCAACGTCTCCAAAGCTTGCGGCATCAACTGTGCGATGGCCCCTGTGGAGGCACCCAGCCGCACACGCCCGGCCAAGCCCTGCACCTGACGCTCCACGTCCTCAAGCGCCTGCTCCGCATCCGCCAACAGGCGCCGCGCGCGCTCCACCAGCGTTTCTCCAATCGCCGAAGGCTGAATGCGCCCACGTGTGCGCGACAACAGCTTTCCGCCAACCCGCGACTCCAGGTCGGCAATATGCAAACTGACCGTGGGTGGCGCGAGGTGCAGCACACGGGCCGCCTCGGCAAACGAACCCAGGTCGGCAATGGCCACCAACGTGCGCAGACGGTCCAGGCTGATTTCGCGCATGAGTCACTCCTTGTTCAGAAAAGCTGAATTTCATCGTTTAGAAATTCAACTTTTCCTATCTTAGCCCCTCACTGAAGATTGGAACTCCTGATTTCCTATGTCCGAGAGCATTCCATGGCAAGTCCTCTTATATTCATCGACGGCGACCAAGGCACCACCGGGTTGCAAATCCATCAACGTCTACGCGACCGGACCGATCTGCGGCTTATCACGCTCAGCCCCGAACATCGCAAGGATCCGCAACGTCGCGCCGAAATCATCAACGCCTGCGACATCGCGATTCTCTGCTTGCCCGACCAAGCCGCACGCGACGCTGTAGCGAGCATCGAAAACCCCGCCGTTCGGGTGATCGATGCGAGTTCGGCGCACCGCACCCATCTAGACTGGACCTATGGTTTCGCGGAGATGAACTCGCAGCAGGCCCAACGCATCGCCACGGCACGGCGGGTCAGCAATCCCGGTTGCTATCCCACGGGGGCGATAGGGCTGCTGCGCCCATTGCTGGAGGCCGGGTTGCTGCCCAGGGACTATCCGACGAACATTCATGCTGTGTCGGGCTATTCCGGAAAAGGGCGCGTTGGCGTGCAAGAGCATGAGGGAGAGGGCGCATCACAGGCGCCCGCGTTTCAGGTTTATGGTCTGGGGCTGGCACACAAACATATTCCGGAGATTCAGCAGCAAAGCGGTCTGATGGAGCGGCCGATGTTTGTGCCGGCTTATGGGGCTTTTCGGCAGGGGATCGTGCTGACCATACCGTTGCAACTTCGCTTGTTGGCGCCGGGCGTGGATGCGGTGCGGTTGCATGCGTGTCTTATGCAGCACTACGTCGATGCGGACCATGTACAGGTGATGTCGATGCAGGAGGCCAAAGGGTTGACGTGCCTTGATCCTCAGGCGCTTAACGGGACTGATAGTTTGCGATTGGTGGTGTGTGAAAATGATGAGACGGGGCAGGTTTTGTTGGCTGCGGTGTTTGACAATCTTGGGAAGGGAGCCGCTGGAGCGGCGGTGCAGAATCTGGATTTGATGGTTGCAGGAACATGACTCCGACTACCCACTGGCTCTAGAGTCTATGGCTCGAATTTTCGAGCGGTTGTTTCCTCTCTGTTTATGGCCTGGCATCGACGGCATTAAACGAGTCGAAAACAGAATCTACGCGTGTCAGCAGTTTGCAATCCAGTCAGGCTTTGAAGTTAAACGGTCGTCCACGACAGGCAGCAATCGGCCAACAGCGGCCGTTTTAGAGTAGGGAAAATAAATCCCCTTTTCTGCTGTCTACGCTTCGCAGCGCCGGTTACCCGGTCACCACGCAAGACTCGCTTCCGGTCGGTGGCTAACCTTTACCGGGCGGGGGTCATACCCGCTGGGTTTCTTACGCCATTTCGTGACGGCTTGCGCCGTCATTCCCAGGCGACCAAGCTTTGCCTGGCGCACATAAATCAGTCCCCTTTTTCTCTTTGCGCAGCAATGGCGTCGATCCTTCGCGCCTGCAAACCTTTGGTGCAGGCTCCAGCTCGCCCATTGCCCCCAACGACACCGCCGAGGGTCGCGCCCAAAATCGCCGCGTTGAAATCAAACTGGTGCCCCGTAGCGGCGCTGTAGCTCAAGGGTAATGGTGCCTTGGTGCTCTTTTCGTCGGATGCCCAGCTATCTTTTAATGGGTTACGGGCGATTTGCAGTGGGCTCCAAAACCTGGCCTCAGGAGGTGCAAGCTCCCGTGGCACCGGCTTTGGACTGGGCAGACCAATACGCCGGCCCATAAGCCCATAAGGATCCCGGCCTCGGCCGGGTTCTTTATGCCCGCTTCGCGGGCTTGAGCCCAGAAGGGAGCGGCGTGCGCCGGATTCGCATCTGCCAGCCAGTACGCAGCCCGTTTGGAACTCAGTTGATCCGTCTTTTTCAACGGTTTAACAGCCAAATCAATACGTTCACAAGTACACTCGCCACCCTAGGGATGGTGAAGCATCCACGAGCGGTACTAGAATTTTCAGCTTTTCGGTGCCGCCGCACGAATTCAAGGGGCAAGCATGGATTACGAACAACTGCCGAGGGCCGCCTTGGTCCGTATGCTGCAGGAGCATGATGCGGCGCTTGCCGATGCTGGCAAGAATGGCATCGTTATGAGTTACACCGGGCGGGCTGCTCCCTGGCAGATCATCCGCCAGGTCAAGCCGAAGCTGCATCGTATTATCAAGAAAGTATCCTTTGGAGAGGAAACCGCCCAGTCAGAGAATGAGATCTGGGACGGTGAAAACCTTTCTGCGATGGTCACGCTCTATAAATATCGTGGTCAAGTTGATCTTGTAGTAACAGACCCGCCGTACAACACCGGCGAGGACTTCCGCTATAACGACAAGTGGGACAAGGATCCAAACGATCCAGATCTCGGCGATGTAGTTCCTAAAGATGATGGGTCCAAGCACAGCAAATGGTTGCGCTTCATGACACCCAGAATCTGGATGATGCGTGAGATGCTAACCCCAGGCGGGGTTATGGCTATCTGTATTGATCATAGGGAACTATTTAGACTTGGCATGCTCATGGACGAAATCTTCGGCGAAGAGAATCGCATTGGCATAATCAATTGGCAGAAAAGCTATTCACCTCGCAGTGATAATAAGGGGGCGGCGGCGAAAACTGAGTGCAACACCTGACCTTTCCGGTACGGTGCTGTCCCTATGTCTTATTCCGAACTCAGCGTTGAAGAGCGCGCCACCATTCAAATCGGTCATG